>NZ_JBGCUS010000001.1:2496666-3120833 GCF_041415945.1 Ancylobacter sp. IITR112 | reverse complement strand
GGCCGCTGTCGTTCAACGGCACAGAGGTGCCTTCCCAGGCGGTGCAGGCGGCGATGATGGCAGCACTGGAATTCGCCGGCGCGACGGTAGTGCCGGCTGCGGAGGCCGCCGCCGCGCTGCGGGACTGATCCCGGCCCCACGAAAAAGCCGCCGCGGGGGGAGACGCGGCGGCTTTTCCATCTCGGCGCGCGACGGTCAGAGGCGGCCGGTAAGCATCATCACGATCAGGATCACCAGCAGGATGGTGACGAGACCGCTGGGGCCATAGCCCCAATTGCGGCTGTAACCCCAGCTCGGCAGGGCGCCAATAAGAATCAGGATAAGAATAACGATAAGAATGGTTGTCATCGTCGAGTCTCCAGCCGTCCCGTTACATCAGTCGCCGGGATAATGCCGCTCATCGACGATGGTTCCATTGAACCATTACCTATTTCCTGCCCTCCCCACACGCGCGGCGGGGCGAAAGGGCCTCAGCGCGCCAGCGGCGCGGTGGCGGCGTCGAGCCAGAGCCGCGTCGGCGCGTCGACCAGCGGGCCGATCTCGTCCCTCACCCGCGCATGATAGGCGTCGAGCCAGGCGGTCTCTTCCGCGGTGAGCAGAGCCGGTGCGATGCCGCGCCGGTCGAACGGGGCGAGGGTGAGCGTCTCGAAACCGAGCAATGTGCGCTCCGCCCCCTCGACCATCGGCCCGTCGACCACGATTTCGAGGTTTTCCAGCCGGATGCCATAGGCGCCGACCTTGTAATAACCGGGCTCGTTGGAGAGCACCATGCCGCGCACCAGCGGCACGGTGCCGAGCTTGGAAATGCGCGCCGGCCCTTCATGCACCGAGAGATAGGCGCCGACGCCATGACCGGTGCCGTGGTCGAAATCGAGCCCTGCCGCCCATAAATGCTGGCGGGCGAAGCTGTCGAGCTGCGCGCCCGATGTGCCGAGCGGGAACACGGCGCGGGAGATGGCGATATGGCCCTTCAGCACCCGGGTGAAGCGGTCGCGCATCTCGGCGCTCGCGGTGCCGACGACGAGGGTGCGGGTCACATCGGTGGTGCCGTCCTCATATTGCGCGCCGGAATCGATGAGGAACAACTCATCCGGGCGGATCGGCCGGTTGGTCGCCTCGCTGACACGGTAATGCACGATGGCGCCGTTCGGTCCGGCGCCGGATATGCTGGGGAAGGAAATGTCCTTGAGCGCGCCCGTCTCGCGGCGGAAGCGCTCCAGCGCACAGACCGCGTCGATCTCGCTCAGCGATCCCTTGGCGGCTTCCGCGTCGAACCAGGCGAGGAAGCGGGCAAGCGCGGCGCCGTCGCGGCGATGTGCGGCGCGCATCCCCGCCAGTTCCGCCGCGTTCTTGGCCGCCTGCATCAGCGCGACCGGGCTGACCCCGTTGGAGACCGTGCCGCCGGCGGCCTCGATCCGCGCCGCCAGCAGCGCCGGGGCGGTGGCCTGGTCAAGCCGCAGCGTGGCGCCGCCGGTGGCAGCCAGTGCCACCGCGTCTTCCAGCCGCGCCGGCTCGGCGATTTCGGTGACCGGGGCGAGCGCGTCGCGCGTGGCGTTGGAGAGCTTGCGGGCGTCGACGAACAGCGTCGGCCGGCCGCTGCGCGGCACCAGTGCCCAGGACAGCGGCAGCGGGGTGAAGTTCACGTCGCCGCCGCGAATGTTGAAGGTCCAGGCCACCGAATGCGGATCGGAAATCACCAGCGCGTCGAGCTTCTGCTCGGCCAGCGCCGCCTGCACGCGGGCGATCTTGTCCGAGGCGTTCTCCCCCGCCAGCGCCGGATCGCGCAGCGTGACCGGGGCGAGCGGTGGTGCCGGGCGGTCCGGCCACACCGCGTCCACCGGGTTGCCATCCACCGCCACCAGCACCCCGCCGGCGCGGGTGGCGGCGCGGCGCAGCTTCTGCTCGCCGTCCACCGTGGTGAGCCAGGGGTCATAGCCGAGATGCGCGCCGGCCGGCAGGTGGGTTTCCAGCCAACGCTCGGGCGTGGTCTCGGCCAGCGGCACCACGGCGAAGGAGGCGGTGTCGACCTGCGCGGCCGCCTGCAGGGTGTAGCGCCCGTCGACCACGATGGCCGCTTCCTCCCGCAGCACCAGCGCCACGCCGGCTGAGCCGGTGAAGCCGGTGAGCCAGGCGAGTCGTTCGTCGCAGGGCGGCACATATTCGTTCTGGTGGGCGTCGGCGCGGGGAATGATGAAGCCGTCGAGTCCCCGCCGTTCCAGTTCCTCCCGCAGCAGCTTCAGGCGGGCGGTGCCGAGCGCGGGGGCCGCGGAATCGGCGAAGGTCTGGAACTTGGCGTCGAACATGGGGAGGGCCTTGGGTCGGGGCTGCGCGGGCGGATTCTACCGTCCGATCAGACCATGCCCGGCGCGCCGAGACCAGCGCCGTTCACGCGCAAAGGCTTGTCCGGGACAAGAGGAGAAACGCCATGGCCCCTGCCGATGGCGGGCACCCTCAAGCGAGCGCGGCGGCGATGGAGTCGGAGATGATTTCCAGCCCCCGGTCGATTTCCGCCTCGCTCACTGTCAGCGCCGGGGCGATGCGGAACACCCCGCCCATCCCGGGCAGCTTGACGATGTTCATGCTGAGGCCGCGCGTCATGGCCTCTTCCATGATCCTTGCGCCCAGTTCGAAGCCGGGATCCTTGGTGCCGCGATCGCGCACGACTTCCAGCCCGAGCAGAAGCCCCCGCCCGCGCACATCGCCGACACAGTCATAGCGCTGCTGCAGGCTCAGCAGCCCGTCCTTGAGCCGCCGGCCGCGGTCGATCGCCTGTTGCATCAGCCCGTCGCGCGCCACCACGTCGAGCACGGTCACGCCCACCGCCGCCGGCAGCGGGTCGGAGACATGGGTGGTGTAGAACAGATAGCCCTTCTCATGTGCCTTCTGCTCGATCTCCGCCGTGGTCATGACAGCGGCGAGCGGCAGGCCGGCGCCGAGCGTCTTCGACAGCGTCATGATGTCGGGCGTCACGCCGTCGCGCTGGAAGGCGAACATGTCGCCGGTGCGGGCAATGCCGGTCTGCGCCTCGTCGAGGATCAGCAGCATGCCGCGCTCCTCGCATTTGCGCTTCAGCGCCCCGAGGTAGCCCGGCGGCAGTTCGAGAATGCCGCCGCTGGAGAGGATCGGCTCGGCGATGAAGGCAGCGAGCGCCCCGGTGGACTGGCGGTCGATCAACTCGAACGCATCGTCGAGTTCCGCCTGCCAGTCATTCGAGCCGTCGGGGCGGGTGAAGCGGGGGCGGTAGGCATTGGGCGCGGGAATGACGAAGGAGCCCGGTATCGCCGGCCCATAGCCACGCCGCCCGGCGCTGTAGGTGGCCGCCGCCGCGCCGCCGGTCATGCCGTGCCAGCTTTGGGCGAAGGCCACCACCTCATGCCCGCCGGTGACGAGCTTGGCCATGCGCAGCGCCGCCTCGTTGGACTCGGCGCCCGTCGTGAGCAACTGGACGCGCTCCAGCCCCGGCGCCAGCGCGGCGAGGCGCGCGGCGAGGTCGACCACCGGGCGGGAGAGCATGCCGGAGAACAGATGCGCGACACGGCCCATCTGTCGTTCCACCGTCGCCACGATATCGGGGTGGGTATGGCCGAGCACCGCGCTCATCTGGCCGGAGGTGAAGTCGAGAATGCCACGCCCGTCGGCATCATAGACATAGCTGCCTTCCGCCCGCTCGATGATGACGGACTCGAAGCTCGGCCCATAGCGGGTGAGATGGGTGGTGGCGGCGGCCCAGAAGGCCGGATCGTCGTTCAGCGACCCCATAGGCAGCGTCTCGGCATTCGACGACATGGCTGTTCCCCGCAGCAGTGGATACAGAAGAGCTAAAGGGCCTCGCCCATTCAGGCAAACTGATATTGCTTCATTCCGTTATCGGTGAAATTGATGGCGGCATGGCCGGTTTTCCTGATCTCGATCTCGCTTTGCTGCGCAGCTTTACCGTCGTGGCGCGCACCGGCTCGATCAGTGGCGCCTGCCTGCAGATCGGTCGCACGCAATCCGCGCTCAGCATGCAGATGCACCGGCTCGAGGACGCGCTCGGCCAGCCGCTGCTGCACCGCAGCGGGTCGGGCGTGCGCCTCACCCTGGCGGGCGAGAAGCTGCTTGTGCATGCCGATGCCCTGCTGGCGCGGCATGATGAAATCCTCGCCGATATGCGCGGCACGGGCCTGCGCGGCTCGGTGAGCTTCGGCTGCCCGGAGGATTATTCGGCGGCCTTCCTGCCCGAGCTTCTGCGCGGCTTCTGCGCGCTCTATCCGGATGTTGAGCTGCGCATGGTCTGTGCGCCGACGCTGGAACTGCGTCCGCTGCTGCACCGGCGGCAGATCGAGATGGCGCTGGTCTCCGTGCCTGATCCCCGGGGCAGCGGGGTGATCCGGCCGGAGGAGTTCGTCTGGGTTGCGGATGATCCCGCTCCGGCCCTGCTTGACCAGGCCAGCCTGCCGCTGGCGCTTTCCGCGCCGCTGACGCTCGATCATCGCGCCGCCTGTGCGGCGATGGAGGCGGTGGGCCGGCGCTACCGCGTGGCCTTCGCCAGCAACAGCCTCGCGGGGTTGATCGCCATCGCCCGGTCCGGCCATGCGCTGGCGGTGCTGACCCGCATGGCGGTGCCGCCCGATCTTCACATCCTCACCGAGGGGGTGCCGGCGCTGCCCAGCATCGGTATCGCGCTGGACTTTGCCGATCCGCGCCCCTCGCTGGCAGCGCGGGCGCTGGGCGCGCATATCAGCGCCGAACTGCCCTTGTTGGCCTATCGCGCCAGCTGAAAAGCCTCCGATTCGCCCCGCCCTCGCCAAACGGGCATGCCGATGCCATTTTGTTCCGCCAAGAATCATTCATCATGACTGTGAGCAGGCCGTTGGCCGACCCCCGAAACACCCCGGACGGTGACCCCTCCGATTTCCCCTTTGATCTGCCGGCGGCTTCTCCGCGTCCCGGCGGCATCGCCGCGCGCGCGGCGGCGCTGGCGCGGCCTGACGGCGCCGGGCACGTGCGCGGCGTCTATCTCGACGGGCTCAATCCCGAGCAGCGGGCGGCGGTGGAGGCGACCGAGGGCCCCGTGCTGGTGCTCGCCGGCGCCGGCACCGGCAAGACACGGGTGCTCACCACCCGCATCGCCCATATCCTTTCGCTCGGCCGCGCCTGGCCCTCGCAGATCCTTGCCGTCACCTTCACCAATAAGGCGGCGCGGGAGATGAAGGAGCGCATCGGCGCCATGGTCGGCGAGGAGGTGGAGGGCATGCCCTGGCTCGGCACCTTCCACTCCATCGGCGTGCGGATGCTGCGCCGCCATGCCGAACTGGTGGGTCTTCGCTCCGGCTTCACCATTCTCGACACCGACGACCAGATCCGGCTGCTCAAGCAATTGCTGCAGGCCGAGGGCATCGACGAGAAGCGCTGGCCGGCGCGGCTGCTGGCCAGCATCATCGACGGCTGGAAGAATCGCGGCCTTGGCCCGCAGCAGGTGCCGGCGGGCGAGGGCGCGGCCTTCGCCAACGGCCGGGGCGGGGCCTTCTACGCCGCCTATCAGGCGCGGCTGAAGGCGCTCAACGCGGTCGATTTCGGCGACCTGCTGCTGGAGAGCATCCGCCTGCTGCGCGAGAATCCGGACGTGCTGGCGGAATATCACCGCCGCTTCCGCTACATTCTCGTCGACGAATATCAGGACACCAATGTCGCGCAGTATCTCTGGCTGCGCCTGTTGGCGGCGGGTTCGCGCAATGTTTGCTGCGTCGGCGACGACGACCAGTCGATCTATGGCTGGCGCGGGGCGGAGGTGGACAACATTCTGCGCTTCGAGGCCGATTTCCCTGGGGCTACCGTGGTGCGGCTGGAGCGCAACTACCGCTCCACCGGCCATATCCTCGGGGCGGCAGCCCACCTCATCGCGCACAATGCCGGGCGGCTCGGCAAGACGCTGTTCTCCGAAGGCGACAGCGGCGAGAAGGTGACGGTGACGGGTGCCTGGGACAGCCAGGAAGAGGCCCGCGCCATCGGCGAGGACATCGAACAACTGCAGCGCCAGGGCCATGCGCTGACCCAGATCGCTATTCTGGTGCGCGCCTCGTTCCAGATGCGCGAGTTCGAAGAGCGTTTCGTCACGCTGGGTTTGAACTACCGTGTCATCGGCGGCCCACGCTTCTATGAGCGGGCGGAAATCCGCGACGCGCTAGCTTATCTTCGCGTCATCGCCTCGCCGACCGACGACCTCGCCTTTGAGCGCATCGTCAATGTGCCCAAGCGCGGTCTGGGCGACGCGGCGCTGCGGCAGATCCACGATCACGCCCGCGCCGCGCAGCTTCCGCTCATCGAGGCGGCGCGCGAACTCGCGGCCAGCGAGGAACTGAAGCCCAAGGTGCGGCTCACCTTGCGCGATCTCGTCGCTTCCTTCGACCGCTGGCGGGCGCAGATGACGAGCCTGCCGCAGAACGAGCTGGCGGAAATCGTGCTGGACGAGAGCGGCTACACCGAGATGTGGCAGAAGGACCGCTCCGCCGACGCGCAGGGCCGGCTCGACAACCTGAAGGAACTCGTGCGCTCGATGGAGCAGTTCGAGAACCTCATCGGCTTCCTTGAGCACATTTCTCTCGTGATGGATGTCGAAGGCGCCGCCGGCGGCGATGCGGTCAACATCATGACGCTGCATTCGGCCAAGGGGCTGGAATTCGACACGGTGTTTCTTCCCGGCTGGGAGGAGGGCGTGTTCCCCAATCAGCGCGCGCTGGACGAGCAGGGCCGCGCGGGGCTGGAGGAAGAGCGCCGCCTCGCCTATGTCGGCCTCACCCGCGCGCGACGCCGCGCCAAGGTATTCTTCGCCTCCAACCGGCGCATTCACGGCATGTGGCAGTCGGCGGTGCCGAGCCGCTTCCTCGACGAATTGTCGGAGAAGGACGTGGAGGTGACGGAATCGCGCGGCGGGCAGGGCTGGGGCGGCGGTCAGTCCGGCCGCTATGGCTATGGCCCCAGCCGCTTCGACGAGGCGCAGACCTTCGGCTCCTCCTATTCGACGCCCGGCTGGCAGCGAGCGCAGAACGCGGCCCGGACCGGCAGCAGCGGCGGGTTTTCCGGCGGCGGTTTCACCGACAACCGCCCCTCGCGTTTCGCCGCCAGCGAGAAGGCGCGCATGGGCGGGCGCGTCATCGAGGGCGAGCTTATCGCCAAATCGACCGGCCCGGCCTCCCGCTTCGCCATTGGCGACCGGGTGTTCCACCAGAAGTTCGGCTATGGCGAGGTCGCCTCGGTGGAAGGCAACAAGCTCACCGTGCAGTTCGACAAGGCCGGCGAGAAAAAGGTGGTCGACAGCTTCGTTGAAGCGGCGTGAGGAGCGGGCGCTGGCGTTCGGCCGCTTCCTCGCTTACAGACGCGCAGCACAGTTCAGCCCGCGCCCGTGAGGACCGACATGCTCGAAGGATTGCCGCCCAATGGCGCCTCGCACGTGATGCGGGTCGACGCGCCCGAGCATGAGGCGCGCGCCATCGCCGAATATCTCGGCGAAAGCTTCGACCCGGCCGAGGTGGCCGCGGCGGCTTTCGAGGTCGAGAACCGCGCCGAAGGCTCGGGCTGGGCGGTGGAGGTCTATTTCGGCGAGGAGCCGGATGAAGAGATGGTGCGCGAACTCATCGCGCTGGTCTCGCCGGCGGCGGCCGAAGCGGCAGTCTTCTCGCTGCTCGACAAGAAGGACTGGGTGGCGGCGTCCCTGGAAGGGCTGGCGCCGGTCGCCATTGGCCGCTTCATCGTCCATGGCTCGCATGATCGCGGCCGGCTCACCGCCAACCGCATCGGCATCGAGATCGAAGCCGCGCTTGCCTTCGGCACCGGCCATCACGGCACCACCAAGGGCTGCCTCGCCGCCATCGACGCCTTCGGCAAACAGCGTCGCCCGGCGCGCACGCTCGATGTCGGCACCGGCACCGGCGTGCTGGCCATGGCGGCGGCGCGGCTGTTCCATGCGCCGGCGCTGGCCAGCGATATCGACAAGGTGGCGGTGACGACGGCGCGGGCAAATGCGGTGGCGAACCGCGCCGCGCCCCATATCCAGTTTCTGCATGCGCCGGGGCTCGGCGCGGGTGCCTTCCGCCGGCACGGGCCTTACGACCTGATACTGGCCAATATCCTGCTGCCGCCGCTGAAGGCCATCGCCCGGCCGCTCAGCCGGCTGCTGGCGCCGGGCGGCACGGTGGTGCTGTCGGGATTGCTGCCCTCGCACGCCAATGCGGCGCTGGCTGCCTATCGCGCGCAGGGGCTGCGGCTCAAGCGCCGCCGTACCATCGAGGGCTGGACGACGCTGGAACTGACCGCCGATCGCGGGCGCAACGTCACCCCCGCCCGCCAATGGTGAGGCGGCACGGCGAGGAGTTCAGCTCAGCCGGATCGGCATGTTGACCGGCCGGCCGAGATATTCGGGAACCGGCAGGGCGCCGTGGGCGGCCTTCATCAGCGCCAGCCGCTCCAGCACCTCGTCGGGAAAAGGCACCACACGGCGGGTGCCGGCCTCGACATGCTGGGCGATCTGTTCATAGGTCGCGGCAATCCAGCCTTCGCGGGCGTGATGCAGCTCCTGGAACAGGTGCATGCGGTTGTCATCATAGTTGATAAGGCGCAGCGTCGCCCGCACCTCCTGGCCCGCGCGCAGCTCGCTCTGGAACCGCTGGTGCGCCTCCATGGTCACGAAGGAAGCGCGCCGGCTTTCCACGAGGTGCGGACCGAGCCCGACCAGAAACACCGCCTCGTCGACCGCGCGGTCGAACAGCAGGCTGTAGAAGGCTGCGTGCAAATGCCCGTTGTGATCGGCCCAGCCGGCATCGACCGTCATAACGGACGACACGAAGGGCGCGAAGAACACGGGTTCGAAATCGATCCCGTCCAGCATGACACCATCCCGACCCTGCGCGCGAGGTACCGCGCTGCCTTATTGACAAGCATTGTGCCGACTTTCCATGCAGTCGTCACCTGCCGTGATGGCAATTGAATGACTGAATTCTTGCGGCGGCGGGGTTTCGTGGTGCTTTTTGCGGGGCAGCACGCGGCGGCCCCGGTCGCGGGCCGGGCGGATAGGGTGTATGCGGTAGTCGAACCGCCGGCCCCGGCGCCGCGCGGAACGTAAAAGAATGCCTCGGGAGGGCAGGATGGAAACCAGCATCGCGGAGCGTCCTGCAGGACAGGGAGCCGCCCCGGTGGCCGAGGTGATTGCGGCTCTGGCGCCCCATTTCGGAGAGCGGCTGGCGACCGGCCGGGCGATCCGCGAACAGCACGCCAACACGGTTACCTGGCTCGCCAATGAGGCGCCTGATGCGGTCGTGTTCGTCGAGAGCACCGAGGAAGTACAGCAGGTGGTGCGCGCCTGTGCCCGCCATGGCGTCCCGGTCATCGCCTTCGGCACCGGCTCATCGCTGGAAGGGCAGATCAATGCGCCGCAGGGCGGCATCTCCATCGACCTGTCGCGCATGAACCGGGTGCTGTCGGTCCACCCCGAGGATCTCGACTGCGTGGTCGAGCCGGGGGTGACGCGCAAGCAGCTCAACGAGCATCTGCGCGATGCCGGCCTGTTCTTCCCCATTGATCCCGGCGCCGATGCGTCGCTCGGCGGCATGGCGTCCACGCGCGCCTCCGGCACCAATGCGGTGCGCTACGGCACGATGAAGGACAATGTCATCGCGCTGACCGCCGTGCTCGCCAATGGCGAGGTAATCACCACCGCGCGGCGGGCGAAGAAGTCCTCCGCCGGCTATGATCTCACCCGCCTGTTCGTCGGCGCGGAGGGCACGCTCGGCATCATCACCAGCCTGACGCTGCGGCTCGCCGGCATTCCCGAGGCGATTTCGGGCGGGGTCTGCGCTTTCCCCACCATTCGTGCCGCGTGCGATGCAGTCATCCTCACTGTCCAGACTGGCGTTCCCATCGCACGCATCGAACTGCTCGACGAGGTGCAGGTCAGGGCCTGTAACGCCTATTCCAGGCTCGACCTCGCGGAGCAGCCGACGCTGTTCGTGGAGTTCCACGGCACGGAGGCGAGTGTTCACGAGCAAAGCCAACGGTTTAGCGAGATCGCCGCGGAGTATGGCGGCAGCGGATTCCGCTGGACGACGCGGCCGGAGGAGCGCACGCGGCTGTGGCAGGCGCGGCATGATGCCTATTGGGCCTGCCTGCCGCTCAAACCCGGCGCAAAAGCCCTCGCTACCGATGTCTGCGTGCCCCTCTCCCGCCTCGCCGACTGCGTCGACGAGACGAAACGCGACATCGAGGAGATGGGCATGGTGGCGCCGATCGTCGGTCATGTCGGCGACGGCAATTTCCACACCGTCACGCTGGTCGATATGAACGACCCGCAAGATGTTGCGAAAGCAAAGGATTTTATCGCCCGCATGATCAAGCGCGCGCTCGCCATGGGCGGCACCGCTACGGGGGAGCATGGCGTCGGGCAGGGCAAGCGGGGCTATATGGAGGCCGAGCATGGCGGCGCGACGCTGGACGCGATGCGGGCGATCAAGCAGGCACTCGACCCGCAGAACATCATGAATCCGGGCAAGATCCTTCCCTGAGCGTCCGGGGAGGGCTGCCCGCATCAAAACGCGCCTTGCGCCCGAGGCCGGGAATGCGAAAAATATCAACAAACTAGCGTAGGGTGGTCAGGCATCCGCCGAGGGGGCGGGGCGCTGGGGCCGTAAGGCCGGAGGAATGCGTGCAGAACCTGCTGTTGACGATTGCTGGCGCGATCATCCTGGCCGTCGCCGCGGCCTTCGCAGCCCCATTGGTCGTTGACTGGTCGCAGTGGCGTTCAGTATTCGAGGCGCAGGCGGCTCGTACTCTTGGGGCGCCGGTGGTTATTCGTGGGCCGATCGACGCGCAGATTCTTCCCACGCCGCGCGTCATCTTGCGCGATGTATCCATTGGTCTCGACGAGGGCGGGACCTCGCTTTCGGCAGCAGAATTGTCGGGACGGCTTGATCTTGGTGCGTTGATGCGCGGCGACATTGTCGCGGACAAGGTCACGCTGCTGCGTCCGCGCGCCCGCTTAGTGATTGATAATTCAGGGAAAGTTTCGCTACCTACAGGTGCCGTCCGCCCGGTGGGGTTCAGTGTGGCGGAGATCGCCGTGGTCGGGGGCAGTTTCGAGCTGCTGGACCGGGCCAATGAGCGGGCTTTCAAGCTGGAATCGGTCGAGCTTTCCGGTTCGATCGGGGGGATGATGGGACCGGTGAGGCTGGAGGGGGAGGCCGATGCGGCCGGCATGCGCCGCCGGGTGCGCCTCACCCTCGCCGCCTTCGCCGCGGACGGCACCGCCAAGCTGCGGCTCGGCGCGCAGAATGTCGGCTCGCCGCTGAGCGTCGATGCGGATGGCGTTTTGAGCCTTGCCGGCGGCGCGCC
The DNA here is from genome assembly GCF_041415945.1 of Ancylobacter sp. IITR112. Lineage (NCBI taxonomy): Bacteria > Pseudomonadati > Pseudomonadota > Alphaproteobacteria > Hyphomicrobiales > Xanthobacteraceae > Ancylobacter > Ancylobacter sp. IITR112. The sequence goes on along the minus strand of NZ_JBGCUS010000001.1, from coordinate 3,109,475 downwards.
GAGTTTTCGCGGCCGGGCGGCGCTGGTGCGCGCCGCACCCCCCGCCAGCGCCGCGGCGACACCCGGCGCCGGTGCCGACCTTCTCAAGGCGTGGAGCCTGTCGGCGAAGGTCGAGGCCACCCCGCAGGCGATTGCCGCCTCCGATCTCAGCCTGACGCTCGATGCCGCCGAGCGGCCGGTGGCGCTGTCCGGCACGGCTCACCTCGTGGGTGCCGGGCCCGGCAATGCCGTGTCGCGGCTCGACCTGACGCTGGCAGCGCGCCAGCTCGATCTCGGCGCGCTGACCGGCGGGGCGACGCCGCTGGCGGCCACCGATGCGCTGGCGCGCCTGCTGGTGCCGCTGGCCGATCTCGCCACCGTCGGGTCGCTCGATCTCTCAGCCGATACGGTGCTGCTCGCCGGCGCGGCGGCGCGCGAGGTCAAGGCCGGGCTCGACTGGTCGCCCGGCGGCTGGCGCGCCCGCACGCTGGAGGCACGGCTGCCCGGCGGGGCGCGGATTGCCCTCTCCGGCACGCTGCCGCGCGTCACCGGGACCAATGATCCCACTGCCGCCCTCTTCGGTGGCAGCGGCGTGCTGGAAGCGCAGGACCTGCCCGGTTTCGCGGCCTGGGCGGTGCCGCAGGCGAGCGCGCTGGTGGCGAGCCTGCCCGCCGGGGCGGCCCGCCTCGCCGGCGACCTCAGCGTCAGCGCCACCGGCTTCGCCCTCGACAAGCTCCAGCTTTCCGCCGGCGACAGCCGTTTCGCCGGCACCGCCGCCTATACGCTGCCGACAGCGAACGGGCGCGGGCGCGTCGACGCGGTGCTGACCACTTCCGATGTCGATGTCGACACGCTGCTGCCACCGATGCGGCGGCTGGTGGCGCTTGGGCTGGGGTCTACCGATCTCAATCTCAGCATCGGGGGTCGGCAGGTGCATCTGGCGGGCGCCAGCGCCCGCAGCCTCGACCTCATTCTCAAGGGCGGCGCCGACGGCCTCGCGGTCGAGCGCCTCGCCATTGAGGATTTCGCCGGCCTCAACCTCACCGGCGCCGGGCGGCTGGCCGCTTTCGGAGGCGACAGCGCCGGCGATGCGCGCTTCACCGCCACGCTTACCGGCCGGCGGGCCGACGGGCTGCCGGGGCTGGCGAACGCCTTTGGCCTGACCCGCCTCGAACCCTTCCTCGCCGCCGCGCAGGCGAACCTCGCCCCTGTCGATCTCACCCTCGCGCTGGTGTCGCAGGACGGGCGCACCCATGTCGATGCCGGCGGTCGGCTCGGCGGCCTGTCCGGCAGCGGCCAGGTAGGAATCGCCGCCGATGGCACGCTCAGCGGTCGCGTTGCGCTGGACGCGCAGGACGGCAGCGCAGTGCTTTCCGGCATTGGTGTGCCGGGCCTGCGGCCGGCGCTCGGCCCGGCCCGCTTCACGCTCGACCTCGGCGGGGAGGTCGCTGCCGCTCTGACCCTGGCCGGCACGACGCTGCGGGCGGAAGGCAAGGCGGCGCTTGACGCGGCCGGGCGGCTGGAGCCCGATCTGGCGCTGACGCTGGAGGGCACCGACCTCGCGGCGCTGCTGAAGAGCCTCCCGCCCCAGGCGGGGGCGATGCCGGCGCGCTTCGCCGGCACGCTCAGCCGCGAGGGCGAGGAATGGCGGATCGGCGCGCTCTCAGGCACGCTGGCCGGGCAGACGCTCGACGGCCGGCTGGCCTATACGCCCGGCGAGCCGGTGCGGGCTGAACTCGCCACCCCGCAAATGAGCCTCGCCCGGGCGCTGGGTGTGGTCGTCGGGGCCGCCGACACGACCGAGGGCGAGGGCTGGTCGCGCGCCGCTTTTGGCCCGGCAGCCAGCACATTCGCGGCCGATCTCACCTTGAAGGTGGCGCGGCTCGACCTTCCCGGCGGGCTGGTGCTGGGCGATGCCAAGGTGGCGGCGCGACTGGCCGACGCCCGGCTGGCGGTGGAAAGCGTGTCCGGCGACCTCGCCGGCGGAACCTTCTCGGGCAGGTTCAACCTCGCCCGCAGCGGCCCGGCGGTGCTGTTCGACGGCCGGCTGGCGCTGGGCAATGCCGACAGCAACGCGCTGTTCGCCGCGCTTGCCGTGACCCAGCCGAAGCTGCGCGGACGGGTGAGCGCGACGCTCGATGTCACCGCGCGCGGCAATTCGCCCTTCGCGCTGGCGAGTGCGCTGCAGGGGCTGGGGAGCCTCTCCATTGACGGGCTGGAAATCGACCAGAGCGACCCCAAGGCGCTGCAATATGTGATGCTGGCGACAGAACGCGGCGCGCCGCCGGACCAGCAGCGCCTGGCGCAACTGCTGAGCGACGGGCTGGCGCGCGCGCCGCTGAAGCTGGCGCGGGTGGAAAGCGCGGTGAGCGTGGTGGATGGCGTCGCCCGCACCAGCGCCGCGCGCCTGGCGCTGGGCGAGCAGCGCTTCGGGCTGAGTGGCGCGCTCGACATTCCCGCCCTGACCTTCGAGGCGACGCTGGAGATACAGGATGTCGCCAGCGCCGGCCTGCCGGCCGCGCCGGCGGCGGCCGTGCAGTGGCGCGGCCCGCTGACCGCCCCCGAGCGCCGCTTCGACCTGAACGCGCTCAGCACCGCGATCAACATGCGGGCGCTGGAGCGCGAGACCAAGCGGCTGGAGGCGGAATATGGCCGCACGCCGCTGACCGATGGCGGGCAGGCGACAGACCCGGCGCCGCTGCGGCGCCCCACGCCACAGGCCGCGCCGCGCGCCGGCGCGCCCGCCGTGGCGCCGCGCACGACGCAGACCCCCCGGGCGCCCGCCAGTGCCGCCCGGCCGGCGGCGCCGCAATCCTATTATGGCTACGGCGCCAATTCCGCCCCGCGCGAGCCGGCTCCGGGTAGCCCCGCGCCGCCATTGCTGCCGCCGGTCGACATTCCCAACGATCCGCTGCGCAACCCGATCCTGCTGCCGCCTCTCGCGCCGTGAGGCGGCTCAGCCCGTGACGAATTGCTCGGCCGCATAGCCCTGCAGGTAGAGCAGGGAGGTGAGGTCGCCATGGTCGATCCGCACCTGCGCCGCCGCTGCCACGGCCGGCTTGGCGTGATAGGCGACGCCGAGCCCGGCCTCGCCGATCATGGCGAGATCATTCGCGCCATCGCCTACCGCCAGCGTTTCGCTGGGGGACAGGCCGAGCGCCTCGCGAAATTCGACCAGAGAGGCGAGCTTGGCCTCGCGGCCGAGGATCGGTTCCTCCACCAGCCCGGCGAAACTCTCACCGTCCGACAGCAGCACATTGGCGCGATGGGCATCGAAGCCGATCATGTCAGCCACCCGCGCGGTGAACAGGGTGAAGCCGCCGGAGACGAGCAGCGTGCGGGCGCCATGCGCCTTCATGGTCCGCACCAGTTCGGTGCCGCCCGGGGTGAGGCGGATGCGCGCGGCGATGACCTCGTCGACGACCGCGAGCGGCAGGCCCTTCAGCAGCGCCACACGTTCGCGCAGCGCCGGCTCGAAGGCGATCTCGCCGCGCATGGCGCGCTCGGTGATGGCGGCGACATGGGCCTTCATGCCGGCAAAGTCGGCGAGCTCGTCAATGCATTCCTGCCCGATCATGGTCGAGTCCATATCGGCGAGGAACAGCCTCTTGCGCCGCCCTTCGGCCGGCAGCACCGCCACATCCACCGGTGCGCCGTCCACCGCCGCGCGCAGGGCCGCGATATCGGCGCCGCCCGCACAGGCGATTTCCGCCGCGATACCGGCGTTCAGCCAGCGCGTGGGGCCGGGCGCGGGCAGGGCCGCACGGGCGCGGGCCAGCAACGCCTTATCCACCGCCGGGGCGGCCGGGGAGGCGATGAAAACGGCGATATGCGAGGAGGATTCGGTCATGGCAGCGACTGGGACCTTGCCGGCGGGCCGGCGTCGGGCAAAAAGGCGGCATGGAAAGCGGAAAGAGCGAGGCGGGCGTGACCGCGAAAGCCGGACGCCCGCGCGCCGTGCTTATTGCAGGACCGACCGCGAGCGGCAAGTCGGCGCTGGCGCTCGCTCTGGCGGAGCGGGTGGGCGGGGTCGTCGTCAACGCCGATTCCATGCAGGTCTATCGCGACCTCCGGGTTCTGTCGGCCCGGCCGACGCCGGAGGAGGAGGCGCGCGTGCCGCACCGCCTTTACGGCCATGTCGACGCGGCCGCCGCCTATTCCGTCGCGCACTGGCTGGAGGAGGCGCGGGCGGCGCTGGGCGAGGCCGAGCGGGAGGGGCGGCTGCCGATCGTTACCGGCGGCACCGGGCTTTACTTCAAGGCGCTGACGCAGGGGCTGTCGCCGATTCCGCCCATTCCCGACGCGGTCCGCGCCCAGGTGCGCGGGCTCGATCTCGACGCGCCGGCGCTGCACGCCCGGCTGGCGGCGGTAGACCCGGAGACGGCGGCGCGGCTGCGCCCGTCCGACACGCAGCGGCTGATGCGGGCGCTGGAAGTATTCGAGGCGACGGGCCGACCGCTGGCACGCTGGCAGCAGGCGCCGGCCGAGCCGCCGGTGCTGGACGCGGACAGCGCCGTGCGCCTGTTCCTCGCCACCGACCGGACAGCGCTGCGCGCGCGCATCGCCGAGCGGTTCCACGCCATGATGGCGGAGGGTGCACTTGAGGAGGCGCGGGCACTGCTGGCGCGCGGCCTGCCGGCGGACCGGCCGCTGCTGAAGGCGCACGGCATGCCGTGGTTCGCGCGCTATTTTTCCGGCGAGATTACGCGCGAGATGGCGATCGAGGGGGCCATTCTCGACACGCGGCACTATGCCAAGCGGCAGGACACCTGGTTCCGCCACCAGCTTGGCGGCTGGACAGCGCTGCCCGGGGACGCCGCCGCCGCCTGGCTGGCCGAGGCGGTGCTCTGAGCCTCACGCCCGCGCCGGGCGCCGGGCGGGCAGCGGCCGCAGCCGCAGCACGATCTCGCTCAGCACCGCGACGCCGAGGCCGGCGCCGGCCACCCACCAACTCGGGCTGATGGCATAGGCAAAGGACAGGTTCGCCTGCAGCACCCGGACGGGGTCGATTCCGGTGGCGACCGCGTACCAGCCGGCTTCGATCAGCGCGGTGAGCACGCCCGAGGCGGCGGCGAGCGCCAGGAGGTTGAGAAAGCCGGTGCCGCGCCCATAGGCCTGAAGCACCCGCCAGCCCATCAGCCAGACGAACAGGCCGGTCATCAGCACCGGCTGGGTTACGTCGAGCTTCTGCTGCATGAAGAAATGCAGGAGAGCGAGGGCGGTCGCTGGATAGACCAACTGGTGCAGCCGGTTCCACCGCGCGGCGCCGAGCCGGCGGATCGCCCCGTCCCAGGAGGTGGCGGACAGCGCGGCGAAGGCGAGCACGGCGATGAAGCCGATGGTGAGATAGATGCGCAGCGCGATCTCGCTCGCCGCCGTGGCGAGGCTGCCGACATCGACGAGATAGACGGCAAGATGCACGCCGATGAGCGCGGCGGCGCCGAGGCCAAGGGTGCGGCGCGTCAGCAGCAGTTTCGGCCAGTTGAACAGGCGCCGCGCCGGGGTGACGGCGAGCGAGAGCAGCAGCAGCCGGATCGCCCAGTCGCCGACAAAATGGATGACCTGGATCAGCGGACGCGCACCCAGCGCCGCCTCGCCGCCCAGAGCGCCGCCAAGCCCCGGCCCGCCAAGCCCCGGCCCGCCAAGCCCCGGCCCGCCAAGCCCCGGCCCGCCAAGCCCTGGCCCGCCGCCGCTCAAACCGGCGCCCCCCAATCCGGCGCCACCTAGTCCGGTCGGCTCGGACGTGGCGAAGCCGCCGCTGAGGATCTGTGCCAGCAGCAGGCCAAAGGGCAGCAGCACAATCGCCAGCGCGCCGATCTTCTCGGGGCTGAAACGGCCGGTAGTCTCGCGCAGGAAGGCCATGAACAATCCGCTGGCTGGAGGATGGTCCTGCCTATACGCCGGCGGCAACGGCGAAATTTCAACGGCGCCGCGCACGATGACGTGAGGCAGGGGCCACCGACGCGGCGGCCGCAATCGCGAACCCGCCGCATCGCGGCGCCGGCCACCGCTCTTGCGGCTATTCCTCCTCGAAGATGCGCGTCACATGGCCCATCTTGCGGCCGGGGCGGGCTTCCGCCTTGCCGTAGAGGTGCAGATGCGCGCCCGGCTCGTCCAGCAGCGCCCGCCAGTCGTCCGCCTCGTCGCCGATGAGATTGGTCATCTCGACATGGCCCAGCCGCTCCACCGCGCCGAGCGGCCAGCCGGCAATGGCACGCACATGCTGCTCGAACTGGCTGGTGAGCGCCCCATTCAGCGTCCAGTGGCCGGAATTGTGCACGCGCGGGGCGATTTCGTTGACGATGACGCCCTGCGCCCCGTCCACCACCACGAGGAACATCTCCACCGCGAACACGCCGACATAGCCGAGCGCCTCGCCGATGCGCCGGGCAATCTCGCGCGCCACCGCGTCCACCGCCGGGGTGACGTTGGCCGGAACCGTCGAGCGGAACAGGATGTGATGGCGGTGCTCGTTCTCCGTCACCTCATAGGCCTTGAAGCGGCCATCCTCGGTGCGGGCGGCGACCACCGAGACCTCACGCTCGAACGGCACGAAGCCTTCGAGGATGGAGGGATGCCGGCCGACCGCCTTGAACGCCGCGGTGGCATCGTCGCCTTCGCGGATGATCACCTGCCCCTTGCCGTCATAGCCGAAGCGGCGGGTCTTCAGCACCGCCGGGCGGCCGATCTCGGCCAGAGCCGCTTCCAGCTCCGCCTCGTCCTGCACGGCGGCGAAGGGCGCCGTCTCGATGCCGAGGCGGGAGACGAAGGTCTTTTCCTCCAGCCGGTCCTGGGTGATGCCGAGCGCCCGCGCGCCGGGATGCACCGGCACATGGCGGGAGAGAAATTCGGCGGTGTAGACCGGCACGTTCTCGAATTCATAGGTGACGACATCGACCGCCTTGGCGAAGCGCTCCAGCGCGGCGAAATCGTCATAGGCGGCGCGGGTGTGAGTGCCCGCGACATCGAAGGCCGGGCTGCCTTCCTCGGGGGCATAAATATGCGCCTTCAGCCCCAGCGGGGCGGCGGCCAGCGCGATCATGCGGGCCAATTGCCCGCCGCCGAGAATGCCGATCGTGTCGCCGGGCGAGAGAATCTTCGGTTCCGCGCTCATTCCGGGCGCTCCGTCACGGCGGCGGTGCGGGCGGCGCGCCACTGCGCGAGCCGGGTCGCCAGCGCCTCGTCGGTGAGGGCGAGCACGGCGGCGGCGAGCAGAGCGGCATTGGTGGCGCCGGCCTTGCCGATGGCGAGCGTGCCGACCGGAATGCCCGCCGGCATCTGCACGATGGAATAGAGGCTGTCGACGCCCGACAGCGCCTTCGATTCCACCGGCACGCCGAACACCGGCAGCGTGGTGAGCGAGGCGACCATGCCCGGCAGATGCGCCGCACCGCCGGCGCCGGCGATGATGACCTTGGTGCCGGCCGCCTTCGCGGCCTTGGCAAAGGTGAACATGCGGTCCGGCGTGCGATGGGCCGAGACGATGCGGCAGTCATGGCCGACACCGAGCGCGTCCAGCGTCTCGGCGGCATGGCGCATGGTTTCCCAGTCCGACTGGCTGCCCATGATGATGGCGACGGGTCGATGGTCGGCGGCCGTTCCGGCCGTCAGGTCGCTCATTCTGCTGTCCGCCCCTTTCAGGAAAGGCGCGGATTATAGGAATCGCGGGCGCGGGAGCAAGGGAAGATGACGGTACGCGGCATCGTCTTAACCGGCCTGACCCAGGGGCTGGTCGTGCCGCTGCGCGGAGCGTCGCGAGGCGCCATGCTTAACACCGCCTTTACCATGCCGGGGCAGAGTGCCGGGCGAGAGAATCCCCCGGGATCCGCCTGCCGTGTTCGTGAGTTGAACCCCGTGTGGGCTATGCTCTGATCGGTGCCGATTCCCAACGAGACCGGCGCGGCCAGGCGACCCCGGTGGGTAACAGGCGGAGAGAAGTCAATGTCCGGTCGCGGCGCTATTGATACGGTCGAAAACAAGGGCGCCACGGCACGCGGTACAGCCGCGCGGCGCGTTTTGGCGGCCTCGGCCGGCCTGTTGCTGGCGACAGTGAGCGGCGCCGGGCTGAGCGTGCAGGCGCAGCAGGCCAGCGACAGTGTCATCTCGCTCGGCCGCGCCGGGCAGGGGACCGGCGAAGCACCGGCGGTCGCCACCACCTCCGCCGCGACACCCGCCGGCATTCAGGCGGCGACAAGTCTCGTGAGCCCGGGCGAGCCGGCGGCGGCGCTGGAGGCTATCGCAATTGAGGCGCCGCCTTTCGATGCGGTCGATCCGGCACGGCCCAGCCCTGCTCGCAGCGCCGCTCTGGCCGCGCCGGGCCCCGCCCTGCCGCTGCCCGACGCAGCCGATTCCCGCCCGGCGGAGGCTCTGCCGGCGACGCCGCGCGTGGGTGATGGCGCCCCGGGCCTTGGCGAGGGAACGTCAGTGCCCCCAGTGCCAAGTCTCGCCGCGCCTTCCGTTCCGGCCGAGGCGGCGCCGTCTCTGGTCTCCGCGGAATTGGCGGGGCTGATCGGCAGCCAATTGCCGGGCTTTTCCACCCGGGCAGCGGACCGCGAAGCGCTTGCCGCCTTCTATACGGCGCGGAACTTCCAGCCGGTCTTCACGGCGGAGGGCGGCCTCTCCCCGCTTGGCCAGGCGGCGCTCGACACGTTCGCCGCCGCTGCGTCGGAAGGGCTGGAACCCGCCGATTACGCGATGCCGCCTTTGCCCGTGACTGCCGATGCGGCGGCCCGTGCCGAGGCGGAGCTGCGGCTCGCCGCCACCGCGCTGCTCTATGCCCGGCATGTGCAGAGCGGCCGGTTCGACCCGAAGAAGCTTTCCAAGGATGTCGATCCCAATCCGACCGTGCCCGAGCCGGCCGATGTGCTGGCGCGCCTCGCCGGTGCGCCGGATGCGGCGGCGGCGCGCGCCGTGCTGGCGGGCTTCGCTCCGCAATATCCGCAATATGCCCTGCTGAAGCAGAAGCTGGCGACGCTGATGGCGCGCGAACAGTCCGTCTCGCACGCGCCGATCCCGCCGGGCCCGTCGCTGCGGCCGGGCGAGAGCGATCCGCGCGTGCCGCTGCTGCGCGCGCGGCTCGGCGTCGGTGGGCACGCGGCGGGCGAGACTTATGATGCGGCGCTGGAGCAGGCGGTGGAGGACTTCCAGCGTCAGGCCGGGCTCGCCGTGGACGGCATTGTCGGGCGCGGCACGGTGGCGGCGCTGAACGACCTGGGCGGCGATCCGGTGCCGGACATCATCGCCAATATGGAGCGCTGGCGCTGGCTGCCGCATGAGGTGGCGCCCGCCTATGTGATCGTCAATATTCCCGAATTCATGGTCCGCATCATCGTGGATGGCAGCCCGGTGCACGAGACGCGGGTGGTGGTCGGCAAGCCGGAAACGCCGACGCCGATCCTCGACGAGACGATGCAGTATGTCGTGTTCAATCCCTCCTGGCACGTGCCGCCCAGCATCATGCGCAATGAGATGCTGCCCAAGCTGCAGGCCGACCCCTATGCGCTGCAGCGGCAGGGCATCGACGTGGTGCGCAATGGGCGGGTGATCGACCCCGGCATGGTCGACTGGCGCCGGGGCACGCAGGGCTATTCGTTCCGGCAGGAGCCGGGCGAACGCAACGCGCTGGGGCGCATGAAGTTCATGTTTCCCAACAAGCATTCGGTCTATCTGCACGACACGCCGAGCCGGGCGCTGTTCGCCCGCGACCGCCGCGCCTTCAGCCATGGCTGCGTGCGGGTGCATGAGCCGATGGACTTCGCCGAGGCGCTGTTCGCCCTCGGCCTGCCGAAGGAGGGCTGGACGCAGCCGCGCCTGTCGCGCCTGCTCGGCGGCTCGGAGAAATCACTGCCGCTGAAGAACAAATTCCCCGTCCACCTCGTCTATTTCACCAGCTTTGTCGATGCGGAGGGGCAATTGGTGGCGCGCGAGGACCTCTACGGCATCAATGCCGCCACCAAGGCGCGGCTGGGCCTCGACGGGACGCGCCAATTCGCTGAGCGCGGCACGCCCGCCCTGCGGCGCTGATGGCAGCTTGGCACCAGCGTCTGTGGCTAGAGGGGAACGGTCGAGCGCAAAACGCGCGGCCGGGCGGTAATCCCACGCGAATTTGACGATCTGGCACTCTTTTGCCACAGTCACTTTTTAGTGCGGGAGACAAGAAGCGTGGGGGCTGAGGTCGTAAGGACCTCTTAACCAAACCCGGGAAGACTGTGTTCACCATGCGCGGAACGGGCGCCTTGCCCGCTCCGTCCCAGGAAACGTTGAGTATCGGGTTCACGCCGTTGCGCATCATCGCCGCCCTCCGCTCGTCCAAGCTGGCCAAGGCCGCTCTCCTCGCGGCCGTCGCCACGCTGTGCGGCGCCGATCTGCTGCAGGATGCGGTGGCCAATGGCGACACGCGCACGCTCAGCTTTCACCATGTCCATTCCGGCGAAAGCGCCACCATCACTTTCAAGCGCAATGGCCGCTACGACCCGGCGGCGCTGAAGCAGCTCAACGTGCTGATGCAGGACTGGCGGCGCAAGGAGTCCACCAATATGGACCCGCGCCTGTTCGACATCGTCTGGGAGGTCTATCGCGAGGTCGGCGCCACTCAGCCGATCCAGGTGATCGGCGGCTACCGCTCCCCGGCGACCAACGCCATGCTGCGCTCGCGCTCGCGCGGCGTCGCCCAGACCAGCCTGCACATGCAGGGGCGGGCGATGGATTTCTACATTCCCGGCGTGCCGCTGGCGAAGATCCGCGAGGCCGGCCTGCGGCTGCAGCGTGGCGGCGTCGGCTTCTACCCGACCTCCGGCTCGCCCTTCGTGCATCTCGACACCGGCGGCATCCGCCACTGGCCGCGCATGAGCCGGCCGGAACTCGCCCGCGTCTTCCCCGATGGCCGCACCGTGCATGTGCCGGCCGACGGCAAGCCGATGCCGGGCTACCAGCAGGCGCTGGCGGCGGTGGAAGCGCGCGGCAATGAGCCGGGCGGCGCCGGGGCCGCCTTTGCCGGGCTTTCCGGCGGCAATGATCCCAAGCGCGCGGGCGCGCCGGCCAAGAACATTTTCGCCAGCCTGTTCGGCAAGGACGGCGACGACGAGGAAGAGGCCGCGCCGGCCGCCGTGGCCGATACCGGACCGGCCGAAGCGGCTCCCGCTCCTGCCCCGTCCGCGCCGGCCCCGGTCGCGGTCGCCGCCGCGATCCCCACGCCGACGCCGCGCCCGGCGCTGCCGGAGACCGCGCCCGCCATTCCCGCTACGCCGTTCGAGGTTGCCTCGCTCGGTCCGGTGCCTCTGCCCCAGCCCAATCCGCTGCCGCGCGGCGCCGTCGCCGCCGTCTCGCCCGCGCCGCGTCCGGCTGTGGCGCCCGCGCCCGCACAGACCGAACTCGCCGCGCTCGCCGCCGCCATTCCGATGCCGGGCACGCCGGAAGCCGCCAATAGCCGGCAGATCGCCAGCGCCGTCACCGGCACCCCGCTGAACGCCACGCGCCCGAGCGAGGTGGGCGGGTTGCCGGAGGTGATCGTGCGCGGCACCCAGGGCGAGGGCCCGGCGCTCGCTTATGCCGATGCCGCTGGCAGCGTGTTCGTCGCGCCGCGCATGCAGCCGGGCCGTGCGCCGGAACCGGCCGCGCCGCTCGCCCGTAGCGTGCCGTCCGGCGGGGGGGCAGCCCATACGGCGCCGGCCACGGCCGGGCGCAAGCCGCAGGCGCATTCGCAGGCCATGGTGGCGGAAATCCGCCGGCTGTTCAGCGGACCCAGCGTTTCCGGCGAGGTCGCCATGCACCTGCCGGAACTGCGTCGCTTCGCCGCCTTCGTCGTGCCGCCGCGGCGCATCGTCGCCGCGCAGTTCAGCCGCGACGGCGCCCACGGCCTGCCGACGAAGCAGTTCTCCGGCGAGGCCATCGTCGCCGTGCCGGTCGTGGCCATGATGAGCGGCCCGTCATCGCTTAAGAAGCCGCTCTGATCGTGCCCCGAGGCACCAGAAACGGACCGGGCGGCCAGTGGCCGCCCGGTCGGTTCTGCTGACGGTGCGCCTTTGCCCGGCTCAGCTTTCACCGAGCATGCCCAGCGCCTGCATGTAGAGGTCGACGATCGCCTCGTGCTCGGCGCGCTGGTCGGCATCCTGCTTGCGGATCTTCAGGATCTCGCGCAGCGCCTTGGTGTCGAAGCCGGTTCCCTTGGCTTCGGCGAAGACATCCTTGATGTCGTCGGCAATGGTCTTCTTTTCTTCCTCAAGTCGCTCGATGCGTTCGATGAAGGATTTGAGCTGTTCCTTGGCGAAGCCGGCGGCGGCATCGGATAGCGGCTGGTCGTTGGGAATATCGGACATGGTGTCTCCGGGGCAGCGGGCAGGGCCCGGCGTCTAGACGGCAATTCGGGCGGCGATAGGGAGCGCAAGCCGGGCGGGCCGTCAAGGCAATGGCGCATCTGCGCGGCTTTGCCGGGCTGGCTAGCCCCGCTATCCACCGCGAATCCGGGAAAAAGCGGCTCCTCGCCGGCTCAGTGCGGGCCCGGTCCGGGGAAAGCCGCCTTCTGCTCCGGCGTCGCCTCGCTCTGGTGGCGCGCCTTCCACTCCTCATAGGGCATGCCGTAGACCGCCTCGCGGCTCGCCTCCTTGGTCATCGGCACGCCCCGCTGCGTCGCCGCGTCCAGCAGCCAGTTGGAGAGGCAGTTGCGGCAGAAACCGGCCAGGTTCATCAGCGCAATGTTCTGCACGTCGGTGCGCGCCTGCAGATGGGCGACGAGACGGCGAAACGCCGCGGCTTCGAGTTCGGTGCGGGTGGTGTCATCGAGATCGGTCATCAGGGTCTCCCGGGAGTTTGCTTCCGGTCAGATGGGGGGCACGGGGCCGGTGCGCGAGCCATAGCTGCGCGCTTCGTGCAGTTCCGGCCGGGTCAGGAGTGCCGGCAGCAGCCCGGCGAGCCGGTCGGCCCAGGCCCGCTGACCGCCCACCTCGGCGATGAGATCCTGGCGGATTTCCAGCAGCGTGTTGGCCAGCCCGCGCAGGGTGGCGTGGCGGAAGAGGCAGTCCCCGCGCAGTGCGCCGTCATAGGGCTCGTTATCGCCGACGATGAGGTCGCCGGGGGCCTGCAGCGCCTCGATGAGGTCGCGGGTGAAGCGCGGGTCGCTGTCCCACAGCACGGCGGCGTGCCAGGGCCGGGCCACGCCGCGCCAGACCGGGGTGAAGCTGTGAATCGACAGCAGCACCGGCACGATGCCCGCCGCCAGCGCGGCCTCGATCTCGGCGGTGATGGCGTCGTGATAGGGGCGGTGATAGAGCGCCAGCCGCCGCTCGATCTCCGCCGCGTCGGCGTGACGGTTGCCGGGAATCACCGCGCCATCGGACAGCCGCATCACCAGCGTGGGGTCGTCCTCGCCGCGATTAGGGTCGATGAGCAGGCGGGAGAAGCGCGAAAGCACCGCGGGGCACCCCAGACGATGCGCCAGCATGCGCGTGACCCCGGCAGCGCCGATATCGTAGCCGATATGCCGCTCCAGTTCCGCCTTGGGCAGGCCCAGCGAGCCATAGGCGGGCGGCAGCGCATTGGACGCATGGTCGCACAGGAGGATCAGCCCGGCCTCCCGCGTGCCCGGCACGCGCTCGAAAGCGGGGAACGGGGTGGGGGCGTCGCCGGCACTGGCGGTCGCGGCGGGGTCGTCCGTGGAGAGGCGGCGCATATTTGCCCGTGAGCTGCGGGAAGTGTGCAGGAGGATATCGACGTGGGGCGTGGCGTGCCATAGGAATACGCCCGTTTCGCGTCGCGCGGCCGGGATTCGCGCCTGCGCGCAATAAGTAATGGCTCGGCGAAAGGCCGGCGGGAAGGGCTCCTCCGGGGCGGGTAGGGTGGTGATGACTGAGGCTTCTGCGCGTGAATTTCTCGATCGCCTGTTCTCCGCCGCGGTTGCGGCCGCGCATCCCTCGACCTGTCTGCCGCCAGCCCTGCCGCCGCCGCCCGCCCAGGGCCGACTGATCCTGCTCGCCGCCGGCAAGGCCGCCGGAGCCATGCTGGAAGTTGCCGAGCGGCATTATCTCGACGAGAGGGGGGTCGACCCTGCGCGGCTCGTCGGCATCGGCGTCGCCCGTCATGGCTATGGCCGCCCGACCCGCCAGTTGGAGATGGTCGAGGCCGGCCATCCCGTGCCGGATGCGGCGGGCCTCGCCGGGGCGCAGAAGGCGATCGACCTCGCCGCCTCCGCCACTGCGGACGATCTGGTGCTGGTGCTGCTTTCCGGCGGGGCCTCGGCGAACTGGATTGCCCCCGCCTTCGGCGTCGAACTGGACGACAAGCGGGCGCTGACCCGCGCGCTGCTGCGCTCGGGCGCCAACATCACCGAGATCAACACGGTGCGCAAGCACCTCTCGCGCATCAAGGGCGGGCGGCTGGCGGCGCTGGCCCAGCCGGCGCGGGTGGTGACGCTCTCCGTCTCCGACGTGCCGGGCGATGACCCGGCGGTGATCGGCTCCGGCCCCACCGTGCCGGACCCGACCACGCTGGCGGAGGCGCGCGATGTGCTCGCCCGCTACCGCATCGACCCGCCGCCCTCCATCGCGGTGGCGCTGCGCGATCCCGCCAATGAATCGCCCAAGCCCGGCGATCCGGCCTTTGCCGGCTCCGACTACATCCTGATTTCGCGGCCTGCCGATTCCTTCGTCGCGGCCGAGAAGCTCGCCCGCGAAGCCGGCATCGAGCCGGTGCTGCTCGGCGACAATCTCGAAGGCGAGGCGCGCGAGGTGGCGGACGCCCAGGCCGCCAAGGCCAAGGAGCTGAAGGCCGCCGGCCGCAAGGCAGTGCTGCTCTCCGGCGGCGAGCTCACCGTCACCATGCGCGGCCAGGGCCGGGGCGGGCCGAACCAGGAATATGCGCTGGCGCTGGCGGTGGCGCTGGACGGCGCCGAGGGCATCTATGCGGTCGCCGGTGACACGGACGGCACCGATGGCGGCGGTGGCGATGCCTCCGACCCTGCCGGCGCCTATGTGATGCCGGACACGCTGGCGCGGGCGAAGGCGCTGGGTCTCGATCCTGCCGCCTTTCTCGCCAATAACGATTCCACCAGCTTTTTCGAGCCCCTCGGGGATCTGCTCACGCCGGGACCGACCTGCACCAACGTCAATGATTTCCGAGCCGTTCTCATCGACGACTGACCGTGTGACGCGAACCGCCGCCGGTTGGCGGGCGGGGCGGCGCGCCCTCGGCGCGGCCGTGCTCGCCCTGCCGGTGCTGGCCGGCCTGATGGCGGCGCCGGCGGCGGCGGATTTCCGGCTGTGCAATCGGTCGAGCAGCCGGGTGGGCATCGCGCTCGGCTATAAGGACGGCAATAGCTGGGCGACCGAGGGCTGGTGGAACATCGGCGCCAATAGCTGCGAGACGCTGCTGCGCGGCGATCTGGTGGCGCGGTTCTACTATGTCTACGCCATCGACTATGATCTGGGCGGGGAATGGTCCGGCAAGGCCTTCATGTGCACCCGCGAGAAGGAATTCACCATTCGCGGCATCCAGGACTGCCTGGCGCGTGGCTTCGACCGCACCGGCTTCTTCGAGGTGGACACCCACGAGCAGAAGAGCTGGACGGTGCAACTTACCGAACGCAAGCCTCGGGCCGAGGCGGGCTCCGGCCTGCCGCCGCCGCCGCTGCCCCAAGCGCGGCCCTGAAGCCTGCCGCCGACATTCCCGTTGGGTGCCGGCGCGCCGGTCTGAGCAGCGCGCCCGCGCCCCGGGGCGGTTACTCTATGGGTAGTGCGGTGAAGCGAATCTGCCCCTCGGGATCGGCGACCATCAGGAGGGCCGAGCGGCGCCCCTCCTTTTTCAGCGCGGCGAGGCGGTTCTCGACATCGGCGGGCGTGGCCGTCGCTTCCTGATTGATCTCGACGATCAGATGGCCCGGCGCGATGCCGCGTTCGGCGGCGACCGAGCCGGGCTCGACCGCCATGACCACGACGCCCTTGAGCTCGTCCTTGATCTTGAAGCGGGTGCGCAGTTCCGGCGTCATTTCCGCCATGTCGATGCCCATCAGCTTGAGCGTCGTCACCGGCGGCGGCGCCTCCGGCTTCTTCTCGGGCGCGGCGGCGGCGCTGGGGGAGGGCGTGCCCTCATCGAGCCGTCCGACGGTGAGGCGGATCGTCTCCTGCTGGCCCTTGCGGATGACGACGACATCGACCTGCTTGTCGACCGGCGTGTCGGCGACGATGATCGGCAAAGCGCGCATGTCCTTCACGTCCTTGCCGTCGAAGGTGATGACGACATCGCCGGCCTTCAGCCCGCCCTTGGCGGCAGGGCCGTCCTCGTTCACCGAGCCGATCAGCGCGCCGCGCGCGCGGTCGAGCGAGAGGCTTTCGGCGATTTCCGGCGTGACCTGCTGAATGCGCACGCCGATCCAGCCGCGCCGGGTCTCGCCGAACTCCTTGAGCTGGGCGATGATCGGGATGGCGGTGTTGGACGGCACGGCGAAGCCGATGCCGATGGAGCCGCCCGAGGGTGAGATGATGGCGGTGTTGATGCCGATCACATCGCCATCCATGTTGAACAGCGGCCCGCCGGAATTGCCGCGGTTGATGGCGGCATCGGTCTGCAGGAAATTGTCATAGGGGCCGGAATTGATGTCGCGGTTGCGGGCGGAGATGACGCCCACCGTGAGCGTGCCGCCAAGACCGAACGGATTGCCGATCGCCATCACCCAGTCGCCGACGCGCAGAATGTCGGAATCGCCGAATTTCACCGCCTTGAGCGGCTTGTCGGGCTCGGGGGTCACCTTCAGCAGCGCCAGGTCGATCTTGGTGTCGCGGCCGACGATCTCGGCCTTCAGCTTCGAGCCATCGGCGAAATTGGCGTAGACCTCGTCGGCATCGGCGATGACGTGATTATTGGTGACGATGAAGCCGCTGGCGTCGATGACGAAGCCGGAGCCGAGCGAGGAAACGCGGCGCGGACCCTGATCCTCGCCCTGCTGCTGCCGGCGCTTGAAGAACTCCTCGAAAAACTCCTCGAAGGGCGAGCCCGGCGGCAGTTCCGGTGTCGGCACACTGCGCGAGGGCGCCACTGTCTGCGAGGTGGAGATGTTGACCACCGCGTCCATGATCTGCGCGGCGGTGTCGGCCACCGTGTCGGGGCCCTTGACGGCGGCGGCGTGGCCGGCCTGCGGGAGCACAGCGAGCGCGGCGGCAAGAGCGGCGGCCAGAAGCGCCGCGCCGGCGCGGCGGGTGGGACGGCGTCGCCGTGCCGGCGCCGGGCGGCGGCTCTGCTCCGCCGGAGGCGGCAGGAGGGCGGAAAGGTTCAGGCCGGGGCCCTCAAGGCAGTTGATCATGAAGCCTCCTTGACGCCGCCACGCGGAACCGGGCGGAGCGGCCCGACATGCTCTGGCCGATAGGCCCGACGCTACAAGCGACAAGACGCGATGCAAGCCAAAAGAGCGCGAGGCGGGGCGTACGGCCCCGCCTCGTCAGCCGCGGATAAGCCAGACGATGGCCAGTCCCAGAACGGCGCCGATCAGGCCGGCCACGCGCAGCGGGGAATCCGACAGATGCGCGATGGCCTCGGCGGAGCGGCGCACGGCGGCGGGGGCGACGGCCAGCGCCAGCCCCTCGATCACCAGCACGAGGCCGAGCGCGACGATGAAATCATACATCGTCGCGCTGCGTCAGTTGGCGGGGGCGGGCGCCGCCGCCGGAGCGGACGGAGCCGCGGGCGCCGCCGCAGGGGCGGACGTGGCGCCGAGAGCCGCGTCCGGACGAGCGGAGGGGCTGCCGAAGAAGCGGAAGAACTCCGAATCCGGCGCCAGCAGCATGCGCGTGTCCGAACCCTTCAGCGAGGCCTCATAGGCCTGCATCGACCGGTAGAAGTCGAAGAAGCCGCGGTCCTGATTATAGGCCTGCGCGAAGATCTCGTTGCGCTGGGCCTCGCCCTCGCCGCGCAACTGGTCGGCGGTGGCGTTGGCCTCGGCGACGATGATCGTCGAGTCGCGGTCGGCGCGCGAGCGGATGGTCTGCGCCGCTTCGCCGCCCTGCGCGCGGATTTCCGCCGCTTCGCGCTGACGCTCGGTCTGCATGCGCTGGAACACCGCCTGGCTGTTGGCTTCCGGCAGATCGGCGCGGCGGATGCGCACATCAATCACGTCGATGCCGAAGCCGGCCGCCTCACGGTTCACCTGATCGCGAATGCGCGCCATCAGCGCCTCACGCTGGTCGCGTACCACCTCGATGAAGGTGGATTCGCCGAGCACGCGCCGCAGCGACGAGTTCAGGATGGTGGCGAGACGCGAATTGGCCGCGTCCACCGTGCCGACCGATTGGTAGAAGCGCAGTGGATTGACGATGCGGTAGCGCGCGAAGGCGTCCACCACGAGGCGCTTCTGGTCGGCGGCGATCACTTCCTGCGACGGGTTCTCGAGGTCGAGAATGCGCTTGTCGATGAAGATCACGCTGTCGACCATCGGGATCTTGGCGTGCAGGCCCGGCTCCTCGATGACCCTGATGGGTTCACCGAGGCGCAGCACCAGCGCCTGTTGGGTCTGGTAGACGCTGAACAGGGCCGAGAACAGGCCGATGAGGACGGCGGCGACGATAATCGCCAGGACAAGACCGAGGCTGTTCCTCATTTCGCGGCTCCCTGAGCGGCCGCCGGAGCGGGGGTGCTGCCGCCGAGCGGGGCGAGAGGCAGATAGGGGACGACGCCGGACTGGCCGCCGGCCGCAGGGTCGATGATCACCTTGTCCATTCCACCGAAGACACGTTCCATGGTTTCGAGGTAAAGGCGCTGCCGGGTGACTTCGGGCGCCTTCTGATACTCGCCGAGCACGCTGAGGAAGCGTGCCGCCTGGCCGCGCGCCTCGATGATTGCCCGCTCCTTGTAGCCCTCGGCGCCCTGGGTGATGCGCGCGGCGTCGCCGCGTGCTTCCGGGACGACGCGGTTGGCGTAGGCCTGCGCCTCGTTCTGAAGGCGCTCGGCGTCGGCGCGCGCGGCCTGCACGTCACGGAAGGCGTCGATGACCTGCGAGGGAGGGTCGACCTTCTGCAACTGGACCTGGGTGATGAGCACGCCCGCGCGATATCCGTCCAGCGTGCGCTGCATCAGCTCCTGCACCGCCGTTTCAATGTTCTGGCGGGCGCCGGTGAGGATGGGCTGAATGTTGGTGCGGCCGACCACCTCACGCATGGCGCTTTCCGCCACCGCCTTGATGGTGCCTTCCGGGTTCTGGACGTTGAACAGGAAATTGGCGGCGCCGACATCCTCGGACGAGCCGGGCGCGGCGGGCTTCACCATCCAGAAGACGGCGAAGTCGACATCGACGATATTCTCGTCGCCGGTGAGCATCAGGCTCTCTTCCTGCACATCGCGCTGCACCGAGCCACGGCGCGGGTCGTCGCCGGTGCGGATGCCGATGTCGATGCGGTTGACGCGCGTGACCTGGGGGGTCAGCACCGTCTCGATCGGGTAGGGGAGGTGGTAGTTGAGGCCCGGATTGGTGGTGCCGACGAACTTGCCGAAGCGCAGGACCACGCCCTGCTCGTCCGGCTCGACGCGGTAGAAGCCCGAGAGCAGCCAGGCGACAATGGCCAGCGCCACCAGAATGACGATGCCCTTGCCGGTGCCGAAGCCGCCGGGAATGGCGGTCCGCAGCTTTTCCTGACCGCGACGGATCAGATCCTCAAGATCGGGAGAACTCGGCCCCGGCGATTGCGGACCAGTGCCCCAAGGGCCGCGCGGGCCACCACCCCATGGCCCGCCGCTCTGGTTCTTCCAAGACATTCAGCGCCCACTCCGTTTGCGCGCCCGGCTAGTCCGGGGCTCGCAAGCGCAGAACCGGCAGACGCCACCGTGCAAGAAAACCCGCGCCTCGCCGCCGGAACGGCGTGACGAGGCGGTTATAGGTGACGAGGCATCAGGTTACAACGCGCCCGCCACCTTCCGATATGGGAACTCGGCCGGGTTTACGCAACGGTAGAGCGCAAGGAACCATTCCGCTCCGGCACCTCGGCCGGCTCGCGGCTGGAGGACGGGCTGCGGTAATGCGCCAGCACGTAAAGGCGGATCGCCGACGACAAATTGCCCTGATTGCGGCCCGAATCGATGGAAGCCACGATCTCCGACAAGGTGCTGCGCCGATTGGCGGCGATCTCCTTGAGGGCGTCCCAGAACTGATCTTCCAGACTGACGCTGGTCTTGTGCCCGGCAATCACGATGGACCGCTTAACCACGGGACTCTTCATGTCTCGTCCTCTCGAATGCGCCTATGCCCTTCAAGCATTTTTTCCTGCTTTCGTTCTTCGGCCGCGTCCAACTCGCGCTGGTACTTTGGGCGGCCGAACTCCAAACGCCGGGCAGCGGCGGTTTGTTCCGCCGTCATCCGCGCGATCCGCTTGCGATGACGGTTCAGATTCACAAGATCGCCCACGGGCGCCGACCTCCGGTGATGGGGGCGCAGAGACTGCGCGGTGGGCGTCATTAGTCCTCTCATAATATCCATGAAAATGGCTGTTTCCAAGAATTTGCGCCGGTGCGGTACGCGGGCGCCGCCACTTCCGGCCGGTCCTTAAGTCGTTACAGGTAGCCGGCTGATCTTCCATCAATCCCCGATGAGGGTATAATGGTAAGCAAAAAACGGTCGCGGCAGCGGCTGCCGGAGGGGTAGGAGTCACGTATTTGTGAACTATCGGGCCGGAACCTTGCCGGAAGCTGTCATGCATCGCCGCGCAGATACCGCTCCCGCACGGCGCATGCTAAACCCGCCGCCAGCCGTGACGCCCGGTGAGCGGGCCCGTTGACGCACCCCGAAAGGCTTTGACCGATGACCAAGACCCGCATCGAAACCGACACCTTTGGGCCCATTGAGGTGGAGGCCGACAAGTATTGGGGCGCGCAGGCGCAGCGCTCTTTCGGCAATTTCAAGATCGGCTGGGAAAAGCAGCCGCTCCCGGTCATCCGGGCACTCGGCATCATCAAGCGGGCGGCGGCGGAAACCAATATGGCGCTCGGCCGCCTCGATCCGACGATCGGCGCCGCCATCGTCGCCGCCGCGCAGGAAGTGATCGACGGCAAGCTCGACGCCCATTTCCCGCTGGTGGTGTGGCAGACCGGGTCGGGCACACAGTCCAACATGAACGCCAATGAGGTGATCTCGAACCGCGCCATCGAGATGCTGGGCGGGGAGATGGGGTCGAAGAAGCCCGTCCACCCTAATGACCACGTCAATATGAGCCAGTCGTCAAACGACACCTACCCGACCGCCATGCATGTGGCCTGCGCGGAGGAAATCTCGCGCCGGCTGCTGCCGGCCCTGCGCACCCTGCATGGCGCATTGGCCGACAAGGCGGAGCAGTGGCAGCACATCATCAAGATTGGCCGCACCCACACGCAGGACGCTACCCCGCTCACCCTCGGCCAGGAATTCTCCGGCTATGCCCACCAGGTGGAGAACGGCATTGCCCGCATCGAATCGACACTGCCCGCGCTGATGCAACTGGCCCAGGGCGGCACGGCTGTGGGCACCGGCCTCAACGCCCCCGTGGGCTTCGCCGAGAAGGTGGCGGAGCATATCGCCGCCATCACCGGGCTGCCCTTCACCACCGCGCCGAACAAGTTCGAAGCGCTGGCGGCGCATGACGCCATGGTGTTCTCGCACGGCGCGATCAACACCGTCGCGGCGTCGCTGTTCAAGATCGCCAACGACATACGCTTCCTCGGCTCCGGGCCGCGCTCGGGCCTTGGCGAACTGGCGTTGCCGGAGAACGAGCCGGGCTCCTCGATCATGCCCGGCAAGGTGAATCCGACGCAGTGCGAGGCGATGACCCAGGTCTGCGTGCAGGTGTTCGGCAACAATGCGACGCTGAGCTTCGCCGGCAGCCAGGGGCATTTCGAACTGAACGTCTACAACCCTGTCATGGCCTACAATTTCCTCCAGTCTGTGCGGCTGATGTCCGATGCCGCGCTCAGCTTCACCGAGCATTGCGTCGTCGGCATCGTGCCGCGCGAGGACAATATCAAGGCGGCGCTGGAGCGCTCGCTCATGCTGGTCACCGCGCTGGCGCCGAAGATCGGCTATGACAACGCCGCCAAGATCGCCAAGACCGCGCATAAGAACGGTACCACACTGCGCGAAGAAGCCGTGGGCGGCGGCTATGTTACCAATGAAGAATTCGACGAGTACGTGCGTCCGGAGAAGATGATCTCCCCGGGTTAATGGATGTTCATGAACCTGAACGGGCATTCATCTTTATTTCCGAATGTATTGTATGGGTTCATTACCGAAGTTTCATTTGAAACATTCGGGTTCCTCCGCCAGCATCGGCCTCACCTTCACAGGAGATGAGGCCGATGAAACGCACGATCATTGTAGCAACCGCCGCCGCCCTTCTCGCCGGTGTGACCTTCGGCGTGGCGGCTCCCAAGCCGGGAGCGGGCGATCACCCGCGCCCGAGCCCGGAGCAGATGGCCGAGTTCGCCGGCGCCATGAGCGACGCCCGCATCGCTGCGCTCAAGGCCGGGCTCAAGCTGACACCTGATCAGGAGAAGCTGTGGCCGGCGCTGGAGAGCGCGCTGCAGGATGCCGCCAAGCAGCGGATGGCGCGCCGCGCCGAGCATCGCGCCATGCGCGAGGCGCAGCCGGAAGGCGAGCGGCCGGATGTCATCGAGCGGCTGCGCGCCCAGGCCGACGGAATGATCGGTCGCGGCGAGACCATGAAGAAGGTCGCCGATGCCGCCGCTCCGCTCTATGACGCCCTGGACGGTGCGCAGCAGCGCCGCTTCGCCATCCTGTTCAAGCAGATCCAGCACCCGCGCATGGCCTATGGCCGCGACGGCAAAGGCCATGGGCCGCACCATGCCGGCCCCGGCTGGCACGGTCCGGACGGCGCGATGCCGCACCGCATGCCCCCGGGCCCGATGGACCACGGCCCGGACGGGCCCGATGGCCCGGATGGCGAGCCGCTCTGATCCGCCTTCGCTCACATTCCCGGGCGGCGGTCACGTCGCCCGGGTTCGCCGCGGGTTTGAAGCGACGTCTCAGCCGGCGGCAAGCTCATGCAGGGCCGCGCCGGTGACGCGCTGCATGGTCCAAGCGTCCAGCGGCACGGCACCGACCGAGCGGTAGAAGCGGATGGCCGGCTCGTTCCAGTCGAGCACGTTCCACTCGAAACGCCCGAGCCCCTCGTCGAGGCAGCGCCGCGCCAGGCGCTGCATGAGGGCCCTGGCGATGCCGCGCCCGCGAAAGGCGGGGCGGACATAGATATCCTCAAGGAAGATCCCCTGCCGCCCGCGGAAGGTGGAGAAAGTGTAGAACCAGAGCACGAAGCCGGCGGCCGCGCCGTCCCATTCCGCGATGTCGCAGAACACGCGCGGCTGCGGGCCGAAGAGTTCGCGGGCGAAATCCGCCTCTGTCGCCTCCACCTCGTGCAGCAGCTTCTCATAGTCGGCAAGCTCGCGCACCAAGGCGAGTATCAGTGCGGCATCGTCGGGCCGGGCGGGGCGCAGGGCGAGGGGCATGGGCTCTTCCAGAACGTCGTGCCGGGCGGCCGATGGCCGAGCCGGATTGTGAGGACGAGGATTTTCCGGCCTCATCCGCGGTGCAGCCGGGATGACACCGCCGCGTTTCTACACCGCCACCGGCGCCTTGATCGCGGGGTGGGGATCATAGCCTTCGATGGCGATGTCCTCGTATCGGAAGGCGAAAAGATCGGTCACATCGGGATTGAGCGTCAGCTTCGGCAGCGGGCGCGGCGCGCGCGCAAGCTGCTCGTTCACCTGGTCGAGATGGTTGAGATAGATGTGCGCGTCGCCGAAGGTGTGGACAAAATCGCCCGGCTTCAGCCCCGTTACCTGCGCCACCATGTGGGTGAGCAGCGCATAGGAGGCGATGTTGAACGGCACGCCGAGGAAGATGTCGGCGGAGCGCTGGTAGAGCTGGCACGAGAGCTTGCCCTCCAGCACGTAGAACTGGAACAGGCAGTGGCAGGGCGGCAGCGCCATGGCCGGCACGTCGGCCGGGTTCCAGGCGGAGACGATCAGCCGGCGCGAATCGGGCGTGCGGCGGATGTCGGCGACGACCTGCGCGATCTGGTCGATCACCCCGCCGCGCCCATCCGGCCAGGAGCGCCATTGATGGCCATAGACCGGGCCGAGATCGCCCTTGGCATCCGCCCATTCGTCCCAGATCGAGACGCCGTTCTTCTTGAGATAGGCGATGTTGGTGTCGCCGGCCAGGAACCACAGCAATTCGTGGATGATGGAGCGCAGATGCAGCTTCTTCGTGGTGACGAGCGGGAAGCCCTCGGCGAGATCAAACCGCATCTGGTGGCCGAAAACGGAAAGCGTGCCGGTACCTGTGCGGTCATCCTTGCGTACGCCCTCGCGCAGCACACGTTCCAGAAGCTCGTGATAGTTCCGCATGGTGATAGTTCCGCATGGCTATTGTTCCCAAGACGCCGTCTGCCACCACATATAGCATGGGGCGGCGCTGTCCCATCCGCCGTGTGCGCCTTCGCCGCCCTCGTCCCCAGACGGGTCGGCTATGCCGCCGGAGGCGGTAACCCGGAACATTCCCGGCGGGCGCGACTTGTCCCGATGCGGCCATGCTGAGGGAGGAAATCATGACGAGAAGCACCGACACGCTCAACACCGAGTTGCATCGCCTGCGCATGCATCTGAATTTGCTGGAAAAGGATGCCACCCATCCGCTCGACCTGACGGTGGAACACTCCCATACGGCGCCAGCGCTGGTGTTGCGGGAAGGGCAGGCGTTGCGCAGCGCGCATTCCGAGGTGCGGCTCGACTACGACATGCTGCGCGAAATCCTGATGGAGGCGCTGCGAACGGAAATCGCCGCCCGCGAGGAAAAACTGCTCGGCAGCAATGGCGGCAACCGTCCGATCGAGCATCTGCAATATGGCGACCAGACCGAGGCGTGAGGCGCCCGGCGCGACGGGAAGGGGGAGTTGCGCATGCCCTCTTCCAAGTGGGGCATCGAACGCCTATATTCGTTTTGCCGGCGCAAGCCGGCTATGGCGATAAACGGACACCGGAATAAACTCTTCGGACCCGGGGGCAGTACCCGGCGCCTCCACCGGAGCCCATGAAGACGTGGGTTGCGGCGGGGGCGAAACAGGATCGACGAGAGCGTAAAGGGTCTTCTTTCGCTCGGCATGGTACCGCCGTCATCGGACCAAACATATAGTTGCCAACGACAACTATGCTCCGGTTGCTCAGGCCGCGTGAGCGGTTTGATCTACGGAAAATAAGTCCTAGCGGGTAGCACCGTGAGGCGGGGTTCGCAGGCACCTGGCAACAGAAGCCTGCACTTCCTTCTCACGTATGACTGGCAGTCGACACCGGAATCGGGTTCATTGCGGGCATGAGCGTCGATCTTATCCGATATGACCTGCTAGTGCAGGATGCGTTGCGCGGCGTCGTGGGCCGCGTCTTGACCGATGTTGCCCGCGACGGGCTGCCCGGCGACCACCATCTCTATCTCTCCTTCGACACAAGGGCCTCCGGCGTGCGGATTTCCCCACGTCTGAAGGAGCGCTACCCCGAAGAGATGACGATTGTGCTCCAGCACCAGTTCTGGGATCTGATCGTCACCGAGCAGTTTTTCGAGGTGGGGCTTTCCTTCAACGGCATTCCCGAGCGGCTGCATGTTCCCTATGCCGCGCTGAAGGGCTTCTTCGATCCCTCGGTCAAGTTCGGGCTGCAGTTCGAAACGGCGGAGGAGGACGGTGCTGGCGACGCGCCGGCGGTGGCTCCAGCGGCGGCGCCGACGCCGATCGGCGAGGGGCGTCCGACCTCCGTTCCCTCCACCCGGGCCGCCGGACGGGCTGCGGAGCCGGGAACCAGGCCGGAAACGGCGGCGGGCGGGCCGAAGACGGTGCCGCTTCAGGCCGCTCCCGCCGACATGTCGGCACCCAAGCCGGCCGCGGCGCCGTCGGCGGAGGCCAAGCCGTCCCGTGCCAAGCCCTCTTCGGACGCCCAGCCTTCGGAGCCCAAACCTTCGGAGCCCAAGCGTTCCGAATCCACGTCTCCCGGGGCCAGGCCTGCGGCGGCCGAGCTTTCGGAGAGCGCCTCGCTGCCTGCGGGCGAGGGCGAGGATCCGAAGGATGGCGGCTCGGGCGGGGCGCAGGTCGTGCGGCTCGACGCCTTCCGCAAGAAATAGCGCGCCTCGCGCAACCGCCCGCCACAGACCCTTTTCCCTTTAAACGCCGGACGTTACCGTGACCGCACAGCATGAGGTGATCGTCGTCGGCGCCGGCGCGGCCGGCTTGGCTGCGGGGGCGCGGCTGGCGCAGGCGGGCGTGGATGTGGTGGTGCTGGAAGCGGCCGAGCGCACCGGCGGGCGGGCTTTCACCGACACCGCGACCTTCGGTGTCGCCTGGGATCGCGGCTGCCACTGGCTGCATTCGGCTTCCGTAAACCCTTTGCGGGCGGCGGCGGACGAACTCGGCCTCTCCTATTTCGTGCGCGGCAACCGCAAGGCGCGCGCGACCCATCTCGGGAATCGCTGGGCCGATGAGGTGGAGTGTGAGGCCAGTTGGAACGCCATTCAGGCCAGTTACGCCGCCATCCACAAAGCCGGCGAGGAGGGGCGCGACATCGCCGCGAGCGCGGTGCTGGCCGAGGCCGGCCTGCCGCCGGACTGGGCACGCCTCGCCCGGCACTGGCTGGCGCTGCTCTCGGCTGCCGAGCCGGAGCGGCTCTCGACGCTCGACTACGCCGCCTATTCCGACACGGGCGAGAACTACCCGGTCGAAAAGGGCTATGGCGCGCTGGTGCAGGCGCTGGCTGCCCGCGACGCGCCTGATCTTGCCCTCGTGACCGGCTGTGCCGTCTCCAGCATCGACTGGTCCGGGCAGGGGGTGCGGCTTACCACCTCGCGCGGAACGCTCACGGCCCGGCTCGCCATCGTCGCGGTGCCGACCTCCGTGATCGCGCGCGGCGGCCTCGCCTTCGCGCCGCTGCTGCCGCCCGATCTTGCGGAGGCCTTCGACGCGCTGCCGCTCGGCGCGGCGGAAAAAGTCGCCTTCCTGTTCGACCGCGACGTGTTCGGTGTCGAGCCGACCAGCTATATCGACACGCTGGACCTGCGCGACCCGAACCGCAAGCCGGTGAATTTCACCCTCAACCCGTTCGGCCATCCCATGGCCATTGCCCAGCTCGGCGGGGCGAATGCGGCGGCGCTGGTGCAGGCGGGGCCGGCGGCGATGCGCGACTTCGCCCTCGCTGCGCTCAAGGATGCGTTCGGCGCGGGGATCGAAAAACATGTCGCCGGCGTCGCCACCACGGGCTGGGTGGCCGATCCCCTGATCGGCGGCGGCTATAGCTGCGCCCTGCCGGGTTATGCGCCGGTGCGCGCGCGGCTGACGCAGACGCTGACGCACCCGCTCGGGGACCGCCTGCTGTTTGCCGGCGAGGCATCTTCGCCCCACGCCTATTCCACCGCCCATGGCGCGCACCAGACCGGCCTCGCGGCGGCGGACACCGCCCTGGCGCTGCTCCGCGGGAGCGCGGCATGACCGTTCTCACACTGGTTGCCGCCGTGGCGGAGAATGGCATCATCGGGCGCGGCGATGCGCTGCCCTGGCACATTTCCGGCGATCTCAAGCGCTTTCGGGCGATCACCTGGGGCAAGCCGATCCTGATGGGGCGGCGGACTTTCGAATCCATCGGCAAGCCGCTGCCGGGGCGTACCAGCCTTGTCATCACCCGCGACACCGGCTTCCGCCCGCCGGAGGGCGTGCTGGTCGTTTCGTCACTGGGTGCTGCGCTGGAGCACGGGGCACAGGAGGCTTTGCGGCTGGGCGTCGACGAGATGGCGGTGGTCGGCGGCGCGCAGATCTATGCGCTGGCCTTTCCCCATGCGACGCGGCTGCGCCTGACCGAGGTGCACGGCCGCCCCGAAGGCGACGTGCACTTTCCCGCCTTCGCGCGCGGCGAGTGGCGCGAGATTGGCCGCGAAGGGCCGATCCAAGGCGAGAAGGACGAATTCGCCTTCAGCTTCGTGGATTACGAGCGGGCCTGAGTCGACCGTCCGGCTTCAAATCGGCCGGCCCTCGACCGTGATCGCCAGTTCTTCCTCCATATCCTTCATCGCGTCGAGATGGGGATAGATGGCCAGCGCCCGGCGGGCTGCGTCCAGCGCGCGCTTGTCGTCGCCGATCTCCTTGCAGATGATGGCGATGCCCGCCCAGGCGCCGTAATGGCGCGGCTCGCGGGCCACCACCTGGCGCAGATCGACCAGCGCGTCGGAAAAGTCCTCCTGCAGGAAGAAGACGGTGGCGCGCTTGTTCCAGGCTTCGAGATAATCGGGCTCGATCGCCAGCAGGCCGTCCAGCAGTTCCACGGCGAGATCGAACTGCTTGGCCTGTGTCGCCTGTGAGGCACGGGCCATCAACAGATCGGCGGTGTCGCTGCCGGAGGGGGTGAGCGCCACGTCGATGCGCGCGGCGATCTCCTTGGCCGATTCGTCGTCTGGTGCGGCTTTTAGCGCCGCGAACAGCGCGTCGAGCCGCTTGGCGCGATCAGGTTCGGCGGGCTTGGGCGCCGGCGCGGCAGGGGCCGAAGCCTCGGGCTGAGCCGGAGGCGCAGGGGGCTGCGCGGTTTGGGCCGTGGCCCCGAGCGGCGCGGCAGCAAGGATGAGGGCAGCAAAAAGGGCGCGCATGACCCCATGTTAGGAGCCGGCGCGCCCTTGAGCAATATTACTCGATGTCGGCCGCGAAATCGTGAACGCGGCCAACCGAGGGCCTAGCGGCCTTCGCTCAGCCCTGGCGGGCCTTGAAGCGCTTCTGGGTCTTGTTGATGATGTAGACGCGGCCCTTGCGGCGCACCAGACGGTTGTCGCGGTGACGGCCGAGCAGCGACTTGAGCGAGTTACGGATCTTCATGACACTAACCTTCGGATCGACAGCGCCTGCGCATGAGACGGCGCCCTATGGCCGCGCCCCGATCCGCCAGCAGAAATTGAGGCCCGGCTGATAGCGGAGGGGAGGGGGCTTTGTCAATCCAACTGGCCGTCTCCGCCTGAACCTTCCTCAGTTTCGGCCGAGGCGGCCGAGATGGGTGTGGCCGAATCCGGCGCTGTATTTGAGCCCATAGCCGAGCAGACGGTCGAGCCCGATATGGGCGATCCAGATCAGGGCGATGGCGCCGGCCAGCGGCGCACTGAACCCATAGGCGAAGGCGCCGAGCAGGGCCGGGGCCACATAGGTGTGGGCGGCGTTGTAGACGAAGGCACCAAAGCGCGGGCCGCCGAGATAGCCGAGCATGGAGAGGTCCGGCGCCAGAATCAGCGCCGCGAACAGCCACCAACTGGCGCCGAGCGCGGCATAGGCCACCAGCGCGGCGGCGAAGACGGCGAGGCCCTCGGCCCGCAGCAACGCGGCGGGGGCGCCCGCCACCGCGCCGGTAGGAACCTCAAGGCGTGTGGTCATGATGTCGGTCCCGACTCAGTAGCCGCCGCGCGCGGCCTTGTAGGGCGCCATGCCGGCGCGGGCGAGTTCGTCCGCGCGTTCGTTCATCTCGTCGCCGGCATGGCCCTTCACCCAGTGCCAGCGAATGTCGTGCCGGGCGATGGCGGCTTCAAGGCGCTCCCACAGGTCGACATTCTTCACCGGCTTCTTGTCGGCGGTGCGCCAGCCATTGCGCTTCCAGCCGGCGATCCATTTGGTGATGCCGTTGCGCATATATTCGCTGTCGGTATGCAGATCGACCGTGCACGGGCGCTTCAGCGCCTCCAGCGCGGAGATCGCCGCCATCAGCTCCATGCGGTTATTGGTGGTGGGGGATTCGCCCCCCGAGAGTTCCTTTTCCGAACCGGCATAGCGCAGGATCGCGCCCCAGCCGCCGGGGCCGGGATTGCCGGAGCAGGCGCCGTCGGTCCAGATGGCGACGATGCCCTTCGGGGCTTCCTTGGGAGCTTCCTTGGCGGTGTCGTCGGCGAAGATGCGGGCGGTGCCGGGAGCGGTCTTCACGCGGCTTCGCCTTCCAGCACGCCATAATCGCGCGGGCTTGTCACCGAACGGTGGAAGCGCAGCTTGCGCAGATATTCCAGCGGGTCGTGCGGGCGCACCAGCGCGCCGGGCGGCACGTTCAGCCAGTCGACCAGCCGGGTGAGCAGGAAGCGCAGCGCCGCGCCGCGCGCCAGCAGCGGCAGGGCGGCGATCTCGGCGGGGTTCATCGGCCGCTCGGCCTGATAGGCGGCGAGCAAGGCGCGGCCCTTGGTCTGGTTGAAGGCGCCGTCCGGCTCGAAGCACCAGGCGTTCAGGCAGATGGCGACATCATAGGCGAGCAGGTCGTTGCAGCCGAAATAGAAGTCGATCAGCCCCGACAGCCGCCCATCGGTGAAGAACACATTGTCCGGGAACAGGTCGGCATGGATGACGCCGGCGGGAAGGTCGGTCGGCCAGCCCGGTTCCAGCACCGCCAATTCATCGGCGATCAGCGCGGAAAGGCCCGGGGCGACGCTGTCCGCCCGTTCGCCCGCCTGCTCATAGAGCGGGCGCCAGCCGGCGACCGAGAGCGCATTGGCGCGGTGGAAGGCGGTGAAATCGGCGCCGGCCTTGTGCAGCCCGGCCAAAGCGGCGCCGAGCGCGGCGCAATGGGCAACGCCGGGGCGGCGCACCGAGGTGCCGACGAGAAAGGTGGCGATCAGCGCCGGGCGCCCGGCCAGCGTGCCGAGCGCCACGCCCTCGCGGTTGCGCACCGGCTGCGGGCAGTCGATGCCGCGCGTCGCCAGATGCTCCATCAGCCCGACGAAGAAGGGCAGGTCGGCCGGGTTCACCCGCTTCTCATAGAGGGTGAGGATGAAGCTTCCGGCTTCGGTCTGCAGCAGGTAGTTGGAATTCTCCACGCCCTCGGCGATGCCCTTGAAGGCACGCAGGCGGCCGAGATCATAAGTGGCGAGGAAGGCTTCGAGCTCTTCCGGGGAAACGTCGGTGTAAACGGCCATGGGGTCGGTCGAGCCTATTCGGCGGCGTCGGAGCGGAGCTGGCGGGGCAGCGGGAAGAACACGTCCTCATGCGCGTTGTGCACCGTCTCCACCTTGAGCGTGTAGCGGGTGGCGAAGGCGTCGAGGATTTCCTCCACCAGCACTTCCGGGGCGGAGGCGCCGGCGCTGACGCCGAGCGAGGCGATGGCGCCGAAGCGCTCCCAGTCGATCTCGCCGGCCCGCTGCACCAGCGCCGCGTGGCGGCAGCCGGCGCGCTCGGCGGCCTCCCTCAGGCGCTGGGAATTGGAGGAATTGGGGGCGCCGACGACGATCATCGCGTCCACCTCCGGCGCGACGCGCTTGACCGCTTCCTGCCGGTTGGTGGTGGCGTAGCAGATGTCTTCCTTGTGCGGCGCCACCATGGCGGGGAAGCGTTCGCGCAATATGGCGACGATCTCGGCGGTGTCGTCGATGGAGAGCGTGGTCTGGGTGGTGAAGGCGAGGTTGAGCGGGTCGCGCGGCTGGAAGAGCCGCGCCTGCTCGGCGGTCTCCACCAGCGACACCGCGCCGTCGGGAAGCTGGCCCATCGTGCCGATCACCTCGGGGTGGCCGGCATGGCCGATGAGCACGACCTCGCGGCCGCGCTTGTAATGGACGGTGGCCTCGCGGTGCACCTTGGTCACCAGCGGGCAGGTGGCGTCGATGGCGAAGAAGTTGCGCCGGGCGGCGTCCTCGGGCACGGAGCGGGCGACGCCATGGGCGGAGAAGATGACCGGGGCGGCGGTGCCGGCGGGCACTTCGTCGAGCTCCTCGACGAAGACCGCGCCCTTCGCCTTCAGCCCTTCCACCACATATTTGTTGTGCACGATCTCGTGGCGCACATAGACCGGCGGGCCGTACATCTCCAGCGCCCGCTCCACCGCGTCGATGGCGCGCACCACCCCGGCGCAGAAGCCGCGCG
The DNA here is from genome assembly GCF_041415945.1 of Ancylobacter sp. IITR112. Lineage (NCBI taxonomy): Bacteria > Pseudomonadati > Pseudomonadota > Alphaproteobacteria > Hyphomicrobiales > Xanthobacteraceae > Ancylobacter > Ancylobacter sp. IITR112. The sequence continues at coordinate 3,077,649 of NZ_JBGCUS010000001.1, read as the reverse complement.
GGGCACAGAGTAGGACGCGGAGAACAGGTTTTTCGGCGGTCATCGCAGGGTCCAGCGGGGCCTCGCCACCGTCATGGGTGCCGGGGCCCGCGCTGTCAAGCGTGGCCCGGTCAGGGCTGCTTGATGAAGGCGGCGACGATGTCGAGCGTCACCTCGTCGGAAATGGCGGGAACGCCATAGCCGAGGCCGAAATCGCTGCGCCTGATCTCGGTGGTGCCGGTGAAGCCGATATTCTCGACCTTGCTCATCGGATTGATGCCGGCGCCGAAGAAGCTGACATCCATCGTCACGGGCTTGGTCACGCCATGCAGCGTCAGCTCGCCCTCAATGGTGGCGTCGCTGCCCTCGACCGTGACCTTGGAGGACTTGAAGGTCGCGGTAGGGAATTTCGCGGTGTCGAGCAGCTCGGGGCTGGCGAGATGGGTGGCGAAGCCTTCCGAGGTCACGCGCAGGCCCGATATCGGGATGGTGACTTCCAGCGTCGCCTCGTCCGGCTTGGTAGGGTCGAGCACCAGCGTACCGCCCGAGGCGCCGAACATGCCGGCGAGCGGGGTGATGCCCATATGGTCGACGGTCCAGACGATCTGGGTGTGGTCGGGGTCGACGGCATAGGTGCCGCCGCTGATGCGGGACACTTCGTCGGTGCCGGGCATTTCGCGCTCGGCCTGCTGCGCGAAGGCGCCGGCGGTGAGGGTGAGAAGAAGGGCGGCGGCGGTCAGAAGTCGAACAGGCTTCATCGCGTCATCCTTGCTGGTGGGGGGCCGGCAGGCTAGCAGCGGGCGAACCCGACCGCCAGCCCGGCCGGCGCGTCTTTGGGTTTGCAGGACGGCGCGCAGGCGCCTATATTCACGCCATCCCGGTCATCGCGAGACGGTCCGAGGCTCCGCCCCTCCCGGGGTGGGCGCGGGGAGAGGTTTGCGCGGCCGAAGACCCGAAATCTGCACGCCGGCGCGGTTTCACCGCCCGCCCGGCGCCCACTGGATGGAGCTGCGTCCCATGGCGAACGCCCCCCTGATGCCGAAGGCCACCGCCGTGTGGCTGGTCGAGAACACCGCCCTGACCTTCGACCAGATCGCGGATTTCTGTAAGCTGCATGTGCTGGAAGTGAAGGGCATCGCCGATGGCGAAGTCGCGCAGGGCATCAAGGGCAGCGATCCCATCACCACCGGCCAGCTTGCCCGCGAGGAAATCGAGCGCGCGGAGAAGAACCCCCATCACCGGCTGAAGCTGCTCGAGTCGAAGGTGCGCCTGCCCGAGCCGAAGCGCCGCCGCGGCCCGCGCTACACCCCGGTGTCCAAGCGCCAGGATCGCCCGAACGCCATTCTCTGGCTGCTGCGCAACCACCCGGAGCTGAAGGACAGCCAGATCATGCGTCTGGTGGGCACCACCAAGACGACCATCGAGTCGATCAAGGAGCGGACCCACTGGAACGCCGCGCATCTGACGCCGATGGACCCGGTGACGCTGGGCCTGTGCTCGCAGATCGACCTCGACATCGAGGTGCAGCGCTCCTCCAAGGACCGCCCCGCCGCGGTGGCGCCGGCGGGCGACGAGACGACGCTGCTGCCGGTCGACCTGTCGGTCGGCGACGGACCGGAGCCGTTCGTGCCCAGCCGCAAGCCGCGCGAGGAAGCGATCGACCTGGAAACCGTGTTCGCCAAGCTCGGCGGCTCGCGCAAGAGCGAGGCCGAGGACGAGGAATGAGCCCCGCCTGCCGGCGAGCGGCCTGAACGAAAAAGCCCGGAGCGTCGCCGCTCCGGGCTTTTTCATGCGCGCGGACGCGGTCAGGCGGCAGGCGCACCGGCAAGGCCGCGCGCGCCGAGCGCGGCGGCGATCTCGTCCAGCGCGGCGGGATCGTCGATGGTCGCCGGCATGTTCCACGGCTCGGCATCGGCGATCTTCTTCATCGTGCCGCGCAGGATCTTGCCCGAGCGCGTCTTCGGCAGCCGGTTGACGGTGATGGCGAGCCGGAACGCCGCCACCGGGCCGATGCGCTCGCGCACCAGCGCGACGATCTCCTGCTCGATATCTGCGGGGGAGCGCGCCACCCCGGCCTTCAGCACCACGAAGCCGCAGGGCACTTCGCCCTTCAATTCGTCATGAATGCCGATGACCGCGCATTCCGCGACATCGGCATGGGCCGCCAGCACTTCCTCCATACCGCCGGTGGACAGGCGGTGGCCGGCGACATTGATGATGTCGTCGGTGCGGCCCATGATGAACAACTGGCCATTGGCATCGGTGAAGCCGGCATCGGCCGTCTTGTAATAGCCGGGGAAGTCGAGGAGATAGCTCTCGCGGAAGCGCTCATCCTGCCGCCACAGCGTCGGCAGGCAGCCGGGCGGCAGCGGCAGCTTGATGGCGATGGAGCCCATGCGGTCGGGCCCCACGGGATGCCCGCCCTCATCGAGAATATCGACCTGATAGCCGGGCATCGGCACGCCGGTGGAGCCGACACGGATCGGCAGGGCGCCGAGGCCAACGGGATTGCCGGCGATCGCCCAGCCGGTTTCGGTCTGCCACCAGTGATCGACCACCGGCACACCAAGGCGGGCCTTGGCCCATTCCACCGTGTCAGGATCGGCGCGCTCGCCGGCGAGGAACAGCGTGCGCAGGCTGGAGCGGTCATAGGCGCCCATCAGCCGGCCTTCCGGGTCTTCCTTCTTGATCGCCCGCAATGCGGTAGGCGCGGTGAAAAGCGCTGCCACCTTGTATTGCTCGATCACCCGCCAGAAGGCGCCGGCATCCGGGGTGCCCACCGGCTTGCCCTCATAGAGAACCGTGGTGCAGCCGGTGAGCAGCGGGGCGTAGACGATGTAGGAATGGCCGACCACCCAGCCAATATCCGAGGCCGACCAATAGACCTCGCCCGGCTGCACGTCATAAAGCCCCTGCATCGACCAGCGCAGCGCCACCATGTAGCCGCCGGTGTCGCGCACCACGCCTTTCGGTTTTCCGGTCGTGCCCGAGGTGTAGAGAATATAGAGCGGGTCGGTCGCTTCCACCGGCACGCAGGCGGGCCGCAGGTCCGCCGTCCGCGCTGCCTCGCGCCGCGTGGCCCAGTCATGATCGCGGCCGGCGACCAGCTTGGCCTCCACCTGCGGCCGCTGAAAGATGAGGCAGGCTTCCGGCCGGTGCTTCGCCATGGTGAGGGCGAGGTCGAGCAGCGGCTTGTACTGCACCAGCCGTGAGGGTTCGATGCCGCAGGAGGCGGAGAGCACCACCTTGGGCTGGGCGTCCTCGATGCGGCTCGCCAGTTCGGCGGCGGCGAAACCGCCGAACACCACCGAATGAACCGCGCCGATGCGGGCGCAGGCCAGCATGGCGAACACCGCTTCCGGGATCATCGGCATGTAGATGACGACGCGGTCGCCCTTCCCGACGCCGAGTTCGCCCAACACGCCGGCGAGCAGGCTCACCTCGTCCTTCAGTTCCGCATAGGTGACCGTGCGCTGCGCCCCGGCCACCGGGCTGTCGTAGAAAATCGCCGGCTGGGCGCCACGCCCGCCATCGACATGGCGGTCCACCGCATTCTGGCAGACATTGGTGGTCCAGCCGGGAAACCAGCGGCCATAAAGGCCGAGGGAGGCCTCGAAGACGCGCTCGCCTTCGCTCATCCAGTCGATGCCGCGGGCGGCGTCGCGCCAGAAACCCTCGGGGTCTTCGATGGAGCGGGCGTGAACGGACGGGTAGCGGCTGGCGGAACCAGTCATGGCAGGCGTCTCCCTCGGGAATGTTCTTGTTGGACGGTTTTTTATGGCCGTGAGATTTCGCCTTTCAGCGCCGTCTGGCAAGACGCTGAAATGCTTACGCCCTTCGTCGGGTTGGCGCGGCCGGCCGCTGCCGGGCGCACAAAACGAACCGCCGGCAGCGAGGCCGGCGGGTAGCTGTCGGATTCAATCGGGGAAATCGCCGGACCGGGCGGCCGGCGCCGCGATGAGCGTGCCCCGCGACAGGCGCGAGGGGCGGCGCACTCCTGCCAGCCGCAGCGGACCGCCGGGGGCGACGCCCCGCGCGGGCGCGCGGAGCCGGGATGAAGCGGGTTGTGAGGGCTAGTGTACCGTGCCCTTGCAGCGGGCGATCTCGTCCTTGAGGATCAGCTTGCGCCGTTTGAGATCAGCGATGCGGGTAGCGTCGGTCGCGGGACGGGTGATTTCTTCCCGCAATTGCTTTTCAAGTGCCTGGTGGCGACGTTCCAACTCGGCAACATGCGACTGCATGGTCATGGACAGTATCTCCTGTCTTCCGAAGCGAACGTCATCAGTCTGTCACGAGAGTCACGGGCTGTCGATGAAAGGATGTGCTGCACTGCAGCGCGGTCGCTCACAGTGTGGGGAGCCCGGCTGTTGCGGCCGGCCGCAGGGGCGGCGATACTCGTGCCAGACCCCGGCCGGGCCGGGGATGAGTCGGGTTCGGGCGGGCGTTTGACACAGATGACGGCGGAAGAGGAACGCGAGCTTCTGGCTCTTCTCGAGCGCTTGCGGCAGGAGCACCGCGATCTGGATGTCGCGATCCAGGCGCTGCAGGACATGCCGGGAAGCGACCAGTTGCAGCTCGCACGTTTCAAGAAGCGCAAGCTGCAGCTACGCGACCGCATCGGCTTCATCGAGGACCAGATCTGCCCCGACATCATCGCCTGAGCGGCGGGATGCTGCGGAGGGTGCCGGCAGACATGGAAATCCCGGCGCGGGGACGGGCCCCGGCCGGGATCGGCGCCACAGGTCAGAACTGCGTGAGCAGCACGTCGGCGTTGGTCTTGTCGGCCTTGCTGGGCACGTCCTCGACATTGAGGATCATCACCTCGCCGTCCTCGACCAGCATGGAATAGCGCTTGGAGCGAACGCCGAGACCCGCCGCCGCGGCGTCGAAGTCGAGGCCGATGGCCTTGGCGAATTCAGCATTGCCGTCCGACAGGAACACGATCTTGCCCTCGGCGTTGGAGGCCTTCTCCCACGCCGCCATCACGAAGGGATCGTTGACGGCGGTGACCGCGATGGTGCTCACGCCCTTGGCGAGGATTTCCTCGGCGCGGGCAATGAAACTCGGCAGGTGGTTCTTGTGGCAGGTGGGCGTGAAGGCGCCGGGAACGGCGAACAGCACGACCTTCTTGTTCTTGAAGATCTCGTCGGTGGATTTCGGCACCGGGCCGTCCTCGGTGGCCACCCGGAAGGTGACGCTGGGAAGCTGGTCGCCGACCTTGATCGTCATGGAAATGTCCTTTCATACGGCGGGAAGGGGTGGAACGGACCCGCCGAAGGGCCGCGCCGGACCGGGCCTGCCGCAACGGAGGGGCCCGGTCCGACGGTACCATACCGATTTCCCGCGTGCCGGGAAGCGGGTTCAGCGGGTGGAAAGCGGCGCGTCCACCTGGATCGCCCGGTCGCCATCGACGAGGGTGAAGCGGAGCTTGGCCGCCGCGACATCGGCCCCGCTGGGCACGCCGTCGACCGGCAGCACGAAGACGGCGCGCCCGTCCGGGCCGATCTCGCGCACCGGAAGCGGCAGCGCCCAGTCCTCGTTCGGCCCCTCGACGAAGAGATCGGCGGCGGGGTCGCTCACCTCGGCGACGACCCGGATGGCGGCGTTGTCGGCGGAGCCTTTCAGCTCGGCGGCGGCGATGCCGGGTTCGCCCTCGGCGCCGAGCGCGGCCGGGCGCGGCACCTGCGCCAGCGCCTGGGCAAGCGCAGCGGACGGCGTGCCGGCGCCGCCGGGCGGCAGCGTCAGATCGAGCGCCGCAGTGGCCGGCTGGCAGATCCTGCCGCAGACGGCGAAATCGAGATTGAGCTTCAGCTCGACCGGCTGAGCGCGGTCCTTCGGGACGATGCGCAGCGGCAGCACCACGTCGTGCTTGTAGCCGATGGAGTAGGAGCCGCCATCATCGAACCGCGTGGGGGCCGGCCACAGCACCTCCACCGCCTCGACATTGTGCGAGCCGGTCCAGTCGAAATGCGGCGGCACGCCGCTGTCGCCGGGATAGCGCCAATAGGTCTTGAGGCCGGGCGGAAGGCGGATCTCCACGCCGCCCAGCAGCGCCTCGCCCTCGCTGCCGCCGGCGACCAGACGCGCCGCCGTGCCTTCCGGCGCCGACCAGGCGGACATCTCGCCGGCACCGGCCGGAACCGCGCAGGGAAGCAGCGCAAGCGAGCACAGAAGGAGGGAGCGCAGAGGGGACAGCATGGCCTTGGCGATAGCCTCTCCGCCGCCCGCGGGGAAGCCGGACCGGGCGCACTTTCGTGTGAGGCCGAGACCCCCGCCGTGGCGCCATGCATGCGCGGGCTTGAAAATGGACCGGCGGGGTTTAGGCTTTGTCGCATGTGGATCGGACGCGAGCGCCCCCGGAAGCCCGACACCCCCGATGGCGGGACCTTCCTCGATGGACAGATGCTGGTCGCCATGCCGGGCATGCGCGACGAGCGTTTCGCGCGGTCGGTGATCTATCTGTGCGCGCATTCGCCGGAAGGGGCGATGGGCATCGTGGTCAACCAGCCCGCCAGCCATGTGAATTTTCCCGATCTTCTCGTGCAGCTCGATGTCATCCCGGGCGAGGAGCGGATTCATCTGCCGCGCAGCGCCGGCGGGGTGAAGGTGCTGCGCGGCGGGCCGGTGGAAACCGGGCGCGGCTTCGTGCTGCACAGCGCCGATTTCTATATCCAGGATTCCACCCTGCCGATCGACGACGGCATCTGCCTGACCGCCACGCTCGACATCTTGCGGGCGATGGCCACCGGCAGCGGGCCGGCCCACGCCATGCTGGCGCTCGGCTATGCCGGATGGGCGCCGGGGCAATTGGAGAACGAGATCCAGCAGAATGGCTGGCTGCACTGCCCGGCCGATGCGGCGCTGGTGTTCGAGGCCGAGGCCGGCGCGAAATATGATCTGGCGCTGCGCAAGATCGGCATTGATCCGGGCATGCTGTCGACGGAAGCCGGCCACGCCTGAGCCGGCGCTCCGCTCGGTTTTTCGTCAGGAATTCGGCGTCATCGTCAGGAATTCGATGTCGAGGTCGGCGCCGCTGCCGCAGCGGGAGCCGCCGGGGCCGGGGCCGGTGTCGTTGCGGCCGCCGGACGCGCCGCCGGCGCTGCCGGCGCGGCGGCGGCCGGGCGTGCGGCCGCAGGTGCCGGAGCAGGGCGCGCAGCAGCCTTCGGCGCGGCAAGGGGCGTGGCCGCAAGGGTTGTGGCCGCCGGCCGCGCCGCGCGCTGCGCGGCCTCGGTGGCGCTTGCGGGGCGGGTCTCGGGGGAAGCGGCGGGCGCCGCGCCGACGCTCGCCCGCGCCCCGCGCGACAATTGGCGTCCGCGCTCCAGCAGCGAGGTCGGCGGCTGTTCGGGCTGCAGGCGCTTGCGCGCCTCCTCGGCGGTCATCGCCTCGCCGAAGAAGCGCCCCTCGCCATAGCGGCAGCCGAGCTTGCCCAGCGCGGCGGCGACCTGCTCGGTCTCCACCCCCTGGGCGATGATGTCCATGCCGAGGTCCTGCGCCATGTTGATGATGGTGCGCAGGATGATCGGGCGCTGCGCCTTGTTGCCGCTCCGGCCCAGCGCCTTGGTGAAGGTCCGGTCGACCTTGATGCTGTCGAAGGGAAAGCGCTGGAGATAGGCAAGGGCGGAATAGCCAGAACCGAAATCCTCCAGCGTCAGGCCGGCGTCGAGGTCGCGCATCCGCGTGAGGATCTGCGAGGTGTATTCCGGGTTCTCCATCGCCAGCGATTCCGACAGCTCCAGCTTCAGCGTGCCGGGCGCGACGACGTTGCGGGCAAGCACCGCCTTCAGATCCTGCAGCAGATCGTGCCGCAGCATCTGGCGCGAGGAGATGTTGACGCAGATGAAGATCGGTTCGCCGCGCAGGGTGCGCTGCCACACGCCGAGCTGGCGCGCGGCGGTGTCGAGCATGAACAGGCCGATATCCACGATCAGCCCCGAATCCTCGGCGAGGCCGAGGAAATCATCGGGGGTAAGGGTGCCAAGCGTGGGGTGCTGCCAGCGCATGGTGGATTCGAAGCCGGCGATGCGGCGCGTGGTGAGATCGACGATGGGCTGGTAGAGCACGCTGATCTCGCCACGCTGCAGCGCCTGGCGCAGGTCCTGCTCCATGCTCAGCCGGTCGAGCTTCTGTGTCCGCATATTGGGGCGGAACACCTCGATCCGGTCGCCGCCGACCCGCTTGGCGAAATACATCGCCAGTTCGGCATCCTTCAGCGTTTCCACCGGGGTGCGCTTCTGGCCGTCGGCGAGCAGGAGGCCGATGGAGGCGGTGATGAAGATTTCCCGATCGCCAAAGGTGATGGGCGCGCGCAGCGTGCGGCGGAGCGTGTCGGCAAAGGCGGTGATGCGCTCGGGTTCGCGCTCGGAAAGCAGGATCAGGGCGAAATGGTCGCTGCCGAGCCGCGCCAGCGTGTCCTGCTGCTTGACGAGCCGCATCAGCCGGCGGGCGACGGTGAGCAGGATGGAATCGCCCGCCGGCATGCCGAGCGTGGCGTTGACCTGCTTGAAGCGGTCGAGGTCGATCAGCATGACCGTCGGCCGGATCTGCTCGTCGCTGCGCGCCAGGCCGTTGGCGGCGGCGACGCGGTCGAGGAACAGTTCGCGATTGGGCAGGCCGGTCAGATTGTCGTGCACCGCGTCATGGAGCATGCGCTCCTCGGCGGTGCGGCTGTCGGTCACGTCGGAGAGCGTGCCGATGCAGCGCACCACCTCGCCATCGGTGCCGACCACCGGCCGGGCGCGCAGATTGAACCAGAGATAATGGCCGTCATGGGCGCGCAGGCGGAAATCCTGGTCGATGCGCCCGCGCCGCTGGTCGAGCAGCCCGTCCAGCGTGGCGCGGAAGCGGTCGCGGTCGCCGGGATGGATGATGTCGAGCCAGCCCGCCGCCTCGGTCTCCAGCGTGCCCTGCTTGAGGCCCAGCATGTGCTCGGCCTCGGGGCTGACATGGATGCGGTCGGTGTCGACATCCCAGTCCCAGACGATGTCGCCCGAGCCTGCCACAGCGAGCGCCCGGCGCTCCAGCTCCTGCGCGCTGCCGGCGACCGAGCCGATGCCGGCGAAGGCGTGCTGCATCACGGTGAAGCCGATCAGCATGACGATCAGCACCAGACCGCCGAGCAGCGCCGGGGCGACGAGATCATTGCCGATGCGCCCGGACACCGCCATGCCGGCGGTGATCACCCAGACGACAAGCAGCAGCAGCGTCGGGATGATGAGCACGGCGCGGTCGTAGCGGTGCAGCGCCAGCCACACCACCACGCCGAAGCCCATGAAGGAGACGACGAGCAGCGAGGGCCGGGCAATGCCGGCGGCGGCGGACGGGTCGAGCAAGGCGAGGCCGACAATGGCGGCGAGGAACACCAGCCAGCCGGCGGTGACATGGGCGTAGCGCACATGCCAGCGATTGAGGTTGAGATAGGCGAACAGGAACACCACCAGCGTCGCGGCGAGGATCGCCTCGCCGGCGGCGCGCCAGAATTGCTGCGCCAGCGGCGAGATGCCGAACACTTTCGACCAGAAGCCGAAATCGAGGCCGATATAGCCCAGCACCGCCCAGGCCAGCGCCGCCGCCGCCGGGAACATCGCGCTGCCCTTGACCACGAACAGGATAGTGAGGAACAGGGCGAGCAGGCCGGCAATGCCGATGACGATGCCGTTATAGAGGGTGAAGCTGTTGACCTTGTCCTTATAGGCCTCCGGCTCCCAGAGATAGAGCTGCGGCAGCCCGCCATCGCCGAGCTCGGCCACCAGCGTCACCGTGGTGCCGGGGTCGAGGGTGAGGAAGAACACGTCGGCGTCCGGCGCGTTCTGCAGTTCCGGCCGGAAGCCCTGGCTGGTGGTGACGTTGAGAATGCGGCGATTGCCGAGATCCGGCCACAGCACGCCGGAACCGACCATGCGGTAATGCGGGGCGACGATCAGCCGGTCGACCTGCTCGTCGGTATTGTTGGCGAGGGCGAAGACCGCCCATTTGCTGCCATGCGGCCCCGGCACCACCGAGCGGACCTCGATGCGGCGGACGATGCCGTCGGCGCCGGGCACGGTGGACACCTGAAGGCGGTCATTGTCGCTGGTGCGCCGCTCGATGGCGGGGGCGAGGTCGATCACCGGGGCGTCGAGCCGGATCGCCACCGCCTCCAGCGCGCGGGCGCCGGGGGCTCCCAGCGCGAGCATCGCGACCAGCACCGCCGCAACCACCGCGAAGGCCCGCGCAAAAGCGAGGCGGCGGGAGAAGGGTCGCGAGACTGCCCGCGACGGCACTGGACGAGCGATAAGCAAACGAAATCCCCAGAAGCTGTCGTCTACGCCGCGCCGCCGGCTCCCGACGGCGAAGCGTTTCGATGAGTAGCGGTGCCCGGCGGCATGAGCAAGGCGGGAACGTGCCACCCGGCGCCGCCGACGGGACAGGCGCGCCCTGTCTAATAGGCCGGCGGCGGCGTCCAGGGCTTGATCCGCGCCCGGGCCTGCGCCTGCTGTTCGGGGGTGAGGCTGGCCACCAGCCTGTCGAGCATGGGATCGTCCAGCTTCTGCGCCTTGGCGACGAAGTGCCAGCCTGCCGCGGCGATCACATCCTTGGGAACGCCGCGCCCGGCGGAGAGGATGCGCGCATAGCGGTTCTGGGCGATGGCGTTGCCCTGCAGCGCGGCTTTGCGGAACAAAGCGGCGGCACGCTCCTCGTCCTTCGGCACGCCGACGCCGTTGAACACGGCAATGGCAAGCTCGGTGGTGGCGACATCATTGCCGATGAGGCTGGCGCGCTGGAGCAGGCGGGCGGATTCGATGGGATCGCGCGGCACGCCATTGCCGTCGCGATAGAGCGTCGCCAGCGCGTAGAGCGCGTCCGGCTGGTCGCGCTCGGCGCCGCGCTTGAACCATTCGGCGGCGATGGCCGGCTCCTTCGGCGCCACTTCGCCCTGGAGATAGATGAGGCCGAGATTATAGGCGGCGCGGGCGCTGCCGTTTTCCGCGGCCTGGCGGAAGAACTCCACCGCCTGGTCCTTATTGGCGACGGAGGGCGAGGCCATGAGCAGCGCGCCCAGCGTGAACAGCGCGTCGGCATTGCCCTTGGCGGCGGCAGCCTCGTACCATTTGCGCGCCGCGGTCGGGTCCTGGCGCACGCCATAGCCCTGCGACAGCAGCTCGGCGGCCAGCACCATTGCCGTGGCGCTGCCCTGGGCGTTGGCGCGGCTGACGGCGAGATCGAGCGCGGTGCGGAAGCGCCCGCGCTGATAGGCGGAGAAGGCGGGGTCGGGGTCGACGCCCAAAGGCGCGACCGGCCCCGGCGTCGCCGCCGTCGGGCCGAGAGAGCGCAGGTTGGAGGTTTTCGGGGCGGCCGTCTTGGCGCTCGGCGCCGCCGGCTGCGCCTGGGCCGGGCCGGCCACAGTAAGGGCGGCCGCGAGCAGCACGGCGTAGGCGGCGATGCCCGACGCCACCGGGTGGCCGCAGGCGCGGGCCGGCCGCATCAGGAGGCCGCTCCGGGGAGAACAAGGCGCGCCGCCAGCGCCCGGGCGCCGTCGCCGGGGGCATCGAAGACCAGCGTGTCGACGGCGATGAAGTCGGCGCCGGCGGCGACGAGCGCCTCGACCTCCTCCAGCGTGCGGGCGTAGCCGACGCAGGGCGGCTCGAACAGCTCTGCCCACCACTGCGTGCGCTCCAGCGTCGTCTCGAAGGGCGGGCGCCGGCCTTCCGCATCGGGTTCGCCGAACATCACGTAATCGGCGCCGGCCTCGGCCGCGGTCATGGCGTCGTGCCGGCTGCGCAGGCCACCGGCTCCGACAATGCCATCGGGCCGTCGCGCTGCGGCGGCGGCTTTCAGCGCGGCGGTGCCCTCGACATGAACGCCATCGGCGCCGAGCGCGGTGGCCTCGGCGCTCGCACCTTCGACGAGGCCGGCGGCGCCGATGGCCTGGCACGCCTCGATGAGCGGGGCCAGCGCCGGCGCGCCCGCGCCGGCCGCCGCGCGCAGCAGCACGGCGGCGATGTCGGCCTCGGCGGCGGCGGCGCGCAGCGCCGCGACCTGAGCCGCGCTGCCGGCCGGATCGGCGGCGGCCGGCGCGAGCACATAGAGGCGGGGCGCCGGGCGCGGCGGTTCAGGGGCAGGGCGGGCGGAGGAGCGAGCCATTGAAACAGTCTTGTGACGAGCCATTGGGGGGAAGCCATCGGCGAGGATGGCGGCGAAAGCACGGCACGCGGCGCTTTCTCTAGCGCGCCCGGCCCTCGGCGGTCCAGTACGCCGCCCCCCGAGGGCCATGGCCGGCCCCGCCCTAATGCGGTAACATTTTGATGGCGTTCTCTGTTTCGTCGCTTTCGTGTTCAGAGGGCGTCTTATCGTTACGAATCGGCGGTGCTAATGATTTACCGCAGCCAGTCGATCGGCCCGTCGCCGGATCGCCGCCGCCCGCTTGGGGGAAACATGCGCCTTCATTCCCAGTCTCTCGCCCTGCTTGCCGCAGCTCTCGCCGTCAGCCTTTCGCCCGCCCTGGCGCAGCAGCCGGCCACCGCGCCGCCCGCCCAGGCCGGCGCCTCCACCGCGCCCTCGGCGCTGCCGCCGGCGCTCGCCTGGCCGCGCAGCTTCGACCTTGGCGACAAGCTGTTGCAGGTCTACCAGCCGCTCATCGAACAGTGGAACGGCGACCAGATTTCCGGCCGCGCCGCTGTCGCCATCGGCCCGAAGCCGGACAAGGACGCCGCCTCGTCCTCTGCCGCGCCGACGGCGGGACCGACCTATGGCCTCGCCCGCTTCACCGCCCGGGTGGCGATCGACAAGCCGTCAAAGCTGGCGCAGCTCAGCAATATCCGCATCACCTCGGTCGATGTGCCGACCGATTCCTCGCAGGATGCGGTGCTGCTGAACGCGCTGCAGTCGCGCATCTCGCCGCAGGGCATGACCTTCGCGCTCGACCAGCTAATGACCAGCTATGCCGCCACCAAGCAGCTCGACAAGGAGATGACGCAGCCGGTGCAGAACACCCCGCCGCGCATCGTCTTCGCCGACAAGCCGACCCTCCTCGTGCTGGTCGCGGGGCAGCCGGTGGCGCGGCCGATCGACGGGGTGCAGGGCTTCCAGCGCGTCGTCAACACCCAGCCGCTGATGCTGGTCGACAGCGCCGGGCTCTATCACCTGCAGGCCTCGGGCACCTGGTACCAGGCCCCGGCGGTCGAGGGCCCCTGGACGGTGACGGCGCAGCCCGATCCGGCGCTGGAAGCGGCCGGCAGCACCGCCACCTATGAGGAGCCGGCGCAGACCATGCTGCCGGCCAATGGCCAGAAGCCGGCAACCCCGCCCGCGATCATCGTCGCCACCGCCCCGACCGAGCTCATCATCACCGCCGGCGCGCCGCAGATGACGCCGGTGGGCGGCACCGCGCTGCTGCGCGTGAGCAATGCCGACCATGCGCTCATCCTCGATCCCGACAGCAACCAGTATTATGTGCTGATCTCCGGCCGCTGGTTCCGCGCCGCCGGCTTCAACGGGCCGTGGAGCTTCGTGCCCGGCACCAGCCTGCCGGCCAGCTTCGCCAAGATTTCGACGACCGATCCGGCGGCGAATGCGCTGGTCTCGGTGCCCGGCACGCCGCAGGCCAAGGAAGCGGCGATCGCTGCCACCGTGCCGCAGACCGCCTCGATCAAGCGCGATACCCAGCTCACCATCAAATATGATGGTGGGGCGCCCAAGTTCGAGCCGATCAAGGGGACGATCCTCTCCTATGCCGTGAACACCCGGACGCCGGTGATCCAGCTCGACCCGGTGCGCTATTATGCGCTGTTCCAGGGCGCCTGGTTCGTCTCCACGACGCCGAGCGGCCCGTGGGTGGTAGCGGATGTGGTGCCGGACGCGATCTACACCATCCCGGTGTCCTCGCCGATGCACTATGTCACCTATGTCCGCGTCTATGCCTCGACGGCGGATGTGGTGACGGTCGGCTACACGCCCGGCTATATGGGCGTGGTGATCGAGCCCGGCGGCACGGTGGTCTATGGCACCGGCTATAGCTGTGTCGGCTATATCGGCACCTATTGGTATGGCTGCCCGGCGACCTATGGCTATGATGCCGCCTTCGCCTGGACCACCGGCTTTGCCTTCGGCTACGACGCCGCCTTCGGCTGGGGCGCGATGTATCCCTGGTGGGGCCCCTATTGGCGGCCCGGCCCGTGGTACGGCCCCTGGGCCGGCGTCGACATCGCCCGCACCAATATTTACGGCGCCTGGGGCGGCGCGGCGACCTGGGACCATGCCTGGGGCGTCGGCCCCTATGGCACCGCCTGGGGCGCCAATGCCGTCCACGGCGTGACCGGCTGGGGTACCGACTTCGCCGGCCGTTCCGCCGCCGCCTTCAACCCCTGGACCGGCAATTACGCCGCCGGGCGCTCCGCCGCCTTCTTCAACCCCTATACGGGTGCCCATGGCGAGGCGCGCGCCGGCGTCGCCGGAAATGCCTATACCGGCAATGCCGTGGCGGGCCGCGAATCGGCGGGCTACAATCCGACGACCGGCATCGGCCATGCCTCCGAGACCGGCGTGGTCGACAATGACGGCCATGTCAGCGTCGACAGCCGCGGCGTCGCCGGCAATGCCAAGACCGGCAATGCCGTCGCCTGGAACAATGGCAATGTCTATACCGACCATGACGGTTCGATCCACCAGTACGACGCCAATAATGGCTGGCAGCACCAGGGCGCCAATGGGTGGCAGAACGACACCGATGCCGGGCAGATCGACCGGCTGAACCAGCAGCGCCAGTACCAGTCCTATGGCGACCAGCGCGCCGACAGCTTCGCCCGCGCCGGCGGCTATGACGGCTTCGGCGGCGGCGATCGCTTCGGCGGCTATGGCGGCTATGGTGGCGGCTTCCACGATGGCTTCGGCGGTGGCGGCGGGTTCGGTGGCGGCTTCGGCGGCGGCTTCCATGGCGGCTTTGGCGGCGGCTTCGGCGGCGGACGCCGCTGAGCCGCCTCCACGCTCGCATCAACGACATTGTCCCCGGCCGGGCGCCGGGGACGCCTTGAGCCGCCCGTCGGGGCGCGCTTCAGCCCATCCGGCCGGAGATATAGGCGAGGGTGCGCGGCTCGCGGGGGGCGGAGAACATCTGCGCGCTTGAGCCGAACTCGACCAGTTCGCCGAGATAGAGAAACGCCGTGTAATCGGCGATGCGTGCGGCCTGCTGCAGATTATGGGTGACGATGACGAGGGTGCTCGTGCTCTTGAGCTCCTCGATCGTCTCCTCGATCTTGGCGGTCGAAATCGGGTCGAGCGCCGAGCACGGTTCGTCGAGCAGGATCACTTCCGGGCGCACCGCCATGGTGCGGGCGAGGCACAGGCGCTGCTGCTGGCCGCCGGACAGGCTGAGCGCCGAATGGTCGAGCTGCGAGCTGACCTCCTCCCACAATGCGGCGCGGCGCAGCGCGTCCTCCACCCGCTGGTCGAGCTGGGTGCGGGTCAGTTCCTCGTTGAGGCGCAGGCCGATCGCCACATTGTCATAGATCGACATCGGAAAGGGCGAGGGCTTCTGGGTCACCATGCCGACGCGCCGGCGCAGCGTCAGCACGTCGACCTCGGGGGCGAGAATATCCTCGCCGTCGAGCAGAACCTGCCCCTCCACATGCTGGTCCTCATAGAGATCGGACATGCGGTTGAACACCCGCAACAGGGTCGACTTGCCACAGCCGGAGGGGCCAATCAGCGCGGTGACGCGATGGGCGTGGATGGGGAAGGAAATATCCCGCAGCGCCGGCTTGGCGCCGAAGCGGAAGCCGACATGGCGAATGTCGAGCTTGACCGGGCTCGGCAAGGGTTCGCCGATGCGGGCAGAGGGGGCGGCAAGGCCCTGCGGATCAAAGGCGTTCGGTGGCAGGCCTCTGTTGAGATCGTGTCGCACGCGCGTCTCTCCCATGCTGTGAGGCAAGGCTAGAGGCTCGCAGCATCCGCACCTTGCGTAAGGTCAAGATGGGATGAAAATCACGTCTGTCGAATATAAGCCGACAAAGCAAAGACGCCGCCTCGCGGCGGCGTCCGGATGTTCAGCTAAGAATGGGGGAATTACGCGGCGTTCTTCTGTTCGCTTTCCGGCGTCCACTGGCCGAGAGCGGCGAGATAGTTCATCCGCGCGCGGTGAGTGAACGCCGCCTGGCCGGCGGGGACATTCTCCGCCTTGCCGGACCACGCCTTCTGCGGCGCGGCCTGAAGGGCGCGGCCATAGGAGAAGGTGAGGTTCCACGGCAGACCGCCCTGGCGGATCATCGCGTCGAGATGGGCGGTGGCCTCCTCGTCGGACTGGCCGCCGGAGAGGAAGGCAACGCTCGGGATCGCCGAGGGCACGCAGTTCTTGAGGCAGCGTATGGTCTTTTCCGCGACTTCCTCGACCGAGGCCTGCTTGGACGACTTCTTGCCGGCGATGACCATGTTCGGCTTGAGCACCGTGCCTTCCAGCTTCACCCGGCCGTAGAAGAGCTGCTGGAACACTTCCTTCAGCACCCACTCGGTCACGTCGTAGCAGCGGTCGATGTCGTGGTCGCCATCCATCAGCACTTCCGGCTCGACGATCGGGACGATGCCGGCCGCCTGGGCCAGCGCGGCATAGCGCGCCAGCGCCTGCGCATTGGCGAGGATCGAGGTGTAGCTGGGGATGTGCTGGCCGATGTCGATCACCGCGCGCCATTTCGCGAAGCGGGCGCCGAGGTCGTAATATTCCTTGAAGCGGCCGGCGAGACCGTCGAGCCCCTCGGTGATGGTCTCACCGGGACAGCCGGGCTGCGGATGGGCGCCGAGATCCACCTTGATGCCGGGAATGGAGCCGGCATCCTCGATCAGCTTGACCAGCGGCGTGCCGTCCTTCGCCTTCTGGCGGATGGTCTCATCGAACAGGATGACGCCGGAAATGTACTGGGTCATCGCCTCGGAGCGGAACAGCATTTCGCGGTAATCGCGCCGGTTCTCCTCGGTCGATTCGACGCCGATGGCATCGAAGCGCTTCTTGATCGTGCTGGCGCTCTCATCCGCCGCCAGCAGGCCCTTGCCGCCCGCTGCCAGCTTGTACGCGACCTCTTCGAGGCTTGTCGTCATTGTCTCTCTCCCGCGCGAAACTGACCGGCCGGCACCGCCGCCGGAGCGAACACGGGCCGGACCGATCGGATAGTAGCACCGGGCGGCCCGCTCCTGAATGACAGGACCGCGCGCCGCCCGCGTGTTCTTTAGCGTCTCAGGGCCTCGACGCCCGGAAGCGGCTTGCCCTCAAGCCATTCCAGGAAGGCGCCGCCGGCCGTCGACACATAGGTGAAGCGGTCCGCCACTCCGGCATGGTTGAGCGCGGCCACCGTGTCGCCGCCGCCCGCTACCGACAGAAGTCCGCCGGCGTCCGTGAGTTCCGCCGCCGCGCGCGCCACCGCCACCGTCGCGCTGTCGAAGGGCGGCAGTTCGAAGGCGCCGAACGGGCCGTTCCAGACGATGGTCTTCGCGTCCTTCAGCCGGGCCACGACGTTCTCCACCGAGGCCGGGCCGGCATCGAGCATCATCTCGTCCGGCCGGATGTCGTCGACCGAGGCGACGCGGTGCGGCGCGTGTGCCTTGAACTCGGTGGCGGCCAGCGCGTCGACCGGCAGCACGATGTCGCAACCGGCGGCCTTGGCCTTGTCGAGGATCTCCAGCGCCGTGCCGGCGAGGTCATGCTCGCACAGCGACTTGCCGACATCCTTGCCCTGGGCGGCGAGGAAGGTGTTGGCCATGCCGCCGCCGATCACCAGAATGTCCACCTTGGCGACGAGATTGCCCAAGAGGTCGAGCTTGGACGACACCTTGGCGCCGCCGACCACGGCGAGCACCGGGCGCTCGGGCTTTTCCAGCGCCTTGGCCAGCGCCTCGATCTCCACCTGCATGCAGCGCCCGGCAAAGGCCGGCAGCTTGTGGGCAAGGCCCTCGGTGGAGGCGTGGGCGCGATGGGCGGTGGCGAAGGCGTCGTTGACATAGACATCGCCGAGGCTGGCCAGCGCCGCCACGAAGTCCGGGTCGTTCTTTTCTTCGCGCTTGTCGAAGCGGGTGTTCTCCAGCAGCAGCACCTCGCCGGGCTGAAGCTCGCCCACTGCCGCCTCAGCCACCGGGCCGATGGTGGCGGGGGCGAAGGCGACCGGCTTGCCGAGGCGGCTCGCCACTTCCGCGGCGATGGGCGCCAGCGACAGCGCCGGGTCCTCCCCCTTGGGGCGGCCGAAATGGGCGAGCAGGATGACCTTGCCGCCCTTGTCGGAGATTTCGCGAATGGTGGGCAGCACGGCCTGGATGCGGGTGTCGTCGGTCACCCGGCCATTGTCGACCGGCACGTTGAGATCGACGCGCACGAGAACGCGCTTACCGGCGACATCGGCGTCGTCGAGGGTGCGAAAGGCGGAAGCCTCGCTCATGGTCTTCTCCCTGGAAATGTTGATCTTATCTGCGAAACGGCCGGACCTCCTTGGCGGGAGGCCCGGCCGGGCCGGCTGTTCAGATCAGCTTTCCGAGGGCGACCGCCGTGTCGGACATGCGGTTCGAGAAGCCCCATTCATTATCGTACCAGGACAGAACCCGGACGAAATTGCCTTCCAGAACCTTGGTCTGGTCGAGATGGAAGATCGAGGAATGGGGGTCGTGGTTGAAATCGGTGGAGACGTTGGGCTGGTCGGTGGTGCCGAGAATGCCCTTGAGCGGGCCGGCGGCGGCGGCCTTGATCGCCTCGTTGATCTCGTCCTTCGTCACCTTCTTCTTGGCGACGAACTTGAAGTCGACCACCGAGACGTTCGGGGTCGGGACGCGGATCGAGGTGCCGTCGAGACGGCCGGCGAGTTCCGGCAGCACCAGACCGACGGCCTTGGCGGCGCCGGTCGTGGTCGGGATCATCGACAGCGCCGCGGCGCGGGCGCGGTAGAGATCCTTGTGCATGGTGTCGAGCGTCGGCTGGTCGCCGGTATAGGAGTGGATCGTCGTCATGAAGCCGTGGTCGATGCCGACGGCGTCGTTCAGCACCTTGGCCACCGGCGCGAGGCAATTGGTGGTGCAGGAGGCGTTGGAGACGACGAGATGATCCTTGGTCAGCTTGTCGTGATTGACGCCATACACGACCGTGAGGTCGGCGCCTTCCGCCGGGGCGGAAACCAGCACGCGCTTGGCGCCGGCCGCGAGATGGGCGGCGGCCTTGTCACGGGCGGTGAAGATGCCGGTGCATTCCAGCGCGATGTCCACGCCCAGCGCGGTGTGCGGCAGCTCGGCCGGGTTGCGGACGGCGGTCACCTTGATCGGGCCGCGACCGACATTGATCGTGTCGCCGTCGACCGTCACCGTGCCGTTGAAGCGGCCATGCACGCTGTCGAAGCGGAACAGATGCGCATTGGTCTCGACCGGCCCGAGATCATTGATGGCGACGACCTCGATGTCGGTGCGGCCGGACTCGATGATGGCGCGCAACACGTTGCGGCCGATGCGTCCAAAGCCGTTGATGGCAACCTTGAGCGTCATGCGTTTATTCCCCAGGTAAGCTGTCTCATCACGATCCGCGCCCGGGCCTCATAGCGCGGCGAACGTTACGACACCAGACGCTCTTTTGACGCTGCTTGCTGGGCGCAGGGCTGGCGCATTGTGCATGCGCCAGCCGCATAGCTTGTCGCCCCTGGTTCAGCGCTTGAGGCGGCTGAGCGCGGTGGCGACCACGGCTTCGACCGTGATGCCGAAATGCGCGAAGACCTGCGGCGCCGGGCCGGAGGCGCCGAAGCCGTGCATGCCGACAAAGGCCGCGTCCGAGCCGACGATCTCGTCCCAGCCCTGGCGGATCAGCGCCTCGACCGCGATCTTCACCGGGGCCTTGCCCACCACCTGGCGGCGGCTTTCCTCGGGCTGGTTCAGGAACAGCTCGAAGCAGGGCACGGAGACGACGCGGGTCGGGATGCCCTGGGCTTCAAGCTGCTCGCGCGCCTTCATCACCAGCGACACTTCCGAGCCGGAAGCGAAGAGCGTGACCTCGGCTTCGTCGGAGGCTGCGGCGAGTTCATAGGCGCCGCGCGCGGTGAGGCAGCGCTCGGTGTCGTCGGTGCGCAGCAGCGGCAGGTTCTGGCGGGTCAGCGCCATCACGCTCGGCCCGGTCTTGTGCTCCAGCGCCAGCTTCCAGGCTTCCGCCGTCTCCACCGTGTCGCAGGGACGGAACACCAGCAGGTTCGGGATGGCGCGCAGCGCGGCGATCTGCTCCACCGGCTGGTGGGTCGGGCCGTCCTCGCCGACGCCGATCGAGTCATGCGTGAACACATAGACCACGCGCACGCCCATCAGCGCCGCGAGGCGGATGGAGGGGCGGCAATAGTCGGAGAACACCAGGAAGGTGCCGCCATAGGGGATGAAGCCGCCATGCAGCGCGATGCCGTTCATCGCCGCCGCCATGCCGTGCTCGCGGATGCCCCAGTTCACATAACGGCCGTCATATTTCGGCGGCTCGACATAGACCGAGGTGGCCTTGGTCTTGGTGTTGTTGGAGTGGGTGAGGTCGGCCGAGCCGCCGACCATCTCCGGCAGCGCGGCGGTGAGCGCTTCCAGCACGATCTCCGACGATTTGCGCGTCGCCACCGCGCCGCCATCGGCGCGGGCCTTGGCGATGACGCCGGCGATCGTCTCGCCGAGCTTGGAGGGCAGGTCGCCGCGCACGCGGCGCTCGAACTCGCCGCGCAGCGCCGCATCCGCCTCATTGAAGCGCTGGGTCCAGTTCTTGTGCGCCTGGCGCGAGCGCAGGCCGGCGAGACGCCACGCATCCAGCACGTCGCTGGGGATGACGAAGGGCTCGGCGTCCCAGTTCAGGAACGCGCGGGCGGCGGCGATCTCGGAGGCGCCGAGCGGGGCGCCGTGCACGGCATTGGTGCCGCCCTTGCTGGGTGCGCCATAGCCGATGGTGGTGCGGCAGGCGATCAGGGTCGGCTTGTCGCTGGTCTTGGCGGCCTCTAACGCGGCGAGGATGGCGTCGGGGTCGTGGCCGTCGACGCGAGTGGTGTTCCAGCCCGAGGCGGCGAAGCGCTCCAACTGATCGGTGGCGACCGACAGGGCGGTGGAGCCGTCAATGGTGATGTGGTTGTCGTCCCACAGCACGGTGAGCTTGTTCAGCTTCTGCCGGCCGGCGATCTCGATCGCCTCTTCCGAGATGCCTTCCATCAGGCAGCCATCGCCGGCGATGACATAGGTGTGGTGGTCGACGAGGTCCTCGCCGAACTGCGCCGCCATCATGCGCTCGGCGAGCGCGAAGCCGACGGAGTTGGCCAGGCCCTGGCCGAGCGGGCCGGTGGTGGTCTCGACGCCGACCGTGTGGCCATATTCGGGGTGGCCGGGGGTGCGCGAGCCGAGCTGGCGGAAATTCTTGATGTCGTCGATGCTCATGCCCTCATAGCCCGTGAGATAGAGCAGGGCGTAGAGCAGCATCGAGCCGTGGCCGGCGGAGAGGATGAAACGGTCGCGATCCGGCCAGCGCGGGTCGGTCGGATCGAATTTCAGCACCTTGCCGAACAGGACGGTGGCGACATCCGCCATCCCCATGGGCATGCCGGGATGGCCGGAATTGGCGGCTTCGACGGCATCCATGGCCAGTGCCCGGATGGCGTTGGCCATGCGATCGTGCTTCTCGCGGTTCGACATGAGGACGGATGTCTCCGAGGCAGATGGGTTGCTGTGTCAGGGCGCGACGTTTCGGTGCCGCAGGCCGGGCGGCGTTGCTCCCGGGCGGGCCAGCTCAGCATGCGGGCGGGGCTGGCGAGTGATAGCACCACCGGGCGCGGTGTCAAAGACAGGGCTGTGACGCATGCGAGATAACCGGCCGCGCGGGAGCGCCGGGAGGCGGCGGATGGCGGCAGCCGATGGCGCGCCCGTGCGGCGAAGTTGACGCTGTCTCGCCCCGCAGGCTCAATATTGCCGGATTCGTTCCGCGATGAATGGTTGACCGATGGGCAGGAGCCGGCCTCTCCCGCAGGCCCCGCCCCCGCTTCCCGCCCGTGCCGGGCGAAACGATGGAGATGTCATGAACGCGCCTGAGGCGGGCGAAACGACGAGCGCCGTGGACGCCGCTCTGCGCCGCTTCGACAGCGCGGTCGAAGCCCTCGAAAGCGCGATCGAACGCCGGCTGGAGGTGGAACGCCAGGAGGCGGCTCTCGCCCAGCAACTGCATGTGCTCGGCGCCGACCGTTCGCGCCTCGCCGACGCGCTGGACGGCGCGCAGGCCCGCGCCGACCGGCTCGACAGCGCCAATGAGGAAGTCGCGCGCCGGCTGGGCAGTGCCATGGAAACCATTCGCGCGGTACTCGCCGCGCAGGAACGCTGAGGGACGGCAATGGCCTATGTGACCATCAGCATTGGCGGGCGCGCCTATCGCATGGCCTGCGACGACGGCCAGGAAGACCATCTCAGCGGCCTCGGCGAGGAGGTGGACGCGCGCATTGAGCAGTTGCGGGTCGCTTTTGGCGAGATCGGCGACCAGCGTCTCAGCATCATGGCGGCGATCACCATCGCCGACGAGCTCAGCGAGGCGCGCCGGCGCATCCAGGCGCTGGAGCACGATGCGACAGCCGAGCGCGCCGCCCGCAGCGCCGCGACCCGCCGCGCCGACGAGACCGAGGCGCGGGTGGCGCGCGGCGTCACCGCCGCTGCCGAGCGGCTGGAACGGCTGACCCGCGAACTCGGCACCAGCCCTTCGGGCGGCGTCGGCATGGGCTGAACGCCCGGCGGCGAGGGCGTCGGCACCCCGTCGATCTGCGCGCCCGCACGGCCCGGCGGGCGCCGGCCGGGCTTGACGCGGCCGGCCGCGCAGCGCACAGGAGCATACCGTTCCGCGGCTTCCGACTGCGCTTCATCTGGAATTCGACATGATCCGTACTCCCCTGATGACCGTCATGGTCCAGGCCGTCCGCAAGGCCGGCCGCTCCCTGATTCGCGATTTCGGGGAGGTCGAGAACCTGCAGGTATCGCTCAAGGGCCCGGCCAATTTCGTCTCCAACGCCGACCGCAAGGCCGAGCGCATCCTGCAGGACGAGCTCTCCAAGGCGCGGCCGAATTTCGGCTTCATCATGGAGGAGAGCGGTGAGATCGACGGGGCCGATGAGAGCCATCGCTGGATCATCGACCCGCTCGACGGCACCACCAATTTCCTGCACGGCATTCCGCTGTTCTGCGTTTCGCTGGCGCTGGCGCGCGACGGCGTGCCGGTGGCGGGCGTGATCTACAACCCCGTCACCGACGAACTCTTCGTCGCCGAGAAGGGCGCGGGCGCCTTCATGAATGACCGTCGCATCCGGGTGGCAGCGCGGCGTGGCCTCGCCGACGCCGTGGTCTGCTGCGGCCTGCCGCATATGGGGCGCGGCGACTTCGCCCAGTTCGGCCGCGAATACGCCGCCGTCGCGCCGAAGGTCGCGGGCCTGCGCCGCACCGGCACCGCCGCGCTGGATCTCGCCTGGGTCGCCGCCGGCCGCTTCGACGCCTTCTGGGAGCGCGGGCTCAGCCCCTGGGACATGGCGGCGGGCATCGTGCTGGTGCGCGAGGCGGGCGGCTATGTCTCGGACCTCGACGGCGGCGACAAGATGTTGGCCAAGGGTGACATCATCGTCGGTAACGATACGGTGCGGCGCGACCTTTTGGCGCTTGTGAGCAAAGCGTAGAGAAAGACGTAACGGTAGAGACATAAGGGTTTTTCTTAAGGTCTCTGCCGCGTTCCTTTTCCCTGCGTCTGTGGCATAGTCCGGCCCGAGGGGCGGTCTTTCGGGCCATCGCCGTCCTTCACAGGGACGGCCGACGGCATGAGCGCTACCGATTCATTTCATAAATTGTCATCGCCCCGCATCTTTCTGGTGCGGATGTTCGTGTTCATCCTGCTGTGCGTGGCGTTGGCCTCCATTCTGCACGAGCCGATCTGGCGCGCCTTCCTCAATAATCCCGGCCTGAACGGCGTCATCTTCGGCGTTCTGTTCATCGGCATCATCTTCGCCTTCCGCCAGGTGCTGCGCCTGCTGCCGGAAGTCGAGTGGGTGAACAGTTTCCGCATCGCCGATCCCGGCCTCGAAGTGCGGCAGGCGCCGGTGCTGCTGGCGCCGATGGCGGCGCTGCTGGGCGATCGCGTCGGGCGCATGTCGATCTCCCAGGCGACGATGCGCGGCATCCTCGAATCCATCGGCACCCGCCTCGATGAGGCGCGTGACCTGCTGCGCTATCTCACCGGCCTGCTCGTCTTTCTCGGCCTGCTCGGCACCTTCTGGGGCCTGCTGGAAACGGTGAGCTCGATCGCCCGGGTGATCGGCGCGCTGGATGTCGGGCCGGAATCCGGCTCTGTGCTGGACACGCTGAAGACCGGCCTCGCCGCGCCGCTGGGCGGCATGGGCATCGCGTTCTCCTCCTCGCTGTTCGGTCTTGCCGGCTCGCTGGTGCTCGGTTTTCTCGACCTGCAGGCCGGGCAGGCGCAGAACCGCTTCTACATCGACCTCGAAGACTGGCTGTCGACCACGGTGGAGGATCTCGGCACCGAGGCGGCCCGCGTCCGCGGGCCGGTTCCGGTGCCCGCGCCGATGCCGGCGACGCCGATCGGTCCGCTGCCGCTGCCCCCGCCCGTGACGCCCGCGCCGGATTTCAGCGATCTTGCCGCCGCCATAGCGCGGCTTGAGCGCACCATGACCGAGGCCGGCTCGCAGCGCGTCACCTCGGCGATGGCCCATCTCGCCGAGAGCCTGCAGGGCCTCGTCCAGCACATGCGCAGCGAGCAGCAGATGGTGCGCGACTGGGTGGAGGCGCAGGCCGAGCAGCAGCGCGACATCAAGCGCCTGCTGGAGCGCCTGGCCGAGACCAAAACGGACCGCGAGAGCGCCTGATGGCCCTGGGACGTTCCCGCCGTGGCGAGCGCCACATCGACTATTGGCCCGGCTTCGTCGACGCGCTGTCGACGCTGCTGCTGGTGTTCGTGTTCCTGCTGTCGGTTTTCGTGCTGGCGCAGTTCGTGCTCACCCAGGAGATCGGCTCCAAGGACGACGCGATGGCGCGGCTGCAGGCGCAGATCCGCGAACTGACCGACCTGCTGGCGCTGGAGCGGGCCAACGACGCCGAGACGGACAGCCAGATGGGCGCGCTGCGCGCCAGCCTGCTGCGGCTGGAGCAGGAGCGCGACGTGCTGCGCGATGCTGCGGCGGCCGTCGCCAGCCCGGAGGAGATCGCCTCCGCCCAGAGCCGCAGCGCGGAACTCGCCCGCCAGCTCGGCGATGAAAAGGATGCCGCCGCCTCGGCCGCGGCGCAGATCGCCATTCTCAACCAGCAGATCGCCGCGCTGCGCCGGCAGATCGCGGCGCTCGAACAGGCGCTGGAGATTTCCGAACAGAAGGACAAGGAGAGCCAGTCGCGCCTTGCCGATCTCGGCCGGCGGCTCAACGTCGCTCTCGCCCAGCGCGTGCAGGAACTGACCCGCTACCGCTCGGAATTCTTCGGGCGGCTGCGCGCCATTCTCGGCGACCGGCCGGATGTGCGGGTGGTGGGCGACCGTTTCGTTTTCCAGTCTGAAATCTTCTTCGATCCTGCCGCCGCGCAGTTGCGGGACGACGCGCTGCCGGCGCTGGACAAGCTCGCGAGCGCGCTGATCGAGCTGGAAAAGCAGATACCGGATGATCTCCCCTGGGTGCTGCGTGTCGACGGGCATACCGACAATCGCCCCATCGCGACGCCGCTCTACCCCTCCAACTGGGAGCTTTCGGCCGCCCGCGCCATTGCGGTCGTCCAGTATCTCGCGCAACGCGGCGTGTCGCCCCAGCATCTCGTCGCCGCCGGCTTCGGCGAGTACCAGCCGATCGATTCCGGCAGCGACGACGAGGCCCGGGCGCGCAATCGCCGCATCGAGCTCAAGCTCACCGAACGCTGAGGCCCGGCGATGAGCGAGCCGCACGCCCCCCTGCTGATCGGCTTCGACTGGCGCCACATGCCGGAAATGACCCATTTATGGGTTGAAGCCTGGCAGGAGGCGTTACCGGAAATCGACTTCGAGGCCCGCCGCGGCTGGCTGTGCCACCGCATCGGCACGCTGATCGAGGAGGGGGCGGTGATCGACCTCGCCCAGGCGGAAGGGCCGGGCGGCGGCCCGGGCACGTTGCTCGGCTTCGTGTCGGTGAATCCCCGCACCGGCTATGTCGACCAGCTCGTGGTTCATCCCGACCATTGGGGTACTGGGGTGGCGGGCGCGCTGATCAGGGCCGCCGCCGCCCGCTCGCCGCGCCGTCTCGTGCTCGATGTGAACGAGCAGAATGAGCGCGCGGTGCGCTTTTACGAAAAGGCGGGGTTCGTCGTGACCGGCCACGGGGTGAACCCCACCTCCGGCCGCCCGACGCTGCGGATGGAGCGCACGGGCGGCTGAGCGTCGGAACGACCCGCGAAGTCCGGTCGGCCCCTGTCAGCGCGAGGCGTTGACCGGCGGGGTGGCGGTGACGCGCCAGACCGTGTTGCCGGCATCGTCGGCGATCAGCAGCGCGCCGGTCGCGTCTACCGCGACACCCACCGGCCGACCGCGCGCCTGCCCGTCTTCATTGAGGAAACCGGTGACGAAATCCTCCGCCGGCCCGCTGGGGCGGCCGTTCTCGAACGGAACGAAGATCACCTTGTAGCCACTGAATTCGTCGCGGTTCCAACTGCCGTGCAGGCCGATGAAGGCGCCGCCCTGGTAGCGCGGGGCGAAGGCGGTGCCGGTGTAGAAGTCGAGCCCCAGCGCCGCGACATGCGAGCCGAGCGCGTAATCCGGCACGAGGGCGCGCTCGACGAGATCGGGCCGCTCGGGCTTCACCCGGGGATCGACATGCTGGCCGTAATAGCTGTAGGGCCAGCCATAGAAGCCGCCCTCCTGCACCGAGGTGAGGTAGTCGGGAACGAGATTGGGGCCGAGTTCGTCGCGTTCATTGACCACGGTCCAGAGCGCGCCGGTCGCGGGGTTGAAGGTCAGGCCGTTCGGGTTGCGCAGGCCGCTGGCGTAAAGGCGCTGGCGCCCGCTCATCCGGTCGACCTCATGAATGGCGGCGCGGTTCTTCTCGGCCTCCATGCCCCGCTCGCTGGCATTGCTGTTGGAGCCGACGCCGACATAAAGCAGGTTGCCGTCGGGGCTGGCGACGAGGCTCTTGGTCCAGTGGTGGTTGATCGGTCCGCCCGGCAGATGCGCCAGCAACTCGCCAGGCGCGGTGATCTGGGTATCGCCCTCATTATAGGGGTAGCGCATGATCGCGTCGGCATGGGCGACATAGAGATCGCTGCCGACCAGCGCCACGCCGAAGGGCGAGTTCAGATTGTCCAGGAAAACGGTACGCTCCTCGGGGGTGCCGTCGCCATTGGCGTCGCGCAGCAAGGTGATGCGGTTGCTGTCGCCGCTATCGCTGCTGCCGCCGACCCAGGTCTCCACCCAGCCGCGCACGAGGCCCTTGGGGTGGCGGATCGGCTTGCCGCCCGGGGCCTTCGATTCGACCACGAGGATGTCGCCATTGGGCAGGGTGTAGAGTTCGCGGGGATGCTCAAGGCCGGTCGCCAGTGCCTTGATGCTATAACCCTGGGGGACGGTGGGCGTTTCACCCTCCGACCAACCGATGATCTCGGCGATCTTCATGGTCGGGAACAGGCCGAGCTGTGGCTCCGGGAGAATGGGGTTGGGGCCGGTCTGCTGCTCCACGGTGATGCGGTCCTGCGCCAGCGCCAAGGGCGTGAAGGAGAGCAGTCCGAGTGCGGCGGCAATGCAGGGGATGAGAGGCGTTGTCCGGCGGTTCATCGGGGAGCACCTCCGCTGCGGGGATGGGCGACAAGGACATAAGCCGCCGCGGCGGCGGCGAGAAAGGCGAGCACGGTGAGAGCCGACAAGGCGAGGCCCCAGGGCACCACCGAGGACCAGGCGTCGCGCGTGTGCACCAGCATGTTGAAGGTCGCCAGCACCATCGCGGCGAGATAGGCGAGCACATAGGCCGGCATGCCGGCGCGAAGACGCAGCGCCGGCCGCATCAGCAGTTCCACCAGTCCGGCGATCGCCACCAACCAGGCCAGGATGGCGCCGGCGCTCACCAGCCAAGCAGAGAAGTCCGCCCACATGGTGTTGACGGTCGCCCAATAGGCGAGATCGGTCAGCAGCCCGGTGGTGAGACAGGTGGCTGGAATGAGCATGAGGAAAGGGTGGAGAGGCGGAGCAAGGATGCGCGCCGCCGGCGCCTCGATAACGGCCATGTGCGGTCTCCCATTCTGAGAACGACAAGGCAGGGCGGCATGGCCTGACCGCTGGGCTTAGCAACGACGCTTAGCAACGACGCTTAGCAACGCCGCTTAGCAACGCCGCTTGGCGGCGGAGCCTGCCGACGCGCATGCCCTTTCGACTGCCACCGGCTGCCTGTCTCCCTCGACAATGCGGGAGTGGCGCGATGGTTCAGGCGATCGGACGAAAGCGCGGCGAAAGGACGACGGATTGCGGGCCAAGCGGCCGGGCTCGTCGCGGCGCCTGTCGTCGCCGCGTGCCGGGGCGCTGGCGACGGCTTTGAGAGGCGGAGGGGGCAGGAGCGCCGCCCCCGCCCGCGTCAGCTTTCCGGCGCGGGCTCGCCGAACTGCAGCGCCGCGAGGCGCGCATAGAGCCCGCCGCGCCCGACAAGGCTGGCATGGGTGCCTTCCTCGACGATGCGCCCGGCTTCCATGACCAGGATGCGGTCGGCGGAGAGGACGGTTGCCAGACGATGGGCGATGACGAGGGTGGTGCGGCCCTGCATGGAAAGGTCCAGCGCCTGCTGCACCAACGTCTCGCTTTCGGCGTCGAGTGCCGAGGTGGCCTCGTCCAGCAGCAGGATCGGCGCCTGGCGCAGAATGGCACGGGCGATGGCAATGCGCTGGCGCTGGCCACCCGACAGAGTGACCCCGCGCTCGCCCACCGGCGTCTCCCAGCCCTCGGGAAGGCGGGCGACGAACTCGTCGGCGCGCGCCAGCCGGCCGGCCTCCTCCACTTCCGCATCGGTGGCGCCGGGCCGGCCGAGGCGGATGTTCTCGCGGATCGAGGTGGCGAAGATGGCGACATCCTGCGGCACCAGCGCGACGCGCCCGCGCACCGCCTCCGGGTCCGCCGCCGCGATGTCCACACCGTCCACCTTCACCCGGCCGGCGACGGGATCGTAGAAGCGCAGCAGAAGCTGGAACAGCGTGCTCTTGCCCGCCCCCGAGGGGCCAACAATAGCGACGCGCTCGCCTGGCTTCACCGCGAAGCTTACCCCGTCCAGCGCCGGCAGGTCCGGCCGCGCGGGATAGGCGAAGGCGACATTTTCGAAGGCCACCGCCCCGCGCGCCGGTTCGGGCATCGCCACGGGCGCGGCGGGGGGCGCCACTTTCGGCTTTTCCGCCAGCAGTTCGGCGATGCGCTCGGTGGCGCCGGCGGCCTGCGAAATCTCGCCCCACACCTCGCCGAGCTGGCCGAGCCCGCTCGCCGCCAGCACCGCATAGAGCACGAACTGGCCGAGCGTGCCGGCGCTCATGTCGCCGGCCAGCACCGCATTGGCGCCGGCCCACAAAATCCCGACCACGCTGGCGAAGACGAGGAAGATGCCAATGCCGGTGAGCCACGCCCGTGCCCGCACGGCGTTGCGGGCGGCGTCGAAGGCGTGTTCGACCTCGCCGGAAAACAGGCGCGAGGCGGCGCCCTCGGCGGTGTTGGCCTGCAGGCTGCGCACCGAGCCGATCGCCTCGGCGGCATAGGCGGAGGCTTCCGCCAGCGTGTCCTGCGCCCCGCGCGAGCGCCGGCGCACGCCGCGCCCGGCGCCGATGAGCAGCGCGACGATGACCGGAATCGCCACCAGCAGCGTCGCCGCCAGCCAGGGGCTGGTGATGACCATCATGATGGTGGCGCCGATGAACAGCAGGATGTTGCGCAGCGCGATGGAGGCGGAGGCGCCGACCGTCGACTTGATCTGCGTCGTGTCGGCGGTGAGCCGCGAGATCAGCTCGCCCGACTTGGCGCTGTCATAGAAGGCGCCGTCGAGGGTGAGGAGATGGGCGAAGACCTGTGAGCGCAGATCGGCGACGATGCGCTCGCCGAGCGTCATGACGAGGTAGTAGCGCGCGGCCGACGCCAGCGAGAGCACCGCGACGACACCGATCATGACGGCGAAATAGCGGTCGATGAAGCCGGCATGGCTTTCGTCGAAGCCGAAGTCGATCATCCGCCGCACCGCGATCGGTACCACCAGCGTGGCGATGGCGGCGACGATCAGCGCGGTGAGAGCGGCGAGCGCCCGACCGCGATAGCGCAGGAGATGCGGCCATAGCGCCATCAGCGGCTTGAGGCGCGGGCGGCGCGAGGCGGGCTTGGGCGAAAGCGCGGGCGTGTCGGCGGCGGCATCGGTGGAAGACGTGGAGGCGGCTTGTGTCACGGGCATGTCTCGGTTATAGAGCCGCTCGGATTTCCGGCAGGATCGTTTTGTAGATCGCCGCATGGCTCCCGCGAGGGGCCGGCCTGCGGCGGCTGAGGATGCTACCCATGAAGAGCGACATCCATCCCGACTACCACTTCGTCAAGGTGGTGATGACGGACGGCACCGAGTACACGACCCGGACGACTTGGGGCAAGGAGGGCGATGTCCTCCAGCTCGATATCGACCCGACCTCGCACCCGGCCTGGACCGGCGGCTCCGGCCAGCTTCTCGACCGCGCCGGCCGCGTGTCCAAGTTCCAGAAGAAGTTCGCGGGCTTCCTCAAGGCCTGATCGGCCGGGGAGGGGCGCCCTCACAGGGCGCTGCGCGACATAACGACATCAACCCTCGCGCCGGACACGGCCCTGCGCGAGGGTTTTCGTTTGCGTGGGTTTTGCCACGGGCGAGGCGGCGCCGCCCAGCACGGTCAACCCCGCTCGAAGGCGCGGCGGAGCTGACCGATCTGCCCGGCGACGACATTCGGTCGCAGGCCGGTGTTTTCCCCTGCGGAAGGTGCGGACAGGGCGGCATCGAACTGCGCGATGTGTCGCTGCAGCTCGAAACTACGCTGGATCAGCCGCGTCAGCGGGTCCGGCAACAACGCTTCCGCGTCGATGTCGCGCAGCGGACCCGTCAGGTCGATCTTGGCGGCTTCACGCCGGGCGGTGGCTTCCGCCATCTCGCCGTCGGCGACCGCGCGGCGCAGCAGCAGCCAGGAGGCAAGCTGCATCAGCCGGGTGGACAGCCGCATGCTCTGCTGCGCATAGGCGGCGAGCCGCCCGCGCGGGAGCGCGGCGCTGGCCGCGCGGCCCTCTCCGTCGAGATAGGCGGCGGTTTCCTCGACCAGCGCCATGCCTTCCTGAAACAGCGCGAAAAAGGCGGGCGAGGCGAGGCGCCGTTCGGCAAAGCGGATCATCTCGGCCGAGGGGGCAGACCCTGCCGCGCGGGGTCCGGCTTCGGCGCCCGGCCTGTCGTTCCCGTCCGAATCTTCCCGGAAGCTGCCCATGGCGGCGAAACCCTCACTGGCGCCTGATGGCGCCCGACGGCTTCGTCTGTCGCGCAGCGGCGGCGCGCTGTCCAGCCGGCCGCGGCAGATTCGGCAGCGGCAGGTTGCCCGGTGTGGAATAGCGGGGAGAAAAAAGAGCCGCCCGGCGGGCGGCTCGTAAAGTGGTAGACAGGGATGCGTCAAACAGAGTGGACAGAGGCCACTCGCGGTCAAAAAGGACCGGCGCCAGTAATAGGTCGGAAACCTTAATCGCGGGTTAAGACCTCAGCGCTTGAACACGTTCTCGGCGGCGAGGCGTGAGGCGCGCTTGGCCTCCAGCGCCCGCCTCAGCCGCTCGATTTCACCGCCGAGCTGGGCGATGCGCTCCTCGATTTCGGTTTCCGAGAGGGCGGAAATATCGGCGCCCACCGTGTGAGCGGCCGGCTTCACCGACGGCGTCACGGCCGGAAAAAGCTCATCGTCGATCGCCATGGTCGGGCTCCTCTCCGGTGTCGGCATCGGGTGTCTGCATGCGGCGGGCGAGCTTAGTCGCGCCCGCCCGCGGTTGCCAGCGCTGGCGGCTTGACCTAGGACGGACGGGACATTCGACAGGATGAGGACGACGCCGTGACCGAGCTGCCCGCCACCATGACCGCCATCGGCCTGCCCACGCCGGGCGGGCCGGAAGCCCTGGTTCCCGTGGAGCGGCCGGTGCCGGCGCCCGGCGCGGGCGAGATACTGGTCAAGGTCGCGGCGGCGGGTGTCAACCGGCCGGATGTCATGCAGCGCAAGGGGCTCTATCCGCCGCCGCCCGGCGCCTCCGACATTCCCGGACTGGAGATCGCCGGCGAGGTGGTGGCGCTCGGCGAGGGCGTGACGCGCTGGACGCTCGGCGACAAGGTGTGCGCGCTGGTCTCCGGCGGCGGCTATGCGCAGTATTGCCTGGCCGATGAGGGCTCGGCCCTGCCGGTGCCGGCGGGTCTGTCCATGGTCGAGGCGGCGGCACTGCCGGAGACCTTCTTCACCGTCTGGACCAATGTGTTCGACCTCGCCGGCCTCAAGCAAGGCGAGCGGTTCCTCGTGCATGGCGGCACCTCCGGCATCGGCACGACGGCGATCCAGCTCGCCAAGGCGTTCGGCGCGACGGTGTTCACCACCGCCGGCAGCGCCGAGAAGTGCGAGGTCTGCCGCCAGCTCGGCGCCGATGTCGCCATCGACTACAAAAGCGAGGACTTCGTCGCCGTGGTGAAGGAAAAGACCGGCGGCAAGGGCGTCAACGTCATCCTCGACATGGTGGGCGGCTCCTATATCGCCCGCAATTACGAGGCCGCCGCGCCGCAGGCCCGGCTGGTGCAGATCGCCTTCATGGAAGGCTCCAAGGTGCAGATCGACTTCATGCGACTGATGCTCAAGCGGCTGTCGCATATGGGCTCCACCCTGCGCTCGCGGCCCAAGGCGGAGAAGGCGGCGATCGCCGCCGCGCTGGCGGAAAAGGTGTGGCCGCTGGTCGCCGCCGGCATGGTGAAGCCGGTGATGGACCAGACCTTTCCGCTGGAAAAGGCGAGCGAGGCCCATGCGCGGATGGAGACCAGCGCCCATATCGGCAAGATCATGCTGAGCGTGGGCTGAGGTTTCTCCCTCGCCCCTGACGACCACAAGGCCGAGCCGGGATCGGCGCCATGTCGAGCGATCCCGGCGCATCGCCGCGCGTCGGCCGGGACGGCGGGGCGCTCACCGAAAGCTGTTCGGGCCCTTCCATCTGCCTCTGGCAATTTGCCCGGGGGCGTCCTAGATTTGTCACGCGGGGCTGCGAGGTTCGTCAGGAGAACATATTCCCCGGGGCCTTATCGATCTCAAAGGGAGCTGTCCCTGACCGGACCCGTGGGTCCGGACAAACGGCGCCCACCTACGTTGTAGGTTCCCGGGATCGATCCTCCAACGGCCATTGTGGCTCCGCACTCATTCATCATGCCGCTTGTGACCGACTCCCAACTCGACAAGGCCAGCCTTCGCACCGTGGCGCTCGCCCGGCGGGCGGCGCTTGAGCCTTCCGTCCGCGCGGAGGCGGCGGAGGCGGCGGCGGCGCATGCCATGGACTGGCTGGGCGAGGTGAGCGGCGAGGTGGTTTCCGTCTTCGCGCCCATTGGCGGGGAGATCGACACCGCCGCGCTGGTGCGGCGCCTGCGGGCGGCGGGGGCGCAGGTCGCGCTGCCCATCGTGCGCGAGATCGGCAAGCCGCTGCTGTTCCGCCTGTGGGAACCGGGCGTCGCGCTGACGCCGAGTGCCGGGCCGGGGCGCATTTCCATTCCCGCGCCGCCGGAAGAGGCGCCCGCCGTCTCGCCCGACGTGCTGGTGGTGCCGCTCGCCGGTTTCGATGCGCGCGGCAACCGGCTGGGCTATGGAGCCGGCTTCTATGACCGCACGCTCAGCCTGCTGCGCCGGGCCAAGCGTATCGAGGCGCTGGGCTATGCCTTCGCGGTGCAGGAGCTGCCCGCCGTGCCTGCCGAGGCGCATGACGAGCGGCTCGACGCCATCGCCACGGATGAAGGCGTCGTGCGGCCGGCGGAGGATTGACGATGCGCCTTCTTTTCCTCGGTGACGTGGTCGGACGTCCCGGCCGGCAGGTCGTGCAGGAGCATCTGCCGCGGCTGCGCCGGGAATGGGCGCTGGATTTCGTGGTCGTCAATGGCGAGAACGCCGCCGGCGGCTTCGGCATCACCGAGGCCATCTATGAGGAGTTTCTGGAGGCCGGCGCCGATGCGGTGACGCTCGGCAACCACGCTTTCGATCAGCGCGAGGCGCTGGTGTTCATCGAGCGCGCCCCGCGCCTCGTCCGTCCCGCCAATTATCCGGCCGGGACGCCCGGACGCGGCGCGGCGCTGATCGAGGCGAATAATGGCGCGCAGGTGCTGGTGGTCAACATGATGGGCCGTGCCTTCATGGAGCCGCTCGACGACCCCTTCGCCGCCATCGACCGCGAACTCGACGCCGCTCCGCTCGGGCTGGTGGCGGACGCGGCCATCGTCGACTTCCACGCCGAAACCACCAGCGAGAAGCAGGCCTTCGGCCATTGGTGCGACGGGCGGGCGAGCCTCGTCATCGGCACCCACACCCATGTGCCGACCGCCGACCACCGTATCCTGCCCGGCGGCACGGCCTATCTCACCGATGTCGGCATGTGCGGCTGCTATGACGGCGTGATCGGCATGGACAAGGAAGAGCCGCTGCGCCGCTTCACCCGCAAGATCGGCTCGTCGCGTTTCGAGCCCGCGGCTGGCCCGGGCACGCTGTCGGGCCTGGCGGTGGAGACCGATGCCACGGGGCGGGCCGTGGCGGTGGCGCCGGTGCGGATCGGCGGCAGTCTGAGCGCGGCGGTGCCGGACTTCTGGTAGCCCCCCGCTTTACGCAAGCCCGCCCTGTCGCCTATAAGCCGCGCACCTTTATTCTCTCAGGCATTCGACACGGCCGGGCCTCAGGCCCGCCCGGGGTGACGTGGAGGCGGCCATGGCCGGGCATTCGCAATTCAAGAACATCATGCACCGCAAGGGCAAGCAGGACGCGGTGCGCTCCAAGCTGTTCTCCAAGCTGGCGCGTGAAATCACCGTCGCCGCCAAGCTCGGCATGCCCGACCCCGCGATGAACCCGCGCCTGCGCGCCGCCGTGCTGGCGGCCCGCGCGGAAAACATGCCCAAGGACAATATCGACCGCGCGATCAAGAAGGCGCTGGGCGGCGATTCCGAGAATTATGACGAGATCCGCTATGAGGGCTATGGCCCCGGCGGTGTCGCCGTGATCGTCGAGGCGCTGACCGACAACCGCAACCGCACCGCTTCGGAAGTGCGCTCCTACTTCACCAAGTCCGGCGGCGCGCTGGCGGAGACCGGCGCGGTATCCTTCATGTTCGACCGCATTGGCACGGTGGAGTTCGACGCCGCCAAGGCTTCGGCCGACGATATGCTGGAAGCCGCCATCGAGGCGGGCGCGGACGACGTGACCTCGGACGAGAACGGCCATGAGGTCGTGTGCTCTGTGGAGAATCTGCACGAGGTCGCCCGCGCGCTGGAGGCCAAATTCGGCGAGCCGCGCAAGTCCGGCCTCGTCTGGCGGCCGCAGAACACGGTGGCAGTGGACGATGAAGTGGCGGAAAAGTTGATGCGCCTCGTCGACAACCTCAACGACAATGACGACGTGCAGAACGTCTATGCCAATTTCGAGCTCTCCGACGCCTTCATGGCGAAGATGGGCGGCTGAGCGGCGCGCCGCTCACCGCCCGATCAGCGGGTCGAACAGCGGCAGGCTGATGAGGGCGGCGAGGGCGATCACCCAATAGGCGGCGACGCGGTAGTGCCGGTCGGACGCGCCACGGAAGGCACGCGCGCCCATGAAGAGCCCGGCGGCATAGGCGGGCCCGAGAAACAGGGTGAGGCGACCGACCTCGGCGGTGAACAGGCCGCCGAGCGCATAGGAACTGCCGGTCGCCAGCGTCACCAACGCGAAGAAGCCGAACAGATTCGCCCGCACCAGCGCCGCGGGCTGGCCGCTGCCAAGCCAATAAACCACAACGGCGGGACCGGACATCTGCGCCGCGCCGCCGCAGAAACCGGCGACGGCGCCGACACCCAGCGTCGCCGGCAATGTGTGCCGGCCCGTATGGCGCCAGCCGGACGCCAGCAGGCCGAGCAGCCCGAGGCCGAGACCGGCGAGCGCCCAGCGCAGCGCCAGCGGGTCGGTGTGCTGCAGTACCCAGACCCCGGCGGGCACCGCCACCACCGCCCCAACGGCCAGCGGCGCGACCTGCCGCCAGATGCAGGCGCGCAGCGCCGGCAGGACGAAGGGCAGCGTCATCAACGTGTCGATGACGAGAAGCGAGGGGGCGGCGACGCGCGGACCATAGGCGGCGCTGACCAGTGGCACGAAGATCAGCGCCCCGCCAAAGCCGGAAAAGCCGCGCGTGACGCCGGCGATAAGCGCGGTGAGAAAGGCCCAGGCCAGGGCGGGATCAACGACCATATACCAACCGGGGACGGCGCACGCCGCCGTGGCCTGCGTCCGTAGAGCTAGACCCGTGCCGGGATGCCGTCAACACGACCCGCGATCGAAGGAGCCCATCCATCGGATTTCGCGAACGTGGCTATTCGCAAAACGCATTTGTGCCGACGGGTCGCGCACGCCACATTCCCCCCAACACGTCGCCCGCCATTCCGGGCACCCCTTTTCGCGCGCCTGTGCGGCGCGGGAGCCCTGCTCATGACCAAGTCCGCTTCTGCGTTGATGCCGGCTAGCGCGGCCGAACTCTCATTGTCCGACCGCCTCGTCGGCGCCGGCTGCGCGCTGCTCGCCATCGCCATCTGGGGCGGCTGGATCGTTTCCACCCGCCATGCCGTGCACGGGCATCTGCCGCCGGCGACCATTGGATGGCTGCGCTTCATCGTGCCGGCGGTGGTGCTCGCCCCCGCCTGGTGGCGCGTCGGCCTGTGGCCGAAGACGGCATGGCGACCTTTCCTGTTGTGCTTTCTCGGCGCCGGAGCCTTCTTCTTTCTCGATGTCGCCACCGCCATGCGCTTCGTGCCGGCGGCGGATGTCGGTCCGCTGCTGCCCGGCACCATGCCGCTGATCGTTGCCGCCATCTCGGTGCTGGTGTTCCGCGAGCGGCTGGGCACGGCGCGGGCGATCGGCTTCGCCGCCATCGCGCTCGGCGTGCTGACACTCGGCGGAAGGGGGCTGCTCTACCCGCAGGACGGCGCCTGGCGCGGCCATGCGCTGCTGCTGGCCGGGGCGACGATGTGGGCCGGCTACACGCTGGCCTTCCGCCGCACCGGGCTGAAGGCGACGGAGACGGTGGGTTTGATCGGCTTGTGGTCGACGGTTGTGCTCACGCCTTACGGCCTCCCCGGTGTGATCGACGCGGTCCACAGCGGCTATGGCCGGGAAATCCTCTTCCAGCTTCTCATCCAGGGCCTGCTGTCGGGTGTCGTCGCGCTGGTTGCTTTCGGCATCGCCATTGAGCGGCTGGGCTCCTCGCGCGCCGCCGCCTTCACCGGGCTGGTGCCGGCGCTGGCGGCGCTGATCGCCGTGCCGGTTCTGGGCGAGCATCCCGACACGGCGGCAATCATCGGCGTGGTGGCGACCGGGGTGGGGGTAACGCTGGCGAGCGGCGCCTTTACCGGCGGGCGCTGATGCCGTGCGCGTTAACCGCGCGTTCACCATGACCGGTCTTGGCTCTCGCCTGTGGGGTGCGGCCCCTAGGCGTTCGTCCTTTGTTCGGGTACGCCCTAGGGCATGGTGCCGTCGCCGATTCGCATTCTCGGGCTCGATCCGGGCCTCCGCCGCACCGGCTGGGGGGTGATCGAGGCTGCCGGCACGCGGCTGAGCTTCATCGCCTGCGGCACAGTAATGCCGCCGGACGAGGGAAGTCTCGCCGAGCGATTGGCCTGCCTGCACACCGGACTGATGCAGGTGCTGCGCGCCTACGCCCCCGATGAGGCGGCGGTGGAGGAAACCTTCGTCAACGTCAACCCGGCCTCGACGCTCAAGCTCGGCCAGGCGCGCGGCGTGGTGATGCTGACCCCGGCGCTGGCCGGTGTGCCGGTGTCCGAATATGCAGCGCTGCTGGTGAAGAAGACCGTGG
This sequence comes from Ancylobacter sp. IITR112, assembly GCF_041415945.1. Lineage (NCBI taxonomy): Bacteria > Pseudomonadati > Pseudomonadota > Alphaproteobacteria > Hyphomicrobiales > Xanthobacteraceae > Ancylobacter > Ancylobacter sp. IITR112. The sequence continues at coordinate 3,039,653 of NZ_JBGCUS010000001.1, read as the reverse complement.
TCGGCGCCGGCCGGGCGGAGAAGGCGCAGATCCGGCTGATGATGAAAATCCTGCTGCCGCAGGCCGATTTCACCACCGACGACGCGGCGGACGCGCTTGCGGTGGCGGTGACGCACGCGCAGCATCGGGGCATGGCGGCGATGAAGGCGCAAATGGCGGCAAAAGTGCCGCCGAAGCTCACGGCAAAGGCGGCGGCACGATGATCGGCAAGCTCAAGGGCCTCGTCGACTTCTATGGCGACGACCATGTGATCCTCGATGTGCAAGGCGTGGGCTATCTCGTCCACTGCTCCGGCCGCACGCTGCAGGCACTGCCCAAGGTCGGCGAGGCGGCGGTGCTGTTCATCGAAACCTTCGTGCGCGAAGACATGATCCGGCTTTACGGCTTCGCCACGCCGGCGGAAAAAAGCTGGTTCCTGCTGCTGCAGAATGTGCAGGGCGTCGGCTCCAAGGTGGCGCTCAACGTGCTCTCGACGCTTTCCCCGGCCGAACTCGCCAATGCAGTGGCGCTCGGTGACAAGGTGATGGTGGCGCGCGCCAATGGCGTCGGCCCCAAAGTGGCGGCGCGCATCGTCGCGGAACTGAAGGACAAGGCACCGGGCTTTGCCAGCGTCGATCCGGCGGTGGCGGGCCTCGCCGCGCAGATCGAGGACCGGCAGGCGCCTGCGCCGGTGGCGGATGCTGTGTCGGCGCTGGTTAATCTGGGCTACGCGCAGGTCCAGGCGAGCGCGGCTGTCGCCGCCGCGCTGCGCGAGGCCGGCGAGGGCGCCGATACGGCCCGGCTGATTCGCCTCGGGCTGAAGGAACTGGCGCGATGATGCTGCGCTTCACCAGCGCCTCCCGTGGACGCGGGGCGGGGCAGCCGCGGCCCTGGCCGTGGCAGGCGCGCATTCCGGCGATGATCTTCGCCTATGGCGGGGCCATTCTCGCCGTTCTCACCATCGAGCGGCTGATGCATAGCGCGGCTTCCGCGACCTATGCGGCGATCGCGGTGGTGCCGGGCGGAGTGGTCGCAGGCGTCTGCGCCTTCGCGCTCTCCTTCCGGCCGCGCGCGCCGCTGTTCGTGCTGGCGGCCGCTGTGGTGGTGGCGCTGCTGCCGCTCGCCGTCATCGTGCTGTCCTATGATTTTCGCGAGTTCCGCCCGCTGGTCGAGCAGCGCGCCCTGCTGCTGGCGCCCATTCTCGCCGCCTCTGTGGCCCTCGCCACCGGCGTGCTGATCGCCGGCGGGGTGTTTCCTCCGCGCGAGCGGGAGACAGGGCGATGAACGCAAAGCGCCTCGTTGCCCCCGACAAGCGCGAGGAAGATCTCGCCGAGGCGTCGCTGCGGCCGCAGAACCTCGCCGAGTTCGTCGGGCAGGAGCAGGCGCGGGCCAATCTCGACATCTTCATCAAGGCCGCCAAGGCGCGCGGCGAGGCGCTGGACCATGTGCTGTTCGTCGGCCCGCCGGGGCTGGGTAAGACCACGCTGGCGCAAATCGTGGCGCGCGAACTCGGCGTCGGTTTCCGCTCCACCTCCGGCCCGGTCATCGCCAAGGCCGGCGATCTCGCGGCGCTGCTGACCAATCTCGAAGAACGCGATGTGCTGTTCATCGACGAGATTCACCGTCTCAACCCGGCGGTGGAGGAAATCCTCTATCCCGCCATGGAGGATTATGAGCTCGACCTGATCATCGGCGAGGGGCCGGCCGCGCGCTCGGTGAAAATCTCGCTGTCGAAATTCACCTTGGTGGGGGCGACCACACGCTCCGGCCTGCTCACCACGCCGCTGCGCGACCGCTTCGGCATCCCGATCCGGCTGAATTTCTACACCGTCGAAGAACTGGAACTGGTGGTCACGCGCGGCGCGCGGGTGATGGGCATCCCCATCGCGAAGGATGGCGCCCGCGAGATCGCCCGCCGGGCGCGCGGCACGCCGCGCATCGCCGGCCGGCTGCTGCGCCGGGTGCGCGACTTCACCCTGGTGGCGGGCAAGGAGATCATCGACCGCGCCGCTGCCGACCACGCGCTGCGGGCGCTGGAGGTGGACGGGCTCGGCCTCGACCAGATGGACCGGCGTTACCTCACCGTGGTGGCGATGAATTATGGCGGCGGGCCGGTGGGGGTGGAAACCATCGCCGCCGCGCTGTCCGAGCCGCGCGACGCCATCGAGGAAATCATCGAGCCCTATCTGGTGCAGCAGGGCTTTCTCCAACGCACCCCGCGCGGGCGCGTGCTGACCGCCCATGCCTTCAAGCATCTCGGCCTCGCCGCGCCCGCGAGCGTCAACCAGATGCCGCTGTTCGACGAGGGCGGCGAATAAGCGGGCAGCACCATCGACGCGGCCCTTGGCGTGATGTAAGTCCCCTTCACATGAGCTGGTCCCGGAACGGCGGAGAATCGCGCGGCTACCATCACGGCAACCTTCGGGAAGCCTTGATGAAGGCGGCGCTTGAGCTGATCGCGGAGAAGGGCACCGCCGGCGCCACTTTCGCCGAGGCGGCGCGCCGCGCTGGCGTCTCTCCGGCCGCGCCGTACCGGCATTTCCGCGACCGCGACGATCTGCTGGCGGCGGTGGCGGCTGACGGTTTCGAGCGTTTCACCAAGGCGCTGGAAGCGGGCTGGAACGAGGGGCGCCCGAGCCCGGCGGAAGCCTATGAGCGCCTCGGCCGCGCCTATCTCGCCTTTGCCCGCGAGCATCCCGCCGACTATGTCGCCATGTTCGAATCAGGCCTGCGCAACGAGGCCTTTCCGGCGCTGGATCAGGCCAGCCAGCGCGCTTTCGGCGTGCTGCGCGAGGCGGCGGATGTGCTGGTCGCCTCCATGCCGGCCGGGGTGCGCCCGCCGGCGCTGATGGTGGCGCTGCACACCTGGGCGCTGGCGCATGGCGTGGCCTCGCTGTTCGGCCGGGCCGACGGCGCCCGCCGCAAGCTGCCGATGGAACCGGACGATCTGCTGGAAGCGGCCTTCCTCGTCTATCTCAAGGGCCTCGGCGCGGAGGGCTGAGCGGCGCGTTTCACCCCTCGGCGGTGGCGTTGACCTCGATGGCGGCGCCGGCGCCGCGGCAGAACAGCAGGATGTCGTCCGGCTTGTTCTCTGGCGTCAGGATTACCGGGCGTTCCGCCGTCTCCGCCAGCCCGCGCATGAACCGGGCCAGTGCCTGCCAGTCTTCCGGCTCGCAGACATCGGCGGGATCGAGGTCGAACTCGATATCGTCGCTGCGGAAGAAGTGAAGATGGATGGCGACCTCGCCCGCGTTCCAGCGCAGGCTGGGGCTTGCGCGCTTCCAGATCGCGAACACATCTTCGATACGCTTGGGCATCACCGCCGGCTCGCCGTCAATATCGAAGAGCGGGGGCGGATCGAGCGAGCGCAGGCTGTCGAGCACGGCCTGCCAGCCGTCCGGGCCGGCATCGAGCACATAGATATCGCGCAGCGCGCCATCGGGCTCGAACAGCGCGGCAACTTCGGACCAGTCGGGAATCAGTGGCGTCATCGGGGCGTCCTTTACCTCTAAATCCCGCAGGCCGCGCCCATTGACAACAGGGGGGCGGATTTCTATCTATGTAAATGTGATTAACATTAACCCGAGCGGGCATGGTGCCCGCCGGGGTTTGACCCAGGAGCGGTACGCCCATGGAGCTCGCACAGAAGCTCGACAGTTACGGCAAGCCGGCCTGGATCGCGCTCACGGTACTGGGCTTCATGGCCTGGTGGCCTCTGGGTCTTGCGGTCCTGGCCTTCACGATAGGGAGTGGACGGATGTTTTGTGGTGGCAAGCGCGGCTTCGGCCGCTGGCAGGAAGAAGGCGCGGAAGCTGTCCGCAATTTCGGCAGCCGCTTCGGCGGCGGGTTCCCCTCCAGCGGCAACCGCGCTTTCGACGAATACCGCCAGGAGACGCTGCGCCGGCTGGAAGAGGAACAGAAGGATTTCCGTTCCTTCCTCGACCGCCTGCGCCAGGCCAAGGACAAGGCGGAGTTCGACCAGTTCATGGCCGACCGCCGCAACCGCCCGGCCGCCCCGACCGCTCCGGTGGGCGAAGGCCAGGGCTGAGCGGGCACGCCCCCGAAGGCTGATGCCTTGGGCCTGACCGCCCATCAATGGCCTGAGGCGAGGCGGACCGTTTCCCCCGACGAGGCCTTGCCGACAGACCGCGCGCCGCGCCCCTGCATGCAGGAGGCGCGGCGTTGTTTTGAGCATTTGCCGGCATGCCGCTTTCGCCGGCATTTTATGGCGTGCGTCCGCCATTGCCTTTGTTCACAAGAGCCGCGCCCTCGTTTATGAGGGCGGCATGAACGAGCGTCCCGATCCCCTCTCGCCCGAAAACCTGAAGGCCGACCCCTTCCTGCATCTGGCAGGGAAGCTGGTGCCGGGCGGGCATGTGCTCCCCGTTCGGGTCTATTATGAGGACACGGATTTCTCCGGCATCGTCTATCACGCCAACTATCTGAAATTCATGGAGCGCGCCCGTTCCGACCATCTGCGGCTCATCGGCGTGGTGCAGGGCGAATTGTTCGGCGAGGCGCTGGCCGAGGCGCCGGGCTTTGCCTTTGTCGTCCGCTCCATGGAACTGCAATTCGTTCGCCCCGCGCGTATCGACGACGTGCTGGAGGTCCACACCAGCCCGGTGGAGGTCGCCGGCGCCTCCATCACTCTCGCCCAGAAAGTGAAGCGCGGCGAGGAACTCCTGGTCGAGGGTAAGGTGAAAGTGGCCTTCGTCGCGCAGGGCCGCGCCCGCCGCATTCCCGACGCGCTGCGCGCAGCGATGAAACTGGCGCTGGAGCAGGCACCGCAGCCCTGAATCATCCGGTAGTCATGCACCCTTTTGGTTGTTGCAATGCGGCAACGCTAACGCCGTATTAACCCTAATAGGGTCTGGTAGCGCGCGGCTGCGGACGTGGGCCGGCCCTGATCGCCCAAGTTTGGACAGACTCGGTCGGTTGATGTCGGTCGCGTTCCCTAGAAGCAGCCATGCAGGGCCTTCGCTGCTGTCGCAGCGGATGCAGGCAGCGGTGCGACCTCTAACGAGCTGGCAGGATTGGCTTGATGACGCTGAAGAAGCTCCTAATCGCGGTGATGCTGGTTTTTGCGGCACCCGTCTCGCTTGCCATCGCCCAGAATGCGCCCGCCCCGGTGACTGCCGCGCCGACCGCCCAGGTGGACGGGCAGGCCGTCGCCGCCCCTCCCGGCGCCATGGCCGCGCCCGCCGGCGCCGGCATGGGCAGCGCCGACCTGTCGCTGATCGGCCTGTTTCTTCAGGCACACTTCATTGTGAAGCTGGTGATGGCCGGCCTCGTGCTCGCCTCGGTGTGGGTGTGGGCGATCATCATCGACAAGACTATCCTGTTCGGCCGCATGAAGCGGCAGATGGACCGGTTCGAGACCACCTTCTGGTCCGGCCAGAGCCTTGAGGAGCTCTATCGCTCCCTCTCGTCTCGGCCCAATCACGCCATGGCGGCGATCTTCGTCGCGGCGATGCGCGAGTGGAAGCGCTCCTATGAAGGCGGCGCGCGCTCGCTTTCCGGCCTCACCCAGCGGCTGGACAAGGTGATGAACGTCACCATCGCCCGCGAAGTGGAGCGGCTGGAGAGCCGGCTGCTGGTGCTGGCCACCGTCGGCTCGGCCGGCCCGTTCATCGGCCTGTTCGGCACGGTGTGGGGCATCATGACCTCGTTCCAGTCGATCGCGGCGTCGAAGAATACCAGCCTCGCCGTGGTGGCGCCGGGCATCGCAGAAGCCCTGTTCGCGACGGCAATCGGCCTCATCGCCGCCATTCCCGCGACGATTTTCTATAACAAGTTCATCTCGCAGGTGAACCGGCAGGCGGCACGGCTGGAGGGCTTCGCGGACGAGTTCTCCGCCATTCTGTCGCGCCAGATCGACGAGCGGGGCTGATCACATGGGCATGTCCGCAGGAGGAGCGGGGGGCGGCTGGCACTCGCGGCGTTCGCGCCGGCGGGGCGGCGGTGCCGTCATGTCCGAAATCAACGTCACGCCGATGGTCGACGTGATGCTGGTTCTGCTCATCATTTTCATGGTCGCCGCGCCCATGCTCACCATGGGCGTGCCGCTCGACCTGCCGCAGACCGAAGCCAAGGCGGTGCCGCAGGAGAACGAGCCCCTGGTGATCAACATCACCAAGGACGGCAAGATCTTCCTGCAGGAAACCGAAATCCCGGTTGATGAGCTGGTGCCCAAGCTGCAGGCAATCGGCAAGGCCGGCTATGAGGAACGCATCTTCGTGCGCGCCGACAAGAGCCTCGACTATGGCTCGGTGATGCGGGTGATGGGCCGCCTGTCCGGCGCCGGTTTCAAGCGCGTCGCGCTCGTCTCCGAAGTCGAGCAGGGAGGCTGATGCATGAAGGCGGGCTTCCTCTCCTCGACGGTCATTCACGTCGGCATTATCGGCTTCATGGCGGTCTCCTTCGCGTCACCCTCGCCCTATGAGGTGACGCCGGCCGAATCCATGCCGATCGACATCATTTCCGACGCCGAAATGTCGAAAATGATGGCCGGCAAGAAGGACGGGCCGAAAGAGGCGCCCAAGCCCGTCGTCGAGAAGAAGTCCGATACGCCCAAGCAGGCGGAAAATCTCGATTCCAAGGTATCGGAAAAGCCCGAAGTGAAGGCCGCCAACGAGCCTTCCGCCCCGCCGCCGCCGCCCCCTCCGCCGCCGCAGGCGAAACCCGCCGAGCCCAAGCCCCCGGCCGCGCAGGCGGAATCAAAGCCCGCGCCGCCGCCCCCGCAGGATGCGGAAGCGCTCGCCGCCAAGCCGCCCGAGCCGCCGAAGGACCAGCCCAAGCCGCAGGAGCAGGCGCAGGCGACCCCGCCGCCGCCCAAGCCGCCGCAGAAGCCGAAGAACATTCCGCCCAAGGTCGCGCAGGAACCCGCCCCCGAGCGCGACTTCAACCCGAACCAGATCGCCGCCCTGCTGAACAAGCAGGATCCGCGGCGCATGGCGGCGCTCGGCGAGACGATCAACAACTCCGCCTCGCTCGGCGCCTCCACCGGCACGGCGACCTCGCTGTCGCAGACCGAGATCGACGCGCTGCGCGCCTATATTGCGCGCTTCTGGCGGTTGCCGGCCGGCGCCGTGGACGCGGCGCAGGTGACGGTGGTGTTCAAGATCGTGCTGAGCCCTGACCGCCGGCTTGTCGGTGCCCCGCAACTCGTCGAGGTGCAGGGGGCGGGCAATCCCTATGCGCCGGTGGTGCGGGAGACAGCCCAGCGCGCGCTTTACGAGATCGCCAACCAGCCCAATCCGTTCCCGATGCTGCGTGCCGACCGTTACGACACGTGGAAGGAACTTGAGCTGGGGTTCAACCCGGCCATGCTTCATTGATGCATTTTTTCGAGGTGACCAGAATGTCGCGGCGTTTTTCCCTGGAAGCCAACGGCCTTGTCGGCCGCCGCTCGGTTCTCGCCGGAATGGCGGCCCTCGGCGGCGCCGGGCTTGGCGGGGCGGTGCTCGCGCCTGGCCTCGCGCAGGCGGCGGTGCGCCTCGACATCACCTCCGGCACGGTGCAGCCGCTTCCCATCGCCATCACCGATTTCGTCGGCGGCGGCAGCCCGCAGGACATCGAGGCGGGCAAGGGGGTGACGCAGATCATCTCCGCCGATCTGCGCCGCTCCGGCCTGTTTGCGCCGATCGACCCGGCCGCCTTCGTCGAGAAGATCACCAACCCGGATGCGTCGCCGCGCTTCCAGGACTGGCGGGTCATCAACGCGCAGGCGCTCGTCACCGGCCGCATCACCCGCCAGCCCGACGGGCGCGTGAAGGCGGAGTTCCGCCTGTGGGACGTGTTCGCCGGCCAGCAACTGATCGGCCAGCAATATTTCACCCAGCCGGAGAACTGGCGCCGCGTCGCCCATATCATCGCCGATGCGATCTATGAGCGCCTGACCGGCGAGAAGGGCTATTTCGACACCCGCATCGTCTTCGTCGATGAAAGCGGGCCGAAGGAGAAGCGCATCAAGCGCCTGGCCATCATGGACCAGGATGGCGCCAATGTGACCTATCTCACGCGCGGCGACGACCTCGTGCTGACACCCCGCTTCTCGCCGACCAGCCAGGAAATCACCTATATGAGCTATGGCCGCGGCGAGCCGCGCGTCTACCTGCTCAACATCGAGAACGGCCAGCGCGAAGTCGTCGGCAACTTCCCCAATATGAGCTTTTCGCCGCGCTTCGCGCCGGACGGGCAGCGGGTGATCCTGAGCCTGCAGCAGGGAGCGGATTCCAACATCTTCGTGATGGACCTGCGCTCCAAGGCGACGACGCGGCTGACCGACACCGCCGCCATCGACACCGCCCCGTGCTATTCGCCGGACGGCTCGCAAATCTGCTTCGAGAGCGACCGCGGCGGCGGCTCGCAAATCTACATCATGAATCCGGACGGTTCGAATCAGCACCGCATCTCGTTCGGCGACGGGCGCTATTCCACCCCCGTCTGGTCGCCGCGCGGCGATGTGATCGCCTTCACCAAGCAGGCGCAGGGGCGTTTCGCCATCGGCCTGATGCGGCCGGACGGTTCGGGCGAGCGCATCCTGACCGAGGGCTATCACAATGAAGGGCCGACCTTCGCCCCGAATGGCCGGGTTATCATGTTCTTCCGCGACGCCGGGGGCAGCGGCGGGCCGCAGCTCTATACGGTCGACATCACCGGCTATAATGAGCAGCGCGTGCCGACACCCAGCTATGCGTCCGATCCGGCATGGTCGCCCTTGCGCTCCTGAGCGGGCTCTGTCAGGGAACGATTAACCATAAGCGGCAGTTTAAGCTTTGGCCGCGAAATGAACGCAATTCAGCAAGGTTCTGTAAAGCACGACAGAACATTGATGGACGGCAGAAACCAGTGGGCACGTCAGTCGGGAAGTCAGGAGTCAGCGGAATGATCCGTATGTTGCGCCATCTGGGCGGCGCGCGCGTCGCCTTCATCGTCGGTTTCGCGATGCTCGCGGCCGCCTGTGCCAAGAACCCGATGGACGGCGCCGGTGCGGCGCTCGGCTCGGCCCCTCCCGGCAGCCCGCAGGAGTTCATCGTCTCCGTTGGCGACCGCGTGTTCTTCGAGAGTGACCAGACGAGCCTGACCCCGCAGGCGCAGGCGACCCTCGACAAGCAGGCGCAGTGGCTGAACCACTATGCCAAGTACACTTTCACCATCGAAGGCCATGCCGACGAACGCGGTACACGCGAATACAACATCGCGCTCGGCGCCCGCCGTGCCCAGAGCGTGCGCGACTACCTCGTGCAGCGCGGCGTGGCGGCGAACCGCATGCGCACCATCTCCTATGGCAAGGAGCGCCCGGTCGCGGTGTGCAACGACATCTCCTGCTGGTCGCAGAACCGCCGCGCTGTGACGGTGCTGAACGCCGCCGGCAGCTAATCGCCGCTTCTGAACCTGTGTCCTGACCCGGCTCGCCCAGCGGGCCGGGTTTGGCATTTCAAGGGGCGGGCGGCCGACCAACGGTGACCGTGGGTCAAACTTTGGACGCGATCCGCCCCGTATGCTCCAATGGAAAGCGCGTCGCCTCCCGCTGCCGCTCACCCATTCCAGTGCATGGCCATGATGACCGTCCGCTCGCTCCGCCCCGCCGCTCTTCTCCTCGTTGCCACCCTCGCCGCCTCGTCGTTTCCCCACGAGGCGGCGCGGGCGCAAGCGGACAACAATTTCTTCGGCAATCTCTTCAAGCCGCCGGGACAGGTGCGCGGCGGCAACCAGCCCGCCGAGGCGGTGGAGGAGGCCGACAGCCTCGTTACCCGCATCGACCGGCTGGAGAATCAGCTCCGCCAGATGACCGGGCAGATCGAGCAGTTGCAGTACCAGAACCAGCAGCTCGAACAGCAGGTGCGTATGCTGCAGGGGGGCGCCGCTGCCGCTCCGGGCGCCGCGTCCTCGGCGGCCCCTGGCCGGCGTGCGGATGTGTTCGATCCCTCCTCCCAGGCCGGTGCGCCGGGCGCGCCGCGTCCGCTCGGCACCACGGCGCCGTCCGGCCCCTCCGGCGCGCCGATGGATCTCGGCACGCTGTCGGGTTCGGCGGCAGGTGGTGGCGCCGCGCCGGCCGGCACCACGCCGCGCGAACTGTTCGATTCCGGCTTCGGCGCGCTGCAGCGGCAGGATTATGCCGGGGCGGGGCAGACCTTCGAGCAGTTCGTCCGGCTCTATCCCACTGACCGCGCGACGCCGGACGCCTATTACTGGCTGGGCGAAAGCCAGTATCTGCGCAAATCCTACAAGGAGGCGGCGCAGAATTTCCTCAAGGTCTCGACCGACTATCCCAATGCGGTGAAGGCGCCCGACGCCCTGCTGCGGCTCGGCCAGTCGCTCGCCGCAATCGGCGAGAAGGATGCCGCCTGCGCGACGCTGAACGCGGTCGGCAACAAGTATCCGCGCGCCTCCGCCACCGTGAAGCAGGGGGTGGAGCGTGAGCAGAAGCGCGCCGGCTGCTGACGCCGCGTCCGGGCCGGGCACGCCCTGCCCGAGCGGGGACGCACTGGCCGGGCTGTTCGCCGCTTTCAATGCTCATGCCCGCGTGCTGCTGGCCGTTTCCGGCGGGCCGGATTCGACCGCACTGATGCTGCTGGCCCAGCGCTGGCAGACTGCGTTCCACCCCGCCACCCGGCTGCATGTCGCCACGGTCGACCATGGGCTGCGGGCCGAAGCGCGGGACGAGGCGCAGGCGGTGGGGGCGCTGGCAGAGCGCCTCGGCCTCCCCCACGCCATTCTCGACCTGCCCGTGCCGCTGCCCGGCACAGGGCTGCAGGAAGCGGCACGTCATGCGCGCTATGAGGCGCTGGCGGCGCATGCGCGGGTGATTGGCGCCGATGCTCTGGCCACCGGCCATACGTTGGACGACCAGGCCGAGACGGTGCTGTTCCGCCTGCTGCGCGGTTCCGGCCTTGGCGGACTTGCCGGCATTCCCGCCGCCCGCCCGCTGGGGTCGCTCACGCTGCTGCGCCCGCTGCTTGGCTGGCCGAAGGCGGAGTTGGTCGCGCTTTGCCGAGCCGCGAACATTGATTTCTGCGAAGACCCGTCGAACAGCAATCCACGCTTCGCCCGCGCCCGGCTGCGGGCGCTGCTTCCGGTGCTGGCGGCGGAGGGGGGCGATGCGGCAACCTTCGGGCGCCTCGCCCAGCGCCTGGCACGGGCGGAGGCCGCACTTGAAGCGGCGACGGACGCGGCCGCCGCCAGGCTCGGCCCGGTGGAGGCTGGGACAGGCGCCGTTTCCTTTCCCCGGCCAGGGCTTGCCGCGCTGCCCGAGGAGATCGCCCTGCGTCTCATGGACCGGGCACTGGCAGCCTTCGCTACCGGCCCGGTGGAACTCGGCAAGCTGGAAGCGCTGATGGGCTGGATTGCCGCTCTTCCCCCGGCGGGCCACGGCGCCCGCACCCTCGCGGGAGCGCTGGTGCGGGTCAACCGGCAGAGGGTCACGGTGACGCGGGCGCCCGCCCGCCGCGCCGCCGGTTCCGCCCATTGACGCCGATTTGCGCGGAAGGTCGCAGTCGCCTCAGCCACAACATCTTGGCAATCCCCCCCGCGCCACCTAAATTACGGAGCGAAAAGGGAGGGCCGCCAGCGCCGGCGGTACCTGCGCGTCGGTGAGATCCGGCGCCGAAAGGGACATGATGAACGCCAATATCAGGAATTTCGCCCTCTGGGTGATCATCGTTCTTCTTCTTCTGGCGTTGTTTTCGCTGTTCCAGAATCCGGCGCAGCGTCAGGCGACGAACGATGTCAGCTTCTCGCAGCTGTTGAACGATGTCGATCAGGGCCGCGTGCGCGACGTGGTGATCCAGGGTCCGGAGATCACCGGCACCTTCACCGATGGCCGCACCTTCCAGACCTATGCGCCCAACGATCCCACGCTGGTGCAGCGTCTCTACGGCAAGGGCGTGTCGATCACCGCCAAGCCGCTGACCGACAATGTGCCGTGGTTCGTCAGCCTGCTGATCTCGTGGCTGCCCTTCATCGCGCTGATCGGCGTGTGGATTTTCCTCTCTCGCCAGATGCAGGGCGGAGCCGGTGGCAAGGCCATGGGCTTCGGCAAGAGCCGCGCCAAGCTGCTGACCGAGGCGCATGGCCGCGTGACCTTCGAGGACGTGGCCGGCATTGACGAGGCCAAGAGCGATCTCACCGAGATTGTCGACTTTCTGCGCGACCCGCAGAAGTTCCAGCGCCTCGGCGGCCGCATTCCGCGGGGCGTGCTGCTGGTCGGCCCTCCCGGCACCGGTAAGACGCTGCTCGCCCGCGCCATCGCCGGCGAGGCGAATGTGCCGTTCTTCACCATTTCCGGTTCAGACTTCGTCGAGATGTTCGTCGGCGTCGGCGCCAGCCGTGTGCGCGACATGTTCGAACAGGCGAAGAAGAACGCGCCCTGCATCATCTTCATCGACGAAATCGACGCGGTCGGCCGCCATCGCGGCGCCGGCCTCGGCGGTGGCAATGATGAACGCGAGCAGACGCTGAACCAGCTTCTGGTCGAGATGGACGGGTTTGAGGCCAATGAGGGCATCATCCTCATCGCCGCCACCAACCGCCCCGACGTGCTCGATCCCGCTCTGCTGCGTCCCGGCCGCTTCGACCGTCAGGTTGTGGTGCCAAACCCGGACGTGGTCGGCCGCGAGCAGATTCTCAAGGTTCATGCCCGCAAGGTGCCGGTGGCGCCGGACGTGAACCTGAAGGTCATTGCCCGCGGCACGCCCGGCTTCTCCGGTGCGGATCTTGCCAACCTCTGCAACGAAGCCGCCCTCATGGCCGCGCGCCGCAACAAGCGCATGGTGACGATGAGCGACTTCGAGGACGCCAAGGACAAGGTGATGATGGGGGCGGAGCGCCGCTCGCTCGTCATGACCGAGGACGAGAAGCTGCTCACCGCCTATCACGAGGGCGGCCACGCCATCGTTGCGCTGAAAGTGCCGGCGACCGATCCCGTGCACAAGGCGACGATCATCCCGCGTGGCCGCGCGCTCGGCATGGTGATGCAACTGCCTGAGCGCGACAAGCTCTCCATGTCCTATGAGCAGATGACCTCGCGCCTCGCCATCATGATGGGCGGACGTGTCGCCGAGGAATTGATCTTCGGCCATGACAAGGTGACCTCCGGCGCCGCCTCCGACATCGAGCAGGCCACCCGTCTCGCCCGCATGATGGTCACGCGCTGGGGCTTCTCGGACAAGCTCGGTCAGGTCGCCTATGGCGAGAACAATGACGAGGTGTTCCTCGGCATGTCGATGCAGCGCCAGCAGAATGTCTCGGAGGCAACGGCGCAGACGATCGACAGCGAAGTCCGCCGCCTGGTCGACGAGGGCTATGCCGAGGCGACTCGCATCCTGACCGAGAACAAGGACCAGTTGGAGACGCTGGCCCGCGGTCTGCTGGAATATGAGACGCTGTCCGGCGACGAGATCATCGGCCTGCTCGATGGCAACGCGCCGGTGCGCGACACCACGATCGAGCCCGCCAATACGCGCGGTTCCGTGGTGCCGAGCGCCGGCAAGAATCGGCCGCCGCGACCGGATGCCGGGATGGAGCCGCAGCCGCAGGCCTGACGCTGATCGGTGCTGCTCTGGGAGCCGAAAGGGAAGACTTGGGAAGCCCCTAAGTCTTCCCTTTTTCTTTGTGTGGCTCTTCTCGACCATTTCACCGTTTCACAGAAACAGTGAAATGGTGTAATTCTTTGTTTTGTCGCGTTTTCTTCACGGGAATCGGTATCCTGTTCCCTCGAAAGCGTTCTAAGCGGGAGACGCTCCGGCTAAAGTATCTTGCGAGATCAGATCGTGTCGCCTGGATCAGGTGTCATTGCGGTAGTTTTGGACCGTCGCGCCGGCGCAATGAATGCTTACACTTTGTGAAAACCTTGGCTTTAGGCTCGGTGATAGAGAAGAGTGAATGCCGACGCGCTCCGGCGCTGTCGGGACGGCAGTGATTCGCATGAGGCATGGCATGGCACGCGCATTGTTTGGCACTGACGGCATCCGTGGACGGGCCAATGGCATCATCACCCCCGAACTCGCGCTCAAGGTCGGCATGGCGGCCGGCCTGGTGTTCCAGCGCGGGGACCACCGCCACCGCGTCGTCATCGGCAAGGATACCCGCCTGTCCGGCTACATGATCGAGAATGCCCTGGTCGCTGGCTTCACCGCCGTGGGGATGGACGTGCTTTTGCTTGGCCCGATGCCGACCCCGGCTGTGGCCATGCTCACCCATTCCATGCGCGCCGATCTCGGCGTGATGATCTCCGCCTCGCACAACCCTTTTGACGACAACGGCATCAAGCTGTTCGGCCCCGATGGCTTCAAGCTCTCAGATGAGCTGGAAGCCCGGATCGAGGCGCTGATCGGCGGTGATATGGGAAGCATGCTGGCGCAGCCGGCCAATATGGGCCGGGCCAAGCGCATCGAGAGCGTGCATGCGCGCTATATCGAGTTCGCCAAGCGGACATTGCCGCGCAACCAGTCCTTTGACGGGCTGCGCGTCGTCGTCGACTGCGCCAATGGCGCCGCCTACCGCGTCGCCCCCGAAGCGTTGTGGGAACTGGGGTGCGAGGTCATCACCATTGGCGATGAGCCGGATGGCTTCAACATCAACCGCGATGTCGGCTCCACCGCACCGGAAGCGCTGGCCGCGAAGGTGCGCGAAGTGCGCGCCGATATCGGCATTGCCCTCGACGGTGACGCCGACCGCGTGCTGATCGTCGACGAAAAGGGCCGTCTGGTGGATGGCGACCAACTCATGGCCGTGGTGGCGGAGAGCTTCCAGGAAGACGGGCGGCTGGCCCGCGAGGGCATCGTCGCCACTGTGATGTCCAATCTCGGGCTGGAGCGCCATCTCGCCTCCCTCGGCCTGACGCTCGCCCGCACGCCGGTCGGCGACCGCCATGTGCTGGAGCACATGCGCAACCACGGCTTCAATGTCGGCGGCGAGCAGTCCGGCCACATCATCCTGTCCGACTATTCCACCACCGGCGACGGGCTGGTGGCGGCACTTCAGGTGCTTGCCATGGTGCAGCGGCGAGGGCGCGCAGTGTCGGAAGTGTGCCACCGTTTTGATCCGCTGCCGCAGATCCTGCGCAATGTGCGCTACAAGAGCGGGCGGCCGCTGGAAAATGACGGCGTTCTCAAGGCCATCGCCGCTGCCGAACTCAAGCTGAACAGCCATGGCCGGCTGCTCATCCGCCCCTCCGGCACCGAGCCGGTGATCCGGGTGATGGGCGAGGGCGATGATCGCGACCTCGTCGAGGCGGTGGTCAGCGATGTGGTGGAAGCGGTCGGCCTGGCGGCGGCGTAGCACCGTCTTCCCGCGACTTCGCACGGGATGGGGCAAGTCGTGGATGTTCGGGCCAGGCCCTTGCAGGAAGGGGGGCGGCTGTTTGGGCGCCGCCTGCCTCAGCCGTCCAGCCGCCGCAACAGGCCGCGATAGATCTCGTCGTCGTCACACAAACCGGCGAGGCGGCCGAGATTGTCGACCAGAAGGATCGGCAGGTCGGTGTGGCGCTTCAGTTCGATCGCCGCTTTCAGTTTGAGATCGACCGGAGCGACGATGCAATCGGCGTCGTGCGCCAGCTTGTCGTCGATTAGCCCCGCCTCGCCATCGGCGGTGGCGAGCACGCCGGTGCGGCCATCGAGATCGAGCGCCACCGGCCGCCCCTCGGCATCGACCTTCACCTTCACATGCCCATCGCGGTCGAGCACCACGGCATCGCCCTCGCGGGCGAGGCTCGCCGCCGGGCGCATCACCGCCGTGCCGCGCAGCACGTTGAGCGGGTTCATGTGCTTGACGAATTCGGCGACATAGGCATTGGCCGGACGCAGCAGAATATCCTCCGCCGTGCCCGCCTGCACGATGCGCCCGCCTTCCATGATGGCGATCTTGTTGCCGAGCTTGAGCGCCTCGTCGAGATCATGGCTGACGAAGACGATGGTCTTGTGGATGCGCCGCTGCAGATCCAGCAACTCGTCCTGCAATTTGTCGCGGATCAGCGGGTCGAGCGCGGAAAAGGGTTCGTCCATCAAGAGGATGTCAGCATCGGTGGCGAAGGCGCGGGCGAGGCCGACGCGCTGCTGCATGCCGCCGGAGAGTTCGTTGGTGTATTTTCCGGCCCAGTTGGTGAGGCCGACCATGGCGAGCTTCTCGTCGACGATGCGGTTGCGCTCAGCCGCGCTCATGTCGCCGCGCAGTTCCAGCCCGAAGCCGACATTGTCGCGCACCGTGCGCCAGGGCAGCAGGCCGAACTGCTGGAACACCATGGAGACGGTGTGCATACGGATGTCGCGCAGCGTGGCCTCGTCGCAATGGGCGACATCAATGGCGGCGCCCTTGTGCTCGACGAGCACCTCGCCGCGCGCCACCTCGTTCAGCCGGTTTATGGCGCGCAGGATGGTGGACTTGCCGGAGCCGGACAGTCCCATCAGCACGCAGATCTCGCCGCGCTCGACGGCCAGACTCACCCCCGCCGCGCCGAGTACGGCGCCGGTGGCGGCGAGGATTTCGTCGCGCGAGCGCCCCTCGTCGATCAGCCTCAGCGCGCCCTTCTGGTCGGCGCCGAAGACGATGTCGATATTGCGGAATTCGACGGCGGCCATGGTTCAGCCCTTTCGCGCGCGGCGCTCGGGCCGCTTGCACACACGATCCAGCACGATGGCGAGGACGACGATGGCGAGACCGGCCTCGAAGCCCATGGCGATGTTGACGGAATTGAGCGCCCGCACCACCGGCTTGCCGAGACCGTCGGCGCCGACGAGGGCGGCGATCACCACCATGGACAGGCTCAGCATGATGCATTGGGTGACGCCGGCCATGATGGTGGGCAGCGCGTAGGGCAGTTCCACCTTGAACAATAGCTGGGTCTTGGTGGCGCCGAACGCCTTGCCGGCTTCATAGAGTGCGGGCGGCACAGAGGAGATGCCGAGATGGGTGAGGCGGATGGGGGCGGGGATGGAGAAGATGACGGTGGAGATCAGCCCGGGCACCGCACCAAGCCCGAAAAGCACAAGCGTCGGAATGAGATAGACGAAGGTCGGGATGGTCTGCATCAGGTCCAGCACCGGGCGGATCGCGGTGTAGAGCCAGGGCCGGTGCGCGGCGGCGATACCGATGGGGACACCGACGACGACGCAGACCAGTGTGGCGCAGATGACCAGCGAGAGCGTCTCCATCGTTGCCGACCAGTAGCCGAGATTGGTGACCAGCAGCAGCGCGCCGACGATGAACACCACCAGCCCGACCGAGCGGTGCACCAGCCAGGCCGCCAGCCCGAACAGCGCGATCAGCAGAAGCGGCGGCACCCAGAGCAGCGCCGCGGTAAAGCCGCCGATCAGCGCGCCCAGCACCAGCGAGACGAAGTCGAAAAACCCCTGACCATGCGTGGTTAGCAGGTCGACAAAGTCGCGGAGCCAGATTCCCAGCGGAATCTTGTGCTCGGTCAGCCAGTCATACATGGTGTGCGTCCCTCACGGCGATGAGAAAATCGACCCGTGCCGGGCCGAGGCGAGCCGTCGGCGGCATTATTCTTTGTCATGGCCGGGCTTGGCCCGGCCATCCACGTCCTTCACGTCATCGAACCCCGGGCGATCGTCTTTCAGGGTGAGGCCGTGGATCCCCGGGCCACGCCCGGGGATAACGTCCTGACATTGTTCACACTGCACGCCGCAGGGATGAAGGGGGGCGTCAGAGCTTCAGCGCCGCCTTCACCGCGGGAACGGCAGGCTTGCCGTCGATGGTGGTGACGCCGGCGAGCCAGGGCTCCCACACGGTGGGATTGGCCTTCAGCCACTTGTCGGCGGCCTTGGCGGGCTCCATGCCGTCGAGCAGGATATAGCCCATGACGACATTCTCGGTGTCGAGCGAGAATTTCAGGTTCTTGATGAAGGTGCCGACATTCGGGCACTCGCTGGTATAGCCGGCGCGGGTGTTTGTATAGATGGTGGCGCCGCCATAATTCGGGCCGAAAACATCGTCGCCGCCCGAGAGATAGCTCATCTTGTACTTGGCGTTCATGGGGTGCGGTTCCCAGCCGAGGAAAACGATAGCTTCCTTGCGGCGCGCCGCGCGCTCCACCTGCGCGAGCATGCCCTGCTCGCTGGATTCGACGAGATCGAAGCCCTTCAGGCCGTATTTGTCGTCCTTGATCATGTCGAGGATCAGGCGATTGCCGTCGTTTCCCGGCTCGATGCCGTAGATCTTTCCGCCCAGCTTGTCCTTGAACTTGGCGATATCGGCGAAGGACTTCAGTCCTTCGTCATAGAGATAGGTCGGCACCGCCAACGTGTACTTGGCACCTTCCAGATTGACGCCGATCACCTCCACCGTCTTGTCGTCGCGATAGGGCTTCAGATCGGCTTCCATCGTCGGCATCCAATTGCCGAGGAAGACGTCGATATCCTTGGTCTGCATGGATTTATACGTCACCGGCACCGAGAGAACCTGCGTCTTCGGGGTGTAGCCGAGCGCTTCCAGGATGGAGGAGGCGAGCGCGGTGGTGGCGGTGATGTCGGTCCAGCCGACATCGGCGAAGCGAACCGTCTTGCACGCCGCCGGCTCGGCAGCCTGGGCGGCGTCGCGGGGCTGGGGAGCGAGGCCGAGCGCCATTCCGAGGGCGGCGGCGGCCATGAAATTGAGCATGCGCATCTTTGTTGTTCCCGTTGGCATCCTGGCAGGATCATGGAACCGGCATGGCCGAACGCCAAGCCCGGTACGGCCGGAATCGACAAGTCGGGGACGGCGGGAACTGTTCGGCGCCCTGTTGGGTCCGGCCCGCTCTGCCCGGATGCGGCCTCTGGAGGCTTCTTTTGAACAGCTATTCAAAACGCGATCGCGCCATTTGTCACGCGCAATTTTTACCCAGAAACGACGAATTTGCGGCGCTTTTCGCGACCATTTGCCGAATTGCGCCGCGGGTGCAGAAGGCTTGCGACGCGCTCAACGGTGGTAGCCCGCCCCGTTCGGTCGGGGATTGCCGGCGCGGGCGATCCATGTATTGTACAGCCATTCAATAGCTCCCTTCCGTCGATCAGGAGGTGCCGGTGGCCCGGGCGAATGCGCAGGCGCAGAAGCCTCCCGCGCGGTTCGATGAGGTGGACGATGAGTCCGATCCGGCCGGCCGGGCCGGTCCGGCCGGTCCGGCGCGTGGGGAGGAGGAGACCCGCCGCCGTGCGCCGGAGGATGTGCGTCGTCGCCAACTGATCGACGCCACCATCGATTCGCTGGCCGAGATCGGCTTCAACGCCTCGACCCTGGCGCAGATCGCGCGGCGGGCGGGCGTCTCGCCCGGCCTCGTCGCGCATTATTTCGGCGACAAGGACGGGCTGCTGGAGGCGACGCTGCGTCACCTCTCGCTGCGGCTCTACCGCGCCACCGCCCAGCGGCTTGCCGCCGCCGACACGCCGCGCGGCCGGGTTCAGGCGCTGATCGACGCCAATCTGGCGCCGGAAGAGTTCGACCAGCGCACCTCAAGCGTCTGGCTCGCCTTCTGGGGGCAGGTGCTGCATTCTGAGCGGCTGCGCCGGGTGCAGCGCATTTATCAGGCGCGCATGCTCGCCAATCTGCGTCACGATCTGCGCGCGCTGGTGGCGCCGGGCGAGGTGCACCGCCTCGCCATCACCATTGCCGCCGTGATTGACGGGCTGTGGCTGCGCTCCTCGCTTTCCGCCGCCGGCGAGACCGACTCGGTCAGCGCCCGGCAGGTCGCCTCCCACTTCGTCGACGCCCAGATCGCCGCCGCCGCGCCGGCGCCCCCCACCAACGGACCCGCGACCATGACCAGCCGTCCCCCGCTGCACGCCAACCATATTGGCGGGCAATACCGCCCGCATGGCGGCGCCACCTTCACCACCTCCAACCCCGCCACCGGCGAGGTGCTGGCGGAGATCGAGATTGCCGGCGAGGCCGAGGTCGAGGCGGCGGTGGCCGCCGCGCGCACCGGGCAGAAGCGTTGGGCGGCGATGACCGGGGCGGAGCGCGGGCGCATTCTCATGCGCGCGGTTGCCCTGCTGCGCGCGCGCAATGACGAGCTGGCCCGGCTGGAGACGCTGGACACCGGCAAGCCGATTCAGGAAACCATCGTGGTCGATGTGCTCTCGGGCGCGGACTGCCTCGAATATTATGCCGGCCTCGCCGCCTCGCTCACCGGCGAGCATGTCGATCTCGGTCCCAGCGCCTTCGGCTACACCCGCCGCGAGCCGCTCGGCATCGTCGCCGGCATCGGCGCCTGGAACTATCCCTTGCAGATCGCCTGCTGGAAATCCGCCCCCGCTCTCGCCTGCGGCAATGCGATGATCTTCAAGCCGGCGGAACTGACTCCGCTCACCGCGCTGAAGCTCGCCGAAATCTATGCGGAAGCCGGCGTGCCGGAAGGCGTGTTCAGCGTGGTGCAGGGCTTTGCCGATACCGGCCGGCTGCTCACCCGCCACCCCGCCATCGCCAAGGTCTCGCTCACCGGCGAGGTCGGCACCGGCAAAAAGGTGATGGCGGATGCCGCCGGCACGCTGAAATATGTGACGCTGGAACTCGGCGGAAAATCGCCGCTCATCGTGTTCGACGATGCCGATCTCGACGATGCGGTGTCGGGCGCGCTGCTGGCGAATTTCTATTCCGCCGGCGAGGTCTGCTCCAACGGCACCCGCGTCTTCGTGCACGAAAAGGTGCGCCCCGCCTTCCTCGAAAAGCTGAAAGAGCGGGTGGCGAAGATGGTGGTGGGCGATCCGCTGGACCCCGCGACGCAGGTCGGCGCGCTGATCTCGCCCGAGCACATGGAAAAGGTGCTCGGCTATATCGAGAAGGGCAAGGCCGAGGGGGCGGTGCTGCTCGCCGGCGGCCACCGCGTCACCAATGGCGCGCTCGGCAAGGGCTGCTTCGTCGCGCCCACCGTGTTCGATGGCTGCGCCGACGGGATGAGCATCGTGCGCGAGGAGATTTTCGGCCCGGTCATGGCGGTGCTGTCCTTCACTGAGGAGGAAGAGGTGATCGCCCGCGCCAACGACACCGATTTCGGCCTCGCCGCCGGCGTGTTCACCAAGGACCTCGCGCGCGGCCACCGGGTGATCGCGCAATTGCAGGCCGGCACCTGCTGGATCAACGCCTATAACATCACGCCGATCGAACTGCCCTTCGGCGGCGCCAAGCAATCCGGCCTCGGGCGCGAGAACGGCAAGGCGGCGATCGAGCATTACACCCAGCTCAAGAGCGTCTACGTCAATCTCGGCCGCGTCGAGGCGCCCTACTGATGTCCGCCGCCGCCCACGATCTCTACGACTTCGTCATCATCGGCGCCGGTTCGGCCGGCTGTGTGCTGGCCGACCGGCTGAGCGCGGAGGGGAGCAACCGCGTTCTTGTGCTGGAATATGGCGGCTCCGACCGTTCCGTGTTCATCCAGATGCCGAGCGCGCTCTCCATCCCGATGAACATGAAGAAATACAACTGGATGTATGAGACCGAGCCGGAGCCGGGGCTGGACGGGCGGCGGATGCACTGCCCGCGCGGCAAGGTGCTGGGCGGCTCCTCCTCGATCAATGGCCTCGTCTATATGCGCGGCGCGCCGGCGGATTTCGACCGCTGGCAGGAGGAAGGCGCGCGCGGCTGGTCCTATGCCGATGTGCTGCCCTATTTCCAAAGGGCGGAAAGCCGACGCGAGGGCGGGGATGAATATCGCGGCAGCGACGGCCCGCTCGCCACGCGCTATGGCACGCTGGAAAACCCGCTCTACCGGGCGTTCATCAGTGCCGCCCAGCAGGCGGGTTACCCCGCCAGCGACGACGTGAACGGCTACCAACAGGAAGGCTTCGGCCGCATGGACATGACCGTCAAGGACGGCGTGCGCTGGTCGGCGGCCAATGCCTATCTCAAACCCGCGATGAAGCGGGCGAACCTGAAGGTCGAGACCCATGCGCGGGTGGAGCGCATCCTGTTCGAAGGGCGGCGGGCCATCGGCGTGCGCTGGTCGCGCGGGGGCGCGACGCATGAGGTGCGGGCGGCGCGGGAGGTGATCCTCTCCGGCGGCTCGATCAACTCGCCGCAACTGCTCAAGCTTTCCGGCATCGGCAGCGCCGATGAATTGCTGCCGCTCGGCATCGAGATGGTGGCGCACCGGCCGGGCGTGGGGGAAAATCTGCAGGACCATCTGGAAATCTATTTCCAGCAGGCCTGCACCCAGCCGATCACGCTCTATTCCAAGATGGGGCTGATCCCGCGCGGGCTGATCGGCGCGCGCTGGCTCTTGAAGAAGGACGGGCTCGGCGCCACCAACCATTTCGAGGCCTGCGGCTTCATCCGCTCACGCCCCGGAGTGGCGTCACCCGACATCCAGTATCATTTCCTGCCCCTCGCCGTGACCTATGACGGGCAGGGGCTGGCAAGCGAGCATGGCTACCAGGCCCATGTGGGGCCGATGCGTTCCAAGAGCCGGGGCTGGGTGCGGCTCGCCTCGGCCGATCCGTTCGCGGCGCCGCGCATCCGCTTCAACTACCTCACCCACCCCGACGACCGCACCGAGTTCCGCGCCGCCGTGCGGCTGACGCGCGAGATTTTCGCGCAGCCGGCCTTCGCGCCCTATCGCGGGCGGGAAATCGCGCCGGGGGCGCAGGTGACGAGCGACGAGGCGATCGACGCCTTTGTGCGCGAGAAGGTGGAGAGCGCCTATCACCCTTCCTGCACCTGCCGCATGGGATCGCCCGCCGATCCGCTGGCGGTGCTCGATCCGCAGATGCGGGTGATCGGGGTCGAGGGGCTGCGGGTGGTGGATTCCTCCGCCATGCCGTCCATCACCAATGCGAACCTGAACGCGCCGACCATCATGATGGCGGAGAAGGCGGCCGACCATATTCTCGGCAAGCCGCTGCTGGCGCCGTCCAACGCGCCGGTCTATGTGGCGCCGAACTGGCAGAGCGCGCAGCGCTAGAGCGTTTTCGAGCGAAGTGGATACCGGTTCGCGTGAAGAAAACGCGAAAAAACAAAGAATTAGATCAAGTCACTGTTTCGATGAAACAGTGAAATGATCTAGGTGTTTTCGGCGGACGCTCAGGGCGGGTTGGTGCCGGTGGGTGCGCTGACACTGCCCGTCGGCCCGTCCATGGCGGCGGCGCGGGCGGCGGCGCCGGGATGGAGCGCCCGCTCGGCCCGGCGCAGATTGCGGGCGCTGCGATAGGTGGTCGCGAGCGTGCGGCGCAGCCAGTGGCGGAATTGGGCGCGCTGGTCGGCCATGCGGTAGCCGAGGGCGGTGAGGCGGATCTCCAGCGCCGCGTCCGACAGCGTCTCGCGGTAGCGCACGAAGATGAGGTGGTGGAGCACCGCGGCAAGGACCAGCATCAGCCCGACCGAGATGACGACATCGGACAGGAAATGCCCGCCAAAGGCGATGCGGTTGAGCCCCACCGCGGCGACGAACAGCCCGATCAGCCCGCCCACCGGCCCGCGCCACTCACGCGGGAGGAACAGGATCAGCGGCAGCAGGCAGGCGGTGGTCGCCGCCTCGCCGGAGGAAAAGGAATGGTTGCCGAGGCCCGAGGGCCCGATCACCCAGGGATCGCCGAACGGCCATGGTCCGCCGAACTCGGTGACATTGATCGGGCGCGGACGGCCCCAATAGGGCTTGAGGATGCCGTTCACCAGCAGGCCGGGGCCGAGCAGGAACAGCGGCACGAAGAACAGCGCGAGGCGCGGCGGCAGCAGGCTGCGCTTGGCGGGGAAGGAGAGCTTGAGCACCAGCCCGATCAGCGCCAGCAGCGGCAGCGACAGCGAGATGTTGGAGGCATAGGTGCGGAAATCCTGCAGCAGCGGGACATGAGCGGCGGGAAAGCCCTTGCCCGGCACATAGAACAGCCCGGCGACAGCGAGGTCGATCTGCGGGACGAGATAGAAGACCAGCGACACCAGAAGGGTGACGGCCACGGCGCTCAGCACGGGCGCACGGGAGAAGACGGCGTTCCTGTTATAGGGAAGGTCGTTCGTATCGGCCATGTCGGTCTGTCTGTCCTGCAGGATCACGGGAGGAAGCATGCGCCGGTGACGGCCGCATGAAGGGGCGGCGCGCTCATCCGCCCGCAGGTGTTGCTCATGATCGGCCTCCCCCTTGCGTGTGCGTCGCCGGCCCCCCGGGAAGCGGTAGGTTGTTAGCCGTTGTTCGCGGCAAATGCATGGGAAAAGGCGCGGTCATCGACGCCAAACTCTGCAGGCGCGTGGCTGACCTGCGCCTGACAGCGGCCTGTTTCAGCGCGGCGCGATGAGGCCGAGCGCGCGCAGATGCGCGAGAATCTCCCGCGCCGCCTCCTCCGGCGCCGGGTCGACCAGCAGCTTGCCGCCGCCGCTCGCCGCCACCGTCGCCGCCTTCAGCCGCTCGGCGGCGGAAGCGCCGGCCGCCGCCTTGGCGATGAGTTTCGGGCGCGGGCGATAGGGCCGCTCTTCCACCTCGCGCGGGGCGGGCACGGCGGCGGCGATCTCCTGCGTCTCGACATGGCCGCGTCGCACACCGGCGAAGGCGAAGGGCAGCGGGCCGGGCGCGGCCGGGTGGACGGTAACGAGCGCCGGCAGCCTCACCACGAGGCGCCGCCGCGCCCCGCGTCCCAGCGCCTGTTCGACGCTGAGCGTGCCCGGCTCGCTCCCCGGCGCCAGTGCGGCGGCATCGGCAAGGATCGGGCGGCCGAGGGCGCGCGCCAGCGTGTAGGGCAATAGCCCGGAATCCTCGCCCCCCTGGCCGCTGCGACCAGCGAGGATGAGATCATAGCCGCCGGCTTCCAGCGCCGCGGTGAGCGCGGGAATGGGGTCGGCCTCCGCTGGTGAGCGCAGATGCAGGAGATGGCCGAGCCCATGGCCGAGCGCATCGCTGAGCGGGCCGATCTCCGGCCCCGCGTGCAGGCCGGTGACTGTGCCGCCGCTGGCCGTGGCGAGTTCCACCGCCAGCCGCAGCGCCTGAAGTTCCACCGGCACCGGGGCCGGGCGGCCGGAGACCTTGTGCCGGCCGGCGGAAAGCAGCAGCGCGATCTTCATGGCGCGCCCTCCTCGCCGAGCAGCCGCAACAGCGCCGGCATCACCTTCTGCGCGTCGGCGACGATGGCGAGGCCGGCGCGCTCGATCATCGCGGCGTGCAGATCGGTGTTGACGGCGATCACATGCTCGCAGCGGGCCACGCCCTGCAGATGCTGCGGCGCGCCGGCAATGCCGAGGGCGAAATAGCCGCGCGCTTCCAGCACCGTACCGGAGGCGCCGACCTGCGCGGCGCGCGGCATCAGCCCGGCATCGCACAGCATGCGGCTGGCGCCCGGCGTGCCGCCCAGCGCCGCCACCAGCGCGCGGAAAGTGGCGAGATCGCTGACGCCATTGCCGGCGGAGACGACGAAATCGGCTTCCGCCAGCGACACCTTCGCCGGATCGGCGGGGATGAACTGGGCGGAGACAAGCGCGCCGCCGGTCGTCTCCGGGAAGGCGAAGGCGACCGGTCGGGCCTCGTGCAGGCTCCCCGTATGCGGGGCGACGGCATCGGGCGCGAGGGTTAGAAGGCGCGTCGGCGCGCCGCGCTGTTCCACCCGCCGCCCGCGCGCGGCGCGGGTGACGGCCTTGGGTGACAGGCTTTCCACCCCCGCGAAGAAGGGCGCGCCGGAGAGTGCCGCAAGCCGGCGGGCGAGGTCGCCGCCCTCCGCGCTTTCCGCGAACAGCACATGGCGCAGATCGAGCGCAGCGAGCGCGGCATTCAGCGCCGCCGTCTTCGCCTCCGGGTCGTAGCCGGTGATGGGCAGCGCCAGCACGCGGTCGGCACCGGCCGCCGCGAGTTCCTCGCCCGGCTGCTCGACAAAAGCCAGCACCGCCCCGCCGCCGGCATCGGCCAGCAGGCGGGCGGCGCCGAAAAGCTGCCGGTCATGGGCGGAAAGCCGCCCGCCCGGCGCATCCGGCACCACGGCGACGAGAAAAGCGGGCTCGGCGATGACCACGCGGCGCGGCGTGGCCTCCGCCTCCACCGGGGCGGGGGCGGGTGCGAAGCTCGCCACGGGCGCGCGCTGGGCGCGGTCCAGCCGGCGGCGCAGCGTGCCGGGCACCAAAGCGAGGCGTTCCTCCGCGCGCGGGTCACGGCGCGGGCGGCCGGAGGTGGCGGGCGTGGTGGCGAGATCGAAGCGCGGGCGGGCGCCGCCGGGCACAAGATGGGCGGCGCGCTCCCCGCGCGGGTCCTTGCGCGGGCGGCTCATGCCGGCACCTGCGTGGTGCGGGCCTGCGTGGTGTGGGTCTGCGCGGTGCGGGCCGGGGCGGTGCCGGCCTTCTCCACCGCCATCAGCACCAGTTCGGCGATGTCGTGAACCGCCGGGCGCTCGCCGGTGACGCCTTCCAGCATGGCGGAGCATTGCGGGCAGGCGACGGCAACGATGCCGGCGCCGGTGGCGGCGGCCTGTGCCATGCGGATATCCGGGATGCGGCGTTCGCCTTCGATATCGGCCACCGGGGCGCCGCCGCCACCGCCGCAGCACATGGCGCGCTTGCCGGAACGCTCCATCTCGCGCCGCTCGATGCCGAGCCGGTCGAGCAGGCGGCGCGGGGCGTCCACCTCGCCATTGTAGCGGCCGAGATAGCAGGGGTCGTGATAGGTGATGCGCGCCGCCTCCAGCGCGCCGACGCTGAGCCGGCCCGCCGCCACCAGCTCATCGAGGAAGGCGGTGTGGTGGACCACCTCATAGGTGCCGCCAAAGGCGCGGTATTCGTTGCGCAGCGCGTGCAGCGCGTGCGGATCGGCGGTGAGAATGCGCGCGAAGCGGTAGCGGGACAGCGTTTCGATATTGGCGCGGGCGAGGCGCTGGAACCCGGCCTCATCGCCAAGCCGGCGGGCGAGGTCGCCGCAATCGCGCTCCTCCGCGCCGAGCACGGCGAAATCGACCCCGGCCTTTTGCAGCAGCGTCACCAGCGCGCGCAGCGTGCGGCCATAGCGCAGATCATAGGCGCCTTCGCCGAGCCAGAGCAGCACGTCGGCCTCGCCCTTTTGCGCCATCAGCGGCAAGGTGAGGCCGGCGGCGAAATCGGTGCGGCCATTGAGCGGGCGCCCGCCCGGCTCGTCGGCATAGCGCAGCTCCATCAGCGGCGCGGCGGCCTTGGCCGGCAGGGCGCCGAGTTCCAGCGTCTGGAAGCGGCGCAGGTCGACGATGGCGTCGACATGCTCGATCATCATCGGGCATTCCTCGACGCAGGCGCGGCAGGTGGTGCAGGACCACAGCGTGTCCGGGTGGATCATCGCCGCTTCGCCGACGATGGGCAGGCCGGGGCCACCCATGCCGGCGACGGGCCGGGCGTTCGGATAGGGGCTGCCGGCATACGTCGCGTTGGTGCCGCCGGGCTGCAGGCTGGCGGCAAGGTCCTGGATGAGGCGCTTGGGGTTCAGCGGCTGGCCGGCGGCGAAGGCCGGGCAGGCCACTTCGCAGCGCCCGCACTGGATGCAGGCGTCGAAACCGATCAGCCGGTTGACCGCGAAATCCTCCGGCATGGCGACGCCGAGGCGCGGGGCGTCCATGTCGAGCGGGGCCAGCGCGGTGGCGCGCTCGCCCTTGAAGCGGCCGGGGCGGGGATGGGCGACAAGATGGGCGGCGCCGGCAAAGGCATGGCGCATCGGCCCGCGGTCGATCTGCAAAGCGAGGCCGATGCCGCCAATGGCCGCGAAGGCGAGGCCGAGCAGCCCGAGCGGGCGCAGCGCCCCACCGAGCGAGGCGTCGAGCGCGACGAGGAAGCCGCCGGCGCTATAGGCGGCGAGCAGGAAGGGCAGGAGCTGGAACCGCCCGCCGGAGAGCCGCGCCGGCTTTGTCGGGTAGCGCCGCCGCCCGACCATCGCCCCGCCGACAAAGGCGGCGGCGAAGGCCAGCGCGGTGAGCCACCAGAACAGGCGGGCGTCGCCCAGCACGGGAATGAGGCCGAGGAGCGCGAGGCCTGAGCCGGCCAGCAGCCCGCCAGCGGCGAGCGCGTGCATGCGGGCGGCATAGGGGTCGCGCCCCACCACATGGTGGACATCGACGAGATAGCGCTTCGGCAGGGCGAGCAGGCCCGCTGCCCAGTCCACCCTCGCCGCGCGGCCGATGCGCCACGCCCGCGCGCGGCGGGCGGCGAGGGCGCCGGCGAGGAGGACCATGACGAGGACGGTGAGGGAGAGGAGAAGCGCGAGGTCCGTCATGGGGCGCCGCCGTCGCTCGTTTCCCGCGGGATGACGGTGCCCATCAGCGCCTCACAGATCCTTGCAGAGCCGGAGCGAATCATAGAGCGCGGCGTGGATGTTGCGCCCGGTCCAGGCGTCGCCGACGCGGTAGAGCGCGAAGCCGGGCTGGCCGGTCCAGCGCGGGGCGCGGCCGGAAATGAGCGCGTCGAGATCGGTCTCGCCATCATTGATGGACGCCCCGCGCAGCGCCTCGAACAGGCCGTCCACGGGCAGCGTGCCGTAATCGACCACCACGCGGTCGATGACGCGCTCCTCCTCCGCATCGGTCATGGTGTTGCGCAAAGCGGCGATGAGGCGGTTGCCTTCGGGGTAGATCTCGATCAGCTCGGTGTTCGGCGTCATCACCACGCCGAGCTTGTACAGCTCGCGCAGATGCACCGGCTTGTTGGTGGTGCCGATCTCCTGCGCGATCTGCACGTCATGCGTCACCATCTCGACGAGGCAGCCCTTTTTCGCCAGCACCTCCGCGGTGGAGGCGGCGTTGTGGCCGCCGATCTCGTCGAACAGCAGCACCGAGCCGGTGGGCTCGACGCGGCCGGTGAGGATGTCCCAGGTGGAGACGGCGTGCTCGTGCCCCTTGGCATGGCCGAGATTGGGCAGGCCGCCGGTCGCCATGATGACGACATCCGGCGCCTCGGCGGCGATGTCTTCCGGCGTGGCGGCGCGGCCGAGGCGGATATCGACGCCCTTCTTCTGCACCTGCGCATAAAGCCAACGCGGAATGCCGGACAGCGCCTCGCGCCAGGTGGCCTTGGCGGCGATGTTGATCTGGCCGCCGACTACCGGCTCCTTCTCGAACAGCACCACCTTGTGGCCGCGCTCGGCGCAGACGCGGGCGGCTTCCAGCCCGGCCGGGCCGGCGCCGACCACCACCACCTTGCGCGTCACCTCCGCCTTGGGGATGACGTGCGGCATGGTGGCCTCGCGCCCCGTCGCCGCGTTCTGCAGGCAGAGCGCGTCGCCGCCGACATAGATGCGGTCGATGCAGTAGCCGGCGCCGACACATTGGCGGATGTCGTCGTCGCGGCCTTCCATCAGCTTCTTGACGAGATGCGGATCGGCGATGTGGGCGCGGGTCATGGCGATCATGTCGACATGGCCCTCGGCGACGGCGCGGGCGCCGGTGGCGAGATCGGTGACGCGCTGGGCGTGGAAGATCGGCACCTCCACCTCGCGCTTGATCGCGCTCGGCAGATAGAGGAAGGGCGCGACGGGGAAGGACATGTTGGGCAGCGAGACGGCGTGGGACATCTCGTCCCGCGCCTGGCCGCCGACGATGTTGAGGAAGTCGACAAGGCCGAGCTTCGCATATTCCGAGGCGATGGCGACGCAGTCCTCATGGCTGAGGCCGTCGGCGATCATCTCGTCGCCGGACATGCGGATGCCGATGACATAATCATCGCCGGTGGCCTCGCGCATGGCGGTGAGCACTTCCTTGCCGAAGCGCATGCGGTTTTCCAGGCTTCCGCCATATTCGTCCGTGCGCTGGTTGACCGAGGGGCTCCAGAACTGGTCGACGAGATGGCCATGGGCGGCGGAAATCTCGCAGCCGTCCAGCCCGCCCTCCTTGCAGCGGCGGGCGGCGTCGGCGAAGGCTTTGACCACGCGGCGAATGTCGTGCTTGTCCATGGCGCGCGGCACGGTGCGCGAGGCCGGCTCGCGCCGCACCGAGGCGGAGATGGTCGGCAGCCAGTTCTCGGTGTCCCATTTGGTGCGTCGGCCCATATGGGTGAGCTGGATCATCAGCTTGGCGCCGTGGGCGTGCACCCGCTCGGCGAATTGCTGGAAATAGGGGATGACGCTGTCGTCGGTGACGGAAATCTGGTTCCACGGCGCCGCCGGGCTGTCGATCGCCACCGAGGAGGAGCCGCCGAACATGGTCAGCCCGATGCCGCCTCTGGCCTTTTCCATGTGGTAGAGCTGATAGCGCTCCTGCGGCTTGCCGTCCTTGCCGTAGCCGGGCGCGTGCGAGGTCGACATCACCCGGTTGCGGATGGTGAGGCCCTTGATGGTCAAGGGTTTGAGAAGTGCCTCGGCATTGGCGATCATGATGGTGGGCGCGCTCCTTCGCCTACGCATGCTAAACCCGACCGTCGCACGATAGGTCGCATGCGCCTATGCCGGACAGAAGATTTGCGCCATCGCGCCGGTAGCGTTGCGACCGAGCCGTTCAGCGCAGCAGGATGCGCAGCGCCGAGGGGCCGGCGAGCGCGAACACCAGCAGCGCCAGCGGCACGGCGAAGACGAAGCCGACCTGGTTGAAGCCCACCGCGCCGACCACGCCGCCGACGAAGAAGGCGGCGAGGAAATAGGCGAGCAGCCTGAGCTTTTCCCGGTCCGCCAGCACCAGCGGCAGGCCGGTGCCGCGCCGGCGCCGGTTGGAATAGAACAGTTTTCCCAGCTCGATGCCGATATCGGTGACGATGCCGGTCATGTGGGTGGTGCGAATCTTCGCCCCCGACATCTTGGTCACGGTGGCGTTCTGCAGCCCCATGATGAAGCACAGCACCGCCACGGCGAGGCCGAGCATGAGGCCGGATTGCCGCGTGAACGGGCCGATCAGCGCGAAGGCGAGCAGCAGCAGCGCCTCCAGCGTCAGCGGCAGGGAATATTCCCGCCCGGCGACATGCAGCCGGCCCCAGTTCACCAGCACCGCCGAGGTGGCGGCGCCGAGCACGAAGGCGATGAGCGCCCCCGCGCCGCCGAGCACGAGGTCCAGCGCGCCCAGCACCGCATGGTCGGCGGCCGAGGAGATGATGCCCGACATGTGCGAGGTGTACTGCCCCACGGCCAAGAGCCCGCCGGCATTGGTGGCGCCGGCGACGAAGGTCATGGGCAGGCCGAGCCAGGCATCGGCCAGCGGGGTGCGCTCGGGCGCCAGCATGCCCGCGGTGAGGTCGCTGTAGCGGGCGGCGAGGCGGCGATAGGCGGACGGGTTCACAGGCGCGTTCATGGGCGCGTTCTTCCGCGCGGGGTTCAGGCGGTGTTGCCCTGCACAATTAGTACCATGCGCGGGCCGGCGCCAGTGCGGACAATGCGGAGGCCCCCGGCGCGCCCCGCGGGGCGGCGATCACGCCCGCGCCTTGTCCGAACTGCGCGGGCTCAGGCCCGCGCCGGGGCCGGCGGGGCGGCGCCGCGCCGCTCGCGGCTGGGCGGGCGGCCGAAATGGCGGGCATAGGCGGTGGAGAAATGCGCCGCCGACTGGAAGCCGCAGGCCAGCCCGACATCGGTGACCGGCAGCGGCGACAGGCGCAGCAATTCGCGCGCCCGCTCCAGCCGCAGCCGCAACTGGTAGGCCGCTGGGGTGACGCCGAGATGGCGCTGGAACAGCCGCTCCAACTGGCGGGCGGAAACGCCGAGCCGGTTGGCGATGCCGGAGACGCCGAGCGGCTGCTCGATCGCCCCTTCCATCAGCCGCACCGCGCGGGCGAGCGTCGGGTCGGGCAGCAGCGGGCGCGGCCGGGCCGGCACCTTTTCCACCCGGCGCGGGGCGCGGTCGACGATGAACTGTTCCGACACCTTGTCGGCCAGCGCCCGGCCGGCCTTCGCCTCGATCAGGGTCAGCATCATTTCCAGCGGGGCGATGCCGCCGGTGCAGGTGAGCCGGTCGCGGTCGATGACGAACGCCTCTTCGGCGAAGTCGATGCGGGGAAATTCCTCGCGCAGCGCCGGCAGGTTCTCCCAGTGCACGACGCAGCGGTAGAAATCGAGCAGCCCCGCCTCGGCCAGCACGAAGCTGCCGGTGCACAGGGCGCCGAGCGCGACGCCGCGCCGGGCGAGCCGGCGCAGCGCATCGGCGATGGCCGGGGTGGCGGCGTGGCGCACATCAATGCCGCCGCACACCAGCAAAAGGTCGAGCGGGCCGGCATCCGCCAGCGCCACCGTGGGCGAGAGGGTGAGGCCGTTGCTGGCGGTGGCCGGCCGGCCATCCGGTGTGACGATGCGCCAGGAGTAAAGCTCGCCCTCGGCGACATAATTGGCCATGCGCAGCGCTTCCAGCGCATTGGCGCAGGCGATCATCGAATGGTTCGGCAAAGTGAGAAAGCCGATGCGGGTCAGCGAGGCGGTGTCGAGCACGTCTGGGCACCCGGAGAAGCTTGCCGAAAATTGCAGCCGATCATGTTGGGAAAACGGCGCGCAGGATTACCCCCGCTTCGTCACCGACTGGCACCAATCATGCCGCAAAATGGTCGCCAAGACAGGGGGAAATGCGACGCAACAACGGGGGATTCCTTCCATGCGCTCGATTTCGCGCCCGCGCGTCCCATTCAACGCCATGCTGGCCGGCCGGATGATGCTGCCGGTCGGCTTCGCGCTGGCTGTTGCCGCCGGCACCTATGTCGTCGCCGAGAGCAGCGGCTATGCCCGCGGCAAGGCCGAGGAGGCCGGCACGCGGCAGGCGCAGGAGAGCGTGAAGACGCTGGCGCGCCTCGTCGCCGTGCCGCTCGACATGAGCGAGGAGCCGACCGACAAGGCCGACCAGCTCGACATTCCCACCATGATCCGCGCCATCGAGCCCGGCGCCGTCTACAAGCCGCCGGTGAAGACCGCGCGGCCGGCCGCAGCCCGCCCCGCCGCCCCGGCGGCGGGCGAGCCGCCTCTGTCCAGCGACATCACCGTGGCGGCGCTGCCGGCCGGGGTGGAACGCTTCGACCAGTGCGGCGCGCGCTGCGACAGCCGCGACCCGATGGTGAGCCGGAGCCCCGCGCCGGCCGCCGCCAGCACCCAGCCGGCCGCCCCCGCCGCGACGACGCCCGCCACGCCCGGTGCCGTCGGCCGGCCGCTCGATCTCGCCGCCGCCGCGCCGGGTGTGGTGCCGCCGGCGCCTGTGGTCGCCCGCCCGGCGGAGCCGAAGGAAGGCTTTCTCGGCCTGCCGCCGCTGCCGACCGCCAGCGAACTCGTCGACCGCACGGTGGAGGGCACCAGCCGCGCCTATGACGGCATGAAGCAGGCCATGACCGGCGCGCTCGACCTCTGGCGCTGAGCTTCGCTCCGGCACGCCGTCATCCCGGACGGCGCCGGAGGCGGTGAGCCGGGGTCGTTCTCTCGAACGGCATGGCGATCCCGGACAGGGCCTGCGGCCCTTCCGGGATGACATTTTTATTGTCCGTGCGGGCGGCAACCGGTCAGCGGTCCACCACCAGATTGCTGGTCGGCTTGGAACAGCACAGCAGCGCCATGCCGGCGTCGATCTCGCGCTGGCGGATGCCGCCGCCATGCTTCATCTCCACCGTGCCCTCGATGAGCTTCGACTTGCAGGTGCCGCACAGCCCCTTCGAGCAGGAGGAGGGCAGGCGCACCCCGGCGCGGCGGGCGGCGTCCAGCACGAACATGTCCGAGCGGCACTCGATGCTGCGCTTCTGCTTGGCGAATTCCACGGTGTAGGTGACGATCGGCGCGATCAGCGCCTCCGGCACCGCCTGCAGCAATTCGGCGGAGACCACCTCCGCCGCCACCTCGGGCTCGGCCTTCGCCAGTTCGGCGAAATCGAAGCTCTCTTCATGATGGCGGGCCATGTCGAAGCCGGCGCCCTTCAACAGCTCCCGTACCGCCTTCATGAACGGCGCCGGGCCGCAGACGAAGACTTCGCGTTCGCGAAAATCGGGTGCGACATGTTCAAGCACGCCAAGGCTCACCCGGCCGCGCAGGCCGTGCCACGGGGCGAACGGGCTGTCGGCCTCGCAGATCGGGGCGAAGCGGAAGGCGCCCGGCTGGTTGCGTGCCATCAGTTCCAGCTCGTCGCGGAAGATGATGTCGGCCGGCGAGCGGGCGGCGTGGACGAAGACGATGTCGCGCGGCACGGCGAGATCGTGGAAGGTGCGGGCCATCGACATGAGCGGGGTGATGCCGCTGCCGCCGGACAGGAACAGATATTTCGGCGCCGGGGCGGGCGTGCCCTGCAGGAAGCAGGAGAACTCGCCCATCGGGCCGACCGCGCGCAGGCTGGAGCCGACGCGGACATGATCATGCAGCCAGTTCGACACCGGCCCGCCGGGCACGCGCTTCACCGTGATGGCCAGCGTGTGCGGGCGGGTGGGGGCGGAGGCGATGGTGTAGCAGCGATTGATGGTCTCGCCGTCAATGGTGAGTTCCAGCGTGAGGAACTGGCCGGGCCGGTAATGAAACAGGCACGGTTCCTGCGGCGCCAGCACGAAGGTTTTCACATCCGCCGTTTCCTCGCGGATGGCGAGCACGGTGAGGGCGTCGTCGCCTTCCGGGTTCCACGCCGGCAGCGGAAAGGCCAGACGCGGCGCGGCGGGTTCGGGCGAGACGGCGGGGGTGGGCGCGGCGTCCATGGTCGATAATCCTGATGCGACCTCATCCTGAGGTGCGAGCGAAGCGAGCCTCGAAGGATGCTCGTCCCTCGGGTGTTCTGTGTCGACATCCTTCGAGGCCGCCTGCGGCGGCACCTCAGGATGACGGTGTGCAAGGGGGAACCGGCTCCGTCATCCGGGACGGCCCGCAGGCCGATCCGGGATCGCGTACCGGACGGAGAGCGATCCCGGCTCTACGGCTTCGCCTTCGGCCGGGATGACAGTTTCCGTCACCCGGGGGATGACGGTTCCCGTCACCCGGGGGATGACGGTTCCCGTCACCCGGGGGATGACGGCGACTGCCGGGGGCCGCGCGTGCTTACCGCCCCAGATGTTCGCTCATCCGGTTGACGTACCAGTTGCAGAACTTGTCGACGAGCATCTCGGTGTGCGGCGAGTAGGGGCCGGGCTCATAGGCCGGGCTGCGGGCGCCGGTCTGGCAATAGCCGACCAGTTCCGAATCCTGGTCGTTGGTGGCGTCCCACACGCTGGTGAGATTCTCGATCGTGTAGTCGACGCCCTCGACCGCGTCCTTGTGCACCAGCCATTTGGTGCGCAGCAGCGAGCGCTCGGCGTCGAGCGGCAGCACCGAGAACACCACGGCGTGGTCGGACATGAAGTGGTGCCAGCTATTGGGCTGGGTCCAGAAATGCAGCGCCCCGTGCTTGGGGTCGTTGATCTTGCCGAGCAGCTTCTTGCACGCGGCTTCGGTGCTGTGGGTGTGGCTTTCGCCCGATCCGGCGAGCGGCAGGCGCTCGGTGCGGAAGCCGGTGGCCATGTCGTCAAGATGCTCCATCAGCGTGGAGGGGAAGCCGCAGCTTTCCCATTCCTTATGGCTGTCTTTCAGCAGCTTGTCGTAATCCTCGGCCTCCTTGCGTTCGTGCTCGTCGAGTTCTTCCGGCGCGAAGCCGAAGCCATAGGCGAAGAGCGGCACGGTCAGCTCGGGATGGTTGCCCGCGCAGTGATAGCACTCGCGGTTGTTCTCCATGGTGAGCTTCCAGTTGCCGGGCTCGATGATGTCCTTCTCGAAGGCGACCTTGGCGTTCTTCAGGTCGTGCGGGGCGAGATAGGGCGCCATCTTCGCCGCCATCACCTCGAAATCCGCCGGCGGCTCGTCGGCGAGGCAGATGAAGAGCAGCCCTTCCAGCGAGCGCACATGCACCGGCTTCAGGCCATGGCAGGAGGCGTCGAAACCCTCGCCCATATGCGAGGCGGCGAGCAGCTTGCCGTCGAGACCATAGGTCCAGGAATGGTAGCGGCAGACGAGATTGCCCACCGTGGTCTTGTAGTCATGGACGATGGGCGCGCCGCGGTGGCGGCAGACATTGTGGAAGGCGCGCACCTCGCCGTCATCGTCGCGCACCAGCACGATGTTGGTCTGGCCGATATTCAGCGTCATGGCGTCGCCCGGCTCGGGAATGTCGGGGTCGACGCCGACGAACAGCCAGTGATGGCTGAAGATGATGTCGAGGTCGGCGGCGAAGATCTCGGGGCTGGTGTAGAACGGCGCCTCCAGGCTGTAGCCCGGCTTGCGGCGGCGCAGCAGCGTCTTGAGCGGGGTGGCGGTGGAATCGAGCATCGTCTGTTCTCCCTCGCGCGGGTGCGGCCCGCTTGTCGTCTGGAATTGTTCGACACAAGCGGACGCGCGACTTTCGCCGACGCGACAGAGAGTTTGCTGGACGCGACATTTGCCGGCGCGCCCGCAACGCGGAAAGGACGGCGCGTCGCCGCGCCGCCCTCTCCGTGGCGTGACAGAAGGGTGGAAGGCTCACATCGCCGGCAGGATGGCGATGTCGTGCACCTTGCCCGCGACCCCGGCGATCTTGCCCACCGCGGTGGCCTTGCCGGTGGCGAGATCGACCGAATAAAGCGTGTCGCCCGCCATCAGCCAGCCCTCATTGGCGCCGGCCGAGGTGGTGACGATGTCGAAGGCGAAGCTGTCGCCGGACACGCCGAGCTTGCCGATGGAATTGAGCACGCCGTCATTGGGCGGCGCCTGCTTGACCAGGGTGCCGGCGGCGGCGTCGATATCGTAGAGCGCGGTCTCCTTCGCGCCCTTCACCGAATTGGTGTAGGCGCCGGCGACCACCTTCGAAGTCTTGCCCTTGTGCATGTCGCCCTCGGCGTATTTCAGCACGCCATCCGTCGTCACCTTGCCGTCGTCGACATTGGCCCGCAGATTGGTGCCATCGCTGCCGATGACGCGCAGCCGGTCGGCCACGGGGTTGAAATCGACGGTGGCCATGGAGCCGGCCGGGAGCATGGTGGAGAGCTTCGACCTCGCCATCGCCTTGCCGCTCATCGGGTCGATGGTGACGACGGTGCCATCGGCGAACAGGCCGTAGAGCAGGCCGTCGGCCGGGCGCACATCAATGCCGACGAGCGTGCCGTCGCCGGCGACCTTCACCGGCGTGCCGACCTTGGCGGCTTTCACATCCACGACAGCGATCCTGTTGCCGTCGAGCAGGGCGGCAACGGACTGCGCCTGCGCGCCGCTGGTGGCAAGGGCGAGGCCGGTGAAGGTGAACGCGCTGAAGGTGAGGGCGATCATCGAGCTTTTCATGGTGGCGAACTCCGTTTCGCGCCGAACCTGTGTCGGCTGGGACGGAGCGGCTACACGCGGGAATGACCGGTGGATGCAGCGAGCGGCGAAAAAATCTCCTGCCGTTGCATCCGCAACCGCCGACCCGGCGTAAGAGTATCAAGCCTTACCTTGCGGGAGCCGCCCGATGACGACCCTGCTGCCCACGCGTGAGGGCGCCGCCGATGACGACCTCGCCGAGGCGCTGCGCGGCTGCGCGCGCGGCGACCGCGCCGGGCTGCAGCTTCTTTATGACCGGCTGGCGCCACGGATGACCGGCGTCGCGCTGCGCATGCTGCGCCGGCGCGATCTCGCCGACGAAGTGGTGCACGACACCTTTCTGCGCATCTGGGAAAAGGCCGACAGCTTCGACCCCGCACGCGGCCGCCCCACCTCCTGGGCCTTCGCCATCCTGCGCAACACCGCTCTCAACGCGCTGCGCGGCGAGGGGCGGATGGAATCGGTCGGCGATTTCACCGCGATCGAGCCGGCCAGCGAGGCCGCCGACGCGGAAGCGCTGGTCATGGCGCTGTCCGAGACCAGCGCGCTGCGCCGCTGCCTCGACCGGCTGGAGCCGCTGCGGCGCCGCGCGATCCTGCTGGCCTATATGCGCGGGCTGACCCATGGCGAACTGGCGGGACGGCTCGGCGTGCCGCTCGGCACCGCCAAGGCGTGGATCCGCCGCAGCCTGCTCACCCTGCGGGAGTGCATGACATGAGCGGCGACGAGCGCGACCGGCTGGCGAGCGAATATGTGCTCGGCCTGCTCGACGCGGAGGAGATGCGGCGCTGCGAGGAGCGGCTGACGCGCGATGCCGGGCTCGCCGTGCAGGTGGAACTGTGGCGGGTGCGCTTGGCCGAGCTCGACGCCACCGCCGCGCCGGTGACGCCCGATCCGGCGCTGTGGCCGCGCATCGTGGCGGGGCTGGCGGTGCCGGCACCGAAGGCGGCGCCCCCGGCGCCCGCCCGACCCTCCCGGCTGGCGGTGTGGTGGGGCAGTCTCAGCCTGTGGCGGGGCTATGGCCTCGCGGCCTCGGCCGCGCTGGTGCTGCTCGCCTTTGGGGCCACGCATCTGGCGCGGCAGGCGGCGCAGGCGCCGATGCTGGTGGCGGTGCTGCTCTCCGACCAGAACCAGCCGGCGGCGGTGGTCAATGCCTTCCGCGACGGGCGCACGGAACTTCTGGCGCTGAGCGCGCTCAAGGCGCCGGAGGGCAAGTCGCTGCAGGTGTGGACGCTGTGGGACCGCGAACGCGGGCCCGTCTCCGTCGGCCTCCTCGACGCGCTGCGCAATGTGGAACTGAGCGTCGCGGGCCTGCCCGCCCCGGCGGCGGAGCAGCTCTATGAGGTGACGCTGGAACCCGAAGGCGGCTCGCCCACCGGGCGCCCGACCGGCCCGATCCTGATGAAGGGCAATGCCAGCCGGACCGAAACCGGCATCTAAGCGCCTTCAGTCGAACAGGCGATGGCCGGCGACGCTCTGCGCCGCTACCGGGGCGCGGGCGCGGGCATCGGACGGGGTGAAGCCGTGCTGCGCCTTGAACTGGCGGGAGAAATGCGCGCAATCGGAAAAGCCGGCTTCCAGCGCGATATCCGTCACGGAGCGGCCGGTGGTGTCGAGCAGGAAGCGGGCATAGCGCAGCCGCAGCCGGCGGTAGAACTCCGCCGGGCGCTGTCCCATCACCGTCTGGAACAGGCGTTCCAGCTGGCGGGTGGAGAGTTGCAGCCGGCGGGCGATGTCGGCGATGGGTAGCGGATCGGCGAGGTGCTGCTCCATCATCAGCAGCGCGCGGCGCACGCGGTCATCGGCCACCAGATCGGCGATCGGCGGGTGCGGCTGGGATTCGGTGCCGGGGCGCTGGCGGTCCAGCAGCAGCACATGCCGGCTCTTCTGCGCGATGGAGCGGCCGAGGAACTTCTCCACCAAAGCGGTGGCGAGGTCGGCCGCGCCGCCGCCGCCGGCGCAGGTGATGCGGTCGCCGTCGATGACATAGAGCCGGTCCGCCACCGGGGTGTGGTGGGGGAATTCCTCCATGAAGTCCTGATAGTGATACCAGGAGACGCAGCAGCGCCGGCCGGTCATCAGCCCGGCGCGGGCGAGCACGAAGGAGCCGGTGCACACGCCGACCAGCGGCACGCCCGCACGGGCGGCGCGCTTCAAATAGGCGATGCTCTCCTCGTCGAGCTGCTGGCCGCCATGCAGCAGGCCGCCGACAACGATGATGTAGTGAAAATTCGCGGGGTCGGCGAGCGGGCCGGAGGGCGCCACGGTGATGCCGCAACTGGCGCGGATCGGCTCCGGCTTGGAGGCCATCACCTGCCAGCGGGCGAGGATGGGGCGCGAGCGGTCGCCATCATCGGCGGCGAGGCGCAGCTGGTCGACCATCAGCGAAAAGGCGGAGAGGGTGAAATTGTCGGCCAGGATGAAGCCGACATTCAGCACCGGCGCCGCGGTGCTGGACGCGCTCGTCATGGCCAGGGAGGGGGGACGCTGCTGGTTCATGGCCTGCTCCTCGACCCAGCATAGCAAATTTGCGGCGTCAGGTCGCACCGGCTGTGCGGCGGGTTGAGGCTTCCTTGGCGGCGGCATGGGCGGCTCAGCATTCCGGCAGGTTCACGGCGAGGCCGCCCAGCGAGGTTTCCTTGTATTTCGACGCCATGTCGCGGCCGGTCTCGCGCATGGTGACGATCACCTTGTCGAGCGAGACGATATGCGTGCCGTCGCCATGCAGTGCCAGCGAGGCGGCGTTGACCGCGCTGATGGCGCCAAAGGCGTTGCGCTCGATGCAGGGCACCTGCACCAGCCCGCCAATGGGGTCGCAGGTCATGCCGAGATGATGCTCCATGCCGATTTCGGCGGCGTTCTCCACCTGCGCCGGGGTGCCGCCCAGCGCGGCGGCGAGCCCGCCCGCCGCCATGGAACAGGCGACGCCGACCTCGCCCTGGCAGCCGACCTCGGCGCCGGAGATCGAGGCGTTGATCTTGAACAGCGCGCCGATGGCGGTGGCGGTGAGCAGGAAGACGTGCAGCCCCTCGCGGTTCGCGCCGGGGCAATGGTCGCGGTAATAGCGCAGCGTC
Source organism: Ancylobacter sp. IITR112 (assembly GCF_041415945.1). Taxonomy (NCBI): domain Bacteria; kingdom Pseudomonadati; phylum Pseudomonadota; class Alphaproteobacteria; order Hyphomicrobiales; family Xanthobacteraceae; genus Ancylobacter; species Ancylobacter sp. IITR112. The sequence goes on along the minus strand of NZ_JBGCUS010000001.1, from coordinate 2,999,546 downwards.
GCCGGCACCACGCCGGCCGCGCCATTGGTCGGGGCGGTGACGACGCGCCCGCCGGCGGCGTTCTCCTCGTTCACGGCGATGGCGTAGAGGCTGACCCAGTCCATGATCTCATGCGGGGTCGGGGCGTTGCGGGCGAGAAGGCTGTCGCGGATCGCCTTGGCCCGGCGCTTTACCTTGAGGCCGCCGGGCAGCTCGCCGGAGGTGGCAAGGCCGCGGTCGATGCAGGCCATCATCGCCTCGACCACGCCGTCGAGCCGCGCCTCCACCTCGGCGGGCGGGCGGCGGACGCGCTCATTGGCCAGCACCAGCTCGGCGATGGAGAGGTTTTCGCGCGCCGCATAGGCCAGCAGCTCGCGGGCGTTGCGGAACGGATAGGGCAGGGCGGCCTCGTCGGCTGCCGGCGGCTGGCCGACCTCCGCCTCCGGCACCACGAAGCCGCCGCCGATGGAGCACCAGCGCGCCTCGGACAGCGGCGCGCCATCGGCCGCGAAGGCGCGGAAGGCCAGCGTGTTCGGGTGCTGCGGGGTGGGCGAGACGCCGTCGAAGACGATGTCGCGGGCGGGCTCGAAGCGGATGCCGTGGCTGCCGCCGAGCGGCAGGCGACCGTCTTCCGCCACGCCGGCGACGAGCACATCGGCGCGGTCGGGGTCGACATTGCGCGGGTGCAGGCCGGCGAGGCCGAGGATCACCGCCTTGTCGGTGCCGTGGCCCTTGCCGGTCCAGGCGAGCGAGCCGTAGAGCACCACTTCCACGCGGGCGGTGCGCGCCAGCACCGCCTCGGCCGCGAGGCTCTCGGCAAAGCGCAACGCCGCCAGCATCGGCCCCACCGTGTGCGAGGAAGACGGGCCGATGCCGATCTTGAAAAGCTCGAAGGCACTGATCATGGCGGTGTGTCCGCTTGCGTCATCCCAGCCGAAGCGGAGCGGAGAGCCGGGATCGCTCTCCTCTCGCGAACGATCCCGGAACGGCTGGCGGCCGTCCGGGATGACAGTGTGGCGGCAGCCCTGCCCGCGTCACGCCAGTTCGCGGCGGGCGTCTTCCAGGAGTTCCCAGACATAGGGCGCGAAGGAGCGCCAGACATCGATGTGGAACACGTCGGGAGCATGGCGCACCAGAACGATTTCCGCCTTGTGGAACACGGTGCGGGTGCACATGCCCACCGGGAAGGCCTGAAGCGACAGGTCCAGCGGGTTGCCCTGGTTGAGCACGAAGGCGGCCTTGTCGCCCGCCAGCTCGATGCCGACGCTGCGCGCGGAGACATCGACCAGCGCATGCGGCAGGCCCGCCGTCGCCGCCTCGATGGCGGCGAAGAGCGGGGCGGGCTCCGTGCCGGGGGCGAGCAGCAGCCACTCATCCGGGCCGAGCCAGAAGGCGAAGCGGCCGTTCGCGGCATTGAAGCGGCAGGCCTCGCGCGGCAGGGCGACGCCGAACGCCTCCCCGGCCGGGCCGATCGCCGCCTCGCGGCCACGGAAGACCAGGCGGGCGGCGTCCCCCAGCGCGGTCAGCCGCGCGGCGGGCAGGACGCGGGAGGCGGCGGCCAGCGCGCCGAGCGGGCGGGCGGGTGCGAGGGACGCGGTCACGGCAGCGCTCTCAACCATTGAGGCGTTCTCCCTTGGGGTCGTAGAACACCGGCTCGACCACCTCGACCTCGATGGCGTGGGTCGGCATCGGCACCATCAGCTTCGTGCCGATGCGGGCGCGCCCGCCCTTGACCATGGCCAGCGCGATGGAGCGGCCGAGAACGGCGCTGTGATAGGAGGAGGTGACGAAGCCGAGCATCGGCACCGGAACGGGGGCGGAAGGATCGGCGACAATCTGCGCGCCTTCCTCCAGCACCACCGCAGGGTTCGTGGTCTTCAGCCCGACCAGCTGCCGGCGGTCCGGCGCGGACATGGACTCGCGGATGAGCGAGCGCTTGCCGACGAAATCCTTCTTCGCCTTGCCCACCGCCCAGCCGAGATTGACATCGTCCGGCGTGGCGGTGCCGTCCGTCTCCTGTCCGACGATGATGTAGCCCTTCTCGGCGCGCAGCACATGCATGGTTTCGGTGCCATAGGGCGTGATGCCGAAGCGCTCGCCCGCCGCATACACCGCTTCCCACACCGCGCGGCCATAGGCGGAGGGCACGTTGATCTCGAAGCCGAGTTCGCCGGTGAAGGACACGCTGAACAGCCGCGTCGGCACGCCGAGAATGGTGCCCTCGCGCACGCTCATATGCGGGAAGGCCTCCTTGGAGAGGTCGATGCCCTCGATCAGCGGGGCGATGACCTCGCGGGCCTTGGGGCCCTGCACGGCGATGACCGACCATTGCTCCGTGGTGGAGGTGAGCCACACGTCGAGGTCCGGCCATTCGGTCTGGAGATAGTCCTCCATATGCGCCAGCACGCGCGGGGCGCCGCCGGTGGTGGTGGTGACATGGAAGCGGTCCGCCGCCATGCGCCCGACCACGCCGTCATCCATGACGAAGCCGTCCTCGCGCAGCATGACGCCGTAGCGCAGCCGGCCGGGCTCCAGCTTGGCCCAGGCATTGGTGTACATGCGGTTCATGAACTCGGCGGCATCGGGGCCGACGATCTCGATCTTGCCGAGGGTGGAGGCGTCGAACATGCCGACGCTGGCGCGCACCGCCTTGCACTCGCGGGCGACGGCGGCGTGCATGTCTTCTCCCGCGCGGGGGAAGTAATGCGCGCGCTTCCAGTTGCCGACATCCTCGAAGGCGGCGCCGTGTTCGGCGGCCCAGTCATGGATGGCGGTCTTGCGCAGCGGATCGAACACATCGCCGCGCGCCGCCCCGGCGAACAGGCCGAAGGTGGTGGGGGTGAAGGGCGGGCGGAAGGTGGTGAGCCCGATCTTCGGCACCGGCGTGTCGAGCGCCTCGGAGACGATGCCGAGGGCGTTCATGTTCGAGGTCTTGCCCTGGTCGGTCGCCATGCCCGTGGTGGTGTAGCGCTTCACATGCTCGATGGAGCGCATGCCCTCGCGGGTGGCGAGCTTCAGGTCCTTCGCGGTGACATCGTTCTGCCAGTCGACGAAAGCCTTGGTGAAGGCCGGGTTGCGCCCATGCGGCGTGGCACCGATGAAGCCGCCGGTGCCGAGGTCTTCCGCGCTCGCCGGAATGGTGCGCGACGGCGTGGCCGGCGCCGGGGTGGCGCCGCGCGCGGGGGAGGTGTAGGTGCGGGCGGCGATGGCGGCCGCCTCGCCCTGGGCGTAGCCGTCTTCCAGCACGCGCTGCAGGCCATTGACGCCGCGGCAGGCGCCGGCGGAACGCTCGCGCTCCACCGAGGTGCCGGGCAGATAGGCCCCCGCTGCGCCATCCCACACCAGCTTGCCGCGCGACTGCGAGAACAGGTGGACGCTCGGCGTGAAGCCGCCAGACATCAGCACCGCGTCGCAGGCAATGGTTTCGGCCGGGCCGACGACCCCGCCCGTCACCTTGGCGAGCTGGGCAGAGGCGACGCGCAGCCGGCCCTTGGTGCCGACCAGCACGGTGGAGGGCCTTACATCAATGCCGGCCGCGAGCGCGCGGGCCGGGAGTTCGCCGGAGACTTCCGCGCGCAGATCGGCGACGGCGGCGATGCTGACGCCGGCGGCCGTGAGGTCGAGCGCGGTGCGGTAGCCGGCATCGCAGGCGGTGAAGATCACCGCGCGCTCGCCGACCCTGGTGCCGTAGCGATTGGCGTAGGTGCGGGCGGAATCGGCCAGCAGCACGCCGGGGCGGTCATTGTCGGGGAACACCAGCGGGCGCTCCAGCGCGCCGGCGGCGATGACCACCTCTTTCGCCCGCACCTCCCACAGCCGCTCGCGCGGCAGGTCGGGGCCGGGGGCGGCGAGGTGCTCGGTGACGCGCTCGGCCAGCGCGATGTGGTTGTGGGGGAAATAGCCGAAGGCGGTGGTGCGCGGCATCAAGGTGACGTTCTCGCGCGCGGCCAGATTCGCCAGCGTCGCCGCCAGCCAGTCGGTGGCCTTCTGGCCTTCGATGGTGGCGGTGGTCTCGGAGAGCAGCGAGCCGCCGAGTTCCGCCTGTTCGTCGCACAGGATCACCTTCGCCCCGCTCTCGGCGGCGGCGAGCGCGGCGGCGAGGCCCGCCGGGCCGGCGCCGACGACCAGCACGTCGCAATGGGCGTGGTTCTGGGTGTAGCGGTCCGGGTCCGGCAGGTCGGGGGCGACGCCGAGGCCGGCCATGGCGCGGATTTTCGGCTCGTAGAAGCGCTTCCACGCCCCAGCCGGCCACATGAAGGTCTTGTAGTAGAAGCCGGAGGGCAGGAAGGGCGCGGCGAGGTCGTTGATCGCGCCGGCATCGAAGGAAAGCGACGGCCAGCGGTTCTGGCTCTGCGCCTTCAGCCCTTCATAGAGCTCGACCTGGGTGGCGCGCAGGTTCGGCGCGGCGCGGGCGGCGTCGCGGGCGACATTGACCAGCGCATTGGGCTCGTCCGAGCCGGCGGAGAGGAAGCCGCGCGGGCGATGATATTTGAACGAGCGGCCGACGAGGTGGACGCCATTGGCGATCAGCGCCGAGGCCAGCGTGTCGCCCTTGAAGCCCGAGAAGGTCTGCCCGTCGAAGCGGAAGGACAGCGGCGCGGCGCGGTCGATGCGCCCGCCCGAGGCGGTGCGGAAGCGGTTGGTCATGTCACTTGCTCCCGCCGCTGGAGGCGTCGACATCCGGGCGCGGCTCGCCGGCCTTGTAGGTGGTGACGAAGAAGTCGCTCACCGTGTCGCGCAGCGCGTTGAAATAGCGGCCGCAGCCATGGATGTGCCGCCAGCGCTCGGCGTGCAGGCCCTTGGGATTGGTGCGGTTGTAGAGGAAATCGGCCCATTCCGCGTCGGTGAGGGCGGAAGGGTCGGCCGGGCGGGCGATGTGCGCCTCGCCGCCATAGCGGAATTCGACTTCCGGCCGGGCGCCGCACCAGGGGCAGGTGATGATGAGCATGGTGCGCCCTCCTCAGTGCGCGACGGCGGCGGCGGCCGCTTCGTCGATCAGGAAGCCGTCGCGGAAGCGCTCCAGCGTGAACGGCGCGTTGATCGCGTGCGGCGCGTCCCTGGCGATGGTGTGGGCGAAGACATGGCCGGAACCCGGCGTCGCCTTGAAGCCGCCGGTGCCCCAGCCGCAATTCACATAGAGCCCCGGCACCGGAGTCTTGGCGATGATCGGCGAACGGTCGGGCGTAACGTCGACAATGCCGCCCCAGTTGCGCAGCATGCGCAGGCGGCGGAACTGCGGGACCAGCTCGCAGATGGCGTCGAGCGTGTGGGCGGTGATGTGCAGCGCGCCGCGCTGGGAATAGGAGGTGTAGGCATCCGTGCCGGCGCCGATCACCATCTCGCCCTTGTCGGACTGCGAGATATAGGCGTGGATGGTGTTGCTCATGACAACGGTGGGGAAGGCGGGCTTGACCGGTTCCGACACCAGCGCCTGCAGCGGGAAGCTTTCCAGCGGCATGCGCAGCCCGGCCATCGCCATGACGACGCTGGTGTGGCCGGCGGCGGAGACACCGATCTTCTTCGCGCCGATGAAGCCGCGCGAGGTTTCCACCCCTTCCACCGCGCCGGAGGGGCCGCGGCGGATGCCGGTGACTTCGCAGTTCTGGATGATGTCGACGCCGCGCGAATCCGCCGCGCGGGCGAAACCCCAGGCCACCGCGTCGTGCCGCGCCGTGCCGCCGCGCCGCTGCAGCGCGCCGCCAATGATGGGGTAGCGCATGCTCTTGATATTGAGCGGCGGGCAGAATTCCTTCACCTGCTCGGCGGTCAGCCACTCATTGTCGACGCCGTTCAGACGGTTGGCGTGGACATGGCGCTTGAAGCTGATCTCGTCATGATGGTTGTGCGCCAGCATCAACACGCCGCGCGCCGAATACATCACGTTGTAGTTGATGTCCTGCGACAGGCCTTCCCACAGCTTCACCGCATGTTCGTAGAGCGCGGCGCTCTCGTCGAACAGATAGTTCGAGCGCACGATGGTGGTGTTGCGGCCGGTATTGCCGCCGCCGAGCCAGCCGCGCTCGATCACCGCGACATTGGTGATGCCGTGTTCCTTGGCGAGGTAATAGGCCGCCGCCAGCCCATGCCCGCCGGCGCCGACGATGACGACATCGTATTCGGGCTTCGGCTCGGGATTGCGCCATTGCGGCTGCCAGCTCTTGTGGCCGCCCAGCGCGCGGCGGAATAGCTCGAAGCCGGAGAATTTCTGCACATTCGCCTCCGACGCAAAGAGTGAGACCGGTGCGCTTCGCCGGGGGCGGAGGCGCCTTTGTCATCCATGCTGCATGCTCGCGCGCCGGCCGGCGACAGGCGAGCATTGTTTCGGCGCTGACGTTGAACGAATGCGACATGAGATGCGACACCGGCGTGATCTGCCGCCCCGGCGCGCCCATCACGAGGGGGTGATCGCGCGGGCCGGGCTTTCCTTGCGGAAGCCATGATTGCTGCCTACCTGCGAGGGGAGACAGACACACGGGATGCACCATGTTCAACAGCGGCAGTTTCGACGCCAAGCGGCTCCTCGACCAGTTCCTCACGCCGCAGGCGGGCACGCAGGGGCAGGTGCCCGCGCAGACGAACCCGCTGGGCGGGCTGCTCGGCGGCCTCGCGGGCAGCTTAGGGGGTGGCGGCGTCACCGGCAGCGCCAATGCGCAGCCGCCCGGCGCGGGCACGGCCTCGTCCGGCGCCGGTGATCTCATGGGCCGGGCAAAGGATTATCTCGGCAATAATGGCGGCTCGCTCGCCTCCGGCGCGGCGGCCGGCGCGCTGGTCTCGCTGGTGCTCGGCAGCAAGAGCGGCCGCAAGATGGCCGGCAATGCAGTGAAGCTCGGCGGCCTCGCCCTTGTCGGCACGCTGGCTTACAAGGCGTACCAGAACTACCAGCAGGGCCAGAAGCCGCAGCAGACCGCGGCCGAGCCGGTGCCGAACCAGCTGCCGCCCGCGCAGTCGCCGTTTCACCCCGCGCAGGCCGAGCGCAGCCATTTCGACGTGACCCTGCTGCGCACCATGATCGCCGCCTCGCTCGCCGACGGCCATGTCGATGAGGCCGAGCGTGCGGCGATTTCCGCCAAGCTGAGCGGCGCTCCGCTGGACGAGGCCGAGCGCTTCCTCACGGCGGAGCTCGGCGCCCCGGCGACGCCCGAGGCGCTGGCGGGCGAGGCCACCTCGCCCGAGCAGGCGGCGGAGGTCTATATGACCGCGCTGCTCGCCATCGACGCCGACACCACTTCCGAGCGCGTGTTCCTCGCCCGGCTGGCGACGGCGCTGAAGCTGGACCCGGCGCTGGTACCGCATCTGGAAGCCAGCGCCCGCGCCGCGCGGGTGGGGTGAGGCTGTTTGGCAGTGTCGCCCTTGGGTCGTCATCCCGGCCGTAGCCGAAGGCGAAGAGCCGGGATCGTGCGCCGGATGCCGGAACGATCCCGGATCGGGCCGGTGGCCCGTCCGGGATGACGCAAGGAGGGGCGGCAAAGCTCTTTGGGCTTGCCGGGGCAGGAGCTATGCTCCGCCCGGAGGTAATCAAGGTTAAGCGTTAAGGTTAAGTCGCTCTTAATCACTCGCGGGCACAGTGCAGCCGTCGAAGAACGCCGGGGAATTCCCGGCTCGTCGGGGATGGGTGCATGGGTTTCGATCGTCGGGTGAAGGGTGAAGCGGGGTGGGAGTCGCTGCGGGCGCGGCTGGCGTGCGCGGGCCTTGTGCTGCTCGCCGCGAGCGGCGCGGCCAGAGCGGCCGACACGCTTGACGAGTTCGACGCCGACGACCTGCTGGCGCGCGCGCCCGAGATCGAGGAGACCCGCAGCTTCTATCTGCGCGGCGATATCGGCTTCGCGTTCAACGAATCGGCCGATCTCGGCGCCGCCGGTCATGCGCCGCTGGGTGATGCCGGCACGTTCGGCCTCGGCGCCGGGCTGCGGCTGAACGACATGCTGCGGCTCGACCTGACGGCGGATTACCGCAGCGCCGCCGACGCCCGCTTTCGCGGCTGGAGCGGGGACGCGAGCGCCGTGACGCTGCTCGCCAATGCCTATCTCGACCTCGGCACCTGGCAGGGGGTGACGCCCTATATCGGCGCCGGCCTCGGCGCGGCGCATGTCTCCCTGTCCGGGATCGGGGCGGGTGAGGGCTGGGGCTTCGCCTGGGCGGCGATGGCGGGCGGCACGGTGTCGCTGGCGCCGAACTGGCAGGTCGATCTCGGCTACCGCTATGTCCGCATCGAGAATGCCGAGCTCGGCGGCGGATTTTCCGGCTTCAGCCAGGCGGCGCATGAAGTGCGGCTCGGCCTGCGCTACCTCTTCGACTGAGTTGCGTTCCACTGAGGCGCGCACCGGCGGGCGAGGGCGTGGGCCTCAACCCGCCGGCGGAGCGGCCTTTCAGCGGCAGCCCGACAGGATGCGGTCGGTCGCGGCGGTGACGCCGCTGAGCGAGAACACGTAGCTCGTGTCATTGCCGCGCGCCGAGGTGGCGCTGATGCTCATCTGGCTGCCGCCGCGCAGCGCTTCCAGAAAGGCCGGCTCGCGCTCGGCCCGGCGCAGCCAGGCGCTGCTGCCCTCGGTCATCATCACGAATTTGTCGTCGCCAATGCTGGCCACCACCTGCGAGCCGGCGGCGAAGCTGTAGCCGGTCTGGAAACTCACCTCGGTGCGCTGGGCGGTGTTGGGCAGGGCGGTGACAAAGAACGTCACATCGCCATGGGTCAGGCGCTCGGGCTTCTTCGCGATGGGCGTGCTGATGGTATAGCATTGCGGTTTGCCGTTGGCGTTGAAGCGCCAGGCGCTCCAGTCCTTGTACTCGCCCATTGCTGTCGGTTTGGCAGCCATGGCGCTCGTCGTGGCAAGGAACATCACACTCAGTGCGATGGCGGTCCGTCCGATCATGTCGCGAGGCCTCCTCTCGTCTGTGGTTCAGCGCAGAAGACTTGTCGGTCAGCGTTAAGACAGCGTTAAGGCAAGGGGCCGGATCGCGATCACAATGTGGACAGGCCGGCGGTCGGGTGACAGTTTCGCGACCGTCAACGCGGCGAAGGCGGCGACCGAAGTGGCGCCGCCCATCGAGGCAAGGTGACCGGCATCAGAGATGCCGCAATGAATCGGGATCGGATGGATACACGAGGATTTTACTCGCAACTCAAGATGAATTACGCTTTCGGCGGCGGATACACGGTCCGCTGAGTCAGAAGGTCCATATCAACCTGTGCCCAGTCGAAATTCGGTACGTCTTTTACTTTTTGGCCTAGGAACTGGGAATGACAGTACAAACCCACAACTGGTTGAAGTCTGAGGTATGGGTTTGAATATACGGAAAATCTACCGACAATTGGGTTGCTCATGCCCCCATCGAGGTATTGAAATCCCAACGCTTCCGAGAATAGAACTTTAAGGCCCATATCGGAAAATTGGAAAAAATTCCAGGGCCGTTCGTGTGTTCCGTATGAAAAATGAGTCTCAACAAAAACATAACCTCCGACATTAAGTAACTTGGATATTTCAGTCGCGACTAGCCACGGCATTGCAAAATGTTCGAAGCATGCCGATGAAAATATCAAATCAAATTTTTTGTCTACGAAATATGATGAAAGCCTATGGGCGTCACCCACAACGTCCACATTTGATCCTTCATAATAATCAAATCCTGTATAATTTGCTTTTGAAAAGGCCGTCCTAGCTCGTGATTTTCCGGTCACTTCACGGCTTCCAACTTCTAAGATATTTAGTCCTTCCTTGTTTGAGATGGAGGATAAATAATCCAACCATTTGCCGTGGTCGACGTGTTCTGGCCTTTTAACATCTCTATGAAGATATTTTTTATCGAAAATAGATTCCGCCGCCCATAGCGCCTGGCGGGCGCGCCACGCCGCCGCCTTCAGAAGCTTCATATTGCAATTTCCCTAACTGCGAATATATCAAAATTATAGTAATGTATCATATATTTACTCGCAAGATTTATGAATCGATTTTCCCGAACCTTGATGCCGACCGATTGAAATCCTCGAACCGGACGGTTTCCGGAGAGACGCTGACGCTCCCGGTTTCACCTCCGTTGCTGTCGAAGTCGCCCGGATCTGTCGGGGTTTCCTCTTGCCTTTCCCAACCGGCGGGAGTAGATCGCTCCTCGGGCTACCCCTCCCCACCGAGGGGCACCCATCTGGAAGGATGGCTATCATGACGAATACCGCGCAGCCGGCTGTGAAGCCGGCCAATCCCAATTTTTCTTCCGGCCCCTGTGCCAAGCGTCCCGGCTGGACGCTTGAGGCTTTGAGCGACGCTCCGCTCGGCCGCTCGCACCGGGCCAAGGTCGGCAAGGCGAAGCTGAAGCTCGCCATCGACCTCACCCGCGAAGTCCTGGAAATTCCCGCCGATTACCGCATCGGCATCGTCCCCGCTTCCGACACCGGCGCGGTCGAGATGGCGCTGTGGTCGCTGCTCGGCGCCCGCCCGGTCGACCTTCTGGCCTGGGAAAGCTTCGGCGAAGGCTGGGTGACGGATGTCGTCAAGCAGCTCAAGCTCAAGGACGCCCGCGTCCTGAAAGCGCCCTATGGCGAACTGCCCGATCTCGCGCAGGTGAATTTCGACCATGACGTGGTCTTCACCTGGAACGGCACCACCTCCGGCGTGCGGGTGCCGAATGGCGATTTCATCCCCACCGACCGGCAGGGGCTGACCATTTGCGACGCCACTTCCGCCGCCTTCGCGCAGGATCTCGACTGGCAGAAGCTCGATGTCGTGACCTATAGCTGGCAGAAGGTGCTGGGCGGGGAAGCCGCGCACGGCATGCTCATCCTCTCGCCGCGCGCGGTCGAGCGGCTGGAAAGCTATGTGCCGGCCTGGCCGCTGCCGAAGATCTTCCGCCTCACCAAGGGCGGCAAGCTGATCGAAGGCACCTTCGAGGGCGAGACCATCAACACCCCGTCCATGCTCTGCGTCGAGGACTATATCGACGCGCTGAACTGGGCGAAGGCGGTGGGCGGGCTCAAGGGCCTGCGGGCGCGCTCGGATGCCAATTTCAAGGTGCTGGCCGACTATGTGGCCAAGACGCCCTGGATCGACTTCCTCGCCAAAGTGCCGGAAACCCGCTCCAACACCAGCGTGTGCCTCGTCGTCGCCGACCCCGAGGTGAAGGCGCTGGCGCCGGACGCGCAGGCGGCTTTCGCCAAGGCGCTGGCGGCGTCGCTGGAAAAGGCCGGCGTCGCCTATGACATCGGCGCCTATCGCGACGCGCCGGCGGGCCTGCGCATCTGGGCGGGTGCCACGGTCGAGGCGTCCGATCTCGACGCGCTGCTGCCGTGGCTCGACTGGGCTTTCGCCACCGCCAAGGCCGGCCTCAAGCAGGCGGCCTGAGCCCCTTTCGCGACGGTCCCCGCCGCTGACGCAAGGGGACGGCGAAGGGGCCGTGCAGGATCCGAAGGCGAAGGGCTTTCTCTCCCGGCCGCGTCTCGCCTTCGACGCCGTGCATGTGCGCCCGACGAACGCTTCGTCGTCCCCTCCCGCCAGCGGCGGGAGCCTTCCTCCCTCCCGCTCCGCGCGGGTCGATGTTCCCCTTTTCTGAACAGGATGAAGCCCATGGCTCCCCGCGTTCTCATTTCCGACGCGCTTTCCCCCGCCGCCGTGCAGATCTTCAAAGACCGCGGCATCGAGGTCGATTTCCAGCCGGCGCTGGGCAAGGACAAGGACAAGCTGGCCGAGATCATCGGCAATTATGATGGCCTCGCCATCCGCTCCGCCACCAAGGTGACGCCGAAGATCCTCGCCAATGCCACCCGGCTGAAGGTGGTGGGGCGCGCCGGCATCGGCGTCGACAATGTCGACATCCCGGCCGCCACCGCCAAGGGCGTGATCGTGATGAACACGCCGTTCGGCAACTCCATCACCACCGCCGAGCACGCCATCGCCATGATGTTCGCGCTGGCGCGCGAAATCCCCGCCGCCGATGCCTCCACCCAGGCCGGCAAGTGGGAGAAGAACCGCTTCATGGGCGTGGAGCTGACCGCCAAGACGCTCGGCATCATCGGCTGCGGCAATATCGGCTCCATCGTCGCCGACCGCGCCATCGGGCTGAAGATGAAGGTCATCGCCTTCGACCCCTTCCTCTCGCCGGAGCGCGCCAAGGATATCGGCGTCGAGAAGGTGGAGCTGGACGATCTGCTCGCCCGCGCCGATGTCATCACCCTGCACACGCCGCTGACCGACAAGACCCGCAACGTGCTCTCCGCCGAGGCCATCGCCAAGACGAAGAAGGGCGTGCGCATCGTCAACTGCGCGCGCGGCGGGCTGGTCGACGAGGCGGCGCTGGCGGAAGCGCTGAAGAGCGGCCAGGTCGCGGGCGCGGCCTTCGACGTGTTCATCACCGAGCCGGCGACCGAGAACCCGCTGTTCGGCCTGCCCAACGTGATCTGCACCCCGCATCTCGGCGCCTCCACCACCGAGGCGCAGGAGAATGTCGCGCTGCAGGTGGCCGAGCAGATGAGCGACTATCTGCTGCGCGGCGCCATTTCCAACGCGGTGAACTTCCCCTCGATCACGGCGGAAGAGGCGCCCAAGCTGAAGCCGTTCATCGAACTGGCGGAAAAGCTGGGCTCCTTCGCCGGCCAGCTCACCGACACCGACATCCAGACCGTGCGCATCACCTATGACGGCGCGGTGGCCAGCCTGAAGATCAAGGCGCTGACCTCGGCGGCGGTGGCCGGCCTGCTGCGCCCGGCGCTGGCGGACATCAATGTCGTTTCCGCCCCGAGCATCGCCAAGGAGCGGGGCATCGTGGTGGAAGAGACCACCCGCGAGATCGCCGGCGATTATGAGAGCCTGATCACGCTCACCGTCATCACCGACAAGATGGAGCGCTCCATCTCCGGCACGGTGTTCGCCGATGGGCGCCCGCGCATTGTCGACATCAAGGGCATCAAGGTGGACGCCGAGTTCGCCCCCTCCATGCTCTACGTCACCAATGAGGACAAGCCGGGCTTTGTCGGCCGCTTCGCCGGCCTCTTGGGCGATGCCGGCATCAACATCGCCACCTTCGCGCTCGGCCGCGACCGGCAGGGCGGCGACGCCATCGCGCTGGTGGAAGTGGACGGCTCGGTGCCGGCCGAGCTGCTGGCCCAGGTGCAGCAGCTTCCCTCGGTGAAGCAGGCCAAGCCGCTGGCGTTCTGAGGCGCGGGGCTTTGACGGACCCCGGATGTTGGGCGATCATGCGCCCGACATCCGGGAAAGGGCTCAAACGATGCGGGTCGTAGTCGCGAGGGCAATTTGGGACGACGAGGCGAAAGTCTGGAGCAGCGTCGTTGAGGATTTGCATATCTTCACCGAAGCGCCCTCGATCGAGGTGCTGCGCGAACGTCTTAAGCTGATCGTTCCCGATATGCTGGAAGAACGTGGCGAGGCGGCGGGCGATGTCTCGATCGAGATCATCGCCCATGTATCCGATCACGTGAAGCTCGCCGCCGCATGAGCGATTTCTGGCCCGCGCTCCGTCGTATCCTGATGGATAATGGCTGGGAGCATCTGCGCGAGGCCAAAGGTGACCACGTCGTCTGGTGGCACCCATCGACGGGTCGTACCCTTGTGATCGACAAGGGCACCAAGTCCCGCCACACCATGAACGCGATCCTCAAGGATGCGGGCCTGCCCAAGGCTTTCTGACAAACATCGTCACCCCGGGCGGCCGTCAGGCCGATCCGGGATCGCTCCCCATTCCGACGACGATCCCGGCTCTTCGCTGCGCTTCGGCCGGGATGACGCCCTTCGTCCCTTCGCCGCTTCGTCCGCTCACATCGGGAAGGCGGCGCGGTGCAGGCGGGCGGCGGCCTTGGCGAGGGCGACGATCTGTTCCCAGTCGCCCATCGTCACCGCCTCGTTCGGCGCCACCCAGGAACCGCCGACGGCGAGGATGTTGGGCTGGGCGAGATAGGCGCCGACATTGGACGGGCTGATGCCGCCGGTCGGGCAGAAGCGCAGATCGGGGAGCGGGCCGGCGAGCGACTTGATGAGATTGACCCCGCCCACCGCTTCCGCCGGGAACAGCTTGAGCACGGGGAAGCCGAGGGCGTGCAGCGTCATCGCCTCGGTGGCGGTGGCGCAGCCGGGCATGACCGGCACCGGCGCTTCCGCCAGCGCTTCCGCCAGCGCCGGCGGACAGCCGGGGCTGACGAGGAAGCGCGCGCCGGCGTCGATGGATTTCTGGATCAGGTCCGGCCGCGTCACCGTGCCGGCGCCGACGATGGCGTCGGGCACCTCGGCGGCGATGGCGGCGATGGCCTCCAGCGCGGCGGGCGTGCGCAGCGTCACCTCGATCAGCGGCAGCCCGCCCTCGGTAAGTGCCCGGGCGAGCTTCACCCCCGCCGCGACGCTCGGCACGGTGACGACGGGAACGACGGGGGCGCGGGCGAGCAGGAAGCTGGGGTCGGGAAGCGACATCGGGCACCTTGCGGAGATTTGCGAGGACAGGTTGCGCCATGAAGACCGCCGGGCGCCGGCTTGTCGAGAGGTGCAGGCAAGATTTGTGCACTGCGGCATCGACGCCGGCGGGGTTCCGCCCGCCGGCCGGACCGGCTAGCCTGACCGCCGCTTGGCGCCAGCCGACCGGCAGGGGGCCCGGGGAGGGGCCACCGCGTCGCGCGCCCTTGCCATGCGAGTTGCCAAGCCATCTGCCACGCCATCTGCCACGCCATCCCCGCCACCGGAGTGAGGCCATGACCTGCCGTCCGTTGCTGTTCGCCCTGCCCGCGCTCGCCCTCCTGTCGGGGGTCGCGCGGGCGGACCAGATCGTCATTCCCCTGCCGCAGGGGGAGAAGGCCGAGACGATCCGCGTCACCTATGCGTGCGGCGCCTTCGGCGCGGTCGCGGCGGTGTATGTCAATGCCCCGCCGGTGGCGCTGGTCAGCCTGTCGTTCAAGGACGAGTTCGTGGTGGCGGCCAATGTCATCGCCGCGTCCGGCGCGCGCTATGCCGGCGGCAAATATATCTGGTGGAGCAAGGGCGACAGCGCCGACCTCTACGACGTGACCCTGGGCGAGGATTCGGCACCGGTGGCCTCATGCGCCTCGGCCAAAAGCGACCCCTCGTGAGCGGCTTCGCGCGCGGCCTCGCGGCCGGGCTCTTCGCGGCGCGGGGCGCGCCGACGCGGCGGGCGGCGGACCTCCGGCAGGTGCTGCTGGATGACGAGGAACAGCAACGCCGTGCTCCAGCCGAACATCATGATGCCGCTGCCGGCGGTCATCGGGTCGATCAGCCGGGTGCCGGCGTCCTGCGTCGACTCACCGAAGCCGAGCGCGGTGTAGTTGACGAAGGCGGAATAAAAGGCGTCGTTGTGGTCTTCGACGATGCCCTGCGCGGCATAGACCGTGGCCCAGAAGCCGACCTCAATGAGATGGGCGATGAGCAGCACGACATTGGCGACGGTGAGCGCGAGCAGCAGCCGCAGCCGCGGATGCTGCTTGAACCTGTTGTCATAGGCGTCCGCAAAATCGAGCAGGATGTAGGTCGCCATCAGATGAATCAGCATCACCAGCATCATCACCGTGATCCCGATGCCGATTTCCTCAATGATCATCGTCGTTTGCCCGCGCGCCGGAGGAGGGAGTGCCGATGCAGTTAAGCATCCGCCCGCTTAACACGGCGGAAATCGGGCTGGCGATCGAGTGGGCGGCGGGAGAAGGGTGGAATCCCGGCCTGGCCGACGCGGCGTGCTTCGCCACCGTTGATCCCGCGGGTTTTCGGGTGGCGGAGGTCGAGGGCCGACCGGCCGCCGTCATCTCGGTGGTGAATTACGACGCGCGCTTCGCCTTTCTCGGCTTCTACATCGTGCGGCCGGAGCTGCGCGGGCAGGGAATCGGCTTCCGGCTCTGGCAGGCCGGCCTCGCTCATGCCGGCGAGCGCACCATCGGCCTCGACGGGGTGGTGGCGCAGCAGGCCAATTATAGCAGGCAGGGCTTCGTCCTCTCCCACCGCAATATCCGCTTCGCCGGCACGCCGGGGCCGGGTGAGGTGGGGGAGACGGTGGACCTCGCGCAGGTGCCGTTCGAGGCGGTCGCGGCCAGCGATGCCCTTGTGTTTCCCGCCCCCCGTGCCGGCTTTCTCAAGGCGTGGACCACGGCGCCGGCCCATGCCGGCCGGGCGGTGCTGCGGGACGGGCGGCTTGCCGGCTGGGGCGTGGTGCGCCCGGCGCGGGCGGGCTGGAAGATCGGGCCGCTGGTGGCGGAAGATGCCGAGGTGGCGGAGACGCTGTTCCGCGCGCTGCGGGCGGCGGCGGGGGATGAGCCGGTGGTGCTCGACGTGCCCGAGCCGAATGAGGCGGCGCTGGCGCTCGCCCGCCGGCACGGGCTCGCCCCGGTTTTCGAGACCGCGCGGATGTACCGGGGCTCACTCCGCCCGGCGACGCTCGCCCCGCTCTATGGCGTCACCAGCTTCGAACTGGGATGAGACCGGGCGCCCGGTCTTCGGCGCCCAGCGCGTGGCGATGATGACGCCCGCCAGCACCAGCGCATAGCCGGCGGCGTGGTAGAGATGCGGGCGCTCGCCGAGAAAGACGATGGCCAGCACCGAGCCGAACACCGGCATCAGGTGGAAGAACGGCGCGGCGCGATTCGGGCCGACCAGCAGCACCGCGCGGTTGAAGAACAGATAGGCCAGCAGCGAGGGAAACAGCGCGACATAGGCGATGGCGGTGATCGCCTTGGCATCGAAGGTCAGCGGCGGGCCGATGATGCGCTCGGCGATGAAAAGCGGGGTGAGCAGGATGAGGCCGAGGCCGAGGCTGATGCCGAGAAAGCCGAGCGCGGAAAAGGCCGGCCGGCGCGCCAGCAGCGCGGCATAAGCGCCGTAGAGCGTCATGGCGGCGATCACCCACAGATCGCCCTTGTTGAAGCCGATGTTCACCAGCACCGCCGGATCGCCGCGGCAGATGATGGTGAGCACGCCGAGCAGCGACAGGCCGATGCCGATTCCCTGCCCGACCGACAGCCGCTCGCCATTCAGCAGCAGCGACCAGAAGGCGATGAGCAGCGGGCCGGTCGACTGGATCAGCAGCACGTTGAGCGCCGGGGTGAATTGCAGCCCGTGATACTGCATCGTGTTGAACAGGGTGATGCCGGCGAGGGCGAGAATCCCGACCAGCTTCCAGTGCCGGCGCAGCAGCGGCCAATCCGCCCGCATGGACGGCCAGGCGAAGGGCAGCAGGATGGCGACCGCCAGTGCCCAGCGCAGCCAGGCGAGAGTGACCGGCGGCACATGGCCGGCGACATGCCGGCCCATCACGATATTGCCCGCCCAGAACAGCGAGACCAGGGTGAGCAGCAGATAAGGCGCGTCGAACAGGCGGCGGAACATTGGCAGGCACCGGTGCGGAACGGGTAGCCCGCCGAGGCTTTAGCGCATTTGTCACACAGAGGCGCCGCCGGGCGGGCGGCGCGTGCATGAAATCTTCTGATCCATCGCCGCGTGGCGGTGATGGAACGGGCCTGCGGCGGGCCGTCAGCCGGCGCGGATGACGAGAACCGTGCCCCAGGGATCGGCGACAGCGAAGCCCTGCGCGCGCGCCGTCACCGTCTCGCCCGCCGCGGTCAGGCGCGCGCGTACCGCGTCCACGGCGGCGGCGTCGGGCAGGACGATCTCACAGTCGATGAGGCCGACGCTGTTCGTCGGGGCCGCCTTGCCGCCGCGGCTCTGCCAGATGTTGAGGCCGAGATGGTGGTGATAGCCGCCGGCGCTGACGAACAGCGCGCCGGGATAGCGGTCCGTCGTCACCGCGAAGCCGAGCGCGTCGACATAGAAGCGGCGGGCACTGGCGAGGTCGCCGACCTGCAGATGCACATGGCCGACGCGCGTGCCCGCCGGCATCGGCGCGTCGAGCGCGGTGTCCGCCGGCACCTCGGCGAGCAGGTGCCGCAGATCGAGCGGGCGCGTCGCCATCTCCACCGTCGCCTTGTCCCAGCGCCACTCGCCTTCCGGCCGGTCGCGATAGATTTCGATGCCGTTGCCGTCGGGATCGTCGAGATAGAGCGCCTCGCTCACCAGATGGTCGGAGGCGCCCAGCCGCACGCCCTGCGCGACCAGACGGCGCAGCACCACGGCGAGCGCGGGACGATCCGGCACCAGCAGCGCGACATGGAACAGGCCGGTAGTGCCGGCCGGGCGCGCATGGGCATCCGGCGCGCCGACCAGCTCGATCAGCGTCTGATTGCCAACGCCGAGGCGCAAGCTGCCATCCTCGCCCTTGCCGAGCAGCGTGAGACCCACCGTGCCGGTGTAGAACGCGGCCGCGCGCGCCGCGTCGCGCACGCGCAGGCGCACCGCGCCCATTTTCAGCCCCGCCGGCAAGGCGGGCGTGGCGGTGGAAAGCGGCGCGGCGGACAGGGTGGTCATGGCGGCCTCACGGCGTTGGCGTTGTGCCATGAAGGTCGTGCAAGGAGAGGGGGACTGCAACCGTTCGATGATTGCGGCTGTGCAATATCGCCCTGCCATGGTCGCCTGCGGCGCCGTGCCTTGTGCATCGGGCGAGCGGTGAAGCCCGCGTTCTTGCCTCTCAGGGTGTCATACCTTAAGACGATGCAGCCCCGGTCGGACGTTCGCCGGGGCTTTGTCTGTGCGCGGGCACGGCACGCCGCCGCACCCCGCCTCGCAATGCAGGAGCGTGGCTCGTGGCGAATGTGGTCGTCGTCGGTTCCCAGTGGGGCGACGAGGGTAAGGGCAAGATTGTCGATTGGCTGAGCGAGCAGGCGGACGTGGTCGTCCGCTTCCAGGGCGGCCACAATGCCGGGCATACGCTCGTCGTCGGCAACAAGACCTACAAATTGTCGCTGCTGCCGTCCGGACTGGTGCGCGGTGCCCGGCTGTCGATCATCGGCAATGGCGTGGTGCTGGACCCCTGGGCGCTGGTGGATGAGATCACCCGCATCACCGGCCAGGGCGTGGAAGTGACGCCGGAACGCCTGCGCGTGGCAGAGAATGCCGCGCTGATCCTGCCGCTGCACCGCGAACTGGACGCGATTCGCGAGAACGCCTCCGCCGGCACCAAGATCGGCACCACCAAGCGCGGCATCGGCCCGGCCTATGAGGACAAGGTGGGCCGGCGCGCCATCCGCCTCGTCGACCTCGCCTCGCCCGACACGCTCGACGCCAAGATCGAGCGGCTGCTGGCGCATCACAATGCGCTGCGGCGCGGCCTCGGCATCGAGGAAGTCGACGCCGCGCGGCTGCGCGAGG
Source organism: Ancylobacter sp. IITR112 (assembly GCF_041415945.1). Lineage (NCBI taxonomy): Bacteria > Pseudomonadati > Pseudomonadota > Alphaproteobacteria > Hyphomicrobiales > Xanthobacteraceae > Ancylobacter > Ancylobacter sp. IITR112. Next base: position 2,980,380 of record NZ_JBGCUS010000001.1, on the reverse strand, counting down.
AACTGAACGAGATCGCCCCCAAGGTGCTGCCCTATATGGACCGGGCCTGGGCGCTGCTCGACGACGAGCGCCGGCGCGGCGCGAAAATCCTGTTCGAGGGCGCGCAGGGCGCGCTGCTCGATGTCGACCACGGCACCTATCCTTTTGTGACCTCCTCCAACACGGTCGCGGCGCAGGCGGCGACCGGCTCCGGCCTCGGCCCGGGCGCGATCGGCTATGTGCTCGGCATCACCAAGGCCTATACTACCCGCGTCGGCGAAGGCCCGTTCCCGACCGAACTGCATGACGATACCGGCCGGCGCATTGGCGAGCGCGGCCACGAGTTCGGCACCGTTACCGGCCGGCCGCGCCGCTGCGGCTGGTTCGACGCCGCGCTGGTGCGCCAGACCGTGCGCACGTCAGGCATCAACGGCATCGCGCTTACCAAGCTCGACGTGCTGGACGGCTTTGACGAACTGAAGATCTGCACGCGCTACCGGCTCGACGGGCGGGAGATCGACTATTTCCCCGCCGGGCAGGACGCGCAGGCGCGGGTCGAGCCGGTCTATGTGACGATCGAGGGCTGGAGCGAATCGACCGCCGGCGCCCGCTCCTGGGCCGATCTTCCGGCCGAGGCGGTCAAGTATGTGCGTCTCATCGAGGAACTGATCGGCTGCCCGGTGGCTTTGCTGTCCACCAGCCCCGAGCGCGATGATACGATCCTGGTGCAGAACCCGTTCGAATCCTAGACCTCTCCTCCGGACCTGATCGCTTCCCATGGCCGACTACTACCCGCTCATCGCCCGCGCCGTTGGCGGCCTTCCCGACAAGACGCCCGAGGCGCGCAAGGCTGTGTATGAGCGGGCGCGGCGGGCGCTCCTCGCTCAGTTGACGGCGGTCGACCCGCCGCTGTCCGAGCCCGATGTCGCGCGCGAGCAGCAGGCGCTGGAGACGGCGATCGGCCGGGTGGAGGCGGATTTCGGCGCGGCGGCCCCGGCCGCCCCGCCGGCACGGCCCGCGAGCCCCCCGGCGCCGCCCGCCGCGCCGGCGCCTCAGCCTGCCGCCCCGCCGGCGCCGGCGACGCCCCCGGCCGCACGGGCGCCGCTGGCCGCTTCGGCCCCGCCCGTGTCGCCGGCCAGTTTCCCGGAAGCCGCCCCGCAGCCGCGCTGGTCCGGCCGCCCGGTCGAGCGGGAAGCCGAGCGGGAAGCCGAGCCGGTGGCGGGCTTCCACCCGACCGAGGCGGAAGCGGTCGCCGCCGGGCTGGAGCCGCCGCGCGGCGCCGGCCGGGGCGACTGGCGCAGCGAAGCCGCCCGGCTGGTGCGCGAGCGCGAAGCCGAGGAAACCGTCCCGGCGGAGGCGCCGGCGGCGGTGGACGAGCCAGTGGCGGACGCACCGCCCGCCAAGGGCGGACGCAGCCGCTTCATCGGCCTTGGCGTGTTCCTGCTGCTGCTGATCGCCGGCGGCGTGGTCGGCTACACCCAGCGTGCGGCCATTGTCGGCCTGATTCACGGCGGTTCGGGCAATGGCGCGCCGACGGCGCAGGCGCCCGCCACGCCCGCGCGCACCGATGCGCCGAAATCGACCGACCGCATCACCCAGGCGGACGATGCCGGCCCGGCGCCGTCCAGCGCGCCGCAGGCAGCCGCAGGTGCGGAAGCCGGCATCGGCGCCGAGCAGCGCGCCGTGCTGTTCGAGGAAAGCCCCGGCGGCGGCGAGCAGGGCCTGCAGCAATATGTCGGCACGGTCGAGTGGAGCACGGAGCGGGCCAGCGCCAGCGCCGGCCAGCCGGCCGATCTCGGCGTGCGGGCGGAAATCTCCATCCCCGCGCGCAATTTCAGCGCCACGCTGACCTTCCGCCGCAACCAGGATCCGTCGATCCCGGCCTCGCATATTGTCGAGGTGCAGTTCAAGCTGCCGCCCGGCTTCGACCTCGGCAACATTTCCAGCGTGCCGGGGATGCGGGCGAAGGCGTCGGAAGGGGCGCAGGGCGCGCCGCTGACCGGCCTCGCCGTGCGGGTGGCGCCGAACTATTTCCTGATCGGCCTGTCCTCGCTGCCGGCCGATGTGCAGCGCAATCTCGGCTTCATCATCAGCCGCAACTGGCTGGACCTGCCGCTGGTGTTCGAGAATGGCCGCCGCGCCATTCTGGTGCTGGACAAGGGCGGTGCCGGTCAGGCGGCGTTCCGCGAGGCCTATACGGCCTGGGGGCTCACCTCGGCGCCGCCCGCGCAGGAGCCGGCGCAGGGCCAGCAGTAGGGGCAGGCCTCCAATCCGAAGGGAGAGCGCGCCGCGCCTTCACGACGACGAGACGACGACAGGGGGAAGCCGCGCGCTTCCCCTTTTTGTTGGTGCCGGCGAAGCGCGGGCGCGGGGTCGGGCAGGGATGCCGGGCAGGGATGCTGACAGGATGCGGGCGCGGATGCGGGCGCGGATGAGGTCTCGGGGTGCCGGTGGGTCATTGTCATGCGTCCGGCGCAAGGGCGGTATCTGGTATGTGGTATACCAGAGCAATGCGCGGTCGCGTATGTTGCATCGCAACAGAGACGCGATCGGAGTCGGCGCATGTTTCAGTCGGTCTATCCCCTCCTGCCGCTGCTCATCCTCGTCCATGCCTGGATGACGATCCTGATCGTCGAATTGCTGGGCGAGGAGGAGACGGCGGGCATGGCGCCGGAGTGCTTCCCGGCGTGATGCAAAAAACCCCGCGGCGGCGCCGCGGGGTTTTGCTTTGTCGCTCGTGAGGCGGCGCGTGCCGGATCAGGCGGCGGCGCGGCCCTTGAGCACCTCGACCAGCGTCTTTCCGAGCCGCGCGGGGGAGGGGGAGACCACGATGCCGGCCTCTTCCATCGCCGCGATCTTGTCCTCGGCGCCGCCCTTGCCGCCGGAGATGATGGCGCCGGCATGGCCCATGCGGCGGCCGGGAGGGGCGGTGCGGCCGGCGATGAAGCCGACCATCGGCTTCTTGCGGCCGCGCTTGGCCTCGTCCTTGAGGAACTGCGCCGCTTCCTCTTCCGCCGAGCCACCGATCTCGCCGATCATGACGATGGATTCGGTGGCGTCGTCGGCCAGGAACAGCTCCAGCACGTCGATGAACTCGGTACCCTTGACCGGGTCGCCGCCAATGCCGACGGCGGTGGTCTGGCCGAGGCCTTCCTGCGAGGTCTGGAACACCGCCTCATAGGTCAGCGTGCCCGAGCGCGAGACGACGCCGACCGAGCCCTTCTTGAAGATGTTGGCCGGCATGATGCCGATCTTGCACTCGCCGGCGGTGACGATGCCGGGGCAGTTGGGGCCGACGAGGCGGGACTTGGAGCCGTCCAGCGCGCGGCGCACCTTCACCATGTCGAGCACCGGAATGCCCTCGGTGATGCAGACGATGAGCGGAATTTCCGCCGCGATCGCCTCGCAGATGGCATCGGCCGCGCCCGGAGGCGGCACATAGATGACCGAGGCATCGGCGCCGGTCTTCTCGCGCGCCTCGGCGACGGTGTCGAACACCGGCAGGCCGAGATGGGTGGAGCCGCCCTTGCCCGGCGAGGTGCCGCCGACCACCTGCGAGCCATAGGCCATCGCCTGCTCGGAGTGGAAGGTGCCGTTCTTGCCGGTGAAGCCCTGGGTGATGATCTTGGTGTTCTTGTTGATGAGGACCGACATCACACAGTCTCCTTCACGGCCTTGACGATCTTCTGCGCGGCGTCGTCGAGATCGTCGGCGGGGATGACGTTGAGGCCGCTCTCACGGATGATCTGCTTGCCTTCCTCGACATTGGTACCTTCGAGGCGCACCACCAGCGGAACCTTGAGGCCGACCGCCTTCACCGCGGCGATGACGCCGCGCGCGATGACATCGCACTTCATGATGCCGCCGAAGATGTTGACGAGGATGCCCTTCACGCTCGGATCGGAGGTGATGATCTTGAAGGCGGCCGTCACCTTCTCTTCCGTGGCGCCGCCGCCGACGTCGAGGAAGTTGGCCGGGCTTTCGCCATAGAGCTTGATGATGTCGAGCGTCGCCATGGCAAGGCCGGCGCCGTTGACCATGCAGCCAATGGTGCCGTCGAGGGCGATATAGGCGAGGTCGTACTTGGAGGCCTCGATTTCCTTGGCGTCTTCCTCGGTCTCGTCGCGCAGCGCCACCACGTCGGCGTGGCGGTAGAGCGAGTTGGAATCGAAGGAGATCTTGGCGTCGAGGCACTTCAGCTTGCCGTCCTTGGTGACGACGAGCGGGTTGATCTCGAGCATCGCCATGTCCTTGCCGACAAAGGCGGCGTAGAGCTTGGCGACGAGGTCGCCGGCCTGCTTGGCGAGATCGCCGGTGAGGCCGAGCGCCTGCGCGACGGTGCGCCCGTGATGGGGCATCACGCCGGTGGCGGGGTCGACGGAGAAGGTGTGGATCTTCTCAGGAGTGGAGTGGGCGACTTCCTCGATGTCCATGCCGCCTTCGGTGGACACGACGAAGGCGATGCGCGAGGTGGCGCGGTCGACGAGGGCGGAGAGGTAGAACTCCTTGTCGATGTCGGAGCCTTCCTCGATATAGACGCGGTTGACCTGCTTGCCGGCCGGGCCGGTCTGGATGGTCACCAGCGTCTTGCCGAGAATCTGCTTGGCATTGGCCGCCGCTTCCTCGGCCGACTTGACGACGCGCACGCCGCCCTTCTCGCCCGCATCGGCTTCCTTGAACTTGCCCTTGCCACGCCCGCCGGCATGAATCTGGCTCTTCACCACCCATACGGGGCCGGCGACCTTGGCCGCGGCGGCATCCGCCTCGGCAGCGTCGAGAATGGCGACGCCATTGGGCACCGGGACCCCGTATTCGCGGAGCACTCCCTTGGCCTGATATTCATGGATGTTCATTAAATCCGCTCCTCCACAACCGGACGGTCGGGAGAGCCGCCCCGGCCCTCCCGTCGATTGGCGTATCCTATTTCCCTATAGGCGCACACGCGCCAAGACGCTACTGCGCCGAAACGCAGACACCCTATGCCGTTACTGCACGAAGGTGTTGGTCAGCGTCCCGATGCCCTCGATCACGATTTCCACCGTGTTGGTCGGGGCCTTCATCACACCGACGCCGACCGACGTGCCGCAGCAGATGACGTCGCCGGGGTTCAGTGTCATGTCGTGCGAAATGCGGCTCACCAACTGGCGGGCCGAGAACACCATGTCGCTGATCGGGTAGCGCTGGCGCTCGTCGCCATTGAGCACGGTGCGCACGACGAGGCTGGCGGGATCGACATCGGTCGCCACCACCGGCCCGAACGGACCGAAGCCGTCGAAGCTCTTGGCCCGCACCCATTGGGCGAAGGTGGCGTCCTTGTTGATGATGTCGGCCGCGGTGATGTCGTTCACGCAGGTATAGCCGAAGATGTAGCCATCGGCCTCGTCCTCGGAAACGGCGGTCGCCTTCTTGCCGATGACGATGCCGAGTTCGCCTTCATAGACGACCTTGCCGTCATAGGAGGCCGGCCGGTGCACGGTGGCGCCGGGGCTGGTGAGGCAGGAACCGGCTTTCAGCAGGTAAAGCGGATCGGCCGGAACCGGCGAATTCAGCTTCGCCGCCAGGGCATGGAAATTGTTCCACAGCGCGATGATCTTGGTCGGCTCCGTCGGGGCGAGGAGCTCGACCTCGGAGAGCGCGATGCGCTCCCCGGTCGGCGTGGCGCCATTGAACATGTCGCCGCTGTGTACAGTGATGGTGTCGCCCTCGAGCGTGCCGAAGCCGGCCGCGCCCGAGCGCTGGTAACGAACCCAGTGTGCCATTGTCCGCCGAACTCAGTTGTACAGGCCGGCGATCTGCGCGCGCTGGCGGACCAGCGAGAGCACAACGTCGATGGTCGGGGTCGGAATGCCGGCAAGGCGGCCCATTTCCTGCACCACGGTGACGAGCGCGTCGATTTCCATGGCGCGGGAGCGTTCGAGATCCTGCAGCATGGAGGTCTTGTGCGCGCCGACGGCGCCGGCGCCGTCAATGCGGCGCTCCACGCCGACACGGAAATTGACGCCCGACTGGACGGCGATTTCCTGCGCTTCCAGCATCATCGCCTTGGCCACCGCGCGGGTGCCGGGATCGGAGGCGATCACGTCCAGCGTCGCATGGGTGAGGGCGCTGATCGGGTTGAAGCAGAGATTGCCCCACAGCTTCAGCCACAGCTCGTCGCGGATGTTGGGCAGGACGGGCGCGCGCATGCCGCCGGCGGCGAAGGCTTCCGAGAGCTTGGTGGCGCGGTCGGTGATCTCGCCGGAGGGTTCGCCCAGCGGGAACTTGTCGCCATAGACGTGCTTGATCACGCCTGGCTCGACCACTTCGGTCGCGGGATAGACGATGCAGCCAATGGCGCGCTCGGGGCGCAGGCCGTTCCACTGCTTGCCGCCGGGATCGACGCTTTCCAGCGTCTTGTTCTCGAGCTGATCGCCATGCTTGTAGTAGTACCAGTAGGGCACGCCGTTGACGGCGGTGACCACGGCGGTGTCGTTGCCCAGCAGCGGCTGCATGGCGTCAACGACGCCCGGCACCGAATGGGCCTTCAGCGCGACGATGACATAGTCCTGCGGGCCGAGTTCGGCCGGATTGTCGGAGCAGGGAATGTGCTCGACACGCTCTTCGCCGTCGATGAGCAGCTTGAGGCCGTTCTTCTTCATGGCCTCGAGATGGGCGCCACGGGCAACGAGGCTGACATCGACGCCCGCCCGCTTGAGCTGGACGCCAACATAACCGCCGATCGCGCCGGCACCATAGATGCAGACCTTCATGGGACTCCCTCCTATGTCCAGGCTGCCCCCGCGGCGCCCGGACTTGTTTGGTATTTTGTATGCCATGATTAGGTGCAATGAGCCCCTAGTCAAGAGCGAAGGCACGGGCGTGATAAAACGTCGCGCATGTTTAGCCGCTTCGCGTTTCCTGGCGGGGCGTGTTTGCGACGTGTCGCTTAAGTTACTTCGCGAAGGACCGGCTTGTCCACGGTGTATAGGCCAGAACAATTGTCTGAATGAATACGCAAAAGACGGCGCGGGACGTCGCGTTCCACTGGCCGGACAGCAATGCTTACTTTTCTCGGCAAAAACAGTTCGGGGGCGCCAAGCGCCCCCGAAAGTCGTTTCTAATTATGAATGCAGATAAGGTCAGGCGTCCGGCGCGACCGTGTGATTTGCGAGGATTTCCAGCGCCTTGACGAGGGCCGAGTGATCCCAGGCCGAGCCGCCATTGGCGGCGCAGGCGCTGAAAAGCTGCTGCGCCACGGCGGTCGAGGGCAGCGACATCTGCATCTGCCGGGCGCCGTTCAGCGCCAGGTTCAGGTCCTTCTGGTGCAGTTCGATGCGGAAGCCCGGGTTGAAGGTGCGGTTGATCATCCGCTCGCCATGGACTTCCAGAATGCGCGAATTGGCGAAGCCGCCCATCAGCGCCTGGCGCACCTTGGCCGGGTCCGCACCCGCCTTGGAAGCGAACAGCAGCGCTTCGCCGACGGCGAGGATGTTCAGCGCGACGATGATCTGGTTCGCCACCTTGGTGGTCTGGCCGTCGCCATTGCCGCCGACGAGGGTGATGTTCTTGCCCATCTTCTCGAAGAGCGGCTTCACCGTCTCGAACGCCTTCTCCGGGCCGCCGACCATGATGGTGAGCGAGGCCGCCTTGGCGCCGACTTCGCCGCCCGAGACCGGGGCGTCGAGATAGTCGCAGCCGAGCTCGTTGATCTTCTTGGCGAACTCCTTGGTCTCGACCGGGGCGATCGAGGACATGTCGACGACGATCTTGCCGGGGGTGAGGCCGGCGGCGATGCCGTTCTCGCCGAACAGGGCGGCGGCCACATGCGGGGTGTCCGGCACCATGGTGATGATGATGTCGGCGTTCTTCGCCACTTCCGTGCCGGTGGCGCAGGCGACGCCGCCCTTGCCGGTCAGCTCCGCCGGAACCGGCTTGATGTCGTAGAGATAGAGCGTGTGGCCGGCGTCGATGAGATGACCGGCCATGGGCGCGCCCATGATGCCGAGACCGACAAATCCAACATTCGCCATCGTCTTATCCTCGTTTTCCTAGACGTTCGTTTCTTGACCAAGCCGGCCTCACGCCGCGCCGGTGAGTTCCTTCAGCCAGCCGAGGCCGGCCGCCGTGTCGCCCTTCGGCTTGTATTCGCAGCCGACCCAGCCCTCATAGCCGATGGCGTCGAGATGGCGGAACAGGAAGGGGTAGTTGATCTCGCCGGTGCCGGGCTCGTTGCGGCCGGGATTGTCGGCAAGCTGGATATGCGCGATCTGGGCGAGGTTCGCCTCGATGGTGCGGGCGAGATCGCCCTCCATGATCTGCATGTGGTAGATGTCGTACTGGATGAAGAGGTTGTCGGAACCGACCTCTTCGATGATCGCCTTCGCCTGCTTGGTGTAGTTCAGGAAGAAGCCGGGAATGTCGCGGGTGTTGATCGGCTCGATCAGCAGCTTGAGGCCGGCTTCCTTGATCTTCGGCGCGGCGAATTTGAGGTTGTTCACGAAGGTGTTGTGCAGCAGCTCGCGGTCGGCGCCCGCGGGCACGATGCCGGCGAGGATGTTGACCTGCGGGCAGCCGAGCGCCGTGGCGTATTCGATCGCCTTGTCGACGCCGGCGCGGAACTCGTCCACGCGCTCGGGCAGGATGGCGATGCCGCGCTCACCCGCGCCCCAATTGCCGGCGGGGAGATTGTGCAGAACCTGCTTGAGATTGTTGGCCTTGAGCTTGGCGACCAGTTCCTCGACCGCGAAGTCATAGGGGAACAGGTACTCAACGCCGGTGAAACCGGCGGCGGCGGCCTTCTCGAAACGATCGAGGAAGGGCACCTCGTTGAACAGCATGGTGAGATTGGCGGCAAAACGGGGCATGGACCGCTCCTGGGGCAGGACGTTTCTGGGGCTTTGGCACGCGCCGGGCGGCGGCGTGCCGTTAGCTTTATGGGCGCCCTTGCCGTCGATGGCATGAAGGCGCACCGGGCGGAGGCGCCGGGCTCCCGCCGGAGGTGAGAAGGGCGCGGGCGGTGCTGCCGCCCGGCGCCCGGCCGATCACGCCTTGGCGGCCTCTTCGAGCGGCAGGTCGAGGACTTCCTCGAACTCGTTCACCGCGTCGATCTCGGTGCCCATGGCGATGTTGGTGACGCGCTCGAGGATGAACTCCATCACCACGGGAACCTGATGCTCCTGCATCAGCGCCTTGGCCTTGACGAAGGCGTCCTTGAACTCGTTCGGCGAGGAGACGCGCACCGCCTTGCAGCCGAGGCCTTCCGCCACCGCGACATGGTCGACACCATAGCCGGCATTCTCGTCGGCATTGATGTTGTCGAAGGCGAGCGAGACCTCGAAGTCCATGTTGAAGCCGCGCTGCGCCTGACGGATCAGCCCGAGATAGGAGTTGTTCACCACCACATGGATGTAGGGCAGCTTGTGCTGGGCGCCGACGGCGAGTTCCTCGATGAGGAACTGGAAGTCATAGTCGCCCGAGAGCGCCACGATTTCCGCATCCGGGTCCGCCGCGCGCACGCCGAGCGCCGCTGGCAGGGTCCAGCCGAGCGGGCCGGCCTGGCCGCAATTGATCCAGTTGCGCGGCTTGTAGACGTGCAGCATCTGCGCGCCGGCGATCTGGCTGAGGCCGATGGTGGAGACGTAGCGCGTGTCGCGGCCGAACGCCTCGTTCATCTCCTCATAGACGCGCTGCGGCTTCAGCGGCACGTTGTCGAAATGCGTCTTGCGCAGCATGGTCTTCTTGCGGTCGAGGCATTCCTTGGCCCAGGCGGAGCGATCCTTCAGCTTGCCGGCGGCCTTGTATTCCTTCGCCACCTCGATGAAGAGGTCGAGCGCCGCGCCGGCATCGGAGACGATGCCGAGATCCGGCCCGAAGACGCGGCCGATCTGGGTCGGCTCGATATCGACGTGAATGAACGTGCGGCCCTTGGTGTAGACATCGACCGAGCCGGTGTGGCGGTTCGCCCAGCGATTGCCGATGCCGAACACGAAGTCCGACGCCAGCATGTTGGCATTGCCGTAGCGGTGCGAGGTCTGCAGGCCGCACATGCCGGCCATCAAATCGTGATCGTCGGGAATGGTGCCCCAGCCCATCAGGGTCGGGATGACCGGCACGCCGGTCAGCTCGGCGAATTCGACCAGCTTGTCGGAAGCGTCCGCATTGATGATGCCGCCGCCGGAGACGATGAGCGGGCGCTCCGCCTCGTTCAGCATGGCAAGCGCCTTCTCGGCCTGCTTGCGCGTCGCCTTGGGCTTGTAGACATCGAGCGGGGCGTAGGTCTCTTCGTCGAACTCGATCTCGGCGAGCTGCACGTCGATCGGCAGGTCGATCAGCACCGGGCCGGGACGGCCGGAGCGCATGACGTGGAAGGCCTGCTGGAACACCATCGGCACCAGCGCCGGCTCGCGGACCATAACAGCCCATTTGGCGACCGGCTTGGCGATGGATTCGATATCCACCGCCTGGAAGTCTTCCTTATAGAGGCGCGCGCGCGGCGCCTGGCCGGTGATGCACAGGATCGGGATCGAATCGGCGGAAGCCGAATAGAGGCCGGTGATCATGTCGGTGCCGGCGGGGCCGGATGTGCCGATGCACACGCCGATATTGCCGGCCTTGGCGCGGGTGTAGCCTTCCGCCATGTGCGAGGCGGCCTCGACATGGCGGGCCAGAATGTGGCGCGTCTGGCCATAGGCGCGCATCGCGGAATAGAGCGGATTGATCGCGGCACCGGGCACGCCGAAGGCGGTGGTGACGCCTTCCATTGCGAGAATCCGGATCGCCGCATCGACGGCACGCATCTTGGCCATGGCACTTCCTCCTCGCGTCGCAGGACGGCGGGGGCTCGCCCCTTTCGAGGGGCTGGCGGCGCCCGGCACCGGCCTGTCCGACCTGTTCAAAACATTGTCCGGTGCCGGATTCCGCCTGTGTGCGCCGGCTCGAAGGAGACGGGGCGCATGCTGCGGAGCGGCAATATTCTTTCCGCACTGCGGAATGAATTTCCGAAATCGCGGAAAACATGCCACGACATGTCCATTTCCGCAATACGGGATATATTTCTGGTTTGCGAAAATTCGGCGAATGCGCCTTTATGCGGGGACGCCCTCTCGCCGGGCGGTGACATAGGATAAGCGAGGGGGCGTGCGCCCGGGCGGCGCGAGGGCGCTGTCCCTTTCGGAGGTGATCTGCGGATGAATCAGGATGTTCCGACCGTGCGCCGCCGCGGCCGCCCTTCCTCCGCGACCGGTACCGAGGGCGGCGGCGAGGTGCAGTCGCTCGACCGCGCCATCGCGCTCCTGGAAGTGCTGGCGCTGTCCGATGGCCTGACCCTGAGCGAGGTGGCGCGCGCCGCCGAACTGCCGACCTCCACCGTGCACCGTTTGCTCACCACACTGGAGCGGCGCGGGCTTGTCGGCCATGACGCGGCGACCGGGCTGTGGATGGTCGGCATCGGCCTGTTCCGCGTCGGTTCGGCTTACTTACGCATCCGCAAGCTCCCCGAGATCGCGCGCGCGCTGCTACGCGAGCTTTCGCACGGGGTGAACGAGACGGTGAACCTGTCGCTGATCGAGGGGCCGCATCTCGTCTGCGTCGCGCAGGTGGAAAGCCACGCGGCGGTGCGCGCCTTCTTCCGCATCGGCGGCGATCTGCCAATTCATGCTTCCGGCGGCGGCAAGGCCATTCTCTCGGCGATGAACCCGGAGGCACGGCGCGCCTGGCTCGGCGGCGATCAGCTGCAGCGCTTCACCGAGCACACCCATATCAGCCGGCGGGCTTTGCAGGCCGACCTCGCCGAGATCGCCGAGCGCGGCTTTTCCATCGACGACGAGGAACACACGCCGGGCATGCGCTGCGTGGCGGCGGCGGTGCTGGACGAATGGCGCGAGCCGGTGGGGGCGATCTCGATCTCCGCCCCGACCGTGCGCATGCCGCCCGAGCGCATCGCCGATCTCGGCGCCCGCGTGCGCGAGGCGGCGCGGCGGCTGACGACGCAGTATTCGGGGCGGTAGGGTCCGCGTCGATCCGCCGTCATCCCGGACGAAGGCACAGCCTTCGGGCCGGGATCGCGCGCCGCAACAGCCCTCATTTGGCGGCGATCCCGGATAGGGCCTGCTGGCCCTTCCGGGATGACGACCTGAGGCCCAACCCTCAACGGCCCTCATGGCCGGGCTTGCCCGGCCATCCCGCTGCGGGCGCGCGCGTTCTGCGGAAGGCGGGATCCCCGGGTCAAGCCCGGGGATGAGGGGCCGTCAGGTGGTGCCCGCCGCGATCCCCTTCGACAAAAAAAAGCCGGCGCGATGAGCGCCGGCGTTAGTCGCCTAGGAGGAACCGAACGTTGGGTGAACCCTTCGTCCTGCTCCGGGAGGCTCGTGGGCTTTTCCCTCACCGCCGCATCTGCCGCGCGGCGTGAAAGGGAGGCCGATAGGACCGCACGAGGCGGAAAAGGAGCGGCGCGGGCGCCGCTCCGAAGCCGGTCAGACCGTAACGATCAGACGGCCTTGGCGTCGTGCATCGCGGCGATTTCTTCCTGCGAATAGCCAAGCTGGGCGAGCACTTCGTTGGTGTGCTGGCCGAGCAGCGGCGAGGCGGTGACCTCGACTTCCACGTCCGAGAACTTGATCGGCGAGCCGACGGTCAGGTACTTGCCGAGCTTGGGGTGATCGACCTCGACCACGGTGCCGCTCTTGCGCAGCGACGGGTCGTTGGCGATTTCCTTCATCGACAGCACCGGGGCGCAGGGGATGTCGAACTTGCGCAGGATGTCGATGGCCTCGAACTTCGTCTTGTCGGCGAGCCAGGACTCGATGAAGGCGAAGATGTCGAAGATCTTGTCCTGACGGGCCTCGGCGGTGTTGTAGGCCGGATCGTCGATCCATTCCGGCTTGCCCAGCGCCTTGCAGATCGGCGCCCAGGCATGGCCCTGAATGGTGAAGTAGATGTAAGCGTTCGGGTCGGTCTCCCAGCCCTTGCACTTCAGCACCCAGCCCGGCTGACCGCCGCCGCCGGCATTGCCGCCGCGCGGAACGACATCCGAGAACTCGCCATGCGGGTACTGGGGGTACTCTTCGAGATAGCCCAGCGCGTCGAGGCGCTGCTGGTCGCGCAGCTTGACGCGGCAGAGGTTGAGCACCGAATCCTGCATCGACACGGCGACCTTCTGGCCCTTGCCGGTCTTCACCTTCTGGTGCAGCGCGGTCAGGATGCCGATGGCGAGGTGCATGCCGGTGTTGGAATCGCCGAGAGCGGCGGCCGACACGGTCGGGGGGCCATCCCAGAAGCCGGTGGTGGAGGCGGCGCCGCCCGCGCACTGCGCCACGTTCTCGTAGACCTTCAGGTCCTCATAGGCGTGGCCTTCCGAGAAGCCCTTCACCGAGGCGAGGATCATGCCCGGGTTGAGCGACTGGATGTGCTCCCAGGTGAAGCCCATGCGGTCGAGCGCGCCGGGGCCGAAATTCTCGACCATCACGTCCGACTCCTTGATCAGCTTGGTCAGGACTTCCTTGCCCTGCGCCGTCTTGGTGTCGAGCGTCAGCGAACGCTTGTTGGAGTTCAGCATGGTGAAGTACAGCGCGTCGGCGTCCTTGACATGACGCAGCTGCGAGCGCGTGACATCGCCCGCGCCGGGGCGCTCGACCTTGATCACGTCGGCGCCGAACCAGGCAAGAAGCTGCGTGCAGGCCGGACCGGCCTGAACGTGCGTGAAATCGATGATCTTAATACCTTCGAGGGGCTTAGACATTGTAGTCGACTTCCCTTTTCGCGTTAACAGTCCGGACGGAGGCTCACCCTGCCGCCGGATTGAGGCCCCCATCCCGCGGATGAGGGGCTTTCGTCTCCCCATGCTCCCCGGCGCTGTTCAGCACCGGCGGGCATCTCCCAGGGGGTGATCGACTTCGGAACGATTCACGACTTCTTTTCGTCCACCCTGGCCTCACATGCCGCCGGCGCCGCGCCTTGCGCGGCCTTCCGGCGGAATGTCTCGTTGCGGGCATGCGCGGTCGCCCGCGCCATGCCCGTATCGTCACGCGACGCCTCCCGCCGCCGGGAGGCGCCTCAGGCGCGCAAGATCACTCCGCCGCCAGCGCCACGGGGGTGCCGACCGCGCCGGACGCCTTGATGCGCTCGATCTCGTCGCCGCCGAGGCCGAGAACCTCGGCGAGGATTTCCTCGGTGTGCTCGCCCAGCAGCGGCGAGCGCTCGACCTCGACATCATTGTCCGACAGCTTGATCGGGTTGCCGACGGTCAGGTACTTGCCGCGCGTGGGGTGGTCGATCTCCACCAGCGTGCCGGTCGCGTAGAGCGACTGGTCCTCGGCGATCTCCTTCATCGAGAGCACCGGGCCGCAGGGAATGTCGACCTTGTTGAGGATTTCCATCGCCTCGAACTTGGTGTGGGCCATGGTCCACGATTCGATGCGGTGGAAAATCTCGTTGAGGTGCGGCAGGCGCGCGGCCGGCGTGGCGTAGTTCGGATCGGTCTTCCATTCCGGCTCGCCGATGACATCGCAGATCTTCCCCCAGACCGGCGCCTGGGTGATGAAATAGATGTAGGCGTTGGGATCGGTCTCCCAGCCCTTGCACTTCAGGATGCGGCCGGGCTGGCCGCCACCGGAATCATTGCCGGCGCGGGGCACGGTGTCGCCGAAGGGGAAGCCCTCGCCGAACTGGCTGTATTCGCGCAGCGGGCCGCGATCGAGGCGCTGCTGGTCGCGCATCTTCACGCGGCAGAAATTCAGCACCGCGTCCTGCATGGCGCAGAGCACCTTCTGGCCGCGGCCGGTAAGGGTGCGCTGGTAGAGCGCGGTGACGATGCCGAGAGCGAGGTGCAGGCCGGTGCCGGAATCGCCGATCTGCGCGGCGGTGACGAGCGGCAGCCCGTCGCGGAAACCCGTGGTCGAGGCGGAACCGCCGGTGCACTGGGCGACGTTCTCATAGACCTTGCAGTCCTCGAACGGGCCGGGGCCGAAGCCCTTCACCGAGGCGAGGATGATGCGGGGGTTCAGCTCCTGGATGCGCTCCCAGGAGAAGCCCATGCGGTCGAGCGCGCCGGGGGCGAAATTCTCCACCATCACGTCGCAGATCTTCACCAGCTCCTCAAGGACCTTCTTGCCCTCGGGATTCTTGGTGTCGAGCGTGATGGAGCGCTTGTTGGAGTTCAGCATCGTGAAGTAGAGGCTGTCCGCATTGGGGACATCGCGCAATTGGGCGCGGGTAACGTCACCCTCGCCGGGGCGCTCTACCTTGATCACATCGGCACCGAACCACGCGAGAAGCTGCGTGCAGGTGGGGCCGGACTGAACATGGGTGAAATCGAGGACGCGAACGCCGTCCAATGCCTTGCCCATGGGGTTCCTCTCAAGATGACCCGGCTTTTCGCCGTTGTGTCGTTGTTACTTAGGGAATGGGACGGGTGGGGAAATTGCCGCTCCCCACCCGTCCCGGTTTGACTTACTTCTTCTTCACCACGCTCTGCGGGTTCAGGCTGCCGATATTGCCGCTTTCGCTGCCGGCGGCCGGGTCGATCACGGCGTTGATGAGGGTCGGCTTGCCGCTGTCCATCGCCTCGTCCACGGCGCGCTTGAGCTCGTCCGGGGTGGTGACGTGGACGCCGACGCCACCGAAGGCTTCCATCATCTTGTCGTAGCGCGAGTCGGCGACGAAGACGGTGGTGCCGGGATCGCGGCCGGTCGGGTCGGTGTCGGTGCCGCGATAGATGCCGTTATTGTTGAAGATAACGACGCAGACCGGCAGGTTGTAGCGGCAGATCGTCTCCACCTCCATGCCGGAGAAGCCGAAGGCCGAGTCGCCCTCGACCGCCAGAACCGGCTTGCCGGTTTCCACCGCGGCGGCGATGGCGAAGCCCATGCCGATGCCCATCACGCCCCAGGTGCCGACATCCAGGCGCTTGCGCGGCTGATACATGTCGATGACGCCTCGGGCGAGGTCGAGCGTGTTGGCGCCTTCATTGACCAGGATCGCGTCGGGACGCTCCTTGATCACCTGCTTGAGCGCACCCAGAGCCGAGTGGAAGTCCATCGGGGTCGAGTTCTTCAGCAGGCGCTGAGACATCTTGCCGATGTTGACTTCCTTGCGGGCGTTGATCGCGCCGATCCACTCCTGCGAGGGGGCGGTCCAGCCGGACTTGATGCCCTCGTTCAGGGCCTCGATCACCGAGCCGATGTCGCCGACCAGCGGCGCCGCGATCTCGACGTTCGAATCCATTTCCTTGGGCTCGATGTCGATCTGGATGAACTTCTTCGGGGCATCGCCCCAGGTCTTGCCCTTGCCATGCGAGAGCAGCCAGTTGAGGCGGGCGCCGACGAGGACGACCACGTCGGAATCCTTCAGCACCGTCGAGCGGGCGGCGCCGGCCGAGAGCGGATGGGTGTCGGGCAGCAGGCCCTTGGCCATCGACATCGGCAGGAAGGGGATGCCGGAGGTTTCGATGAAGGAGCGGATCGCCTCGTCGGCCTGCGCGTAGGCCGCGCCCTTGCCGAGGATGACGAGCGGCTTCTTCGCCGACTTCAGCACGTCGAGCGCGCGGGTGACCGCGGCCGGGGAGGGGAGCTGCGCCGGGGCGGCGTCGATCACCTTGACCAGCGACTTGGCGCCGGCATCGGCGTCCATCACCTGCGAGAACAGCTTGGCCGGCAGGTCGAGATACACGCCGCCGGGACGGCCGGAGACCGCCGCGCGGATGGCGCGGGCGACGCCGATGCCGATATCGGCCGCATGCAGCACGCGGAACGCGGCCTTGCACAGCGGCTTGGCGATGGCGAGCTGGTCCATTTCCTCATAGTCGCCCTGCTGCAGGTCGACGATCTCGCGCTCGGAGGAGCCGGAGATGAGGATCATGGGGAAGCAGTTGGTGGTGGCGTTCGCCAGGGCGGTGAGGCCGTTGAGGAAGCCCGGCGCCGAGACGGTGAGGCACACGCCCGGCTTCTTGGTCAGGAAGCCGGCGATGGCGGCGGCGTTGCCGGCGTTCTGCTCGTGGCGGAACGAGATGACGCGGATGCCTTCGGCCTGCGCCATGCGGCCAAGGTCCGTGATCGGAATCCCGGGCACGCCGTAGATGGTGTCGATATCGTTCAGTTTGAGCGCATCAATGACCAGGTGGAAGCCGTCGGTGAGATCCTGTTCGGTCTCGGTGGCGGCATTCACGTCAATTACCTGTGCGACTGCGGACATCCCGTATTCCCTCCCAAACGTCCTTCGGCGGGTTCATGCCGCCCTAATCTAGGTCTACGTGGTTCTCGACATGCTCGGCGAGCCGGAGCGTGTGGTCGCGTACCAGACGCTCGGCGCGGTCCGCGTCCCGCGCCTCGAGAGCAAGAATGATCTCCTGATGGTCGGAGGCCGAACGCTGCGCCCGGTCCATCTCGAAGATCGTGCGGTGGCGGATGGCCCGTACATGGAAGAACAGGTTTTCCGTCATCGCGACGAGCAGCGAAGAGCCGCTCAGCCGGATCAGCGCCTGGTGGAACGCGATATTCGCACTCGAATATTCGTCGCACCGGTCACGCTCGATCCGCGCCAGATCGAACTTCTTGAACAACGTCCTCAGCTCGGCGATCGCCTCGTCGCTTGCGCGCTGCGTGGCGAGGCGGGCCGCCATGCTTTCCAGCGCCGCCCAGGCTTCGATCATCTGGATGATCTCGGCCTTGGAGCGGCGAACAACCATAATGCCCCGCCGGGGCACGGCGCGGAGCAGGCCTTCCTGCTCCAGCATCGCGACCGCCTCGCGGATCGGCGTCCGGCTCGCGCCGAGACGCTCGGAAATATCCCGCTCGTCGAGCAGCATCGGCTCGCTCGAGCCGTAAATATTCATGTTCGTGATGGCTTCCTTGAGAGCGGCATAGGCCTTGCTCTTGAAGCTCTCCTTGGCCGGCAGGCGCTCGATGGTCAGACCATTCTCACCGCTCTGCCAGGGCTTGCTCACAACGGCCTTGCTGCTCACGGAAGCGTCCCCTGCGGAAAACCCACAGTGGATTTCCGAAAAAGTGGCATACCAAATACCAACATGTCAATTCGCTTGTCCCCGCTGCGGGGGCACCTCCGGCTCCTTTTCCTCACCCGTGCCGCGCTCCTTCTCGGAACCCTCCTGACCTTCGGTAAACCGGTCGGGGTCACGCTTGCGTATGCAATATACCACGGGTGAACACGGCTGGCGAGAGTGTCTGAACACTTTGCTGCAGTGCTCAGTCAAAAGTTCGTTCCACTACGGAGGTTTATGCCGGTACCCGCCGGGGACGGCGCGCCGCCGGGCCTTGCCCGGCAAGGCTTTGACGCGCGGACGCGGCCGCCGGACGGGGCGGGCGCGACGTGGCGGCGGCGGGTGCGCGCTCGGCCGGCCCGGGTGCGGCGCACCACGCCGGCCGGCGGTTCAGGAGGGGAAGCGGCCGTGCTTTTCCACATGGGCGGCGAGGCCCAGCGTGTGCTCGCGCACAAGGCGTTCGGCGAGATCGGCGTCGCGCGCGACCAGCGCCGCGATGATCGCCCGGTGCTCCTGCAGCGAGCGCTCCGAGCGGTTCTCCTGCCGCACCGAGACGGCACGGATGCCACGGATATGGATGAACAGATTCTCCGTCACCTCGCCGATCATGGCGCAGCCGCCGAGGCGGATGATGGTCTGGTGGAAGCGGATATTGGCGTTGGAATATTCGTTCATGTGCTCGGCCGGCGCCTCGGCCTCGAAATCGTGGAACATCTCGCGCAGTTCCGCGAGGTCGCGGTCGCTGGCGCGGCTGGTGGCGAGGCGCGCGGCCATGCTCTCCAATGCCGCCCAGACGATGATCATGTCGATGATCTCGCGCTTGGACTTGCGCACCACGAAGATGCCGCGCCGGGGCACCGAGCGCACGAAGCCTTCCTGTTCGAGCACCGTCAGCGCCTCGCGGATGGGCGTGCGGCTGACGCCGAGATCGTGCGAAAGCTGGCGCTCGTCGAGCCGGATCTCGCTGTCCTGGCCATACATGTCCATCTCGGTGATGGCCTTCTTGATGGCGTCATAGGCCAGCGTGCGAAGGCTGGTATTGGCGGCGAGAGGCGCGATGTTCAGCCTCGTCTGGGTGTCGGCGCTTTCCACGGGCGGTTTCCTCGTCAGTTGCTCAAGAATTGTTCTTGTTGTTGTCGCCGCAGCGTGCTGCGGGATGCCGGCTTTGCCGGCGCTTTACGCGGCCTCGCCCGGAAGATCGGCGACTCTCCGTGGATCAAGGCATCGTGAGCATCTTATAACACATACAGAATGTCCATGCGGGAGGCTGCGGATGGCCGCGCGCCCCCGCCGGTGCTGCCCCGCCCTCGGCGCTCCCCCGCTCTCCCCGGTCTCACCGGGGCCGCGCGTGCCCGCATCATTGTGCCGGCGGTATGCGGCGGACGGCGACGCCCGCCGGGGAGCCGGATGTGACGCTAGGTCAATACATGTGTGACGTTGGGTAATAACGGGACAGTATTCCCTATGGGAATGTGCCGTTAGGTAAGTCTGCGTCCTGCACAGGGCGCTGGTTTCTGGTATGCAAAATTTTGCATTACCCAAAATTCATAGTATGGTCGTTTTAATGGCTGATTGATGACCCGCCTGTATGGGCGTGCATAGCGGGCATTCAATAAGAAAACAGAAACTATTCGATCTCTTTACGTTGGGAAACGTTCGAGGACATCATGACATCTGACGCAACGGCATCTATCAATAAGAAGCGCTGGCTGCAGCTCGTGTTCGGCGTGATCTGCATGTGCATGATCGCCAACATGCAGTATGGCTGGACCTTCTTCGTCAATCCGATGCAGGAAACCCATGGCTGGGATCGCGCGGCGATCCAGGTGGCGTTCTCCATCTTCATCGTGACCGAGACCTGGCTGGTGCCGGTCGAGGGCTGGTTCGTCGACAAATACGGCCCGCGCGTCGTGGTGCTGTTCGGCGGCCTGCTCTGCGGCCTCGCCTGGATCATCAATTCCTATGCCGACACGCTGACCCTGCTCTATGTCGGCGCCGCTCTCGGCGGCGTGGGCGCCGGCGCTGTGTATGGCACCTGCGTGGGCAACTCGCTGAAGTGGTTCCCGGATCGTCGCGGCCTCGCCGCCGGCATCACCGCCGCCGGCTTCGGCGCGGGCTCGGCGCTGACCGTGATTCCGATCCAGAACATGATCAAGAATCAGGGCTACGAAGCCGCCTTCTTCTATTTCGGCGTCGGCCAGGGCATCGTGATCCTGTTCCTCGGCCTGTTCCTCGCCGCGCCGAAGAAGGAGCAGATCGCCGCCTTCGCCGCCAAGGCGGTGGCCAAGCTGTCCCAGTCGGCCCGCGATTTCGCGCCGAAGGAAATGCTCTCCACCCCGCTGTTCTGGGTGATGTATGCGATGTTCGTCATGATGGCCGCCGGTGGCCTGATGGCGACCGCGCAGCTCGGCCCGATCGCCAAGGATTTCGGCATCGCCGACGTGCCGGTGAGCCTGATCGGCATCACCCTGCCGGCGCTGACCTTCGCCGCCGCGATCGACCGCGTGCTCAACGGCCTCACCCGCCCGTTCTTCGGCTGGGTGTCGGACCAGATCGGCCGTGAGAACACCATGTTCGTGGCCTTCGCCATCGAGGGCGTCGGCATCTATGCGCTGAGCGTGCTCGGCCATAACCCGGTGATGTTCGTCATCCTCACTGGCCTGGTGTTCTTCGCCTGGGGCGAGATCTACTCGCTGTTCCCCGCCATGTGCGGCGATGCCTTCGGCTCGAAGTTCGCCACCACCAATGCCGGCCTGCTCTACACCGCCAAGGGCACCGCGGCGCTGATCGTGCCGTTCACCTCGATCATCACCACGATGACCGGAAGCTGGCACGCGGTGTTCATCACCGCCGCGGCGCTGAACATCATCGCCGCCGTGATGGCGCTGGTGGTGCTCAAGCCGCTGGCCTCGGCGCATGGCCGCCGGGCGGCCGCCGCTGCCGCCGCCAAGGGGGCTTCGAAGGTGGTGGCGGCCGAGTAAGCCGCCCGCTTTCACCGCGCCTTCGCTTTCAGGGCCCGTCCTCGGACGGGCCCTTTTCTTTTGCCGGACGGGCTTGGCGTCTGCCCCACCCGCCTGCAGGTTGGCAGCATTCCAATCGTAAAAACCCCACGATCCAGGCGAGATTGCCCCGCGCTTTTGCGTCATCGCGCGTGCGAGGCGAGGAAATCCGCCGATGACGGAAAGTCACCGTTACCCAGCGTTCCTGTTCTTCATCTATTTCAGAAATTTCAGCTTACGCAGGGGTGATGCGCTACAACGATGTGACATCTATTAATAGTCACCACATGGACAAGTGGAAATTGTACGTTGTCTTTAGGCTTACGGAACGGTTGGTGAGTCATAAAACCCAATTGGCATACATAATATTGTCGATTATGATCCTTCCCCAGCGGGTCGGTTCCGCAACCCTGCGTCAGGGCGCCTCCGGTCGCACGGAACGCGACGTAAGGGGACGGATACCGCGCAACCTTTGAGAACGAGATGCCGCACGAGCGGCTGTCGCGGGGGCGACGCAGAAAGCGTCCCCGGGACCAACGACAAGCCGGCGCCCGGGCCGAACAGGCACGGAGCGACCGCAATAAAAAGCCGATCCGCGGCATTTTTCGATTTGGGAGAGGAGTTCGCCCTTGAATACGTCCAAGACTCTGGCAGCCGTGGGGCCGGGCCAGGAATTCTCTGAAAGCCGCCGCTGGATGCAGCTTGTGGTCGGCGTGGTCTGCATGATCGCGACCGCCAATATCCAGTACGCCTGGACCCTGTTCGTTCCGGAAATCCAGCAGACCTTCGGCTGGGAGCGCGCCTCGATCCAGGTGGCCTTCACCATCTTCGTGCTGGTGCAGACCTGGCTGGCGCCGATCGAAGGCTATTTCATCGACAAGTTCGGCCCCCGCCTGATGGTGGCCTTCGGCGCGCTGTTCATCGGCACCGCCTGGGTCATCAATTCGCAGGCCACCAGCCTGGTCGGCTTCTATGTCGGCGCGGCCATTGGCGGTATCGGCGTCGGCTCGATCTACGCCACCTGCATCAACAACGCGCTGAAGTGGTTCCCCGATCGCCGCGGCCTCGCCGTCGGTCTGACCGCGGGCGGCTATGGCGCCGGCTCGGCCGCCACCATCCTGCCGATCGCGGCGATGATCGAATCCTCGGGCTTCCAGGAGACCTTCTTCTTCTTCGGCGTGCTGCAGGGCGGTCTCGCCTTCATCGCCGCCTGGTTCCTGCGTTCGCCCAAGGCGGGCGAGGTCAAGGCCTCGACCAAGCTGAACCAGAGCCGCCGCGACTACACGCTCAAGGAAGCCCTGAACACCAAGCTGTTCTGGCTGATGCTGGTCATGTTCACCTGCGTCGTCACCGGCGGCATGATGGCCGTGGCGCAGCTCGGCGTGATCGCGCAGGACCTCGGCGTCAAGGAGTTCGAGGTCAACCTGTACTTCTTCACCATGGCCGCCCTGCCGCTGGCCCTGATGCTCGACCGCGTCATGAACGGCATCTCGCGCCCGCTGTTCGGCTGGATCTCGGACCACATCGGCCGTGAGAAGACCATGGTCATCGCCTTTTCGCTCGAAGGCATGGGCATTATCGCGCTCGGCTATTTCGGCCATAATCCGTGGGCGTTCCTCATCCTCTCCGGCGTCGTGTTCCTGGCCTGGGGCGAGGTGTACTCCCTGTTCTCGGCGCTGGCCGGCGACGCCTTCGGCACCAAGCACATCGCGAAGATCTATGGCGTGCTCTACTGCGCCAAGGGTATCGGCGCGCTGTTCGTGCCGATGGGCAACCTGCTGATGGAAGCCACCGGCACTTGGTCGACCGTGCTCTACACTGTCGCCGCCATGGACCTGTTCGCCGCCTTCCTCGCGATCACGGTTCTGCCGCGCACGCTGAAGGCGCATGTCGCCCAGTCGGCGGCCATGGCGCCGGCGGTGGAAAAGACCGGCACCGCTTCGGCGCATGCCTGATCGGATCGCCGTCCCGGCCGGCCTTGCCGCCGGGACGCACCGAAAGACCTGGGATCAGGGGCCCCTCGCGGGCCCCTTTTTCATGCGCGAGTGATCAGCCGCCCGTGGCGGCGGCCAGCGCGAGGTCGGCGAGATACTCGACCTTCAGGCTGGCGGCCGGCCCGAGGCGGGCAAGCGCCGCGCGATCGAACCAGCGCGCTTCCAGCGCATCGTCCGCCGCGACCGGCTCGCCCGCCTGCCATCGGCAAAGCACGGCGATCATCGCGAAATGATGGGCGAGGGCGCCCGCGCTGTCGTGCTCGATGAAGTCCAGCACGGTGATGAGGCGCGGGGCCCCGGCGACAAGGCCGGTTTCCTCGTGCAACTCGCGCAGCGCCGCGTCCAGATAGGGCTCGCCCGGCTCCACCCGCCCGCCGGGAAAACCCCACAGCCCCTGGTCCGGCGGATTGGCGCGGCGCACCAGCAGCATCGCGCCCTCGCGTTCCACGAGGGCGAGGACGGCGACGGTGGGGCGGACAGGGGGCGGCGTCATGCAGAGAGGGCTCCCGGTTGAGAACGCGGCCGGGAGTGCCCCGGCCGCGCCAAAAACTACTCCGCCGCTGTGACATCGCGATAGAGCTGGCCGCCGCCGTCGCGGAAGCGGGCAGCCATGTCCTCCATGCCCTGCGCGGCCTCTTCCGCCTGCCGGGCGGTGTCACGGATTTCGTGACTGATCTTCATCGAGCAGAATTTCGGCCCGCACATGGAGCAGAAATGGGCCAGCTTGTGCGCCTCCTTCGGCAGGGTCTCGTCATGGAAGGCGAGGGCGGTGTCGGGGTCGAGAGCGAGGTTGAACTGATCCTGCCAGCGGAACTCGAAGCGTGCCCGCGAAAGCGCGTCGTCCCAGGCCCGCGCCAGCGGGTGGCCCTTGGCGAGGTCGGCGGCGTGGGCGGCGATCTTGTAGGTGATGACGCCGGTCTTCACGTCGTCGCGGTTGGGCAGGCCGAGATGCTCCTTCGGCGTGACATAGCAGAGCATGGCGGTGCCGAACCAGCCGATCATCGCCGCGCCGATGGCGCTGGTGATGTGGTCATAGCCCGGCGCGATGTCGGTGGTCAGCGGCCCGAGCGTGTAGAAGGGCGCTTCCCCGCAGGTGGCGAGCTGCTTTTCCATATTGGCCTTGATCTTGTGCATGGGCACATGGCCGGGGCCCTCGATCATCACCTGGCAGTCGTTCTGCCAGGCGATCTGCGTCAGCTCGCCCAGCGTCTCCAGCTCGGCGAACTGCGCCGCGTCATTGGCGTCGGCGATGGAGCCGGGGCGCAGCCCGTCGCCGAGCGAGAAGGTGACATCATAGGCGCGCATGATCTCGCAGATCTCGGCGAATCGCTCATAGAGGAAGCTCTCGCGGTGATGGGCGAGGCACCATTTCGCCATGATGGAGCCGCCGCGCGAGACGATGCCGGTGACGCGGTTGGCGGTGAGCGGCACATGGGCGAGCCGCACCCCGGCATGGATGGTGAAATAGTCCACGCCCTGCTCCGCCTGTTCGACCAGTGTGTCGCGAAACACCTCCCAATTGAGGTCCTCGGCGATGCCGCCGACCTTCTCCAGCGCCTGATAGATCGGCACCGTGCCGATCGGCACCGGCGCGTTCCGCACGATCCAGTCGCGAATGTTGTGGATATTCCGCCCGGTGGAGAGGTCCATCACCGTGTCGGCGCCCCAGCGGATCGCCCACACCATCTTGTCCACCTCGTCCGCCACGGAGGAAGTGACGGCGGAATTGCCGATATTGGCGTTGATCTTGACGAGGAAATTGCGGCCGATCGCCATCGGCTCCAATTCGCCATGGTTGATATTGGCGGGAATGACGGCGCGCCCGCGCGCCACCTCGTCGCGCACGAATTCCGGCGTCACCACATCGGGAATCGCCGCGCCGAAATCCTCGCCGTCGCGGAGGATCTCACGCATCCGCTCGCGCAGGCCGTTCTCGCGCAGGGCGACATATTCCATCTCCGCCGTGACGATGCCGGCGCGGGCATAGGCCATCTGCGTCACCGCGCCGGCTCTCGCGCGCAGCGGGCGATGGGCGAGCGGGAAGGGCGTGACCAGCTTCTCGGCGGGGACATGGCCGTTATCCTCCGGCTTCACCGCGCGCCCGTCATAGGCCTCCACATCGCCGCGCGCGCGCACCCAGGCGTCACGCGGGCGCGCGAGGCCGGCGGCGATGTCGATGCGGGCGTCCGGGTCGGTATAGGGGCCGGAGGCGTCATAGACCGCGAGATTGGGCTCGCCGGCCGAGGGGTGCAAAAGGATTTCGCGGAACGGCACGCGGAAGCCGCGCACGGTGCATTCAGCATAAATCCGCCGCGAGCCGGGAATCGGCCCGGTGGCGACGCTGGGAGTGTCGGGGGATTTGGTCGACATGCTGGATCTCCTGAACCATGGGTTGGGGAGATCCGGGCGTATGACGTTGGGGAAGGATGGCGCGGCGGCACGCAAGCGGGCGCACGACGATGCCATTCGGTTCCGATCCCTTCGCCGGCATGACCCGGATCAGGTTCGAAGGGTCATCGCGTTGCCTTGCCGTTCGGCATGGCCGGCGCTCTCTCAGCCCCCTAGCGGGGCTCCCCTTGGAACGGGTCGATCTTCAACGAAAGGGCGGGCGGGGTCAATCGCCTGAACCTTCACCCTGCCGCCGCCGTAATCCTGTAGATTGCTGACGAGGCTGAACAGGTTGAACGACTTTTGGGGAGAACCATGCCGGGCACAACCATCCGCCGCTGGAAGACGACACTGGGCCGGCTGGCCGTGATGGCGGCGCTGGCGGCGCCGCTCGCCCTCGCCACGGCTGCCCGTGCGCAGGAGGAGTGCGGACGCAGCGGCGCCGGCTTCGACGCCTTTCTCGCCCGCTTCAAGCAGCAGGCGGTGGCGGAAGGCGTGTCCCCGCGCACCGTGTCGGCCGCGCTCAACGGGCTGAGCTATGCCCCCGACATTGTCGGCACCGATCGCGGGCAGAAGGTGTTCGGCCAGAGTTTCTTCCAGTTTTCCGACCGTATGGTTGCCAATTACCGCATCCAGCAGGGGAAGCAGAAGATTCAGGCCAATCCCGATCTCTTCGGCCGGATCGAGCAGCGCTTCGGTGTGCCCGGCGCGGTGCTGGTGGCGTTCTGGGGGCTGGAGACCGATTTCGGCGCCTTCATGGGCGACAAGCCGACCATTCGCTCCGTCGCCACTCTCGCCTGGGACTGCCGGCGCTCGGAGATGTTCCGCACCCAGTTGATGGCGGCGCTGAAGATCATCGACCGCGGCGACCTCACGGTGCAGACCATGCGCGGGCCCTGGGCGGGGGAACTCGGCCAGTTCCAGTTCCTGCCCGATCACTATCTCAATTACGGCGTCGATTTCGACGGCGACGGGCGGGTCGATCTCATCCGCTCGGCGCCGGATGCGCTGGCCTCCGCAGCGAACTACATCAAGGCGCTGGGCTGGAAGGCCGGCCAGCCCTGGCTGGAAGAGGTACGGGTGCCGCCGAACCTGCCGTGGGATCAGGCGGACCTGTCGATCAAGATTCCCCGGTCGCAATGGGCGCGCATGGGCGTGGTGCGGGCCGGCGGCGGCCAGCTTCCCGCCGACCAGCTTCCCGCCTCGCTGCTGCTGCCGATGGGGCGCAACGGGCCGGCCTTCCTCGTCTATCCCAATTTCGACGTGTTCACCGAGTGGAACAACTCGCTGACCTACGCCACGTCGGCCGCCTATCTGGCCTCGCGCGTCGCCGGGGCCGGGCCGTTCAACCGCGGGCAGGGCGACAGGATCCCGGTGCTTTCCATGGCGGAGGTCAAGGATCTGCAGACCATGCTGAACGCGCGCGGGCACCATGTCGGGCGCATTGACGGCATTGTCGGCGCGGCGACGCGGCAGGCGATCAAGGTCGAGCAGATGCGGCTCGGCCTGCCGGCCGATTCCTACCCGACGCCGGAGCTGGTGGCGGCGCTGCGCGCGGGCAAGTGAGGGCGTGTCGCGGCCTCACAGCACCGGCACGCCCTGCTGCTTGGCCTTCACTTCCGGCTCGACATGGATGTTGACCAGGATATCGGCGACCTCGGCTTCCAGTGCGTCCTCGATACGGTCGCAGATGGCGTGCGCCTGGCTCACCGGCATGTCGCCGGGCACGACGAGGTGGAAGTCGACAAAGGTCATGCGCCCGGCCTGGCGGGTGCGCAGATCATGCGCCTCGATGGCGCCGGTGGCCTCGGCGGCGATGCGCTTGCGGATGCGCTCCAGCGTCTCCGCCGGCACCGCCTGATCCATCAGCCCGCCGACGCTTTCCTTCAGCACCGACCAACCCGACCACAGGATGTTCACCGCGACGAGGCCGGCGAGCACGAGATCGAGCTTCTCCCAGCCGGACAGCACCGCCAGCACCACGCCGAGCAGCACGCCGGCGGAGGACAGTACGTCGGTGAAGAGATGCCGCCCGTCGGCCGCCAGCGCCGGGGAGCGCGCGCGCCGGCCTTCGCGGATCAGCACCGCGCACCAGATGCCGTTGATGACCGTCGCGGCGGCGTTGATCGCCAGACCCTGCGGCGAGGCATCGAAGCTGTGCGGCTCCAGCCAGCCGAGATAGACCTCGCGCAGGATCGAGATCGCCGCCACCACGATCAGCACGCCGACGATGACGGCGGAAAAATACTCGGCCTTGGCATAGCCATAGGGATGGGCGGCGTCGGCCGGCTTGGCGCTGACCCGCAGCGCCAGCACCGCCGTGATGGCGGTCGCCACATTGACGATGCTCTCCAGCGCGTCCGAATACAGCGCGACGCTGCCGGTGAGCAGGAAGGCGAGATATTTCAGCCCCAGCACGGCGAGGCTGATGCCGACATTGATCAAGGTGATCCGCGAGGAGAGAGCCATCGGCGCATTCCCGTTCCGGCGCCGCGCGCCCGCTGCCGCAGCGCTTAGTCGGTCAGCGGGCGGAAATCAAGCAAGCGCAAGGGTTTGCAAGTCGTTCGCAGAAGCAGGTGCCGCCCCGCGAGGCGCGGGACTCAGGCGTTGGCCTGGCGCGGCAGCAGCGCCCCGCGATGGCGGATCACCTGCCCGGCGAGTTGGTGCCCCGCCGTCGCCGCCGCCGCCGGGGCTTCGCCCGCAAGGCGCGCGGCGAGATAGGCGGCGTTGAAGCTGTCGCCCGCCGCCGTGGTGTCCACCGGCACCACCGGCTGCGGGATGGCGACGAGCTGCGCCGTGCCTCCGCTCATCACCAGCGCTCCCTCGGCGCCGTTCTTCACCACGATTTCCTGCACGCCGAAGGTGGCGAGCCGCTCGGCGGTGGCGGTGGGCGAGCCGTCGCCCCACAGGTTCGCCTCGTCCTCGAAGGTGGGCAGGGCGATGGAGGTGCGCTTGAGCGCCTCGGCATAGACGGCGCGGGCGCGGGCCACGTCGCCGCCCCAGTTGCGCGGGCGGAAATTGCCGTCGAACACGATGCGGGTGCCGCGCTCGCGGGCGAATTCGATGGTGGCCAGCAGGCGACCCAGCCCGGCATTGGAATAGAGCGAGAGAGTGATGCCCGAGAGATAGATGAGCTTGGCCTCGATCAGCGCCTCGCACACCGCTTCCCAGCCGGGGAGTTCGAACAGGTCGCGCGCCGGGGCTGTGTCGCGCCAATAGGTGAAGCGGCGCTCGCCCGACCGGTCGATGTCGATGAGATAGAGGCCGGCGGTGCGGCCCGGCACGCGGGCGATCAGGCTGGTGTCGAGGCCCTCGCCCTGCGCCGAGGCGCGGATGGCGTCGGAATAGGGGTCGTCGCCGAGCGCGGTGGCATAGGCGGTCTCGACGCCGGCGCGGGCGAGATAGACGGCGGTGTTGAACGTGTCGCCCCCCACGCCCTGGCTGAAGCGGCCATCGGCGCCGCGCGCCAGTTCGACCATGACTTCGCCGATTGAAATGACCCGGGCCATGCGTCCCTCCCTGTCGCGTCGATTCGCGCGGGAGCCTCGCCGCATTTGCCGGGGGAGGCAAGGCCGGGCCGGTTTCCGCCCCGCGCGAGGCGGGGCGGAGCGGGATGTCAGAGCTGCACGCCGCGCGTCAGGGCACCGTCGACCACGAGATTGGTGCCATAGATGAAGCTCGCCGCCGGGCTCGCCAGGAAGACGGCGGCATTGGCGATTTCCTGCGGCGTCGCCATGCGCCCGGTGGGGTTCAGCGCCAGCGCCTCGGCGAACAGGGCCGGGTTGCCGTCCTTGATCTGGTTCCAGATGCCGCCGTCGAAATAGGTATTGCCGGGCGAGACGGTGTTGGCGCGAATCTTCTTCGGCGCCAACTGATAGGCGAGGCCCTGCGTGTAGTGGATGAGTGCCGCCTTGAAGACGCCATAGGGACCGCAGGCGAAGTCGATCTCACGGCCCGACACCGAGGAGATGGTGACGATGGAGGCGGCGGCGCTCTTTTCCAGATAGGGCATGGCGGCATTGACGAGCCGCACCGTGCCCATCAGGTCGGTCTCGAAGCCCTTCTTCCAGTGCTCCTCGTCATGACCGACCGCCAGCGCGCTGACATTGGCGACAACGATGTCGAGCCCACCAAACGCTTCCGCCGCCTTGTCGACCAGGCTGGCCAGCGCCGCCCCGTCGGACACATCCGCCGCCGCGCCCAGTGTCCTGACGCCGCTTTCCGCGAGGCGCGCGGCGGTGGCTTCCGCTTCCGTGCCGTTGCGGCTGCACAGGGCGACATCGCAGCCCTCGGCGGCCAGGGTCTCGGCGATGGCGAGGCCGATGCCCTTGGTGCCGCCGGTGACGACGGCGCGCAGTCCCTTGAGTCCGAGATCCATGGTCGGTGATCCTTCACGAGCGGGGGGAAGAGGGCGACATGATCCCAACACCGCCGCCCCCGCACAAGACGCTTCGTCGGCTTATTCCGCTGCGGCTAGCCCAGCGGCCTTACGGCGCCATGATGATGACGCGCGGCGGGGTAGCGGTCGCGGGCGGCTCTGTCGTCACGGTTGCATCCCCGCCGCCGGACGGCGCGACAGTCGCGGCCGGGGGCGTCGGCCAGCCGCCCGCAGGCGCATAGCGGAATTCGAGATCACGGGCGCGCTGCTGGTTGAGACCGATGAGGCAGATCATCCGCTGTTCCATCACCCCCGACCCGCCGAGCCGGCCGCCAATGCTCTGCTTCGGGCCCTCGCCCTCGA
Organism: Ancylobacter sp. IITR112; assembly: GCF_041415945.1. Classification (NCBI taxonomy): domain Bacteria; kingdom Pseudomonadati; phylum Pseudomonadota; class Alphaproteobacteria; order Hyphomicrobiales; family Xanthobacteraceae; genus Ancylobacter; species Ancylobacter sp. IITR112. Next base: position 2,950,311 of record NZ_JBGCUS010000001.1, on the reverse strand, counting down.
ACGGGGCGATGCTCTGGCACTCGAAATTGCGCCAGTGGACGAAACGCCCCTGCGCCTCCTCGAACAGCGAACTCCAGCGGCGGCGCTGGGCCGGTTGCAGATCGGCCCGCGCCTCTATGGCGGCGAGCACGCCGGCGACGCTGCGTTCCAGCGCGCTTTCGCCCGCCGCCTGCAGCGCGGCGAGGCAATCGAGATAGGCGCGCGGCTCGGCGTGCTCGCGCCGGCAGGCCGCCGGGTCTGTCGCGGCCGCTGCCGCCATGCCGCCGAGCCCGAGCAGAAGCGGCGCGGCAAGAAGGCGAAGGCCGAGGCGGCGTCGGCGGTCTGTCATCGGTCTCGGCCTCCGTTCGGCCCGCCGCGCTCAGGCGGCGGGTGCTTTGCGCAGGAAGGCGTCCATGCGCTCAAGCGCGCGGGAAATGTTCTCGGCGGAATTGGCGTAGGACAGGCGGATATAGCCTTCGCCGAACACGCCGAAATCCGGACCGCCTATGGTGGCCACTCCCGCCTCGTCCAGCAAGGCGGTGGCGAGCGCCTTGGCCGAGGTCCAGCCGGTGCCCGAAATATTGGGAAAGGCGTAGAAGGCGCCCTTCGGCACGGCGCAGCGCACGCCCGGCAGGGCGTTGAGCCCGTCCACCACCAGATGCCGGCGGCGGTCGAACTCGGCGACCATTTCCGCCACGCAGTCCTGCGGCCCGGTGAGCGCCGCCAGGGCACCGAACTGCGCCGGGGCGTTGACGCAGGACCAGGCATTGACCGCGAGCTTGCGCGCGGCGTCGAACAGCCCTTCCGGCCACAGCGCCCAGCCGAGCCGCCAGCCGGTCATCGCATAGGTCTTCGACCACCCATTGAGCAGGATCAGCCGGTCGCGGATTTCCGGATAGGCGAGCAGGGTGGTGTGGGCTTCGCCGTCGAACAGGAACTGGTCGTAGATCTCGTCCGAGAGGATGGCGACCTGCGGGTGCGCGGCCAGCCCGGCAACGAAGGCGTCGATCTCGGCCTTGGGGGTAACGCCGCCTGTCGGATTGGCCGGCGAGTTGAGAATGACGAGGCGGGTGCGCTCGGTGATGAGCGAGAGCGCTTCCGCCGCCGAGAAGCCGAAGCCGTTTTCCTCGCGCACCGGCACCGGCACGGGGGTGGCGCCGGTGAACTCGATCATCGAGCGGTAGATGGGAAAGCCGGGATCGGGATAGAGGATTTCCGCGCCGGGTTCGCCCAGCATGAGGATGGCGGAGAACATCGTCACCTTGCCGCCGGGCACGATCATCACCCGGCCAGGGTCGATGCCGAGGCCGAAACGGCGCTCGATGTCGCCCGCCACCGCCTCGCGCAGCGGCTGGATGCCGACGGAAGGGGTGTAGCCGTGCTGGCCGTCGCGCAGCGCCTTGATGGCGGCTTCCACAATGTGGCCGGGCGTTGAGAAATCCGGCTGGCCAATTCCGAGATTGATGATGTCGCGACCCTGCGCGGACAAAGCGGCGGCGCGCGCCAGCACGGCGAAGGCGTTCTCCTCGCCGATGCGCTCGAAGGCCGCGACGGGGTGCAGGGGCAGGCGGGCGGCTGGCGTCATCATGTCCTCGTGGCGTTGCCGGTGGCTTTTGCGGTGATGCGGTGCATCAAAGCTCTTGCAGTGTTTCGCAGTCGTGTCACACGGGAGCGGGGCAAGGTTCAAGAGCCGGCACCGCCGGCCGGGCGTGGGTGAGACGCGAATGAGTGGTCCGCAGCAACAGACATCCGCACCGCCGGCGCTGCCGCTCGGCGCGCCGGTCGACACCGCGCCGGCGCCGCGGCCGCAGCGCACCCGGCTGGAGGGGCGATTCGTCGATCTCGTGCCCTTCGATCTCGCCGCCCATGGGCCGGCGCTGTTCGCCGGCAGCCATGGACCCGAGAGCGAGGCCATCTTCGCCTATCTGCCGAACGGGCCCTATGCGGACTATGCCGCCTTCGCCGCCTATTACGGCCCGGCGGCGGAGCGCGACGACCCGCTGCTGTTCGCCATTGTCGACAAGGCCAGCGGCGTCGCGGTGGGGCATGCGACCTATCTGCGGATCGACCCGCCAAACCGCTGCATCGAGGTTGGGCACATCCTCTACACGCCGGCGCTGATGCGCACCCCGGGCGGTACCGAGGCCATGTATCTCATGGCCCGGCATGTGTTCGAGACGCTGGGTTACCGGCGCTATGAGTGGAAGTGCAACGCACTCAACGCCCCCTCGCGCCGGGCGGCGGAACGCTATGGCTTCCGCTTCGAGGGCATTTTCCGCCACCATATGATCATCAAGGGTCGCAATCGCGACACGGCGTGGTTCTCCATTCTCGCCGAGGAATGGCCGCAGATCGCGGTGGCGATGGAGGCCTGGCTGGCGGCGGAGAATTTCGACGCGGCGGGCCGGCAAATGGTGCCGCTCTCCGCGCTCAATGCGCGCACGCTTGACGTGGAAGGCCGCACGCTGCGCCGTGCCGACCTGTCCGACCTTGCCGCTGTGGAGACGCTGCAGCGCGCCGCCTATGCCCGCAACCGCATCCTGCTCGGCGTCGAGCCGGTGCCGCTGCTGTGGGATTATGCCCGCGTGTTCCGCGAGCGGGAGGTATGGGCGCTGGATGGCGCCGACGGCATCGCCGCCGTCGCGATTCTGCTGCCGCGCGGCGATGATCTTCTGGCCGACAGCCTCGCCGCCTGCCCGCGGGCCCAGGGCTTCGGCCATGGCAACCTGCTGCTGGCTGCCGCCGAGGCGCGGGCGCGGGCATTGGGCCGGCCGATGGTGCGGCTCTATACCGGCGAGCCGCTGGAAGCCAACATCAACTGGTACCGCCGCAAGGGCTACGCCATCGAACGGGTGGAGCAACTGCCCGACCGGCGGCTGGTACATATGGCCAAAGCTCTCGCCGCACCCTCCACCGAACCGGCAGGCTGAGGGCGCGCGGACCGTTCCGCGCGCGCTTTCCTTGCGCCGGAGCGCGGATCGCTTACATTCGGCACGGGCATTCGCCCTGACCCTGTGCTGTTGGACGTTCGACGATGAGCTATGTGGAGGCGGCCGGCGCGCCGCTGCGCAAGACCGGCCATATCAAGCTGCATGGCCCCGAGGGCTTTGCCGGCATGCGCAAGGCCGGGCAGCTCACGGCGCAGGCGCTTGATCTCGTGCATGAGATGGTGGCGCCGGGCGTCACCACCGAGGCGATCGACCGGCTGGTCTTCGACTTCGCCATGGACCATGGCGCGCTGCCGGCGACGCTGATGTATCGCGGCTACCGCAAATCCACCTGCACCTCGATCAATCATGTCGTCTGCCACGGCATTCCCAACGACAAGCCGCTGCGCGAGGGCGACATCGTCAATGTCGACGTGACGCTGATCGTCGACGGCTGGTACGGCGATTCGAGCCGCATGTACCCGGTGGGCGAGATTCCCCGCCGCGCCGAACGGCTGCTCGACGTGACCTATGAATCGCTGATGCGCGGCATCGCCGAGGTGAAGCCGGGCAATCATGTCGGCGATATCGGCGCGGCGATCCAGGATTTCGTCGAACCCTTGCATATGAGCGTGGTGCGCGATTTTTGCGGCCATGGCGTCGGCCAGGTGTTCCACGACGAGCCCAACATCGTGCATGTCGGCCGGCGCGGCGACGGGCCGGAATTGATGCCCGGCATGATCTTCACCATCGAGCCGATGATCAATCTCGGCCGCCCGCATGTGAAGGTGCTGTCCGATGGCTGGACGGCGGTGACGCGCGACCGTTCGCTCTCCGCCCAGTTCGAGCACACGGTGGGGGTGACGGAAACGGGCTGCGAGATCTTCACCCTCTCGCCCAAGGGCTACCATAAGCCGATCTTCAGCAACGACTGATTGGGGCCGGGGCCGGCATGGCGCGCAACGGAGCAGGGCGCAGCGGCGGCCGCGAGGCCGCGCCGGGTTCCGCCGGGGGCGAGCCGGCCGCGTCGCCGGGCTTTGACGAGGCGGAGCCGCATTTTCTCGGTCATCGAGAGCGGCTGCGCGAGCGCTTCCGCCAGGCCGGCGGCGAGGCGCTGCCGGATTACGAACTGCTCGAACTCGTGCTGTTCCGCGCCGTGCCGCGCGCCGATGTGAAGCCGCTGGCCAAGGCGCTGATCGACCGTTTCGGCTCCTTCGCCGAGGTGGTCGGCGCCGCGCCGGGGCGGCTGCGCGAGGTGAAGGGCGTGGGCGAGGCCATCGTCACCGAGCTGAAGCTGATCGGCGCGGCGGTGGAGCGGGTGACGCGCGGCCAGGTGCGGGCGCGCCCGGTGCTCTCCTCCTGGAGCGCGGTCATCGCCCATTGCCGGGCCAGCATGGCCTTTGTCGAGCAGGAACAGTTCCGCGTCCTGTTCCTCGACAAGCGCAACCAGCTCATCCTCGACGAGGTGCAGCAGCGCGGCACGGTGGACCACACCCCGGTCTATCCGCGCGAGGTGGTGAAGCGGGCGCTGGAAGTGGCGGCGAGCGCGCTGATCCTCGTGCACAATCACCCGAGCGGCGATCCCACGCCCTCCAATGCCGACATCCAGATGACCAAGACCATCATCGACGTGGCCAAGCCGCTGGGCATCGAGGTGCACGACCACATCATCGTCGGCAAGGACGGCCACGCCAGCTTGCGCGGGCTGCGGCTGATCTGACCTTGGCGTGTTTGATTGCGGTGCGATCAGGCCGGGCGTGCGTCAGATCATTTCACTGTTGCACGGCAACGGTGAAATGATCTGATACCTTGTTTTGTCGCGGTTTCTTCATGCGAACCGGTATCCACTTCGCTCGAAAACGCTCTAATGGCCGCTAGCGCTGCGACCCAGGGAGGCGCGGCGCGCGCCGGACGAGCGGATATATTTCTTATAGAAGCCGCGCGCGCTCCGGATGGACCATTTGGGAGCCAGGAGCATCGGCAAAGCGCGGGTCCAGAAGGCGGGCAGTGTTCCATAGGTCTTCGCCAGGAAGACGATGGCGGATGCCACCCCTTCGGTCGGTGCCGGCATGGTCTTGGCGTTGGTGATGCGCGCCATGATGTGCGCGTTGAAGATGCGCCGGCGGATGACGGCGCGGGTCTCGGGCGCGTGCGGGAACAGCAGATCGGCGATCTCGCCATAGGCCTGCGCGTCGATCTTGAGCCGGTCGAGCCAGCCATGGCGGGCCTGCAACTGGTCATTTCCGGTGCGAAAGCCGACGCAGGGGGTCTGAATGACGCCCCACTGCCCGCTTTCCCCAAGGATGCGCCCGAGGATAACGACCTGAACATAATAGTTCCTGACCGCTCCTATCGTGGGATCGGCGATCGCGCTGTTCCAATGGTCCCTTTTCACCACGAGAGCGGACATGAACCCCAAGAGCTCCGGCATGGAGGAGAAGACGGCCGTCGCGCCTGTCATCACCTGCGTGGGCGGTGTCGCGCGAACGCCGACCGGTCGGCTCATGGTAACGTCGTAATCGAGAACCCCGAGCGTGAAGCCCACAGCCTGCGGCCAGCGCTCGATCGCCTCCAGCAGCCGGCGAAGGCCGCCGGGCTCCAGCCGGTCATCGTCACCCATCAGCCAGATATAGGGGGACGTGGCCGCAGCGACGACGGCGAGAAAATTGCCGTCGATGCCGATATTCGCCGGCTGGGAAATGAATTTGAAGTGCCTGAAGCGGGGCCTGTAGGCTTCCGCCGTGAGGGCGGTGGCGTCGGTCGAGGCGTCGTCGCTGATGACGATTTCGACCGCGTCGACGCAGTCCTGTTCGAGAATGCTGTCGAGCAGCTCGGAAAGCAGGGACGCTCGGTTATATGTCGGGATGCAGAGCGAGATGACGTGCATCGCAAACATATCTCCGTTGCCGACGGTCCTTATACATGGTCCTGGCCCCTTGCGGGGGAGCTTTGGCGCTACGCGCCGGCGCGCCGTCACGGCCCGTCCGGTGGCGAGGCGCGGTCCCGGTTCGCTGCCGCGACGCCGGCCTGTGGCCGGAGCCTCTGGACCCGTTCCGTTGACGACCGGTTCACCGGAGCGGCGCCCGCTTTCCGCTTTGACGCCGTTTCGCACGCGAAACCGGTATCTGCTTCGCGTGTAGCCGCCGTGGGGCTGCCTCGTCCCATGGCGGGCGCGTCGGGTCTATGATCCTGCGCGGACAGCCTTCGCCCGATCATAGGCCTTCTTCAGATGATAGCGAGCGGCGGCCCGGACGATCTGCGCCGACGAGAGCAGTGGCTCATGCGGTGCGTTCCTTTTCCTTGCGATGCGGGCGACCCGTCCCCAGTCGATCCCCGGCAGGTCCCACCAGGGATAGGAACCCGTGAACGTTCTGGGCAGCACGCCTGATTGGAAGTTCAACAGGTTGGCCGGGCGGATGCCGGCTCCCGATCCGATCCAGAATTCCGCCGCGTGGCGGCGCTTGTGGGTGGCCCGGGTCCAATTCCCCCCATAGCTGTCCAGATTCAGAGCCTCCACCCGGTCTGCGAAGGCGGCGGGGTCGGTCAATGAGGCGATATAGTCAGCCTTTGCCCACCAATTATTGCTGGCGAAGTGCGGAAGCGGCTTTTCGTGCCAGAAGATGCCGCAGGCGTCGCTTTGGGAAAGAGCGGTCAGGCAGTCGCGCATGTCGTCAATATAATATTGATATAGCATCTGGCGCCAAGTTTTCCGTATATGAAATCCAGCACCGAGATGTCTTCCGCCAAGGCAATTGAAATATAATATATTTTCTCCAGGATTCATTTTGCTATAGTTGTGTATGGACTGTAGTGTCGGTATTTCGAATATGGTTACGTCGTCATGCCGGCGGATCAGCGTGAGGCGGGGATCGTCCCTATCGACCGTGACCTCCCCCTGTCCGACGATGTTTACCTCGATAGAGCGGATCAAGTGGGGATGTTTGGAGCTCGATATGGCCCCAAGCACTTCATTCATCACTTCATTGTATCGGCCGATGGTCGCGACATGGAGAAAAATGGCAACATGCTCGTTCATGGCACCCGCTCTTTCCCCTCGGCCATGCCTTCTTCGGCAGCTTAGGCGCCTGCCGGCAGCGTGGCCAGAGAGTGGCCGCGCGATCTCCCATTTCGGCGGGCGGGGGACGAACGGCGCGCTCACGGACGGCTGAGCAGCAGCGGCGATCCCTCATCCGGCGGCACCTTTTCCCAGCCGCCATCTTCCTGCGCGGCGAAGCGCAGCCCCTCGCCCGTGGCGGAGAGCAGCACCAAACTGCCATCGTCGAGCCGCCAGCGATCAATGGCCAGCGCGGCGAGGCGCGCCGGGCAGCCCGCCGCGAGCCGGGCGCGGAACGTGCCGCTGCCGGCCTCCGCGTCCGTGAGCTCCAGCCGGCACAGCGGCTTTCCCGCCTGCTCCGCGAGGTCCCAGCCACCCACGAGATCGGCGGCCCGGAGCGCGGGGTCGGCAAGGTGCGGATTGACGAGGAAATAGACCCCGTCGCCCTCGCGCAGCGCCTCCCAGGTGCCGCCCACGCCTTCGGTGAACTCGGCCACCAGCCCGCCCTCCGCCCCCTGCAGCCGGATGGCATTGCCGGGACCGGGCGACCAGGAGGCGATGTCGACGCTGAACAGGATGGCGCCGGCGCAGGCCTGCCGGTCAAAGGCCAGGTCGTAGCGCGCCGGCATGGCGCGGCCCCGGCCATGCGGCTTGTCGGAGAGGGTGAGTACGCAGACGCGGTCGCCATCGGCATTGGTCAGCCGGTACTCCGCCGCCAGCGCGGCTGCCGGGGGCAGGCCGCTCTCCTGCGCCGCCGCGTGCCTCGCGCCGAGCAGGGCGAGTGCGCCGGCCGCGAGCGCGATCCCGCGCGATCGGGTTCGGAACGCCATGTGCGCGCTCTCAGCCGGCCGGCTTCACCGGCGTCTCCGGTACAGGGGTGAGTACTGGCCGGCCCTGCGCCCAGGCGAGGAGATTGTCGACCACGAGCTGGCCCATCGCGTCGCGGGTGACATGGGTGGCGGAGGCGATATGGGGCAGCAGTACCACATTGCTCATCCCGACCAGCGCCTCCGGCACATGCGGCTCATCGGCGAACACGTCGAGCCCGGCGGCGGCGATGGTGCCGTTTTCCAGCGCCGCCACCAGCGCCGGCTCGTCGACCACCGAGCCGCGCGCGACATTGATCAGCACGCCCTTGGGGCCGAGCGCGGCGAGTATCTCGGCGTTGACCATGCGGTCGGTCTCCGCCCCGCCAGGGACGATGAGGATGAGCACATCGACATCGCGCGCCAGCGCGACCAGCTCGGGATAATGGGTGTAGGGCACATCCGCCACCGGACGGCGGCTGTGATAGGCGATGGGCCGGCCGAAGCCTTCCAGCCGGCGGGCGATGGCGCGGCCGATACGGCCCATGCCGACAATGCCGATGGTGCGGTCGCGCAGCGTGGCGCTGAGGGGAAAGCCGCCGGCGAGCCACTTGCCCTCGCGCAGATGCCGCTCGGCCTGGGGAATCTGGCGGATGGTGGCGAGCAGCAGGCCGATGGTGAGGTCCGCCACCTCGTCGTCGAGCACGCCGGGCGTGTTGGTGACGACCACGCCGCGCCGACCGGCGGCCGCGGCATCCACCGAATCATAGCCGACACCAAAATTGGCGACGATCTCGAGCGCCGGCAAACGCGCCATCAGCGCGTCCGTCACCCGCCGGGCGCCGCCGCCTGTGGAGCCGACTCCGGTGGCCACGGCACGGATGCGCGGGCCGAACTCGGCCAGCATCGCCTCGGCGTCCGGCGCGTCGAGGCGGTGGACGGTGAAGTGCTCGTTCAACTGCGCCTCGATCATGCCCATCATCGGGCCGGTCTGGAGAAGGTCGGGGCGGCTGGACATGGGGCACTCCTGCGCACGAGGGGCGGCTATTCCTCACCAAAGCCGGGCCGCTTTCAAGCCCGATTCGGCGAAGCCAGCCCCGGTTCGCCGTCAGGCCGTCTCTTCCTCCACCCCGTCCTCGGCCTCCTCGTCCGCCTCGCTGGAGACGGCGCCGAGCTGGGTGGAGAGGTTGCGGTCGATCTTGCGCAGCATCTTGCGGAAGCGCTTGCGATCCTTGCCGTCGAGGCCGGCGGTCATCGTGTCTTCGATGGAATCGGAAATGGCGTCGATCGCTTCGGCGCGGTGACGGCCTTCCTCGGTGAGATGGACCCGCACCAGCCGGGCATCGCCCTCGGAGGCGCGGCGCACCAGCAGCCCCTGGGCCGAGAGCCGGCCGACCGTCTTTGACGCGGTGGGCGGGCGCACCTTCAGCGCGGCGGCGAGTTCGCTCATAGTGCGGCCGTCGCTTTCGCAGAGCAGCTTGAGCACCGTTTCCTGGCCGGGAAACAGGCCGATATCCTGAAGGCGGCGCGCCGCCAAAGCGCGCTGAAGCCGCGCCACATGATGCAGCCGCTGGCCAATCTTCTTGTCGAAGCCGTCCTTCATGGGCGTCCCTGCGATCCGATACACGCCACGGTACCATTATCTAATGCGAAAATAACGCATTGCCGTGACACAATTCGCGATGCCAGCAAAAGGACGCCCGGCAAAGCACGTTTTGCCGCGCGGCATCACAGCCGGGCGAAACGTGCCTCCACCCGGGCGAGGAAGGCGGCGCGGCGTTCGGCGCTCGCCGAATCCATGCTGTGCAGCGCCAGCCATAGCTTGCGCGCCCGCGGGTGGACGATGCCGCCAATGCCGTCGAGCAAGATGCGCCGGCCGGGCTGGCCGATCCACAGCCACCAGTACCAGGGCGAGCCGAGCGTGCTGACCGCGGCGAGGAGGCGGATATTGGTGAGCCGGCGTTCCAGCGGGCGGAAGGGCTGCGGCATGCCGAAGGTCTCATGCGGCACCAGCACGCGGTCGAGCCAGCCTTTCAGCATGGCCGGCGGCCCATACCACCAGGTGGGGGCGACGAAGATGAGGGCGTCCGCCTGCTTCACCCGGTCGAGATGACCGGCGATGCGTACGGTGTTGAGGCCGGGTTCATGATAGGCGAGCCGCTCATCCCGTCCCATAACCGGATCGGCGCCCTCGCCATAGAGGTCGAGAAGGTCCACCTCATGGCCGGCCGCCTTCAGGCCCCGGATCACTGCGTCGCGCACGCCGGCGGTGAAGCTCTCCGCCACCGGGTGGCAGTAGACGACAAGCGCGCGCATCAGCCGGCCTCCTCCATGCCTCTGCCTCCCAGACCGGGGAACAGATAGGTGCGGCCGGTGGCAAAGTCGAAGTCGGGATTTTCCCAGGCGATCATCTTGCCGGGGTTGAGCAGGCCGCGCGGGTCCGCCTGGCGCTTGAAGGCGAGCTGCGCCGGGTCGGTCTGCTTCATCCCGCCTTCCTCCAGCGTGTAGCGGTGCGGGTTGAACACCGGAATGCCCAGTTCCTCATGCAGGGCGACGATTTCCTCAAGCCGATCTTCGGAGGTGAAGCGCACCAGCGGCAGGCCGAAACAGGTGACCTTGCCGTCGAAGCGCACGAATTCGAGATGCGCCGGCACCTCCTCGCCCAGCAAGGTGTGCACCTTCTCCACGAGGGCGAGCTGGTGCGGAAACGGGTAGAGCGTCTGCAGATAGGTGATGGCGGGATCTACCCGCAGCGCCCGCAGCGTCGTGTGGTTCCAGGCGAGTTCGTAGAGCGGCGGCAGGCCTTTCCGCTCCTCCGGCGACAGGAGATCGGAACGGAACAGCATGTCCCCGCCGCAGCGGGCGGTGAAGCTCTCGAAGGCGGCGCGCGCCATCGGCGCCAGCATCACCAGCACGATGTGCCGGCCCTCCGGCAGGAAGGGCCGGTGACGCAAAAAGCTCGTCTGCGGGATCGGCGCGGCGATGACCGAAAGCAGCTTTTTCAGGATCGCGTCCTGTTCGCCGAGTGCGTTGGCATAGGCGGCGGCAGCGCCAAAATCCTCGAAGCCGATGATGGCCTCGATCCAGTCATAGGCGGGGGCGAGCGGCATCTCGACATCGAGGATGATGCCGTTGGTGCCATAGGCGTGGGCGACGGTCTGCACCGCCTCGCCGGAAAGCTCCAGAATCCGCGGCGTCGCCTCCATCGTAGCGATGCGCAGCGCGACGATGTTGCCGAGATCGCGCAGCCCGCCCCATGTGATCGAGCCGACGCCGCCGGAGCCGCCGGCGATGAAGCCACCAAGGGTGGCGGTGCGGTAGGTGGACGGGTGCAGCCGCAGTTCCTGCCCGCTCGCCGCGCAGGCGGCGTCGATGTCGGCGATCAGCGCGCCGGCCTGCGCCCGCACCCGGCCGGGGGCGATCTCCAGCACCGTGTCGAGGCCGGAGAGGTCGAGCACCAGCCCGCCCGCCAGCGGCATGGCCTGACCGTAATTGCCGGTGCCGGTGCCGCGCGGGGTGACGGGAATGCCGAGTTCGAAGCAGGCGGCGAGGATGCGCAGCACGTCGTCTTCGTGCGTCGGTGCGGCGAGAATGTCGCCGATGACGCCGTCGAGCTGGCGCTTCAGCGTCGGCGAGTACCAGTAGAAATCGCGACTCTTCTGCCGCAGCACGGCCGGATTTTCCTCCAGCCGGATGCCCGCGAGCCGGGCCTTCAGCGCGGGAAGGTCATAGCTCACGCGGGCGCTCCATCAGGTCGTCCAGCTCGGCATAGTCGGGCGGCGTGGTGTCGATGGCACGGCCCGCGCGGAGCACGATGCGCGCCGCCAGCGGGCGGGCGAGCCATTCATTGAGGCTGCGCGCGGGGAAGAGCGAGAGATCGGCGGGCGCTCCCTCGGCCAACGTTCCGGCCTCCACGCCCATATGCGCCGCCGGCGTGCGGGAGATGAGCGCAGGCCCGTCGCCATGGGGATGGTCGAGATGGGCGATGCGGGCGGCCTCCCGGTACACCTCGACGAGATCGAGGTCGCCATAGGCATAGAAGGGATCGCGCGCATTGTCGCTCGCCACCATGACCGGGATGCCGCGCGCCTTCATCTCGTGCAGCAGGGTGACGCCGCGCCAGCGCGGGGTGCGGCCGGGCTGGCGGTCCTGCAAATAGAGATTGCACATGGGCAGCGAGACGACGGCAATGCCGGCCTCCGCCACAAGGTCGAGCGTGCGGTCGATCTCGTCCTCCCGATTCACCGCCAGAGCGCAGCAATGGCCGGCGAGGATCGGCCCCTCAAAGCGGCGCTCCAGCGCCATGCGCGCGAGAAGGTCGAGCCCGCGCCCCTCGCGGTCCCGCTCATCCACATGCAGGTCGAGCTCGAGGCCGAAGCGCTCGGCGGCGTCGAACAGCCGGGCGAGGCCTGCTTCGAGGCTGGGGGTGAGATAGGTATAGGCGCCAAGGCGGCCGCCATGGGCGCGCACCAGATCCAGCAAAGGCGTGAACGCGCTGTCGTCGAGCACGCGGTCGATAGCGATGAGGCCGACGGCCTGCAGCTCGATCCGCCCGCGCCAGGCCTCGCGCATCTGGGTGAAGACCCGCCATGCGCCGGCGGCGCGCGGGCCGTCGGAATCGAGATGGGTGCGGATCGCCACCGTGCCATGGGCATAGGCGCAGCGTAGGCCGAAATCGAAGCGCCGGCCTATGTCCTCCTCACTCCAATGCGCGGTGCGGTCCGCGTTCACCGCCTGCACCGCCCCGTCGAAACTGCCGTCCGGGTTGGGCGCCCGCTTCCAGATGAAACCCTTGTCGAGATGGGTGTGGATGTCGACGAGGCCGGGCAGCACCAAGCCGCCCCGACATTCAAGCCGCGGCCCGGCCTCGACCAGCGCGCCGGCCGGCGCGAGACGGGCGAGCCGCGCCCCTTCCACCGCGATGTCGACCGCCACCAACCCCTCCGCATCCGGCGGCCCGGCCAAGGCCGGAACGAGACAGGCGGGCACACGGGCATGGCCCAGCACGAAGGCGGCGGGCGGGGCTTCTAGATCGAGCGTCACGTCCGGCCACCCAGTTCGCTTTCGTGCCAGCGCCGTAACACCAGCCAGGAGAGTAGGCTCAGCGCGGCATAGATGAGGATGCCGGTGAGCGAGATGAGCAGCAGTGCGGCGAACAGGCGCGGAATGTTGAGCCGATAGGCGGATTCGACAATGCGGAAGGCGAGGCCCGACCCTTGCCCGGCCGAGCCGGCGGCGATCTCGCCGACCACCGCGCCGATCAGCGCCAGCCCGCCGGCAATGCGCAGCCCGCCGAGGAAATAGGGTAGGGCGGTGGGCAGTTTGAGCTGCGCCAAGGTTTGCCAGCGCGAGGCGCCGGAGAGGCGGAACAGGTCGCGCAGATTGGGATCGACCGAGTTCAGCCCCAGCGTGGTGTTGGACAGCACGGGGAAGAAGGCGACGATCCAGGCGCAGAGCAGCACGGCGCTGTCGGTGGAGAGATAGATCAGCATCAGCGGGGCCACGGCGATGACGGGCGTCACCTGCAGGATCACCGCGATGGGGAACAGCGAGAACTCGACAATGCGGGCGCTGGCGAACAGCAGCGCCAGGGCAACGCCGCCGACCACGGCGAGCGCCAGCGCGACCAGCGTGGTCTGCAGCGTCACCAGCATGGAGGCGAACAGCACCGCGCGGTCCTTGACCAGCGTCGCCAGCACCGCGTCCGGCGCCGGCAGCACATAGGGCGGGAGGTTGTTCAGCTTCACCACCGCTTCCCAGCCAAGGATGAGAGCCGTCAGCACGCCGAGGGGCAAAAGCCAGCGCAGCGGCGAGGTGGTCATGCCCGTCTCCTAACCCGCATCCATCGCCCGGGCGAGGGCGAGCGAGGTTTCGCGGCACAGCGCCGCATATTCCGGCGAGGTGCGGAAGGCCTCGTCGCGCGGCTGGTCCGCAGCGATGGCGAGTTCGGCCGAAATGCGCCCCGGCCGGGCGCGGAACACCAGGATGCGGGAGGAGAGATAGACCGACTCGAACACCGAATGGGTGACGAAGACGATGGTGCAGTTCAGCCGCCGCCACACGGCGAGCAGATCATTGTTCAGCTTGAAGCGGGTGATCTCGTCCAGCGCGGCGAAGGGCTCGTCCATCAGTAAGAGGCGCGGCTTGGTGACGAGCGCGCGGGCGATGGAGACCCGCATCTTCATGCCGCCGGAAAGCTCGCGCGGATAGGCGTCGCGGAAGGCGGCGAGGCCGACCAGTTCCAGCGCTTCCATGATGGCGGGCTCGGCCTCGCGCCGGCTGATTCCGGCGAGTTTCAGCGGCAGATGGACATTGCCGAACACGCTAGCCCACGGCATCAGCGTCGGCTCCTGAAACACGAAGCCGATGGAGTGGCGGTCCCGCGCCTGCTGGGCCTGCCGGGCCTTCGCGTCGGCGTCCCAGTCCAGCCGGCCCTCGCTCGGCTCGGCGAGGCCGGCGATGAGGCGTAGCGCCGTCGACTTGCCGCAGCCGGAGGGGCCGAGCAGCGAGACGAACTCGCCTTCGTGCACCTCCATGTCCAGCCCCTCCAGCGCGGTGACCCCGTTACCGAAGCGCTTGCCGACGCCGGAAAGGCGCAGCAGCGGCGCGCCCTTCGTCACCGGGGGCGGGGCGAGGTCGGGGGCGCGGGCGTTCATGCCCGGCCCGCGACGCATGCGAGGGGAAAGCCACGCCTCATTTCGGCGCCAGCTCCTTGCCGACGCCCTTATTGACGAAGTGCAGCGTGTAGGACTTGGCGTAGTCGATGCCGGGCGCCAGCACCTTGGCCTTCACCATCTTGTCGTAGAACGCCTTCATCCGCGCATCGCTCATGGCGCCGATGCCGAGCGAGGTGGTGTCGCCGGAATCGACGATGCCATATTCCTTCATCTTGGCGATGGAGAAGGCGATCATGGCGTCGGTCATCTCCGGGTTGTCCTGCTTGATCAGGGCATTGGCCTTGGCGTTGTCGCCATAGAGATAATTGTACCAGCCGATGATCGAGGCATCGACGAAGCGCTGCACGAGGTCGGGATTCTGCTTCACCAGCTCGGTCCGGGTCTCGATGGTGGTGGCGTAGGTCTCGAAGCCGTAATCGGCGAGCAAGAACAGGCTCGGCTTGAAGCCGCCCTGCTGTTCCACAGCGTAGGGTTCGGAGGTGATGTAGCCCTGCATGGCGCTGTTCTTGTCGACGAGGAACGGCGCGGCGTTGAAGGTGTAGGGCTTCACCTGGTCCTCGCTGAAGCCGTAATCGGCGATCAGCCACTGGTAGTAGCTCGCCAGCCCCTCCTTGGAGATGAACAGCGTCCGGGTCTTGAGCTGCTCGAAGGCGGTCACGTCGGGATGGGCGATGAGGACCTGCGGGTCCTTCTGGAACATAGCGGCGACGACCACGGTGGGGATGTTCTCCACCACCGAGGAAATCGCCTGCAGCATGTTGGCACCCATGTAGAAGTCGATCTTGCCGACGGGGAGCAGCAGCCGGTTATTGGCCTGCGGGCCGCCCGGCATGATGGTGACGTCGAGCCCGTATTTCGCATAGGTGCCATCCGCCACCGCCTGGTAGAAGCCGCCATGCTCCGCCTGAGCGACCCAATTGGTGCCGAAGGTCACCTTGTCGGCCGCATGTGCTGGCGCGGCCGTGAACAGGGTGGCGAGGGCCAGCGCACCCAGCGCGGCGAGGGGGAACAGGGAACGCAAGCGCGGCAGACGCGGGCGCATCGAAATCTCCATCCGGGCTAACAAGGGCAGTGCGTGACGGAACCCATGCCCTCATGATAGGCGAGCTTAATCGCCATGCACATACGCTGTCGCGAGAGAACTGTGCATGCGCAGCATCGGTCAGCCGGCTGCGGCCAATTCCGGGATTCGCCCATGCTTCGCCACCTCGTGCCGCCCGCCATCCGCGCGCCTTTCGCCCGCTACAGCCATGCGGTGGAAATTCCCGCCGGCGCCCGGCTGCTGCTGGTCTCCGGCCAGCTCGGCATCACCCCGGACGACGCCATTCCCGAGAGCGTGGAAGAGCAGGCGGCGCTGTGCTTCGCCGCCATCGAGGCCTGCCTGGAGGCGGCGGGAATGGGGCGCGCGGACATCGTGCGGCTCAACGCCTATGTCACCGACCGCGCCCATCTTTCCGGCTATATGGCCGCGCGCGACCGCTTCATCGCCGCCCCGCCGCCGGCCTCGACGCTGATGATCGTTTCCGGCTTCGCCCGGCCGGAATTCAAGGTGGAAATCGAGGCGCTGGCGGCCCGGCTGGATTGAGCCTAGAACGCCGCCTGCAACGACCGGAGCCGTGCCATGCCCCCCAAACGCTTCTGGACCGAACTCACCTGGGTCGACTTCTCCCAGGGTGACACCGAGAACTGGATCGCCGTCTTGCCGGTGGCGGCGGTGGAACAGCACGGGCCGCATCTGCCGGTGGGCGTCGACGCCTTCATCGGCGAGGGCTATCTCAGGGAAGTGGCGCGGCTGCTGCCTGATGATCTGCCGGCGCTGTTCCTGCCGATGCAGGCGATCGGCAAGTCGAACGAGCATCTCGATTTTCCCGGCACGCTGACTCTTTCGGCGGAGACGGTGATCCGTGCCTGGACCGAGATCGGCGAGAGTGTGCACCGCGCCGGGGTGCGCAAGCTGGTGATCGTCAACTCGCATGGCGGCAATGTGCCGATCCTCGACATCGTCGCGCGCGAGCTGCGGGCGCGGCTCGGCATGCTGGCGGTCATGGTCTCCTGGCATCGCTTCGGCTATCCCGAGGGCCTGTTCACCGCGCAGGAGCGCCAGCATGGCATCCATGCCGGCGGGGTGGAGACCTCGCTGATGCTCGCCTTCCGGCCCGATACGGTGAGGATGGACGAGGTGCGGGACTTTCCCCCGGTCACGCTCGGCATGGAACAGGAATTCGCCTATCTGCGCGCGGGCGCGCCGGCCGGCTTCGGCTGGATGGCGCAGGACATCCAGCCCACCGGCGCGATGGGCGATGCCACCGAGGCAAGCCTGGAGAAGGGCGAGGTCTGCGCCCTCTATGGCGCGCGTGCCTTCGTCGAACTGCTCGGCGACGTGCACCGTTTCGATCTGGCGCGGCTGCCGGCGGGGCCGCGCGGCGGGGCGGTGCGCTGATGGAAGGCTCGGTCGCACGGGTGGCGTTCCATTCCCGCCCTCTCTCGCTTGACGCTGCCCGCGCCTATGCGGCGCGGGTGCTTGAGCGCTTCGGCGCCGCTCCCGGCAATGCCGAAGTGACCGCCGACGCGCTGGTGCGGGCCGAGGCGGACGGCCTCGCCACCCACGGCCTGACCCGGCTGCCGAGCTACAGCGCCATGGTCGCTGCCGGCAAGATCGACGGCCATGCGGTGCCGCGCCTGCGTGCCGTCGCGCCGGCCGTGCTGGCGGTGGATGCGGCCAATGGCTTTGCCTATCCCGCCCTTGCCCATGGCTTGCCCGAATTGGCGGCGATGGCGCGGGCGAGTGGGGTGGCGCTGATGGCGGTGCGACGTTCCAGCCATTTCGGCGTCGCCGGCCAGCCGGTGGAGACGCTGGCGAATGAGGGGCTGGTCGGACTCGCCTTTTCCAACGCCTCGGCCTCCATCGCCCCCTGGGGCGGAAAGCGGGCGGTGTTCGGCACCAATCCCATCGCCTTCGCCACGCCGCTGAAGGGGCGGGCGCCGACGGTAGTGGACCTTTCCGTCGCCCGTGTGGCGCGCGGCAATCTTCTGGCGGCGGTGCAGCGCGGGGAGGAGAGCATTCCCGAGGGCTGGGCCTTCGACCGTGACGGCAATCCAACCACCGACGCCAAGGCGGGGCTCGCCGGCACCATGGTGCCGATGGGCGACGCCAAGGGCACGGCGCTCGCCTTCGTGATCGAGGTGATGGCGGCGGCGCTCACCGCCTCCACCTTCTCCTTCGACGCGCCGAGCTTCTTCGATGGCGAGGGCCCGCCGGCGGCGGTGGGGCATGTGATCATCGCCATCAACCCCGGCGTGGTCGCGGGCGACGCCTATCTCGACCATCTGGAGCGCCTGGCGCTGGCCATCGAGAGCGAGGCCGGCGCGCGGCTGCCCGGCACGAGGCGGCTCGCCAACCGGGAGCGCGCGGCACGCGAGGGCGTGATCCTCACGACCGGCGTGCAGCGGGCGCTGGCGCAGATGGGTTTTGCCGACGCGGCGGCGTAGGACCCGCCGACCCAAGGCCCGGACAGCAAAAAGGCCCGGACGAGGCCGGGCCTTTCGCGACAGGCTGGCGATCGAGCCGCGCTCACTTATAGGCGGCGATCGCCTTGAGGATCAGCTCACGGGCGCGCTCCGGGCCTTCCCAGCCGGCCAACGAGACCTTCTTGCCCTTCTCCAGATCCTTGTAGTGGGTGAAGAAGTGGGCCACCTGCTCGATGACGAGCTCCGGCAGGTCGGCATAGCTCTTGATCTTGGAGTGGTAGGGATAGACCGAGTCCGCCGGTACGGCGAGGATCTTCTCGTCGCCGCCCTTCTCGTCGGTCATCATCAGCACGCCGATCGGGCGGCAGGCGATGACGCAGCCGGCCAGCAGCGGGATCGGCGAGATGACGATCACGTCGATCGGGTCGCCGTCATCGCCCAGCGTGTTCGGCACGAAGCCGTAATTGCCGGGGTAGAACATCGGCGTGTGCAGGAAGCGGTCGACGAACAGCGCGCCCGAATCCTTGTGGATTTCATACTTGACCGGCGCGCCGCCGGCCGGGATTTCGATGATGGCGTGGACTTCGTCAGGCGGGTTCGGCCCGACCGAAATGCGCGAAATATCCATGAATGGGCTCCAACGGCTGCAGGTCGACGGCCGGTCTCGCCGGCGCGAACAAAGGCGCCCTCTCATAGGTCGCTGCGGGCGCGCCGTCGAGACGGGTCGGCCCATCAATTTGGCGGGCAGGGGCGCAGCATGCGCCGCAAGCCTCCATGTCCCAAGGCTGCAGGTCTGAAGCCTCCATGTCTGACGCAGCGTTAGCGGTTGATACAGTGTATCTTTTCGCTGGACGGCGGGCGCCGATATACAGTATCAATCCCGCACTGGAGTTTGAGCATGCCTCTTGCCACCGTCCGCCTGCCCGACCACGCCCATAAATCCGCCCCTCCGGAGGGACGTGGAAAGGCCGGCGGCGACGGGCACGGGCATGCTCATTCTCCGGGCCAGGATCACGGCCATCATCATGGCCACCCGCAAGACCACGGCGCGTCGCCCGGTGCCGTCCATCTGCGCCGGCATCATTCGCACGCCGAGGGCGAGCGCCACCCTGCCGCGCGTCCGGGCTTTTCGCTGTTGCGGCTTTCCGCCCTGCAGCGCCTCGCCATCGCACTGCCGCTGGCGGCGCTGCTTTGGGCGATGGCGCTCGCTGTCATCGGGGCGGGCGCGTAATGGGCGGCGCAGCGGCTGACAAGGTGCTCTCGTTCCGCAACCTGACCCTCGGCTATGACCGCCACCCGGCGGTGCATCATCTCGACGGCGAGGTGGTGAAGGGCGACCTCCTCGCCATTTGCGGGCCGAACGGGGCGGGCAAGTCGACCCTGCTCAAGGGTATTGCCGGGGTGCTGACGCCGCTCACGGGCCGCATCGAGGGCCATGTGCCCGCGCGCGACATCGCCTATCTGCCGCAGGCAGCGGAGGTCGACCGTTCCTTCCCGATCGACGTGTATGACCTCGTGTCCATGGGGCTGTGGCGGCGGGCCGGCCTGTTCGGCGGCATCAGCCGGGCCGACCGGGCGCGGATCGAGGAGGCTCTGGCCGCCGTCGGGCTTGAAGGCTTCGAGGCGCGGCCCATCGGCACCCTTTCGGGCGGGCAGATGCAGCGCGCGCTGTTTGCCCGGCTGCTGCTGCAGGATGCGCGGCTGCTGCTGCTGGACGAGCCCTTCACCGCGCTCGACGCCGGCACCGTCACCGATCTCACCGCGCTGGTGAAACATTGGAACGGCGAGGGCCGCACCATCATCGCCGTGCTGCACGATTTCGAGCTGGTGCGCGGGCATTTCCCCCGCACGCTGCTGCTTGCCCGCGAGGCCGTCGCCTGGGGCGCCACCGGCGAGGTGCTGACCACGGACAATCTCGCCCGGGCCCGGCGCATGTGCGAGGCGTGGGACGATGATGCGCCCGCCTGCGCCCCATCCCCCAGGACGACTGCGGCGGGGAGGGCGGCATGATCTACGATCTGCTGATCTCTCCGTTTGCCGAGTTCGACTTCATGCGCCGCGCGCTGGTCGGCGTGCTGGCGCTCGGCGTCGGGGCAGGTCCGATCGGCGTGCTGATGATGCTGCGCCGCATGAGTCTCGCCGGCGACGCCATGGCCCACGCCATCCTGCCCGGCGCGGCGGTCGGTTTCCTCGCCGCCGGGCTGAACCTGTTCGCCATGACGGTGGGCGGGCTGGTGGCGGGCTTCGCGGTGGCGCTGGGCGCCGGCGCGGTGGCGCGGGCGACGCAGATGAAGGAGGACGCGGCGCTCGCCGCCTTCTACCTCATCTCGCTGGCGCTTGGCGTGCTGCTCGTGTCGCTGCGCGGCTCCAATGTCGATCTGCTGCATGTGCTGTTCGGCACCGTGCTGGCGCTCGATGACGCGACGCTGCTGCTCATCGTCTCGATTTCCAGCCTCACTCTGGTGGCGCTGGCGCTGGCCTGGCGCCCGCTGGTGCTTGAGAGCGTCGATCCCGGCTTCCTGCGCTCGGTGAGCCGGGCCGGGGCGCCGACCCATCTCATTTTCCTGGCGCTGGTGGTGATGAACCTCGTCGGCGGCTTCCACGCGCTCGGCACGCTGCTCGCGGTCGGGCTGATGATGCTGCCGGCCGCCGCCGGCCGCTTCTGGACCCGCGAGCTGACAGCGCTGGTCGGCGTCTCGGTGCTGATCGCCTGCGGCTCCGGCGTGCTGGGGCTGCTGGTTTCCTATCATTACGGCGTGCCCTCCGGGCCCGCCATCATCCTCGTCGCCGGCGGCGCCTATGCGCTGTCCGTGCTGTTCGGGCCGGTTGGGGGGCTTGCGCCTCGCTTCCTGCCGCAACGCCATCTCGAAGCCTGAAGGAGCCCCCCATGCTCACCCGTCGCCTTGCTATCGCCGGCGCGCTCGCGCTCGGCCTGTCGCTTCCCTTCGCACTTCCCGCCGCCGCGCAGGACGCCAAGATCCCCGTCGTCGCCTCCTTCTCCATCCTCGGCGACTTCGTGAAAGAAGTCGGTGGTGACCGTGTTTCGGTCACCACCCTCGTTGGGCCCAATGGCGACGCGCATGTGTTCCAGCCGGCGCCAGCCGACGCCAAGAAGGTCGCTGCCGCCCAGATCGTCTTCGTCAACGGCCTCGGTTTCGAGGGCTGGATCGACCGGCTGGTGAAGGCCTCCGGCACCAAGGCGGAGATCGTCGTCGCCACCAAGGGCATCACCCCGCGCGAGATGGCGGACGAGGATGAGGACGACCACGCTGCGCACGACCACAAGGATCACGACCACGACCACGCCAAGGGCGAGCATGACCATGACCATGCCGGGCACGACCATGGCGGCATTGATCCGCATGCCTGGCAGTCGGTGGCCAATGCGGAAATCTATGTCGCCAATATTCGCGACGCGCTGATCGCCGCTGATCCCGCCGGCAAGGCGGCCTATGAGGCCAATGCGAGCGCCTACACCGCCGAGTTGCAGGCGCTCGACGCGCAGGTGAAGGCGGCGATGGCGGCGATTCCCGAAAGCCGGCGTCGCATTATCACCTCGCATGACGCCTTCGGCTATTTCGGCGCCGCCTATGGCATCGAGTTCATCGCGCCGCAGGGCGTATCGACGGAATCGGAAGCGTCCGCCAAGGACGTGGCCCGCATCATCCGCCAGATCAAGGCCGAGAAGATTCCGGCCGTGTTCATGGAGAACATCTCCGATCCGCGGCTCGTCAAGCGCATCGCCAAGGAGACCAATGCGAAGATCGGCGGCGAGCTGTTTTCCGATGCCCTCTCCGATGACAAGGGCCCGGCGAGCACCTACATCGACATGATGAAAAACAACATCACCCAGCTCTCCTCGGCCCTGTCGAGCTGACGCGGGAACCCCTCATCCCGGGCGGCCGCTGGCCGGGCCGGGATCGGCGGGAAATCTGAACGGAACGCGCAATCCCGGTTCGTCGCAATGCGGCGTCCGGGATGACGCATTTGAGACGACCACTGGAGTTCACCATGCCCGAAGCGGCTTCGTCCAAAATTCCCGTCACCGTTCTTACCGGCTATCTCGGCGCCGGCAAGACCACGCTGCTCAACCGTATCCTCTCCGAACCGCACGGCAAGAAATTCGCCGTCGTCGTCAACGAGTTCGGTGAGATCGGCATCGACAATGACCTTGTGGTCGGTGCCGATGAAGAAGTGTTCGAGATGAACAATGGCTGCATCTGCTGCACCGTGCGCGGCGACCTGATCCGCATCATCGACGGCCTTTTGCGCCGCAAGAACGACTTTGACGGCATCATCATCGAGACCACCGGTCTCGCCGACCCCGCGCCGGTGGCACAGACCTTCTTCGTCGACGAGACCGTGGGTGCCAAAACCTCGCTCGACGCGGTGGTGACGGTTGCCGACGCCAAATGGCTGAAGGACCGGCTGAAGGATGCGCCCGAGGCCAAGAGCCAGATCGCCTTCGCCGACGTGATCCTGCTCAACAAGACCGATCTGGTTACCGAGAGCGAGCTGAAGGACGTGGAGATGCGCATCCGCGCCATCAACCCGTTCGCCCGCATCCACCACACGCAGCGTTCCGAGATCGCCATCGACAAGGTGCTGGGGCAGGGGGCGTTCGACCTCGACCGCATCACTGCCATCGACCCGGACTTTCTGGAAGGCGGCCACCGCCACTTCCATGACGAGGACATGCGTTCCTATTCCTTCGCCACCGACAAGCCGCTGGACCCCGACAAATTCTTTCCCTGGATTCAGGATCTGACCCAGCGCGAGGGCATCAACATCCTGCGCTCCAAGGGCATCCTCGCCTTCAAGGATGATCCGGACCGCTTCGTGTTCCAGGGCGTGCACATGATCCTCGACGGCGACCACCAGCGCCCCTGGCGCGCGGACGAGGCGAAGGTGAGCCGCATCGTCTTCATCGGTCGGCAGCTCGATGCCGCGGCGCTGGAAAAGGGTTTTCTCAGCTGCGTGGCGTAGAGCCTTGATCCCTTTCCGTCCTGCCAACGCTCCCGGATACGGCCTGAGGGCCGTTCCGGGATGACGCGGGGAGGGGGAGTTCCGTCGTGACGCCGGCCGCGAATTGGGCTAACCCGACATTCCCCGCCAAGAAGCCGTCGAGCCCATGACCTCCCAGTCCTCCACGCCCTCCTCGCTCACCTCGAAGCTCCGCCGGCTCGATCTCGGCGGGGCGGTGGTCGGCCTGCGCTTTCTCGGGCCGCTGGCCGCCTTTGTGCTGGGCGAGGGCGAGATCGTGCTGGCGGGCGAGGGCGAGACGCGCCTCGCCGCGCATAAGGGCGCGGTGCTTTCTGTCGCCGGGGACGACAAGCGGCTGCTCACCGGCGGCGATGACGGGCGCGTGGTGGCGACGCAGGCGGACGGCACGATGCAGGCGCTGTTCGAGCAGAAGGGCCGCTGGATCGACCAGGTCGCGGCCGGGCCGGACGGCGCGGTGGCCTTCTCCGCCGGCAAGACGGCGCATTTCCTCCCGGTGAAGGGCGAGCGCAGGACGCACGACTTTCCGTCCACCGTCGGCGGCCTCGCCTTCGCGCCGAAGGGCACGCGGTTGGCCGTCGCCCATTATGGCGGCGTGTCGCTGTGGTTTCCGAATGCGCAGGCCAAGCCCGAATTCCTGGAATGGAAGGGCTCGCATCGCGGCGTGCTGTGGAGCCCGGACATGCGCTTCGTGGTGACGACGATGCAGGAGGCGGCGCTGCATGGCTGGCGGCTCAGCGATGGCGGGCATATGCGCATGACCGGCTATCCCTCGCGCGTCACCTCCATGGCGTTCACGGCCGGCGGCAAGTTCCTCGCCACGTCCGGCTCCAGCGAGGCGATCCTCTGGCCTTTCGCCAGCAAGGAAGGGCCGATGGGCAAGCAGCCCTCCATGCTGGCCCCGCGCGACGTGCGGGTGTCGGCGGTCGCCGCCCATCCGCGCGACGAGGTGATCGCCTGCGGTTATGAGGACGGGCTGGTGCTGATGGTGCGCATTTCCGACGGCGCGGAAATCCTGCTGCGCGCCCCGGACGGCGCGCCCGCCACCGCCCTGGCTTGGCGCGGGGACGGCGGGGCGCTCGCCATCGGCACGGAGAGCGGCGCGGCCGGCCTCATCGTATTCTGAGGTTCCATAATACCTACGATTCAAAGACTTACCCGCCACGCCATGTGGCCGTGATGTCACGGCGTGGCGGGTAATCCCCGCGCGTGCCAACATTGCAGGGCGCGTCACCGGGCTGTCACCTGTCTGTCATCTGCCATCTCTAGCCGGGCATTGGGAAACGGATGTCCGGGGAGCTGACCGCCATGATGGCCGCCACGAATCGCTATTTTTCGACGACCAGCCGCCTTGCTCTGGCCGCGGCCGGCGCGCTCATTGCCGCGCCTCTGGCCTTCGGCCCGGGTGCGCACGCCGCCTCCTTCGTGGTGACGGACGGCGAGACCGTGACCACGGCGCAGTCCGTGTCCGGCACCGATACCGGCCTCATCGAGGAGGGTGGCACGCTAAATGTCACCGGCACCGCCATCACCTGGAGCGATTCGGCGACCGGCACCGGCGTGGACCTGCGCAATGACGGCACCATCATCAGCAGCAGCCGGGCGCTCGACAGCGCGTCCAAGGTGAGCGGCACGCTGACCTTCACCAATAGCGGCTCCATCACCACAGGCGACGACACGGTGCGGATCAACGGCGCCTTCGCCAATGGCGCGCTCTATGTGGTCAACACCGGTTCGATGACCGCGACCAGCGGCCAGGTGCTGGATCTCAACAAGGCGACGGCGGAAAGCGCCATTGTCGAGATCGACAATAGCGGCACCATCACCGCCGAGGATAACGACGCCATCCGCTTCGGCGCGGGAACGATCGTGCTGACCAATTCCGGCACGATCCAGACGCTCGAGTCCGAAAGCCGCGCCCTGAAGTTCGACGACGATGAGGCCATCGACACGCTGGTGTCGTTCACCCTCGTCAACGAGGAGGGCGGCAGGATTCTCGGCATGGATGACGGCTTCAAATTCGCCGCCGATTCCGACACGTCCGACGCGAAGATCACGATCACGAATTACGGCCTCATCGACGGTGGCGATGGCCAGGCGCTCGATTTCGCCGACCTCACCTCGCCGAGCAACCAGATCTCCATCCTCAATTACGGCACGCTGCAGTCGTCCACGGCCGACGGCATCCGGCCCGGTGCCGGTGCCAGCGTGACCAATTACGGTCTCATCCAATCCACCGACCTCACCAGCGACGGCGACGGCATCGACTTCCAGGAGGCCGGCGGCAGCGTCTATAATGGCGCGACCGGCGAGATCATCGGCGCCAAGCACGGCGTGACCGGCGACGGCGCGGTGACAGTCGAGAATGCCGAGGGCGGGCTGATCGTCGGCCGCAACGGTTCGGGCATCAACATCGACAGCACCGGCGACACGCTCGTTACCGTCACCAATTACGGCACCATCCGAGGCGAAGTCACCGGCCTCATCGACGAGGAAGGCACGGACAGCGTGCCGGACGGCGACGGCGACGGCGTCGATGTCGACGGCCAGGTGCTGCTGAACAATTACGGGCTGATCCAGGGTACCGGTGCGTCTGGCACCAAGGATGGCGAGCCGAACACGGCGGACGGCATCGCGGCCGGCGGCGGCATCATCTACAATCATAAGACCGGCATCATCGAGGCTTTCGACAATTACCCGAACGAGGATTCGGACGATGTCGGCCGGGCCATTCTGATCGACGACAGCGCGCAGGGGGCGGCTCCCTTTGCCACCCAGTTGTTCAATGAGGGCATCATCCGCTCCGACGGTCCGACCGTGACCTTCATCGGCATGCAGGACGACATCATCGTCAATGCCGGTCTCATCAGCACCGAGGGCGAGGTGGCGGTCGATATGGGCGGCGGCGACGACCTGTTCGTCTATGTCGCCGGAAGCGAGGTCGTGGGTCTGGTCCTCGGCAACGATGGCTATAACACCTTGGAACTCGGCGGCGTCGGCACGTTCGACCTCTCCCTGCTTGGCGACGAGGCGCAGTATCGCGATTTCGGCACGCTGCTGGTGGGCGAACTCTCCAGCTTCACCGGCACCGGCACCTCGACCTTCGACGGCGAGGTGCAGATTGACGGCAGCTTCGTGCTCAACGGTTCGCTGGCGGCAGCCTCGGTGGCGGTCGAGGAGGGCGGCTTCCTCGGCGGCAATGCCACGGTCGGCGATCTCGTCGTCGGCACCGGCGCCACGGTCGCCCCGGGCAATTCCATTGGTACCGTCAACGTGCTCGGCACCACGGTGTTCGAGGCCGGGTCCTTCTATGAGGTCGAGTTGAGCGGGCTCACCTCGGACCAGATCGTCACCGACACGCTGACCCTGAATGGCGGCACGGTGGTCGTCTCGGCCATCGGCCCGGTCTATACCGGCACGCCGTATGAGATCATCTCCGCCAGCGATACCACCACGCCGTCGAGCCAGTTCACGCTGGAAGACCCGAACTTCCTGTTCGTCGATGCCGCGCTCGGCCGCGACGACGCCTCGGTGACGCTGACGCTCACCCGCAATGACGTGGCCTTCACCAGCCTCGCCCACACCGCCAACCAGGCGAGCGTCGCCGCCGCGCTCGACCGCGCCGATGGCAGCCGCCTGCAGGCCACCGTGCTCGCCGGCACCGAAGGGCAGGAACAGGCGATCCGCGCCGGCTACGACCTGCTGTCGGGCGAGGTCCACGCCGCGGTCGGCACGACGCTCTACTTCCAGTCGACGCTGGTAGCCGACACGCTGATCGGCCGCCTGCGCCAGACCTCCGCCACCGGTGCCTCGCCCGCTCTGGCGGCGCTCGCCACTGGCGGCCCGGTGACCGCCTATGCCGCCAAGGCGCCGGAAGCGGCGAGCCCGTTCCCCGTCAAAGCGCTGCCGCCTGAGCCGGCGGGCCCGGTCTATGCCGCCTGGGCGCAGGGCTTCGGCCAATGGAACTCGGCGAACGGCACCGGCAATTCGGCCGACGTCGATTCCTCGCTCGGCGGCTTCCTCGCCGGTGGCGATGTCACCTCCGGCAATTACACCTTCGGTCTCGCCGCCGGATATGCTTCCGCCAGCCTCGATGTCGACGACCGGATGAGCAGCGCCGATGCCGACACGGTGCTTCTCGCCGCCTATGCCGGCGCGAACTTCGATGCCTTCCGCCTGCGCGGCGGCGCCTCCTATGGCTGGAGCAGCATCGACACCACCCGCACGGTCTCCATGCTGAGCCTGCTGGAAAACCCGCTCGGCTCCTATGACGGCTCGACCGCCAACATCTTCGTCGAGGCGGCCTATGCGATGGAAGCGGGCGGCGTGGCCTTCGAACCCTTCGCGCAGATGGCGTGGAGCTGGATCGACACGGACAGCTTCACCGAGACCGGGGCCTTCACCAGCGGCCTCGCCTCCTCCGGCCTGTCCTATGACGTGCCTTACTCGACGCTCGGCCTGCGCCTCGCCACCACGCTCGCCATGGGCGAGGGCACGGTGACGCCGCATGCCAGCTTCGCCTGGCGGCACGCTTATGGCGACATCACTCCCGAACTCGGCATGAGCTTCGCCTCCACCGGCACCGCCTTCACCGTGGCCGGCGCGCCGATCGCCGAGGACAGCTTCGTCCTCGGCGCCGGCATCGACTTCGCCGTGGGCGAGGCGGTGCGGCTCAATCTCGGCTATGAGGGACAGTTCGCCAGCGACGTGAACACCAACGCGATCAAGGGCGGCTTCACCTACCGCTTCTGAGCCGGCGCGGCCGGGCCTGCTCTGTCAGGCCCGGCTTTCCTCGGCCGGGGCTCCGCGCCTAGGCTGGGTCGGCAACCGCAGGAGAAGGCCCGCATGAAGATCGACGACGTTCGCCGCACTGCCTATTCCATGCCGCTCACCAGCCCCGCCTTTCCCCGGGGGCCGTATCGCTTCTTCAATCGCGAATTCTTCGTCATCACCTACCGCACCGATCCGGCGGCGCTGGAGAAGGTGGTGCCCGAACCGCTCAAGGTGGTCGACCCGATCGTCAAATATGAGTTCATCCGCATGCCGGATTCCACCGGCTTCGGCGACTACACCGAGACCGGGCAGGTGATCCCGGTCGAGCTGAACGGCGTCAAGGGCGGCTATGTCCACTCCATGTATCTGGACGACGAGGCCCCCATCGCCGGCGGGCGCGAATTATGGGGCTTTCCCAAGAAGCTGGCCCGCCCGAGCCTGAAGGTGGAGAGCGACACGCTGGTGGGCACGCTCAACTATGGCAGCGTGCTCGTCGCTTCGGCGACCATGGGCTATAAATATCAGGCGCTGGACAAGGCGGCGCTGCACGCTTCGCTTCTGGGGCCGAACTGGGTGCTGAAGATCATCCCCCATGTCGACGGCACGGCCCGGGTGTGTGAATTGGTCGAGTATTATCTAGAAGACATCACGGTTTACGAGGCATGGACCGGACCGGCGGCGCTCGGCCTGTTTCCGCATGCGCTGGCCGATGTCTCCAGGCTGCCGGTGCTGGAAGTGATCTCGGCGGCGCATTTCCGCACCGACCTTACCCTCGGCCTCGGCAAGGTGGCGTTCGACTATCTGAAGGACTGAGGCGCCCTCTTGACGCCGTCAGCTATCCCAGCGTCAGCCGCTCGGTCGCCATATAGCCGAAGAACAGCGCCAGGCCGAAGGCGATGAGCGCGAGGGCGGCGAGCAACTCCATGCCGCGCAACACTACCGCGGCCGTGGAGCCGGAACGGTTGGCGGCGATCCGCACCGCCGCGTGCTTGGCGAAGACCGCGAGGGCGGCGATGGCGCTCACCGTGAGCGCCGTGCCGACCCCCATCAGCAGGGCGGAAGCGGCGCCGACCCAGAAGATGCCCTGCGCCAGCGCGAAGACCAGCACGAGAATGGCGCCGGAGCAGGGGCGAAGCCCCACCGACATGACCGCGCCCCACCAGTCGCGCCAGCCGTCGCGGCGCGGCAGGTTCTCCGGCGCCGGCATATGCGCGTGCCCGTCGCCGCAGCCGCAATCCGGCCCATGGACATGGGCCGGCGTGCCGCGCCAGGCGGCCATGAGCGCGCGGCCCTTGATCCAGGCGAGGCGAAGGCCGAGGACGACGATGAGGCCATAGGCCGCGAGCTCGATATAGCTGACCGCCCGGCTCATCGTCGCGGCGGTGGCGCCGAGCAGGGCGGCGAGCAGGCCGGCGACGGCGATGGCGGTGAGTGCCTGCGCCAGCGCGCTCGCAAAGGCGAGACCGACGCCGCGCTTCAGCGTCGCCTCATTGGCGAGCAGATAGGACGAGATCACCGCCTTGCCATGGCCCGGACCGGCGGCGTGGAACACGCCATAGGCGAAGGAGATGCCGCCGAGCAGCAGCACCGCATGGCCATCCTGCTTGGAGGCGCGCACGGCTGATGTCAGCAGGCGGTAGAACTCGGCCTGTTTGGCGAGGATAAATCCTGCAATGCCACCGCTTTCCGGCGCCGCCGGGGCGCCGACGCCGAACGGGCTCTGAGCGAGGGCGGGGTGCAGCATCAGCGCGCCGGCGGCAACCGCCAGCGCCAGAAAGGCCAGCCGCCGCGTCACGAGCACTTGACCGTCACCCGGTTGGCGAATTGCGAGCCGAACTGGCTGGCGGAGGTGAGGGCGTTGAAGAAGCCTTCCGACAGCGTGGTCGTGCTGCCCGTCGCCGCCGGGTCCGGGCGGTGCAGGGTTAGCGCGCAACTGCCACCATCGCCGGCGAGCTTCACCGGGTCGTCATCGGCGAGCTGGAAGGCGACGAAATAGGTCGGGTCGTATACGTCGAGCGACATCTCGCCCTTCTTCGCCGGCGGATCGGCGAAGGGCAGGGTGAAGTGCAGCGTCAGCGCGGTCCCGTCATAGGTCAGCGAATAATCCTTTGGCGGCAGGAACTTGATGTCCTTCTTGCCGCGCTTGGCATAGGTGAAGAAGTCGAATTCGTGCAGGGATTCGATGTTCACCTGCGCCAGCTCTTCCAGCGTCTTCGCGCTCGGCTTGCCATCGGGCGTGGTCTCCAGACCCTGCAGCGCATAGGTTGAGAACGCCTCGTCGAACTTCCAGTGATGGCGCACGCCGGTGAGCCGGCCGTCGGGTGCGTAATCGAGCTCCGAATGCACCTCCACCCACACATGCGGGTGTGCAGTGGCGCCGCCAGTCAGTGCAGTGAGGACGAAGAGGATCGCCAAAAGTCGCTGAATCACGTCGGGCCTCTCCGGAGCCGCTGCGGTGAGCGACTGGTGGCGGGCGAGTTCGGCGGAATGGTGACGGATTGCCCGCCAAACGGCAACGGCCGCCCGCAGGCGGCCGTACCTCATCTTCACAAGCCCGTGCGGGTGGCGCCAACGCCTGACCGCCGCGCGGGGCCTCAGGCCGCCTTCTGCGCCTTCGGCTGGATCAGCTTGCGGTTGACCAGCACTTCGGCGATCTGCACCGCGTTCAGCGCCGCGCCCTTGCGCAGATTGTCCGACACGCACCAGAAGGCGAGGCCATTCTCCACCGTGGCATCCTCGCGGATGCGGGAGATGTAGGTCGCGTCCTCGCCGGCCGCCTCATAGGGCGTGATGTAGCCGCCGGGCTCGCGCTTGTCGACGACCAGCACGCCCGGCGCGTTGCGCAGGGTTTCGGTCGCTTCCTCGACGCTGATCGGATTCTCGAACTCGACGTTCACCGCCTCGGAATGGGAGATGAACACCGGCACGCGCACGGCGGTGCAGGTAAGCTTGATCTTCGGGTCGAGAATCTTCTTCGTCTCGGCCATCACCTTCCACTCCTCCTTCGTGTAGCCGTCTTCCATGAAGACGTCGATGTGAGGAATGACGTTGAAGGCGATGCGCTTGGGGAACTTCTTGGCTTCCACCGGGTCGGAGACGAACACCGCGCGGGTCTGCGCGAACAGTTCGTCCATGGCGTCCTTGCCGGCGCCGGAGACGGACTGATAGGTCGCCACCACCACGCGCTTGATCGTCGCCTTGTCGTGCAGCGGCTTCAGCGCCACGACGAGCTGGGCGGTCGAGCAATTGGGGTTGGCGATGATGTTCTTCTTGGTGAAGCCGGCAATGGCGTCGGCGTTCACCTCCGGCACGATCAGCGGCACGTCGCTGTCGTAGCGCCAGGCCGAGGAATTGTCGATCACGACGCAGCCCTGACGGCCGATCTTGGGCGACCATTCCTTCGACACCTCGCCGCCCGCCGACATCAGGCAGATATCGGTGTCGGAAAAGTCGTAATTCTCCAGGGCTTTGCACTTGATGGTCTTGTCGCCGAAGGAAACCTCGGTGCCGACCGAGCGGCGAGAGGCGAGCGCGACCACCTCGTCGGCGGGGAACCCGCGCTCGGAGAGAATGTCGAGCATTTCGCGGCCCACATTACCCGTGGCACCGACGATGGCGACCTTGTAGCCCATGTGCTGATCTCCTGAAGGCCCTGCCATTCACAGGCTCGGGCGAGCGCGGGCTTTTACGCGATAAGGCGAAGCGAGGCAACGGGCGCGGCATGCGCGCCTGTCAAACCGGGCCGAACAGCCGGCCTGTGACGGCGGCGAACCAGGCCTCGCTCGCGCTGTCGTTCCGCGCGCGTGTCGCGCCGGGCTCCGCGAGCGCGGAGACGGCGCTCTGCACCTCGGTCAGCGCCGCGTCGACGGGCGCGTAGCGGCCTTCCGTGGTGACGCTGTCGCCGGGGGCGAGCAGGCTCCAGCACAGGCTGGCATAGGCGGCGGGTGCGGCGGCCTCGCCAAGCAGGCGGGTGCGCAGCGCCGCCGCGACGACGGCGGACTGGCTGACGGCGGCATAGGCCGATTTCGGGATCGGCCCGGCCTGCGCGGCATCGCCGAGCACGAATAGCTCCGGCACCAGCGTGGACCCCATGTCCTCGGGGCGGATCGGGCAGAAGCCGGTGCGGTCGGCAAGGCCGGAGCGCAGGGCGAGCGCGCCGGCGGTTTGCGCCGGGATGACATTGACCAGCGCGCAGTCGCGATAGGTGCCGAATCCGGTCCGCACCGTGCGCGTGGCGGGATCGACCTCCTCCAGCCCTTCATGGATCGAGGGCGGCAGCCATTCGATCATGCCGGGATAGTAGCGCTCCCAGCCATCGAGGAAGAGCGCCATCTTGGCGAAGCGTTCCTTGCAGTCGAGGATGAGGATGCGGCAATTGCCGCGTCCGGTCGCGCGCAGGCGGTGCGCCATCATCGAGGCCCGCTCATAGGGGGCGGGCGGGCAGCGCGAGGGGTCGGGGGGCGGCAGGATGACGAGGGTGCCGCCATCGGGCACCGCGGCGAGCTGCCGCTCGACGAGTTCGAACTGGGCGCGGCCGATCCAGCCATGCGGCATCACCCCGGCGGCGGCGCGGCTCCAGCCGGGCACGCTCGCATAGTCGAGGCCGATCCCCGGCGCGAGGGCGGCCGCGTCGAAAGGCAGGGCCGTGCCGTCCTCCAGCCGCACCGTCCGGCTCTCCGGAACAATGCGCTCGGCACGGCCCCGAAGGAGGCGCAGGCCGGTTCGGCGAGCCAGCGCCTCGTAGCTGAACCAGAGCGTGGGCGACGTCGTCAGTCCGCCCAGCAGCCGGTTGGAGCGGCAGAGCGCGAAATAGCCGGGCTCGGGCTCCACCAGCACGATGTCCAGCGGACCGTCCGGCCCGTTGGCGAGGGCGCTGGCGAGCGCCGCGCCGCCGAAGCCGGCGCCGACGATCACCAGCCGCGGCCGGGCCCCGCGTGCCACGGCGGGGGCGGCAAGGAAGGCGCCAACAGGGGCGGCGAGGCTGCCGAGGGCGCCGCCCAGCAGCGCGCGACGGCTGAGCGCCGCCATGCCTCAGCCGACCTTCATATAGGCGAAGCCCTTGCCCTGGAGCGCGGCGCAGGTGGCCACCCCCGATGGCACGAAGGAGATGAAATCGGCCTGTCTGGCGCGCGACAGGTCTAGCTGGTTGCGCTTGAAGGTGATCTCGCAGAGATAGACCTTCAGCCCGTTCTTGGAGATGGCCTCGGCGCGGGCGAACAGTTCCGGCGGCAGCGTCTCATTGGCCCACATGGTGCCTTCGAGACTGTCGAGGAAGAACTTGATGCCGCCGGCATGCACCACCAGCACGATCTGCAGGGCGAAGGGGTCCGCCCCGTAGACCGAATAGTGATTGCCGATATTGTTCAGCGTCTGGGCAAAGCGGTCGGGGTCGCCATAGTCGCAGTGATAGAGGCAGGCGACCTCCGCATCCTTCTGGATCGCGTCCAGTGTGACTTTCGCGGGCGCGGCGGCGACGCGCTCGGAGGCAAGCGCCGCCCCGCCCGCGGCGAGGCCGGCCATCAGGTTCCGGCGGTTCAGCTCCAGCTTCGGCATGGCGTTCTCCCTCCTGTGTGGGGGCGGCAGCGGCGGATGCCGCCGCAGCCTCATTCGACCGCGCCGGCGGGCTTGTCGCCTTCCTTGCCGGCGTCGGGCGTCACGTCGAGCACCGCCGCATGGCTGGTGATCTCGACCTTGGGCTTGCAGTCCTTCATGCAGGGCGTGGCGTGCCAGAACGCCTTTTCCGTGGTTTCGCGGTCATCGTCGTAGAAATTCGGCCGGTTCGGCAGGGAAACGGTCGGAAAATTCTCCTTCGACAGCACATAGTCGTCCGGCACCACGTCGTTGAGATAGAGCAGATAGGCGACGATCGCATAGACCTCGTCGGGCTGCAGGCTCTGCGCGGCGCCGAAGGGCATGGCGCGGTGCACATAGTCGAACACGGTCGAGGTGTCCGGCCAGAAGGAGCCGATGGTCTTCTCCGGCCGCTCGGATTTCAGCGTGCCCTGGCCACCGGCGAGAACCGGCCAGCGGCCGACGCCCTCGCCGAATTCGCCATGACAGGCGGCGCAATTGTTCTGGAACAGTTCCTCGCCCTGGGCGACCGATCCCTTGCCTTCGGGCAGGCCGAGGCCGTCCGGGCGCACGTCGATGTCCCACGCCTTGATCTCCTCCGGCAGCGCCGGCCTGCCGAGCTTGACCGTCTCCGCCGCCGCAAGGCCGGTGAAGGCGAGCAGGAACGCCCCGGCGAGAGCCCCGGACCTAGCTGACCTCGACATTCTCCGCCTCCCCGTTGCTGCGCACCAGCCAGGTCTGGATGCCGTTATTGTGGTAGATCGAATTGACGCCGCGCACGGCGCGCAGTTCCGCCTTGGTCGGCTGCACATAGCCGGTGTCGTCCATGGCGCGGGACTGCAGCAGCAGTTCCTCGCCGTTCCAGTCGAAATCGAGATAGAAGCGCGTCATGGCGCGCGGAAGCGCCGGTCCCTCGATGCGGGCGGTCGTCCAGTTCTTGCCGCCGTCGAGCGAGACATCGACCCGGGTGATGGTGCCGCGCCCCGACCAGGCGATGCCGGAGACCACGTTCGGCCCCCGGGCGTGCAAGGGCGCCTGCGGGCTCGGGCTGGTGACGACCGACTTGGCGTCCATGAAGAAGGTGAAGCGCCGCGAGCGGCCATCGGCGAGAAGATCGGTGTATTTCGACGTTTCCTCGCGCTGGCCCCAGGGCTCGTCGCCCACCTCGATGCGGCGCAGCCATTTGATCCACATATTGCCTTCCCAGCCGGGCACGACGAGGCGCAGCGGGTAGCCCTGCTCGGGCCGCAGCGCCTCGCCATTCATCGCCCAGGCGACGAGGCAGTCGTCCATCGCCTTTTCCAGCGGGATGGAGCGGGTCATGGCGGAGGCGTCGGCGCCCTCGGCGAGCACCCATTTGCCCTTCGGCTTCACCCCGGCCGCGTCGAGAAAGGCGCGCAGCGGCACGCCGGTATAGACGACGTTATGGATCATGCCGTGGGTGTACTGGCAGCCATTGAGCTGGGCGCCGCGCCATTCCATGCCGCTATTGGCGGCGCATTCGAGGAAATAGACCCGGTTGGTGCGCCCCGGCATGCGCTTGATGTCCTCCATGGTGAACACCAGCGGCGTGTCGACCATGCCATGGATCATGAAGCGATGACGCGCCGGGTCGATCTCCGCCTCGCCGCCATGATGGCGCACGAAGCACAGCCCGTTCGGCGTGATGATGCCGTCGAGCGCGTAGAGCGGGGTGAAGCTCACCGAGCTTTCGCTGCTGGCGGTGAGCCAGGTGACCTCGCGCCGGACCACATCCTTCTCGAAGGGCGAGGGGATGCCATAGGGATGGTTATTGACGCCGGCGCCGAGTGCCTGGGTCCAGGGCGGCAGGTTGACGATATCGGGGTCGGGCGTCGGCGGCGCGGCGGCGGCGGGCCGCACACCGGCCGCCGCGCCGGCACCGGCGAGGCCGGCGAGAGTGAGGAAGCGGCGGCGATCCACCCGCGATCCCGGCTTGGTCTGGTTCATCGCATCCTCCCGGACGGATAATGACATTCGCATTTGTGAATATTTAGGGCGCGCATCGGCACCCTTCCCGCCGCCCTCACGCGCCGGAAACCTTGACCGCGGCCGTCGGCGCGATGTCCACGGTCCCGGCCGCGGCCACGTAGCGCTCGACCAGTTGCCAGATCGGCGGGCCTTCCACGCCCTGGTTGACGCTGGCCCAGCCGGCGACGGCGTAAGTCTTGGAGGCGTCAAGCGGCTGGCCGGTCTTGAGATAGGTCAGGTCGCTGATGCGCTTGCCCATGGGCTGGGCGATGTCGATGGCGTAGCCGACGCCGCCGACGCGCACCATGTCGCCGCCGCCCTGGAAATAGGGGTCGGCGTTGAAGATGTTGTCGGCCACGTCCTCCAGCACGTCCTTCAACTGCTGGCCGGTCATCATGTTGCGGTAGCAGGCGGGGTAGGTGATGGCGGTGGCGTTGGCGATGGCGTCGAAGGTGATCGGGTCGCCCGGAAGCAGCGTGCCGCCCCAGCGGAAGCCGGGGGAGAGGGCGATTTCCGCGTCGCGCTCCGTGAGCATGGCCTGGCAGATCATGTCGTCGAAGGTGCCGTTGAAATTGCCCCGCCGGTAGAGAAGGCTACCCGCCTGCCCGACCACTCGGCCGAGATCGGCGGCGTAGGGCGCGCGCAGCTCCTTCACCAGCGCCGCCATGTCCGCATCCGGGGCAATGGCGTCGGCGAACACCGGCAGCAGGCCGTAGCGGAAGCCGGCCACCTTGCCGTCCTTCACCTCCAGATCGAGCCGGGAAATGAATTTGCCATGCGAGCCGGTGGCGATGAGCAGCGTCGGGCCGACCATGACCGGCGCCGGCAGCGCATCATGGGTGTGGCCGGTGAGGATCACGTCGATGCCCTTCACCCGGCCGGCCAGCTTGCGGTCGACATCGAAGCCGTTATGCGAGAGCAGGACGACGACTTCGGCGCCGGCGGCGCGGGCCTCGTCCACCTGCTTCTGCAGATCTTCCTCGCGCAGGCCGAATTCCCAGTCGGGAATCATCCAGCGCGGGTTGGAAATCGGCGTGCGCGGAAAGGCCTGGCCGATGACGGCGATCTTCGCCCCGCCGCGCTCGAACATCTTGCGCGCCTCGAAGACCGGCTCCTGCCATTCCGCGCTGCGGATGTTCTGCGCCAGGAAGGCGAAGGGCGCTTTCTCGACGATCTCCTGCACCCGGTCAGCGCCATAGGTGAATTCCCAATGGCCGACCATCGCGTCGAGGCCGAGGGCGCTGAAGACGCGGACCATGTCCTCGCCCTTGCTCTGCAGCGAGGTCCAGCTTCCCTGCAGCCCGTCGCCGCCGTCGAGCAGCAGCACATTGTCCGCCCCGCGCGCGGCGCGGATAGCCTTGATCAGCGTGGCGATGCGGTCCGCCCCGCCCATGCGGCCATAGCTGCCGGCCAGCGCATCGAAATCAAGGCTGGTGAGCGCGTAAGCCTCCGGGCCGCCGGCGGCGATCTTGTAATAGTCGAGGAAGGCCGCGTCGACGAGATGCGGCGGCAGCCCGCGCGCCTCGCCCACGCCGATATTGACCGAGGGCTCGCGGAAATAGATCGGTTCGAGCTGCGCGTGCAGGTCGGTGGTGTGCAGGATGGTCAGCGTGCCCACGGGATCGAAGCGCAGTATGTCGTCCTGCGTCATCTTTCCCGCGCGGGCCGCCTGGGCGAAGGCGCCGCGGGCGCCGGATGCAAGCATGCCGGCGGCCATCGCGGCGATCACGAAATCGCGGCGAGAGATCATGTGAAAAGTCTTCCCTGCTGGGCGCGGGTGCCGGCGGATCAGGCGACGGTGAGCTTCGCGGTCGCGGTCTGTTCCGAACCGTCATCATCCTTCCAGGTGAAGGTGAATTCACCGGATTCGGACGCCTTGTAGAAGAACGCCTGATAGGGATTGGCCGAGACGGAGGTGAACCAGTCCGCCTCGAAGAAAGTTTTGCCGTTGAAGCTGGCGGTGAACTTGTTGATGATGGCGCGCGGGATGGGCTTTCCCGTGGAATCCTTGCGCTGTCCCGTCTCCATCTCGTGCGAGATGAGGGTCTTGATCTCGATGATCTCGCCGGCCTTGGCCTCGGAAGGCACCTTGATGCGCGGCTTGGACTTGATGGCCATGTTGGCGTTTCCTTGTCGTTTCCCCGGATGCGGTGACGCGGCAGCGCTGCCGGCGCCGTTCAGCCGCCGCAGCCGCCAATGGTGACCTTCACCTGCGCCTTGGCGCTGTAGAGCGCGCCATTCGACATCTCCGCCACGGCGAGGACGTTCTGCGTCTGGGCGAGGCGCATGCGGACCGAGGCGGCGGCCTTGCCCGATTGCGGGGTGAAACGATAGGTCACCACCTGCGGCAGCGGGTTGCCATCGGCGAAGACATGCACGGCCTTGACGTAGTCGGCCTCCGTCATCGGGCTCTCCACATCAATGTTGAGCGGCACGACGAGGCCGTTCTCGGCGATCTCGGGCAGGTCGAGCTTGATCTTGCCATCGGCCATCGGCTTGTCGCCATAGAGCTTCTTGAGCTCGGCGGCGACGGCTTCCTCGGTCGCAAGGACCAGGCGCGGCGCCAGCGCCGCCGCCAGCAGGGCGGTCAGCCCGAAACCGAGCGTATCCCGTCGCGACGGAGTCCAACTGCGAAGTTGCATCAGGCGTCCTCCTGCTGGCGTCCTGCGCCAGCGCTTTGTTTTTGCTTTGATTTTGTCGTCAGCGAGCCTTTTTGGCCGGCAGCGAACATACATATTGTGATATTAAATTTTTTGAATGTAAAGTGGGCTATCGAGCGATCGCCAGTCTCTATCATCGCTCGCCACGGAGACCGCTTCAACACCCTCGCCAGAAGGGTGCGGCGCGGCTCACAAGCTGGGGAAGCACATGCCCAAGGACGCAAGACAACCCAAGGAGTGCCGGCAGCCGACATGGCGATTCATCGCTGGCTGCCTCGCGCTGGCTCTCCTCGCTTTGCCGCTCATCCTGACGAGCGCGCAGGGGGCGGAGGACGAGAGCGAGAAGGAAATCGAGCGCTACCGCCAAATGATCGAGGACCCGATGGCCAATCCGGGCTACCTCAATGTCGATCGCGGCGAAGCGCTGTGGAGCGAAGCGCGCGGAAGCAAGAATGTCTCGCTGGAGACGTGCGATCTCGGCGAGGGACCGGGCAAGCTGGAGGGCGCCTATGCCCATCTGCCTCGCTATTTCGCCGATGCCGACAAGGTGATGGATCTGGAACAGCGCCTGCTCTGGTGCATGCAGACCATTCAGGGCCTCGACACCAAACCGATCGTCGCCAAGCCGTTCTCCGGCCCGGGACGCACCTCCGACATGGAGGATCTCGTCGCCTTCATCGCCAACAAGTCGGACGGCATGACGATCGACGTGGCGCTGGCGACGCCGCAGGAACAGGAAATGTACGCGATCGGCGAGGCGCTGTTCTTCCGCCGCTCCTCGATCAACGATTTTTCCTGCTCCACCTGCCATGGCGCGGCGGGCAAGCGAATCCGCCTGCAGGCGCTGCCGCAGCTCGACGTGCCCGGCAAGGACGCGCAGCTCACCATGGGCACCTGGCCGACCTACCGCGTCTCGCAGAGCGCGCTGCGCACCATGCAGCACCGCATGTGGGACTGCTACCGGCAGATGCGCATGCCGCCGCCCGATTACGGCTCCGATGCGGTGACCGCACTCACCCTCTACCTGACCAAACAGGCCGAGGGCGGTGAGCTCAAAGTGCCGTCGATCAAGCGGTGAGGGAGGCGACAATGATGACGGGTACCCATTTGGTGCGCGCCGCCCTGGCCGGCGCGGTTCTTCTCCTTCCGCTCGCCGCGGCGGCGCAGGAGGCGGGCAAGATGCCCGCGGTCGATCCCGCGCGGGTCGATGCGGTGGTCAAGGCCAGCTTCACCAAGCTGCCGGAGGGCTGGGAAGTCCGCCTGCAGCAGGACGAGACGCAGCGCATCTGCTCGCTCACCCGCAACGACCCCTCGCCGGAACAGGCGAGCGCGATCATGAAGGCCGAGGAAGCGCGGGTGGTTCTGCCGCAGGGCTCGGTGATCGGCAACTGGAAGGAGGGGGCGAAAGTCGCGCAGAACGGGCGCGGCGGTCAGTTCAGCGATCCGCCCGGCACGGTGAGCGGCGGCAATTGCTATGCCTGCCACCAGCTCGACCCCAAGGAGGTGAGCTATGGCACGCTCGGGCCCAGCCTCGCTGGCTATGGTCGCGAGCGCAAATTCGACCCCGAAGACGCCAAGGCGGCCTTTGCCAAGGTCTATGACGCGCAGGCCTCGCTCGCCTGCTCCAGCATGCCGCGCTTCGGCGTCAATGGCGTGCTGACCGAGCAGCAGATCAAGGATGTCGTCGCCTATCTGTTCGACCCGGAATCGCCGGTGAACAAATAGAAGGCGGCTATGGCGCCTTCTGCGCCGCCAGCCACGCCTCGAAGCCGGCGCTCTGATAGGCGCCGGCTTCGACATAGCGAAACATGGCGAGGAATTCCGGCTTGGGCAGCAGGCCCGGCAGCCGGGCGACCTCGGCGATCTTTCCGTCCCGGGCGGCGAAGAACTGGAAGGTCGGGGTCGCCCGCACCGCATAATGGCCGGCAAGGGCCTTTTCCGACTGCGCCACGCCGTCGAACCCCGTCACCTCGCGGGCGCCGAAAATATCGAGATGCACGACGCTGAAATGGTCGCGCACATAGGATTCGATCGCCGGATCGGCGAAATACTCCGTGTGCAGCCGCTTGCAGAGCGGGCAGCCGCGCTGGCTCCATTGCAGCGCGAAGCCCTTGCCCGCCGCCGTCGCCGCCGCGAAGTCCTCCGGCAGATCGAGGAAGCTCTCCTCGTACCAGTCCTGCACATAGAGCCCGTCATCGCCGAGGCGCGCGGCGGCCCGGCCGGCGCCGGGAGCCAGAATGAGCGCGCCGGCGCCAAGGGCTAAGGAACGGCGGGTCAGGTCGCATGTCATGATCGGCTCTCCATCGCGGGGGCGCCTCATCCGATCGCGCCGAGTGTGGGGAAGGCGTCGAGCAGCCAGGCGGCGAGGTGCGGCATCCAGCCACCGATGAAAACGATTCCGGTGGCGACCAGCAGCACGCCGGAGGCCTTCTCCACCAGGCCGAGGCGGGAGCGCATCGCCGCTGACCAGCGGAGGAATCCGGTCGAGAACGCGGCGGCGGCGATGAAGGGCAGGCCGATCCCTGCAGCATAGGCGCCGAGCAGCAGCATCCCCCGCGCCAGCGAGTCCTCCGTGCCGGCAATGATGAGGATCATCGACAGGATCGGCCCGACACAGGGCGACCAGCCGAAGCCGAAGGCGAGGCCGACCAGATAGGCGCCGACGAGCCCGGCCGGGGCGCGCGCGACATCCGGGGCAAGGCGCCGGTAGAGCAGCGGCACGCGCAGCAGTCCGAGAAAATGCAGCCCGAACAGCACCAGCAGGGCGCCGGCCGCCACGGTCAGCACCGGCGCCTGCAGGGCGAGCCACTGGCCAAGCTGCGAGGCGGTGGCGCCGAGCAGGATGAAGACGCTGGAAAAGCCGGCGACAAAGGCAAAGGACAGCCGCACCAGCCGCCCGCGCGTGGCCTGCCCATCGCCAAGGCCGCGCCCCGCCCCGCCGAGAAAGCCGAGATAGGCCGGCACCAGCGGCAGCACGCAGGGGGAGGCGAAGGACAGAAGGCCGGCCGCGAAGGCCCCCGGCAGGGTGATATCCAGTGACACGGCGTTTCCCCGAGGCGCAGCCCGCTCTGCGGCGGTTTGACCATCGAATTCATATTCGAATTCGTTTATATAATGAAGCCGGAACCACGTCATCAGGCGGAAATCATGCCGGAAGCCGATCACGACAGCAGGAGCGCCCCGCCTCGCCACGGGGCGCGTGCGGCCCGCGCGGGCGGCATTGCCGCGCTTCTCGTGAGCCTGCTCGCCGGCCCTCTGGTCGGCATGGTGTGGAATGCAGCGCCGGCGGCGGCGGCCGAGCTTCTGGTGTTCGAGCGGGCGGGATGCGCCTGGTGCGAGCGCTTCGAGCGCGAGATCGCGCCGGTCTATCCGCACACCGAAGAGGGGCGTCTGGCGCCGCTGCGCCGGGTCGACATTGGCGACGCGGACGCCGCGCTCGCCGACCTCGCCGCGCCGGTGCGCTACGCCCCGACCTTCGTGCTGGTGGAGGACGGGCGGGAGGTGGCGCGGCTGCCCGGCTATGCCGGCGAAGCGGCGTTTTGGGGCCTGCTGGCCGACATGACGAAGAAACTGTCCCCGACGCCGTGAGGCTGTTGCGCGGCCCGCGAGTCCGGTAAGCTGGAGTTGAAAGCGACGTGGTGATGACCGGCATAGTATCGAAACGGCTTGAGGACGAACTGCGCGACGGCCCGGAGGTCTCGCCCGAGCTCGATCGGCTGATGCGCAACGCCCGCGAGGCGAGCGACTTCCTGAAGGCGGTCTCGCACGAGAACCGGCTGCTGCTTCTGTGCCTGCTGGCCGAGGGCGAGCGTTCCGTCACCGAGCTGGAAAACATCCTCTCGCTGCGCCAGCCCACCGTGTCGCAGCAACTCGCCCGCCTGCGGCTGGACGATCTCGTCACCACGCGGCGCGACGGCAAGACCGTCTATTACAGCCTCGCCGACGACGATGTGCGCCGGCTGATCGGGGTGATCTACGACATTTTCTGCGGGACCAAGGAAGACTGAGCCGCATCAGCGCCGGCCGGGACGGGCGACAACGCCCGCGGGAGCCAGGGACGGGAGGACCGGGCGCAATGGACGATCTCTTCGCCTGGGGAGCCGCGTTTGCCGGGCTCGCCATCGGCGCGGCCGTGGGCTTCACCACCCGCCGCGCCCGCCTGTGCAGCTTTGGCGCCATCGAGGACGCGCTGGCCGGATCGGACACGCGCCGGCTGCGCGTCTTCGGTCTTGCGCTCGGCATCGCGGTGGCCGGCACGCAGCTTCTCGTTCTCGCCGGCCTGCTGGACCCGGAGACGACGACCTATGTTCCCGGCGCGCTGCCATGGATCGGCCTCGCGCTCGGTGGGGTTCTGTTCGGGCTCGGCATGGCGCTGGTCGGCACCTGTGCCTTCGGGAGCTGCGTGCGGCTCGGCTCAGGCGATCTGCGCAGCCTGGTGGTGCTCCTCGTCTTCGGCGCCACCGCCTATGCGATGCTGCGCGGCACGCTGGCGACCTACCGGATCGGCTTTGGCGAGGCTTTCGCCCTCGGCTTTCCGCGCTCCGGCCGCGCCGACCTGCCGGCGCTGTTCGAGCCGGTGCTGGGCGCGCCGAGTCGCGCCCTTCTCGCCGCGCTCGTGGCTTCCGTGCTCATCGCGCTGGCGCTCGGCGACGCGCGGCTGCGCAAGGCGCGGCGGCTGCTGGCGGCCGGCGCCGTGCTCGGGCTCGGGGTGATCGGCGGCTGGCTGGCGACGCAGTTTTTCGTCGACGAGTTCCAGCAGGCGGCGCGGCCGCAGAGCCTCACCTTCGTCGCGCCGGTGGCGATCACCCTGAATGGGGTGCTGCTCGACGGCGTGGCGCTGCTGAATTTCGGCACCGGCTCGGTGGCCGGGGTGATCCTCGGCGCCTTCGCCGCCGCCTGGGCGGGCGACGAGTTCCGCTGGGAGGCGTTCGACGATGCGCGCGAGATGAAGCGCCATCTGCTCGGGGCGGTGCTGATGGGGGCCGGGGGCGTGCTGTGCGGCGGCTGCACCATCGGCCAGGGGATCACCGCCGGCTCGCTGCTGGCGCTGTCCTTCCCTCTTGCCATCGGGGGCATGATCCTCGGCGCCCGGCTCGGCATCGGCTTTCTGGTCGAGGGGCGGGCGCTGTTCTTCCTGCCGGGCCGACCCGTCACGCGCTCGTTCAGGAGCGCCGGTGGCCGACGCCCGCGCTCCTGAGACCGGCGACGCCCCTGGGCATCCCCGCTCGATCAGGCCGCCGGCTCCCCCGGCGCCACGATGCGGGCGAACAGCGCGGCGCTGCGATTGCGCGCGCGGGAGGAGGGCGGCGCGGCGGGTGGCGTCGCTTGCGCCGGCTCCGGCAGCGCGGCAGCGCCCTTGCCGAACTGCGCCTCGATGCTGCGCACGCACAGCGCTACGCCGGCATCCGCCAGCCGGTAATAGACCTGCTTGGCGGCGCGCCGCGTGGCGACGAGCCCGGCGCGCCGTAACTCGCCGAGCTGCTGGCTCAGCGCCGGCTGGCCGATGCCGGTGGCGGCGTCGATCTCGCTCACGGTCATCTCGCCCGCCTGCAGATGCGAGAGCACCATCAGCCGCTGGGGCTGGGCGTAGCTGCGCAGCTTCTCGACCGCCGCGTCGGCCTCTTCGCGGGTCAGCGCCATCTCAGTCCCGCTCCGCCGCCTGGCAGAACCAGGCGGGATCGGCTTCGGCCAGCGCGGTCTCGTCGGTGAGCGCCCGCAGCACCGGCTCGCCCGGCTGCCAGCCTTCGGGCGTCACCACATCTCCCGCCTCGGCGCGCTTGAGCGCGGCGGCGAGCCGCAGCATCTCCCGCGCCGAGCGGCCGACCGACATCGGGTACCACTGGATGGCCCGCACGATGCCCTGCGGGTCGATGAAATAGCTCGCCCGCACGGTGGAGGAATCCTGTGCCGTCTCGTCCAGCATGCCATAGGCGCGGGAGATGACGAGCGAGGTGTCCTCCACCACCGGGAACGGCACCTCGACGCCAAAGGCGCCGCGTATCGCCCGCAGCCAGCCCAGATGCGAGAACAGGCTGTCCACCGACAGCCCGATCAGCGCCACGCCGAGGGCGTCGAACTCCGGCGCCAGCCGCGCCA
This sequence comes from Ancylobacter sp. IITR112, assembly GCF_041415945.1. Taxonomy (NCBI): domain Bacteria; kingdom Pseudomonadati; phylum Pseudomonadota; class Alphaproteobacteria; order Hyphomicrobiales; family Xanthobacteraceae; genus Ancylobacter; species Ancylobacter sp. IITR112. The sequence goes on along the minus strand of NZ_JBGCUS010000001.1, from coordinate 2,906,310 downwards.
GCGCGATGAACTCGCTGGTGCAGACCGGGGTGAAGTCGGCCGGGTGCGAGAACAGCACCAGCCAGCGCCCGCGATAATCGGAAAGTTGCACCTGTCCCTGCGTCGAGCGGGCGCTGAACACGGGCGCAGCGTCGCCTATGCGCAGCGGACGGGGCGGGACACTGGCGGAATCGCGGGCGGGAGCTGGGCTGGCTGTCATTCTTCCTGATTGCCTCTTGACGGGTTTGGGCGCAATCCGCATTTACAATTACACAGATTATGTAATTATGAAATTCATCAACGCCGGAGGAACGCCATGTCCGCCTCTCGTCTTCATCCCGACCCGCATCTCGACGCTGCGGCCGCCCAGATCCGCGCCGCCCAGGCCACCGAGAACCGCCTTGCCGTCGACGCCTTCTTCGACGAGCCGACCAACACGGCGAGCTATGTGATCCACGATCCCGCCACCCTTCGCGCTGCCATCGTCGACAGCGTGCTGGATTTCGACGCCGCCTCGGGGCGCACCTCCACCGCCTCGGCGGACGCCATGATCGCCTTCGTGCGGGAGAAGGGGCTGACGGTCGACTGGCTGCTGGAGACCCACGCCCATGCCGACCATCTGTCGGCCGCGCCCTATATCCAGCGCGAACTCGGCGGCAAGCTCGCCATCGGCCGCGAGATCATCACCGTGCAGAACGTGTTCGGGAAGATCTTCAATTTCGGTACCGAATTCGCCCGCGACGGCTCGGAATTCGACCGGCTGTTCGAGGATGGCGACACGTTCAGCGTCGGCTCCATCCCCGCCACTGTGCTGCATGTGCCCGGCCACACGCCGGCCGACCTGGCCTATGTGATCGGCGATGTGGTGTTCACCGGCGACACGCTGTTCATGCCGGATTTCGGCACCGCCCGCGCCGATTTTCCCGGCGGCGATGCCCGCCAGCTCTATCACTCCATCCGCCGGCTGCTGGCGCTGCCGGACGAGACGCGGCTGTTCCTCTGCCACGACTACAAGGCGCCGGGCCGCGACAGCTATGCCTGGGAAACCACGGTCGGCGCCGAGCGCGCGGGCAATATCCACGCCCGCGACGGGGTGGACGAGGACGCCTTCGTCGACATGCGCACCAAGCGCGACGCCACTCTCGCCATGCCCAAGCTCATCCTGCCCTCGGTGCAGGTGAACATGCGGGCCGGCAACCTGCCCGAGCCGGAGGAAAACGGCCGGCGCTACCTGAAACTCCCGCTCGACACGCTCTGACCCCGCCGGCCGGCGCGCCAACGCCGGCCGTTCGCGGTGACGCCCCGAAGGAATCGAGGAAACGCCCATGACGCCCAAACAGATCGTGCCGGAATTTCACGTGTGCGGCCCATTGGATGATGCCGGGCTGGCGCAGGCCGCCGCCGCCGGCTTCCGCTCGGTGATCTGCACCCGTCCCGATGGCGAGGACGCCGGGCAATTGCCGGCGGGCGAGGTCGCGACCCTGGCGGCGGCGTTCGGCATGGCCTTCGTCCATATTCCCGTCAGTCCCGGAACCTATGCCGAAACCGATGTCGCCGAGATGCGCGCCATGCTCGACCGGCTTCCCGGGCCCGTTCTCGGCTATTGCCGCACCGGCACGCGGGCGGCGACGCTGTGGGCGCTGGCCCAGGCCGGCCGCCGCCCGCCGGAAGAGACCCTGGCCCTCACCGCCGCCGCCGGGATCGACGTGAGCGGCCAGCGCGCCCGGCTGGCGGCACCCGTCGCCGGCGGTTCCGCCGCGCCGAAGGTCTATGACGTCGTAATTGTCGGCGGCGGCGCGGCGGGCATCGCCACCGCCTCCAGCCTGCTCAGGCGCCGGCCGTCGCTCGACATCGCCATCGTCGAACCGGCGGAGTGTCATTATTACCAGCCCGGCTGGACCATGGTCGGCGCCGGCGTGTTCAAGCCCGACACCACCCGCGTGCCGATGGGCGCTGTCATGCCGGAGCGGGTGAACTGGGTGCGGCAGGCGGCCGCCGGCTTCCGGCCCGACACGCGGGAGGTCGCGCTCGCCGATGGCACGTCGCTGCGCTACCGCGTCCTCGTCGCCGCGCCGGGCCTGCGGCTCGCCTGGGAGGCCATTCCCGGCCTGCCCGAGGCGCTGGGCCGCAACGGCGTGACCTCGAACTACCGTTTCGACCTCGCGCCCTACACGTTCCGCCTCGCCAGCACGGTGCGCGCCGGCCGGGCGCTGTTCACCCAGCCGGCCATGCCGATCAAATGCGCCGGCGCGCCGCAGAAGGCGATGTATCTCTCCTGCGACATCTGGCGCGCCGCCGGGGTGCTACCGCAGATGGAGGTGGAGTTCCACAATGCCGGCGGCGCGCTGTTCGGCGTGCCGGCCTATGTGCCGGCGCTGATGGCCTATGTGCAGCGCTACGGCATCGGCCTGAATTTCGGCTCCACCCTTGTCGCGGTGGATGGCGAGGCGCGCGTCGCCACCTTCCAGCGGACGGGGGCCGATGGCGGCGTCGAGCGGGTCGAGCGCTCCTTCGACATGCTGCATGCGGTGCCGCCGCAGAAGCCGCTCGATGTCGTCGCCGCCAGCCCGCTGGCGGGGGCCGGCGGCTGGATCGAGGTCGATCCGGCGACGCTGCGCCATGTCCGCCATCCCGACGTGTTCGCGCTGGGCGATGCCACCAATACGCCCAACGCCAAGACCGCCGCCGCCGCGCGCAAGCAGGCGCCTGTCGTGGCGGTCAATGTGTTGGCCGCGCTCGATGGCAAGGCCCCGGCCGCGCAATATGACGGCTATGGCTCGTGCCCGCTCACCGTGGAGCGCGGCAGGATCGTGCTGGCGGAATTCGGCTATGGCGGCGCGCTGCTGCCGACCTTTCCGAGCTGGCTGCTCGACGGCACGCGCCCGACGCGGCTCGCCTGGTTCCTCAAGGACCGCATGCTGCCGCCGATCTACTGGCACGCCATGCTGAAGGGGCGGGAATGGCTGTGCCGGCCCGAGCCCATGGCGCCCGCCAAAGAGGCGGCGTGATGCTGGAGCCGCTGCAATACGGCCTCGGCGCCGGCGCCGGCGTGCTGGTCGGGTTCACGCTGGGCCTCGTCGGCGGCGGCGGCTCCATCCTCGCCGTGCCGCTGATGGTCTATCTGGTCGGCGTGCGCAACCCGCATGTGGCCATCGGCACCAGCGCCTTCGCGGTGGCGGTGAACGCCGCCGCCGGCCTGCTGCAGCATGCCCGGGCCGGCACGGTGAAGTGGCGCTGCGGCGGCATGTACGCCACGGCCGGCATTTTCGGAGCCTTTGCCGGCTCCAGCCTCGGCAAGCTGGTGGGCGGCGAGAAACTGCTGGTCCTGTTCGCTCTCCTGATGCTCGTCGTCGGCGTGCTCATGTTGCGCGGGCGCGGCAATCCGGGCGAGCCGGGGGCGGAGTGCAACCGGCAGAAGGCGCCGAAAGTGCTCGGCTTCGGCCTTGGCACGGGCGTCTTCTCCGGCTTCTTCGGCATTGGCGGCGGCTTTCTCATCGTGCCCGGCCTGATCGGCTCCACCGGCATGCCGATCCTCAACGCGGTCGGCACCTCACTGGTGGCGGTGACGGCCTTCGGGCTGACCACCGCGTTCAACTACGCGCTGTCGGGCCTCGTGAACTGGCCGCTGGCCTTCGCCTTCATCGCCGGCGGCGCGCTCGGCAGCGTCGCCGGCATGAAGCTCGCCCGGCGGCTGTCCGGGCGCACCGGGCGGCTGACCACGGTGTTCGCGACGCTGATCTTCGTCGTCGCCAGCTACATGCTGTTCAAGAGTGCGTCCGCCCTGCTCGCGTGATCCCTTCAGCCCGCCGGCAGCACCACCACCTTGGTGCCGTCCGGGATGCGCTGATACAGGTCGATCACATCCTGGTTCATCATGCGGATGCAGCCGGAGGAAACCGCCTCGCCGATCGACCAGGGCTCATTGGTGCCGTGGATACGGTAGAGCGTGTCCCTACCGTCCTTGAACAGATAGAGCGCGCGGGCGCCGAGTGGGTTGCTCTCGCCGCCCGCCATGCCGCCCGCCCATTTCTGGTATTTTTCCGGCTCGCGGGCGATCATGTCGGGCGTCGGCGTCCAGCGCGGCCAGGCGCGCTTGTGCGCCACTTCGGCGGTGCCGCTGAACTCCAGCCCCTCGCGGCCGACGCCGACCCCGTAGCGCAGCGCCTTGCCGTTCTCCTGCACGAGATAGAGGAAGCGGTTCGCCGGGTCGACCACCAGCGTGCCCGCCGGCTGGCCGGTGGGATCGTCGACCAGCATGCGGCGGTTGCGCGCCTTCATCTCGTCGGCCGGCACGCCCGGCACGCGGAAGCCGCCATCCTCCAGCGCGCCATAGCGCGGGGCGAAGGGGGAAACGGCGGCAGCGGGCGCCGGCGCGGGCCGGCGCGTGGCGCAGGCGCCGAGGGCGAGCGGAAGCAGAACAAGCACGCCGCGCCGGGAGAGAGCTGGCGGCAGCCCGCGGTCATTGCTGGACGGCATGGGCTTACTCCGCCGCCTGCCGCCGGCGCGCTTCGGCGAAGGCTTCCTTGAAGCCTGCATAGTCCAGCGTCGAGGTGCGGAACGGGCCGATGAGATAGGCCGGCGTGCCCTGCAGGCCCAGCGATTCCGCCTGCGCCAGATTGCGGCGCAGCAGCGCGGTGATGTCGCCGGCATGCGCCTTGAGATCGGCATTGAGCCGGTCGACATCGACGCCCGACGCCCGCACCGCCGCCCCCATCTGCTCCTTGCTGACGCGGCGGCCGGGAATCGCCATCAGCGCGTGATGCACCTTGGCGTATCCGCCCTGATAGGCGGTAGCGAGGGCCAGTTGCGCGCCATAGACCGACGCCTCGGAGAGAATCGGCCAGTCCTTGTAGACAAGCCGAATGCGTCCATCCTCCCGCACCGCCCGTTCGAGGTCGGGCGCGGCTTTCTTGCAGAACGGGCAGTTGTAATCGAGGAAGGCGACCACGGTGACATCGCCCCTGGGATTGCCGGCGGTCGGCGCGGCGGGATCGCGCAATATCGCCTCGACATCGACGCCCTGGGCGCGGAGCGGCGCGCCGGCGAGGGCGCTTGCGGCGAGAAGGCCGGCGAGGGTGAGGACGTGGCGGCGCTGCATGGGAGCTCCTGAGGTTGAGGGGTGGGACAGGTGCGTCAGGCGCCGGCCGCAGCGAGCCGGCGGGCGATTTCCTCGACAGTGACGGGGCCGACGATGCGAGAGCCGGCAATCTCGCGCCCCTGCGCGTCGACCAGGAACAGGGCCGGAGGCCCGACCACGCGCAACCGCTGCATCAGGGCCCGGGTCTCGGCGGTGCCGTCGGTGATATCGGCGGTGATCTGCGGCAGGCCGGCGAGGCGGGCGCGCAGCTCCGGCGCCGCCATCACCGCCGCGTTGGACCGGCACACGCTGCACCAGGCAGCGGTGACATCGACCAGGATCGGCCCACCGCGAGCCGAGCCGGTTGCCGCCTCGGCGAGCGCCCGGTCGAAGCCGGCGGCGGAGGTGACGGTGGCGGAGGAGAGCGTTGCCGGGGGGCCTGCCGGCGGCGCGACGAAGGCGAGCGGGCGCAGCGGGTCCTGCGCGCCGCCGGCGGCGCCGATGATCAGCGTCGCCCCATACAGCGCCGCCGCCATGCCGCCGCCACGGGCGAGCCGCGCGGCGGGGCCGCTCGCTGCGGTGAGCCGGTCGAACCCGCCGATGAATGACGCCGCGCCGACCAGCAGCACGCCGAGCAGGGCGAGCGTCGCCGGCGGTGGCAGCAGGCGCCCGGCGAGCAGGATGGCGACGGCGAGGAAGACGATCCCGAAGCCCTGCTTGACCCGTTCCAGCCACACGCCGCCGCGCGGCAGCACGCTCGGCCCGAACAGGCCGACCAGCATCAGCGGCAGGCCCATGCCGAGGCCGAGCATGAACAGCGCGCCGGCACCGGTCAGCGCGTCGCCGGTCGTCGCTGCATAGAGCAGGGCGCCGGCGAGCGGCGGGGTGACGCAGGGCCCGACGATCAGCGCCGAGCCGAAGCCGAGCAGGGCCGCCCCGCCAAGCGAGCCGCCGCCTTTCGAATCCTTGCCGCCGCGCCCGGCCAGCCGGGAGGACAGGCCGGCGGGCAGGGCGAGATCGAACAGGCCGAACATGGACAGCGCCAGCGCCACGAAGATCGCCGCGCTCACCCCAAGCGCCAGCGGCGTCTGCAGCGTCGCCTGCAGATTCGCTCCCGACCAGCCGGCGACCGCGCCGACCAGCCCATAGGCGCCGGCCATGGCGAGCACATAGGCGCCGGTCAGCGAAAGGCTCCGCCGCCGTGTCAGCGCCCCGCCCGAGCGGGTGAGCAGGCCGGCGAGGATCGGGATCATCGGGAAGACGCAGGGCGTCAGCGCCAGCAGCAGGCCGAAGCCGAGAAAGGCCAGAAGCGTCCAGCCGGGGCCGCCGGCGAACAAGGTGGCGATGCGCTCGCCCTCATCGAGCGGCGGCACGGGGGATCTGTCCGCCGGCCCCGCTTGCGCCATTTCCGCCTGCGCCAGATCCGCTTTTTCTAGGTCCGCTTTTGCTACTTCCGCGCGCATGGCGGGCGGGGCATCGCTGACCTCAAGGCTGGCGAGATCGACGCGCCGCGCCTGCGGCGGAAAGCAGATGCCCTGTTCCGAGCAGCCCTGATAGCGGACCTGAAGCTGGCCGGTCGCGGCGAGGTCGCCGGCGCTGGCCTCGACATCCCGATGGAAAACCCTCACCGGCCCGAAGCTGGGGTCGTCCTTGGCCTCGCCCAGCGGCAGTTGCAGGGCCACCGGCGTGCCGTCGCGTGTCGCCTCCAGGCTGTCGCGGTAGAGATAGTTCCCCGCCCCGACACGCCAGCGCAGCAGCAACTCGCCCGAGGGCGCGCGGGCGGCCGTCAGCGTGAACGGTTCGGCGGCGGCCGGCGCGGCGAATGGCGCGGTCAAGTCGTTCGGCCCGCCGGCCAGGGCGGCCGGGGCCGACAGGCAGGCCAGCCCGAAAAACGCCGCGCGGATCGCCCGCGCCACAGATCGCCATGCCATCGCGTCACCGCTCCTGATGTGTTGCGGCGCAGCGCTCTACTTCTCAGCTTAAGCCAGCCTTAAGCTGGAGGTGCAGGCTGGTGCACAGGGGCGGCGCTAGGATGAACAGGGCGTGATGCGCATACTTCTGGTCGAGGACGACGCCGTGCTGGCGGACGGCATCCGCGCCGGGCTGACGCTGGCCGGGCTGAGGGTCGATGCCGTGGGTACCTGCGCCGACGCGCTGGCCGCCCTCGCGGCGTCGTGCTTCGACGCCGTGGTGCTCGACCTCCTGCTGCCGGACGGTTCCGGGCTCGATGTCCTGGCGCGACTGCGCGCGCGGGCCGACCCGACGCCGGTACTGCTGCTGACCGCGCTGGACGACACCGCCGACCGGGTGCGCGGGCTCGATGGCGGCGCCGACGACTATCTCGGCAAGCCCTTCGATCTCGATGAACTCGCCGCGCGGCTGCGTGCCCTGGCGCGGCGGGGCCATGGGCGGGCGGCGCCGCTGCTCACCCATGGCGACCTCACCCTCGACCCGGCCACGCTGACCGTGACCCTGGCGCAGACGCCCGTTCCAGTGTCGCGGCGGGAGGTCGCGGTGCTATCCATGCTGATGGAGCGACCGGGCATGATCCGCTCCCGCAGCGATCTGGAGGAGCGGCTTTATGGCTGGCAGGAGGAGGTCGAGAGCAACACGGTCGAGGTCTATGTGCATAATCTGCGCGCCAAGCTCGGCCGCGAGAGGATCGAGACGGTGCGCGGCCTCGGCTACCGGCTGCGGGGGCCGGCATGACCTCGCTGCGGGGACGACTGTTCGTCATCCTGCTGGCGGCCACGGGTGCGATCTGGCTGTGCGCCATCGGCTGGATCAGCGTCGGCAGCCGCAGCGAATTGGAGCATGTGCTCGATGCCCGGCTGCAGGAGGCGGCGCGCATGGTCCACTCGCTGGCCATGGCAACGGGCGCCGATGGCGCGATGGCGGGCGGGGCGGCGGCGCCCGCGCCGCTGCCGCTGCCAGCCGACACCGGCTATGAGCGGCAGCTTTCCTGCCAGATCTGGTCGTTTGACGGGCGCCTGATCGCCCGTTCCTCCGGCGCGCCCGACGCGGCGCTGACCGGCGAGAGCGCGGGCTTTTCCGACCGCGAGATAGAGGGCGAGACCTGGCGCGTCTATACGATCGAGGACCCCGCGAAAGGCGTGCGGGTGGCCGTCGGCGACCGGCTGGGGCTGCGCGACCGGCTGGTGCAGGATCTCGTCGCCGGCCTCGCGGTTCCGGCGGTGCTGGTCCTCCCGCTGCTGGGACTGCTGATCTGGCTCTGTCTCGGGCGGGGCCTTCGCCCTCTCAGCCGGGCGGCGGCCGACATTGCCGCGCGCGAGGGTGAGGATATGCGCCCGGTGGCGCCGGATGAGGCGCCGCGCGAGATCCAGCCGCTGATCGACGCGCTGAACGGGCTGTTCGCCAAGGTCGAGGCGGCACGCGCCCATGAGCGCGAGATCACCGCCTTCGCCGCGCATGAACTGCGCACGCCGCTCGCGGGGCTGAAGACCCAGGCGCAGGTCGCCCTTGCCGCCGGCGACGGCGAATTGCGGGGGAAGGCGCTGCGGCAGATCATCGTCTCGGTCGACAGGACCGGTCGTCTGGTGACGCAGCTTCTCGCTCTGGCACGGCTCGACACCGGCGCGGTCGGCACGGCGAGGGACATCGCCCTCGGCGCTCTGGTCCGCGACATGGCCGAGGCGGTGCCGCACCCGCCCGGCGTCGTCACCCGCCTCGATCCGGCGCTGGCGCAGAGCGGCCGGCGGGTCGACCGCGACATGCTGGCCCTCGTGCTGCGCAATCTTCAGGAGAACGCCGTCCAGCACATGGCGGCGGGAGAGATTCACTGGCGGCTGGAGGGGGCGGACCGGCTGGTGATCGAGGATGAGGGCCCGGGCATACCCGCCGGGGAGCTTGCCCTTGCGTGCCAGCGCTTCTACCGCGGCCGCGCCGCCTCCGGCTCCGGCTCGGGCCTCGGCCTCGCCATCGCGCAGACGGCGGCGGCGCGCATCGGCGCCCGCCTCACACTCGCCAACCGCGCCGACCGCCCCGGTCTCAGGGTCACGGTCGATCTGGGAGCGGGAAGGAGCGCGGCCGTCCGCCATTGACGCGCTGGGCGTTTCCACTGTTGCACCGAAACAGAGGAATGATCTCATTCTCTGTCGGGCGCGCTTTCCTCACGCGACCCGTGTCCCCGTCGCGCGAGCACGCTCGAGCGAGAGGCGAGGGAGCGCGGACGCGGCTTCCTCAGCCCTTTGCCGGCAGCGCCTCGACGGTGCCGCCGGCCGCCTTCCAGGCGGTGAAGCCGCCCGTGAGGTGGCAGACCCTGGCGAGCCCCATCTCCTGGGCCGTCTTGGTCGCCAGCGCCGAACGCCAGCCGCTGGCGCAATAGAAGACGAAGCGCTTGTCGGCGGCGAAGACCGGCTTGGCATAGGGGCTTTCCGGGTCGATCCAGAATTCCAGCATGCCGCGCGGGCAGGAGAAGGCGCCGGGAATGGCGCCGTCGCGCTCGCGCTCGCGCGGGTCGCGCAGATCGACAAAGACCACGTCGCCCTGCCCATGCAGGCTGGCTGCTTCTGCAACGTCGATGGCGGTGACGACGGCGTCGGCCTCGGCGAGCAACTGCTTGTAGCCCTTGCGCATCGCGCTCACTCCGCCGCGTCGATGCCCTGCACCGGGGCCGAGCCGGTGACGCCGAAGCGGCGCTCGACATAGTCTTCGACGATCTTCTTGAAATCCTCGCGCAGGGAAGGCCCGCGCAGCGTCATCGCCTTCTTGCCGTCGAGATAGACCGGCGCGGTGGGGAACTCGCCGGTGCCGGGCAGCGAGATGCCGATATCGGCATGCTTCGACTCGCCCGGCCCGTTGACGATGCAGCCCATGACCGCGACGTTCAGCGTCTCGACGCCGGGATAGCGCTTCTTCCATTCCGGCATCGAGGTGCGGATGAAATCCTGCACCTCGAAGGCCAGTTCCTGGAAGGTGGTGGAGGTGGTGCGCCCGCAGCCGGGGCAGGCGGCGACCAGCGGCACGAAGGTGCGCAGGCCCATCGTCTGCAGCATTTCCTGCGCCACCGTCACCTCGCGGGTGCGGTCGCCACCGGGCTCGGGGGTGAGCGAAACGCGGATCGTGTCGCCGATGCCTTGTTGCAAAAGGACACCCATGGCGGTGGACGAGGCGACGATGCCCTTGGAGCCCATGCCAGCCTCGGTGAGGCCGAGATGCAGCGCGTAATCGGCGCGCCGCGCCAGTTCGGCATAGACGGTGATGAGATCCTGCACCGCCGAGACCTTGGCGGACAGGATGATCTGGTCGCGCGGCAGGCCGATCTCTTCGGCCAGCGCGGCGGAGAGCAGGGCCGAGCGCACCAGCGCCTCGCGGGTCACGGCGCGCGCTTCCGCCGGGCGGGGCAGCTTGGCGTTTTCGTCCATCAGCGCGGTGAGCAGATCGCCGTCGAGCGAGCCCCAATTGGCGCCGATGCGCACCGCCTTGCGGTAGCGGATCGCCTGCTCGACGATGGTGGTGAAGTGGCGATCACGCTTCTCGCCGAAGCCGACATTGCCGGGATTGATGCGGTATTTGTCGAGCGCCTGCGCGCAATCCGGGTACTTCGTCAGCAGAAGATGCCCATTGTAATGGAAGTCGCCGACAATGGGGGTGTCGAGCCCCATTTTCAGCAGGCGCTCCTTGATCTCAGGCACGGCGGCTGCGGCCTCGTCCCGGTCCACGGTGATGCGGACGATTTCCGAGCCGGCGCGGGCGAGCGCGGCGACCTGCCGGGCGGTGCCTTCCGCGTCCGCCGTGTCGGTATTGGTCATTGACTGCACGACGACCGGCGCGCCGCCGCCGACGGTGATGTTGCCCACCTTCACCGCGACGGTGAGGCGGCGCGGGGCGGGGCCGGCGGCTTCCAGATCGGGGGCGACGACGGGGGCGGTGGTGGCAGCGTCCATGGCGTTCATCGTCCGGGGACAAGGGGCGCGCCTGGCGGGCGCGGCGTGCGACAGGGGGTAAGCCGGGGCGGGCAGTGCGTCAACGGGCGGCCTCAGCGCGCGGGGGAGAGGCGGCCTGCGTGCCGGCGGTGGCGCGGCACTTGGCACAGGTGCCGGCGATCTCCACCACCGGTGTGCGCGGGGTGAAGCCCTCGGCGCGGGTCGCCCAGGCCAGATCACGGCCGATGGCGTGGGAGGCGACTTCCGCCGTCACGCCGCAGCCCTCGCAGATGAGGAAGACGATGACATCCTCCGGGCCGTGCTCGCGCCCGCAGACGAGATAGGCGTTGCGGCTCTCGATGCGGTGGGCGAGGCCCTCGCCGACGAGAAAGTCCAGCGCCCGGTAAACCGACATGGGCGGCGGCTTCTCGCCGGAGGCGCCGAGCCGTTCCACCAGCTCATAGGCGCCGAGCGGGGTGTGGCTGTCGGCGAGCTCTTCCAGAACGCGCCGGCGCAGCGGGGTCAGCCGGGCGCCGCTGCGCGCGCAGCGCGCCTCGAAGCGGGCGATGGCGCTCGCCACGCAGGCGGCATGGTCATGGTCGTGGCCATGGTGCTCTTGCGCATGCGGGCTGGCGGGCGGCGAAGGTATAATCGACATACAAGCATTATAGACCCTCCCCGGTCGCGGCGCCATGACAGTGCCGTGACGGGCGCCACGGTGCCCGTCACGCGCTCCCGGACCGGGGGCGACGAGACAGCGGCGTTTCAGGCGAAACGTTCGGCACGCTTCGCCCTTGTGGGGCGCTGTGCGCCGGAGCAGGATACAGGTGCCGGTTCGTCAATTGGGGGTTCCATGAAGGCTTACACATTCATTCTCGTGGCGGCGCTCGCGCTGCCTCTCGCCGCCTGCTTCGAGGGGCCGTCCGGCCCCGCCGGCCCGAAGGGCGAGGCCGGTGTCGCCGGTCCCGCGGGCCCTGCCGGCCCTGCCGGTCCCGCCGGCGCCACCGGCCCGGCCGGCCCCGCCGGTCCCGCTGGCCCGGCCGGTCCTACTGGTCCGCAGGGCCCTGCCGGCACGGCCGGCGCGGCCGGGGCGCCCGGCGCCTCGTCGCTGACCGTGCGCGCCGCGCCGTGCCCGGCGGCGGGCTGCACCAGCGGCTGCGAGAGCGGCGAGGTGATCGTCTCGGGCTACTGCGTCAATACCGAGCGTAGCTTCCAGCACATCGCCTCCTTCGCCGATGATGGCGGCAAGACCGTCGTCGCCTGCGAGCACCCGGTGAAGGAAGTGGTCGCGGTCTGCCTCAAGCAGCCCTGATCCGCGTCCGGGCCCATGCCGAGGCGGGGCGGTGATGGCGACGTCATCGCTCCGCCCTAGAATCCAGCGGGCGGCCGCGGCCGCCCGTCCTGTCGCATGAGGAATTTACTATGTCCCTGAAGGGTAAGAACGCCGTCGTCACCGGCTCCACCAGTGGCATCGGCCTCGCCATCGCCCGCGCCTTCGCCGCCGAGGGGGTGAATGTCACGCTGAACGGCTTCGGCGACGCCGCCGAGATCGAGGCGCTGCGCGCCGGCATCGAAAGCGAGTTCGGCGTCCGCGCGCTTTATTCCGACGCCGACCTGACCAAGGCGGCGGCCTGCGCCGGGCTGGTGGCCTATGCGGAAAAGGAACTCGGCTCGGTCGACATCCTCGTCAACAATGCCGGTATGCAGCATGTCGCGCCGGTGGAGGAGTTCCCGGACGACAAATGGGATCTCATCCTGGCGCTGAACCTTTCCGCCGCCTTCCATGCCATCAAGGCCGCCGTGCCGGGCATGAAGGCGCGGCACTGGGGCCGCATCATCAACACCGCCTCCGCCCATGCGCTTGTGGCCTCGCCGTTCAAATCCGCCTATGTCGCCGCCAAGCATGGCATTGCCGGCCTCACCAAGACCGTGGCACTGGAGACGGCGCCGTTCGGCATCACCGTCAACGCCATCTGCCCCGGCTATGTCTGGACGCCGCTGGTGGAAAAGCAGATTCCCGACACCATGAAGGCGCGCGGCATGACCGAGCAGCAGGTGAAGGACATGCTGCTGGCGGAGCAGCCGACCAAGCAGTTCGTGACCGTCGAGGAGGTGGCGGCGCTGGCGGTGTTCCTCGCCAGCGACGCGGCGCGCTCGATCACCGGTGCCCTGCAGCAGATGGATGGCGGCTGGGTGGCGAAATAGCCGCCTCTCGACGCGCGGGCGGCTTTGTGGTGTGACGGCGCGATGAGCGACACCGTCACGCCCGCCCCGCCCGCCTTCGACATCGCCGCCCGCGTGCTCCACCGCGACGGCATGATGCTGGTCATCGACAAGCCGGCCGGCCTTGCCGTGCACAAGGGACCGAAAGGCGGCGAGACGCTGGCCGACCATCTCGACGCGCTGCGCTTCGGCCTGCCCAATGCGCCGGAACTGGCGCACCGGCTCGACAAGGACACCTCCGGCTGTCTGGTGCTTGGCCGCCATCGCAAGGCGCTGGCCGACCTCGGCAAGGCGTTCGCCGACGGCACGGTGGGCAAGACCTATATGGCGGTGGTGCGCGGCGTGCCGGCGGAGACACGCGGGCGGATCGAGCTGCGCCTCGCCAAGCGTTCGCCGACGCGCGGCTGGTGGATGGCGGTGGATCCCCGTGGGCAGGAAGCCGTCACCGAATGGGAGATGATCGCGCAGGGCGAGGGGCTGGCGGTGCTGGCGCTCTCCCCGCTCACAGGGCGCACCCATCAATTGCGGGTGCATCTCGACGCCATCGGCCACCCGATTCTCGGCGACAGCATTTATGGCGGCGCCTCCCGCCTGCCGGGCGGGCCGATCCTGCATCTGCATTCGCGCCGGGCGGTGATCCCGCAGAAGAAGGGGCGTGAGGCGGTGGATGTGCGGGCGCCGCTGCCCCCGCATATGCGGGCCACGCTGCAGCGCGCCGGCTTCGACCCCGCCGCGCTGGAAGCGCTGGCGGATGCCGCAGCCTTCACGCCGCGCGCCGGCGTTACACCACCCGCAGGCCCGGCTTGAGCGTGCGCGCCACCCGGCCGCCGAACTGCCCGCAGCCGATCAGCCCCGGCGTCGGGTGGGTGATGACGTGCACCGGAATCTCCGCCAGCCGCGCCTCGAAGGGCGGATGCTCCTCGAAGGCGGCGCGGAAGGCGGAGTCGGCGAAGAGCGGGGCCAGCCCCACCGAGACGCCGCCGGCGAGAAACACCCCGCCGCGCGCATTGGTGATGAGCGCGAGATCGCCGGCGATGCGGCCGAACAGCCGCAGGAACACATGGCAACTGTGCCGGGCCGCGTCCTCGTCGCGCCGTGCCGCCGCGATCACGTCCTCCGGGGCCAGGCTGGCGCCGGAGAGGATGCGGTGAACGCGGGCAAGGCCCGAGCCGGAGAGCGCGTGCTCCACCACGACGGGGCCGAGCTCGCGCACCATATGGCCGAGCAGCAGCGCTTCTTCCGAATCGGCGGCGCCGAGCCGTACCCGCCCGCCTTCGCCGGTCAGCACCATGCGGTTGCGGCCGGTCTTCACCAGCATGGCGGTGCCGAAGCCGGTGCCGGGCCCGCACACCAGGATCGGCGCGTCGCGCTCGGCATGGCCGCCGCCGACGGCGACGAGGTCCTCGGCCGCGAGTGCCGGCACGCCGAGCGCCAGCGCCTCGAAATCATTCAGCACGCTGAATTTCTGCCAGCCGAAATAGCGGCGCATCTCGCGCTTGGAAAACGACCAGTCGCGATTGGTGAGCCGTATCACCTCTTCATCGGCCGGCCCCGCCACGGCCAGCACGGCGCCGCCGACCGTGGAGCGCGCACCCTCGCCGCGCTGGGCGAGATCGGCCTCGATCATCCGCTCGAAGCCGGCGAAATCGTCATTGCGGTGAATCTGGATGTCGCGCGGCACGCCGTCCGGGCCGACCAGGGCGAGGCGGGAGGAGGTTCCGCCAATATCGGCGATGAGGATCTTGCTGGGCATGTTCCGTTCGCTGCAGGACGAGGCCGGGGGAGGAGGCACAAGGCGGATTAGGGCCCATTCCGGCCCGCTTCGACAACCCCCACGCCTGCATTTGGATGCACCCTTGGCGGGAAGTTGCGGATAAGGTTGCCTTCGCCTCCGGCTCGGCCTAGTCCCATCGGAATGACAGACACGCGCTCGTCCTCCCGCCGCCCGGCTTCGGGCTCCCCCGCCGCTGCCGAGACGCCCGGCCTTGCGGCCCGCCGCGCCGCCGCCGAGGCGGTTCTGGCAGTGCTCGACACCGGCCATCCGCTCGAAGAGACGCTGGAACGGCTGACCCGTGGGCTGGAGGACCGCGACCGGGCGCTGGCGCGGATGATCGCCGCGACGACGCTGCGCCGGCTCGGCAGCCTGCGCGCGCGGCTGCGGGCGCTGCTCGAACGCGGAATCCCTGAGAAGGCGCGCCGGGTCGAGGTGCTCATTCTCACCGGCGCGGCGCAGATCCTGTTCATGGACGTGCCCGACCATGCGGCGGTGGGCACCACGGTGACGCTGGCGGGCGAGCAGGCGGCGACCGCCGGCTTCAAGGGCCTCGCCAATGCGGTGCTGCGGCGCATCGCCCGCGAGGGCCGGGAGGCGCTGGCCAATGTCGCCGACCAGCCGGAATGGATGGTGGAAGGCTGGACAGCGGCCTATGGTCCGGCGCGCGGGGAGGCGATCTCGCGGGCGCTGGCGCAGGAGGCCCCGCTCGACCTCACCGCCCGCGACAACCCCGCCGCGCTGGCGGAAAAGCTCGGGGCCCGGCTGCTGCCCACGGGCTCGATCCGTCTTGTCGAGGCCGGGAACGTCACCGCGCTGCCGGGCTTTGCCGAGGGTGAATGGTGGGTGCAGGACGCGGCGGCGGCGCTGCCGGCGCGGCTGCTGCGCCCGGCGGCGGGAATGACCATCGCCGATCTCTGCGCCGCCCCCGGCGGCAAGACCGCCCAGCTCGCCGCCGCCGGCGCGCGGGTGGTGGCGGTGGATCGCTCCGGCCCGCGCCTGCGCCGGCTCAAGGCCAATCTGGCGCGGCTGAACCTCTCCGCCGAGATCGTCGAGGCCGACGCCACCCGGCTCAATGCCGGGCCGTTCGACGGCGTGCTGATCGACGCGCCCTGCTCGGCCACCGGCACCATTCGCCGCCATCCCGATGTCGCCTGGACCAAGGCGCCGGGCGATATCGCCGCGCTGGCCGATCTGCAGGCGCGCCTGCTCACCCACGCCGCCGACATGGTGAAGCCGGGCGGGCTGCTGGTCTACTCCACCTGCTCGCTGGAGCCGGAGGAAGGCGAGCGCCAGGTCGCGGCCTTCCTTGAGCGCCGGCCGGATTTCACCCGCGTGCCGGTGGAGCCGGGCGAATGCGGCATCGCGGCGGAATGGATCAACGCCGCCGGCGAGGTGCGTACCCTGCCGACGCATCTGCCGGATGAGGATCCGCGCTTTGCCGGGCTCGATGGCTTCTTCGCCGCGCGGCTGCGGCGGGGATGAGCCTGTCCCTTCCTGCCGCGCGCCGCCTCGCCCGCCGACTGGACGCACGGACTCGCTCCGCTAAGCTCGCGGCCATGGCAAAGCTGGTGATTCCCGGCGTCTTCGAGAGGGGCTGAGGCGCTGATGGCCCGCGACATCCACGCGAAGCGCGCCCGTCTGGCGCTGTTCGCGCTTGAGACCGGCTGGAACCGGCTGGTCGCCCACACTCTGGCGCATCCCTGGTTCCCCTGGCGGGCGACGGCGGTGCCGGTGCCCTCGCGGCTGCTGTTCGCCCCGCATGAACTGCGCACCGGCGACCCCGCGCGCGCGGCCGACTTCTATGCCGGGCGCTACAGCTTCGCCGGCAAGCTGGTGCTGACCGACGGCGCCTCTCCCTTCGAGATGGAGCCGCCCTCGCCGGACTGGGCGCGCGAGCTCTATTCCTTCGGCTGGCTGCGGCACTTGCAGGCCGCCGCCTCGCCCGTCGCCCGCGCCCATGCCCGCGCGCTGGTCGGCGACTGGATCGCCATGCGCGGCCACCGCCTGCCGCTGGCCTCGTCGCCCGAGGTGGCGGCGCGGCGGGTGACGAGCTGGCTCACCCAGGCGCCGCTGATCCTGCAGGACGCCGATCCCGGCTTTCACCGCCGCTTCATCCGCAGCCTCACGGCGCAGGTGCGCTACATCAAGAGCGTCGGCCCGGGCGCGCCGGACGGGCGGGCGCGCCTTGCCTGCGCGCTGTCGCTGTCGCTGGCCAGCCTCTGCATGGCCGACCAGACGCGGCTGATGCGCGCGGCGCAGAAGCGGCTGGTCGAGGAACTCGACCGGCAGGTGCTGGGCGATGGCGGCCATGTCAGCCGCAACCCGGGCATGCTGCTCGATGTGCTGCTCGACCTGCTGCCGCTGCGCCAGAGCTACGAGGCCCGGCATGTGGCGCCGCCGCCGGCGCTGCTCAACGCGCTCGACCGGATGATGCCGATGCTGCGCTTTTTCCGGCATGTCGACGGCGCCTTCGCGCTGTTCAACGGCATGGGGCCGACGCCGGCGGACGTGCTCGCCACCGTGCTCGCCTATGACGATGCGCGCGGGCGCCCGGTGGCGAACGCGCCCTATTCCGGCTACCAGCGCATGGAGGCCGGCACCACCGTGGTGATCGCCGATACCGGGGCGCCGCCGCCGCTGCCGGTGAGCCTCGACGCGCATGCGGGCTGCCTGTCCTTCGAGCTGTCGGCCGGGCGGCACCGTATCGTTGTCAATTGCGGCCTGCCGGCCGCCGGGCGCGAGGAATGGCGGGCAGCGGCTCGGCAGACGGCGGCGCATTCGGCCGCCGTGGTGGAGGAGGCCTCGTCCTGTCGCTTTCTCGCCGCCGGCCCGCTGACGCGACTGTGCGGGGCGCCGGTGCTCAGCGGTCCCAGCGATCTGCATGTCGACCGGGGTGAGCGCGGCGGTGCGGACGTGCTGCGCGCCAGTCATGACGGCTATGCGGCGCGCTACGGCCTCATCCACCAGCGCTCCTGGCGGCTGTCGGCGGATGGTATGCGGCTCGACGGCGAGGATCTGTTCCGGGTGGCGCAGGGCGAGGAATTCTCCGCCGACCAGCCCGGCCGCTATGCGGTGCGCTTCCATCTGCATCCCTCGGTCGAGCCCTCGCGCACCTCGGACGGGCAGACGGTGATCCTGCGCCTGCCCGATGGCGATGACTGGGCGTTTACCGCGCCGGGAAGCAGCGTGACGATCGAGGAGAGCATCTTTCTCGGCAGCGGCGCCGGTCCGCGCCGGACGGATCAGCTCGTCATCACCGGGAATGCCCGGCAGACGCCGCGGGTGGAATGGACCTTCGTCCAGTTGAAAGCGCTGCGGGGCTGATCCCTCGCCTTTTCCCAATTCGTCATCCCGGCCGAGCGCAGCGAGAGCCGGGATCGCTCGCCGATCGTCGCGCGATCCCGGATACGGCCTGCGGCCGTTCAGGGATGACGATGGCGGCAGTGAAGGGTTAAGGGAGGCGCCCGCTCCTCTGCCCACATAGCGGGTCGGCTCTGCGCACGGTTCACCCGGAAGGCCAGACGTGGTAGGGGCGGCGGCTTCCCCGTTTCAACGCATTGGCCGCTTCCATGTCCGCTGACATCCGCCCCATCGCCCGCGCCCTTCTCTCGGTCTCCGACAAGACCGGCCTCGTGCCCTTCGCGCAGGCGCTCGCCGCCAAGGGCATCGCGCTGGTTTCCACCGGCGGCACGCGCAAGGCGCTGGCGGAAGCGGGGCTGGCGGTGCTCGACGTGTCCGACCTCACCGGCTTTCCGGAAATGATGGACGGGCGGGTGAAGACGCTGCATCCCGGCGTGCATGGCGGCATTCTCGCCATTCGCGACGATGCCGCCCACCGCGCCGCGATGGAGCAGCACAACATCCTGCCGATCGACCTTGTGGTGGTGAATCTCTACCCGTTCGAGGCCACGGTGGCGCGCGGCGCCGGCTATGATGACTGCGTCGAGAACATCGACATTGGCGGGCCGGCGATGATCCGCGCCGCCGCCAAGAACCATGCCGATGTCGCCATCGTGGTCGATCCGTCGAGCTATGACACCGTGCTGGCGGAGATCGCGGAAAAGGGCGGCACCACGCTCGCCACCCGCCGCCGGCTGGCGCAGCTCGCCTATGCCCGCACCGCCACCTATGATGGCGCCATCGCCGGCTGGTTCGCCGAGGTCGAGGCGAAGGAGAACGCGGAAGCGGCGGCGGAAAGCCGGGTGTTCGGCGGACGCCTCGCGGAGGCGCTGCGCTATGGCGAGAACCCGCACCAGAGCGCGGCTTTCTATGTCGGCGGCCCGGCGCGGCCGGGGGTGGCCACCGCCCGCCAACTCCAGGGCAAGGCGCTGTCCTACAACAACCTCAACGACACGGACGCGGCCTTCGAGGCGGTGGCGGAGTTCGACCCCGCCCGCGCCCCGGCGGTGGTGATCGTCAAGCACGCCAATCCCTGCGGCGTCGCTGAAGGCGAAACGCTGGTTGAGGCCTATCGCAAGGCGCTGGCCTGCGACCCGACCTCGGCCTTTGGCGGCATTGTGGCGCTGAACCGCACGCTGGACGCCGACGCGGCGCGCGCCATCGTCGACATCTTCACCGAGGTGATCGTCGCCCCCGACGCGACAGAGGAAGCCGCCGCCATTGTCGGCGCCAAGAAGAATCTGCGCCTGCTGGTGACCGGCGGCCTGCCGGACCCGCGCGGCGGCGGGCTGGCGGTGAAGTCGCTCGCCGGCGGCTATCTCGTGCAGTCGCGCGACAATGCCGTGGTGGACGACATGGCGCTGAAAGTGGTGACCCAGCGCGCGCCGACGGCGAAGGAACTGGCGGACCTCGCCTTCGCCTTCCGCGTGGTGAAGCATGTGAAGTCGAACGCCATCGTCTATGCCCGCGACCTCGCGACCGTCGGCATCGGCGCCGGGCAGATGAGCCGGGTCGATTCGGCCCGCATCGCCGCCCACAAGGCGCGCGACGCCGCCGAGGCGGCTGGGAATGCCGAGCCACTGACGCGCGGCAGCGTCGTGGCCTCCGACGCCTTCTTCCCCTTCGCCGATGGCCTCATCACCGCCATCGAGGCCGGGGCCACCGCCGTGATCCAGCCGGGTGGCTCGATCCGCGACGCGGATGTGATCGCGGCGGCGGATGCGGCCGGCATCGCCATGGTGTTCACCGGCGTGCGCCATTTCCGCCATTGAGCGGGTGGGCAACGAAAAAGGGCCGGCGTGAGCCGGCCCTTTGCGTGTGAGGCGCCTTGCCTCAGAAGCGGTAGGTGACGCCGACGCCGACGATCCACGGGTCGAGATTGGCCTTGCCGGTGAGCGGCTGGCCGGCGACCACGACATCGAAATCGGGCTTGAGGAACAGCTTCTTCACGTCGACGTTGAAGCCCCAATGCGCGTCGAACATATAGTCGAAGCCGGCCTGCAGCGCCCAGCCGAACGTGTCCTTCACGTCGATCGAATCGGCCGAATAGGCCTTCTGGTCGAAGAAGAAGGTGTAGTTGATGCCGGCGCCGATATAGGGCTTGAAGGCGCCGAAATCGGTGAAGTGGTACTGCAGCGTCAGGGTCGGCGGCAGCAGCCAGACCTCGCCGATCTTGTTCAGGCTGGAGATCGCGCCGGTGCCGTTGATGTCGTGCGGGGTGACGCCGAGGATCAGCTCCGCCGCCCAGTTCTTGGTGAAGTAATAGGTGATGTCGAGTTCCGGCACCACGGAATCGGAGACATCGAGCCCGGAGCCGAGGATGCCCCGCACCGAGCCGTTATCCTCGGGGATGACGCCGAGCAGGCGCACGCGGATCTGCCACGGGCTCTGTTCCTCCACCGGCGCCGGCGCCTTATAGGCGAGCGGCGCGGCCGTGTTGATGTCAGCCGCGACCGCCGGGGCCGCGATCAGAGCGGCGCCCGCGAGCGCGAGGACCGCCGGCGCGGCGGTGCGAGCAAAAAATGACCGGATGGACGACATGCCCCAAACCCCTTTATTCCCTTAAGCCCTGTACCGGGCACGCGCCCATTCGTGAGGGCAGGGGGGCGTGGCGCGCTTGATCGAGATCAATCGGGCGATAGTCTTATCTTTCTGTGACCAACCGGCAACAGCGGCCGGGGGCGAGGGATCGCCCGCATTCAAGCCGCCGGAATGGACGTATAATAGAACAATCGGCTACAGCCGGTAGACGGGCTTCTCGGTGGGGCCCGTGCCATCCGGCGGGGGGAGATGATGGGCGTCGAAGGGTTCCTGGCCAGCGAGGACGAGCGCGTCGCACGCCAGCTCGTCGAGCAGGCGGACCTCATCCTGCAGGCGACCGACGGCGATGTGCCGGCCCGGTTCGCCCATGGCCTGTTCGGCCGCGCCGTGGCCGAGGATGTGCGGGTCTACACCCCGCATGAACTCGCGGCGCTGGCGCGCCTCGCCTATGCCCATCTGAAGGTCCGGCGGCGCGACAGCTTCGACATACGCATCGAGCAGCTCCCGCCCGCCGAGGGCGGCGACCGGCTCGCCCGGGTCTCGGTGATCGAGATCGTCAATGACGACATGCCGTTCCTGCTCGATTCGCTCATGGGCGCGCTCAACGCGCAGGGGCTGACCGCCAGCTTCGTGGTGCACCCGATCATGGGAGTGGACCGCGACGCCAGCGGGCAGGTGACCGGCCTCGTTCCCGGCGAGACTCCGGCCGGCGCCCGCATGCGGCGCGAGAGCCTGATCCAGATCCATGTGCCGCGAATCGAGGATGAAGGCCGGCGGGCGGCGCTGATCGACGAACTCAGCCTGGTGCTGAACCAGGTGCGCGTGGTGGTCGCCGCCTGGCAGCCGATGATGGCGCAGGTACGCGCCGCAGTGACCAATCTCACCCTCGCCCCCGCCCTGGTGCCGCGCGAGGACCGCGAGGAGGCGATCGCCTTTCTCGAATGGCTGCTCGCCGGCCGCTTCACCTTTCTCGGCTGCCGCCATTACCAGAGCGCGGGCACGCCCGGCGCCTCGAAGACCACGGTGTTCGAGCGGCGCATGGACGACGCGCTGGGGCTGATGGCGGACGAGTCCTTCCGGCTGTTCCGCCCGACCGGCGATCCCCGCTCCGTCAGCACCGACATCGCCGAGGCGCTGGCCGACCCCAGCCCGCTGATCGTCACCAAGTCGCGCACCCTGTCCAATGTCCACCGGCGCGCCTGGATCGACGTGGTGCTGGTCAAACGCTACGACGCGCAGGGGCGGGTGGTCGGCGGGCTGTGCATTTCCGGCCTGTTCACCGCCACCGCCTATACGAGCTCGGTGCGCACGATTCCCGTGCTGCGGCGCAAGGCGGCCACCGTGCTGGCGCGCGCCGGCTTCGCCCCCGAGAGCCATTCCGGCCGCGCGCTGGTGAAAGTGCTGGAGACCTATCCGCGCGACGATCTGTTCCAGATCGACACCACGGCGCTCTATCAATTCTCCCTCGCCATTCTTCAGCTCGACGAGCATCCGCGCGTGCGGGTGCTGGCGCTGAACGAGCGTTTCGACCGATTCGTCTCCATCCTCGTCTTCGTCCCGCGCGAACGCTATGGCAGCGAGGTGCGGGTGAAGATCGGGCATCTGCTGGCGTCGAGCTTCGGCGGGCAGGTGGTCTCGTTCCGCCCGCTCTTCCTCGAAGGGCCGCTCACCCGGGTGCATTTCATCATCGAGCGTGGCCCCGGCGCGGTGCCGAACGTCAATCGCGCCACGCTGGAAGAGGCCATCGGCGCCATCATCCGCACCTGGGGCGACGGCTTTGCCGAGGCGCTGGCGGCCACCGTGCCGGCCAGCAAGGCGAGCGAGCTGATGGAGCGCTATGCCGGGGCGTTCCCGGCCGGCTACCAGGCGGCGGCGACACCGGCCGAGGCGATCGACGATCTGCGCCTGATCGAGGATCTCGGCGAGGCGAGCCCGGTAGCGGCGGATTTCCGCGCCTCGACGCTGCGCGAACGCGGCCGCGTCGCGCTCAAAGTGTTCAGCTACAAGGTGCCGCGCCTGCTCTCCGAGCGGGTGCCCTTGCTCGAATCCATGGGCTTCGTCGTCATTGACGAGCGCACCTTCACCGTCCGGCCCGGCGGCGGCACACCCGTCTATGTGCATGACATGCTGCTGTCGCGGCGCGGCGGCGGCGACATCCCGCTCGACAAGCTCGGCCCGCGCCTGCACGCGACACTGATGGCGGTGCTACGCGGCGGCGAGAGCGACGGCTTCAACGCGCTGGCGCTGAACGCCCAGCTTGGCTGGCGCGACATCGCGCTGCTGCGGGCGCTGGGGCGCTATCTGCGCCAGGCCGGCATGCCGTTCAGCCAGGATTATCTCTGGCAGACCCTGAACGCCCATCCCGCCCTCGCGCAGAAGCTGGTGGCGCTGTTCCATGCCCGCTTCGACCCGGAGATGCACGAGCGCCGCGTCGAGCGGCAGGAGGAACTGCGCGCCGCCATCGAGGCCGCGCTGGCGGATGTGCCAAGCCTCGACGAGGACCGCATCCTGCGCCGCTTCGCCAATCTCATCGAGGCGGCGGTGCGGACCAATTTCTTCCAGCGCAGCGCGCAGGGCGTGCACCGCCCGACCATCGCCTTCAAATTCCGCAGCGCCGAGGTGGAGGGCCTGCCGCAGCCGCAGCCGCTGTTCGAGATTTTCGTCCAGTCGCCGCGGGTGGAAGGCATCCATCTGCGCTTCGGCCGGGTGGCGCGCGGCGGGCTTCGCTGGTCCGACCGGCCGCAGGATTTCCGCACCGAGGTGCTCAGCCTGGTCAAGGCGCAGCAGGTGAAGAACGCGGTGATCGTGCCGGTGGGCGCCAAGGGCGGCTTCGTGCCGCAGCAGCTTCCCGCCGGGCCGCGCGAGGCGATCCAGGCCGAGGGTGTCGAGGCCTACAAGCTGTTCATCTCCAGCCTGCTCGACCTCACCGACAATATCGAGGACGGCCGCACCGTGCATCCCGCGCAGACGGTGCGGCATGACGAGGACGACCCCTATCTCGTGGTCGCCGCCGACAAGGGCACGGCCACCTTCTCCGACACCGCCAATGCGCTCTCGCTGGAGCGCGGCTTCTGGCTCGGCGATGCCTTCGCCTCCGGTGGCTCGGTCGGCTATGACCACAAGGCGATGGGCATCACCGCGCGCGGCGCCTGGGAGGCGGTGCGCCGGCATTTCCGCGAACTCGACATCGACATTCGCCGCACGCCCTTCACCGTGGCCGGCGTCGGCGACATGTCGGGCGATGTGTTCGGCAATGGCATGATCCTGGAGAACACCATCCGCCTGGTCGCCGCCTTCGACCATCGCGACATCTTCCTCGATCCCAATCCCGACCCCGAACTCTCCTTCCGCGAGCGCCGGCGGCTGTTCGCGCTGCCGCGCTCCTCCTGGCAGGACTATGACAAGTCGCTGATCTCGCCCGGTGGCGGCGTGTTCCCGCGCAGCGCCAAGAGCATTCCGCTCACCCTGGCCATGCGCGAGGTGCTGGGCTTCGACGTGCCCTCCGCCTCTCCCGCCGAGGTGATCAGCGCCATATTGCGCGCGCCGGTGGACCTGTTGTGGTTCGGCGGAATCGGCACCTATGTGCGCGCGACCAGCGAGACCGACGCGCAGGCCGGTGACCGCGCCAATGACGGCGTGCGCATCACCGGCAGCCAGATTCGGGCGCGGGTGATCGGCGAGGGCGCCAATCTCGGCGTCACCCAGCGTGGGCGCATCGAGGCGGCGCGGCGTGGCGTGCGGCTGAACACCGACGCCATCGACAATTCCGCCGGCGTCAACACCTCCGATATCGAGGTGAACATCAAGATCGCCATGGCGCCGGCCCTGCGCGAGGGGCGGCTCGACCCGCAGGCGCGGGCGCAGGTGCTGGCCGGCATGACCGGCGATGTCGCCGCGCTGGCGCTGACGAACAACTATCTGCAGACGCTGGCGCTCTCGCTCGCGGAAATGCGCGGGCTCGACGATCTCGGCTTCCTGCAGCGGCTGATGCAGCGGCTCGAAGCGCGCGGCCTGCTCGACCGGGCGGTGGAGTATCTGCCCTCCGACAGCGAGATCGCGGAGCGGCGCGGGCGCGGCGAGGCGCTGACCCGCCCGGAAATGGCGGTGCTGCTGGCCTATGCCAAGCTTTCCGTGCATTCGGACCTGCTCGACACCGACGTGCCGGACGATCCCTATCTCGCGCGCGAACTGGCGGCCTATTTTCCGCTGGAACTGCGCGAGCACTTCTCGGAGGGCATCGAGCACCACCGGCTGCGCCGCGACATCATTGCCACCCGTCTCTCCAACGCCATGATCAACCATGGCGGGCCGGCCTTCGTGGCCCGGCTGGCGGATGAGACCGGCGCGGGCATTGACAGCATCGCCAAGGCCTTCGCCGTGGTGCGCGACGGTTTCGGCCTCGCCGCGCTGAACCGCGAGATCGACGCGCTGGACGGGCTGGTGCCGGGGGCGGTGCAGCTCGACCTTTATGGCGTCGTCCAGGACATGCTGCTCGATCGCTCGATCTGGTTCCTGCGCAATGTCGACCTCCGGCGCAATCTCGACGACCTCGTCGGCCATTACGCCGCAGGCATCCCCCCGGTGGAGAAGGTGCTCGCCGGCCCTGTGCGCGAATTGCTGCCGGAAGAGGCGCGGGTGCTGCATGACGCCCGCATCAGCCAGTGGACGCAGGCCGGCGTGCCCGAGGCACTGGCGCGCCGCATCGCCCGCCTGCCGGCGGTGGAGAGCGCCACCGATATCGTGCTGATCGCCGACCGCACCCGCGCGCCGCTGGCCGATGCCGCCGTGACCTTCTTCGCCGTCGCCCTGCTGTTCCGGCTGGAGCGCATTCTCGGGCCGGCGCGGACTCTGTCGGTGACGGACTATTACGACCGGCTGGCGCTGGAGCGGGCGTTGGCGGCGTTCGAGAGCGCGGTGCGCCGGCTCACCGCCGAGGTGATCGAGGAGCACGGCGCCGGCGTCGCGGGCGTGTCGAGCTGGGCGCGGGCGCGTGGCGAGGTGGTGGAGCGGGCGCGCAACGGCGTGCACGAGATCGCCGGATCGGGGCTCAGCGTGTCGAAGCTCTCCGTGGCGGCGAGCCTCATCGGCGATCTGGTACGCGGTTAGGCCCGAATGACCCCCGAGCCGGGCGGCGCCGATGTGGTGATCCTCGCCGCCGGGCGCGGGCGGCGCATGGGGCTTGACGCGCATAAGGCGCTGGTGCCGGTCCTGGCCGGGAAGGGCACGCTGGAGCGGCTGCTGATGCAGCTCGCCGGCCTGCCGGCGGGCGCCGTGACCGTGGTGACCGGCTATCGGTCGGACGAGGTCGCTGCGAGTGTGCGGGCCTTTCTGCCGCGCGCCCGCTGCGTGCACAATCCGGCCTTTGCCACCACGGAACTCCTGCAGAGCCTCGCCTGCGCCTTCACCCGGGCGCCGCCGACACGCGACTGCTGGGTGCTGCTGGCCGATACGCTCTACAGCGATGCCGCTCTCGCGGCGCTGTTCGCGGCCCCGCCGGGAGGCTTGGCGCTGGCGGTGACGGCCCGCACGCCGGACGATGCCGGCGCCATCGCGGTCACGGTCCGCGACGGAGCGGTGGTCGCCCTCGCCGAGGCGGCGGCGTCGAGCGCATGGTGCATGGCGCATGCGGTGCGCTGGCCCCCGATGCTGCAGGCACGCGCCTGCGCGGCGGCGGCGGCGGGTCTGCGGTTTCAATGGCAGGCGATCGCCGCGCTGCAGCGGGAACCGACCACCGCCGCTTTTCCCATTCGCGCCATCATGCTACCCCTCGGCGGCGCGCGGGATCTCGACACCCAGGCCGATCTCGAACAGGCCCGCTCGCTCGTTTCGCCGTGAGGCGCCACTGACGGAGCCCATGAGTCCGCCCGCCCCGCTCGCCCTGCCGCCCTGCTGGCCTGATGTGCTGGACCGCTTCCGCGCCGACATCAGCAAGGATGAGCATTTTCGCGGGCGCGAGGAGGGCTCGGGGCGTGGCATCTTCGTCAAGCAGGTGCGCGACCCGGCGAATGGTCGGCGGGAGTTCGAGGCGCTGCGATGCCTCGCGGCGGCGCCGGGCGAAACTCTGGTGCCGCGTCCGCTCGATCTCACCGACAGCGAACTGCATCTCGAACTCGTCGAAGGCATCCGGCTCTACGACCTGTTGCGGCTGCTGCGGCAGATCGGCGATGGCGAGCCGCAATTGGGGCCGGTGGCAGGGGATGTCGCGCGGCGCCTGCTGGGGCGGGCGCGCCGTCGCGCGGAGCGGATGCAGGCGCTGCTGGGCGAGGCCGCCGGGTCGCTCAGCACCGGCCCCTATCCCTGCGCCATCAAGGTGGAGGGCATGTTCTCGCTGCTCTCCGAACTGTTCGGCCTGCCGCCGCTGGATGACGCGATGCGGGTGGAGCTCGATGCCTTTCGCGAGCGCTGGGACGCCGCGGTCAGCGTGCCGTTCCGCGACGCGACGCCAAAGAACATCATCGTCGCGGTGGAGGCGCTGGCCGTTGGCCGGCATCCCGGCGAGGCGGCGCGGCGGGCGGCGCTCGCCCGGCTGCTGGCCGATGGGGACGAGGCCTTCTGGCGGGAGGTGCCGCTGTTCGACATCGACTTTGCCTCGGTCGAACATCTGACCGTGCCGGAGGACGACATGGTCAGCCTGCTGGGGCATGAGGCGAGCTTCCGGGCGCTGACCGAGGTGGGGGCGGCGGACGCCGCACCCGTGGCGGGGGAATTGGCCGAGATCGCACGGAGGAACCCGCCGCGCGCAGCGCTGGCCTTCTTCGTCCGCTATCTGCGCTTCGCCGGCCGCAAGGTCGCCTATCGCGTGGTCAATCCGGTCGGTGGGGCGACGCGCTTCCGTCATGACCGCTTCGGCTTCTATTTCCAGGCGCTGCCACGCCTTCTGGCGGCGCTGGACCCGACGCTGGTCGCCGCCCTGCCGGCGACGCTGGCGCGCTGGTCGGCCATCGGCACGGCCGCCCTGCCCTTCGACAGGGCCGGCGGCGGGGGGAGGGACGCCTATCTCGCTTTCGTCGGCCGGCCGGTCGATTATTGGCAGGAGAGCCCGCTGGAACTCGCCGCCCGGCCGAGGCGCGCCGCCCGGCCATGAGCGCGATCATAAGCGGGGCTATGAGCCGGACCTGGCTCCACGCCATGCTGGCCCGGCTGACGGCGCCCCCCGGGGCCTCCGCACCCGTCCCGGACCGGCCGGCGGCGGCGGAGCGGCTGGCCGCGCGCATCGCTGCTCGTGCCTGGCGCCGCTCGGGCGTCGATGCCGAGACGGCGGCGGACATCCGCGCCAAGGCCGCCGCCGCCATCGCCGCCGGGGTGCCGCTTGGCTTCGCTGTGCCGTTTGGCGGCTATAAGGGCCCGCGGCAACCCGCCGCGCCGCATATCGACTGGGCGGAACTGTTCTGGATCGCGCATCTGCGCGCCTATGCCGAGACGCTGGCCGCTCTTCATGCGCCGGGCGTGGTGATCTCGCTCTCCTATTTCCACGGCGTGCTCGGGGGCATCAACCGGCTGCCGCAATCCGATCAGGACCGCTATATCCAGGGTCTGCGCGCCCTGCTGGCGCATTATTCCGACGCGCGCATCCGCTTCGAACTGATTGACCTCTCCGCCCTGTTCGGCGGGCCGGCGGGGGCGGTGGCGGCGATCGAGCGGCGCTATGACGAACTGCGCCGTAGTGGCGCGGAGCCGCC
Source organism: Ancylobacter sp. IITR112 (assembly GCF_041415945.1). Classification (NCBI taxonomy): domain Bacteria; kingdom Pseudomonadati; phylum Pseudomonadota; class Alphaproteobacteria; order Hyphomicrobiales; family Xanthobacteraceae; genus Ancylobacter; species Ancylobacter sp. IITR112. The sequence continues at coordinate 2,877,753 of NZ_JBGCUS010000001.1, read as the reverse complement.
GGGCCCGGCCCTGCGCAGCGCGGCGCGCAATGTGATGCACGACCATGCCTCCGAGGCCGTTATCCGCGAGGCGGCGCTGCGCTGCCTGGCGATGGAGAGCCTGGAAGAGCGGCGGCGCTTCAACAAGTTCGGCCCGCGCATCCAGATCACCCATATACGCGGTGCCTCGCTGTCGCTGCACCTCGGCTCCTGCGCGACCTCGATCCACCAGCCCTGGGTCGGCACCGGCGTGCTGGAAGGCGACGGGGCTGGCGGCTGGCGCCCGCGCATCGTCAATGGCGGCGCCATCCAGCCCGGCGCTTGGGTGGAGGTGGCGCACAAGCTTCAGGGGCTGTCGCCGGCGCTGGGCCGCATCGGCCTGCTGCAGGAGGGCGCGAGTGACTGATCTGACCCGGCTGCAGCGCGAGGGGCTGGGGATGCTACTGGCATTTGACCATGTGTGCCGGCGCCACGGCATCGCCTATCAGCTTGCCGCCGGCACCCTGCTCGGCGCCATCCGCCATGGCGGCTTCATCCCGTGGGATGACGACGTGGATGTCTGCCTGCGGCGCGCCGCGTATGAGCGCTTTCTGGCCGTGGCACCGGCGGAACTGGCGCCGGCCTACCGGCTGCGTCAGGCGCGGACGGAGCCGGGATGCCCTTTCCCGTTCTGCAAGATGGTGAGCGGAGAGGGGGAGACGGGCTCCGGCGCCTTCCTCGACATTTTCCCGTTTGACGGCGTGTGCCCGGGGCCGGTGCGCGGGCGGCTGCACATGCGGCTCGCCTGGCTGCTGGCCACGGCTCTCGCCTATCGCGCCGGCAAGGCCGCGCCGGGCGACCGTTCGCCCACGCGGGCGCGGCGCTGGGCCCGGCAGGTGCTGGTGTGGGGCATGCGGGGTCTGGCGCCGCAGCGCCTCGCGGGAGGGCTGGAGCGGGTGGCGCGCTGGCGGGAGGGCCGGGCGAACGCCCATGTCGCCTGCCTCGTTTCCGGCCGCATGCGCTACCGCCAGATACGGTCGGCGCGGGATTTCGATGCCTGCATCGCCTGGAGTTTCGAGGGGCATCCGTTCCCGGTGCCGCGCAGCTATGAGACGGTTCTGGAAAACCTCTATGGCGACTGGCGCGCCCTGCCGCCGGCGGAGCGGCGGCAGCCGCATCACCACCGCCTGACCTGAACGGCTGCCCCGGCCGCGCTCGCGCTCGGCCAGGGGCGCCGCGCGTCACGCCGCCGCGTGCTTCTTGTTCTGGCGGTGAGAGATGAGGTCTTCCACCACGTTCGGATCGGCGAGAGTGGAAGTGTCGCCGAGATTGCCGAACTCGTCCTCGGCGATCTTGCGCAGGATGCGGCGCATGATCTTGCCGGAGCGGGTCTTGGGCAGGCCGGGGGCGAACTGGATCAGGTCCGGCGAGGCGATGGGGCCGATTTCCTGCCGCACCCAGGACACCAGTTCCTTGCGCAGTTCCTCGGTCGGCTCGATGCCGGCCATCAGCGTGACATAGGCATAGATGCCCTGGCCCTTGATGTCGTGGGGATAGCCAACCACCGCCGCTTCCGAGACCTTCGGATGCGCCACCAGCGCGCTTTCCACCTCGGCGGTGCCCATGCGGTGGCCGGAAACGTTGATCACGTCGTCGACGCGGCCGGTGATCCAGTAATAGCCGTCGGCATCGCGCCGGCAGCCGTCGCCGGTGAAGTACTTGCCGGGATAGGTGGAGAAATAGGTCTGCATGAAGCGCTCATGGTCGCCATAGACTGTGCGCATCTGCCCCGGCCAGGAATCGGCGATCACCAGATTGCCCTCGCAGGCGCCGCTGAGCGGGTTGCCTTCCGCGTCCACCACTTCCGGGATGACGCCGAAGAACGGGCGCGTCGCCGAGCCGGGCTTCAGCTTGGTGGCGCCGGGCAGCGGGGTGATGAGGATGCCGCCGGTCTCGGTCTGCCACCAGGTGTCGACAATCGGGCAGCGCTCGTCGCCGACCACGCGATGATACCATTCCCACGCTTCCGGGTTGATCGGCTCGCCGACCGAGCCGAGCAGGCGCAGCGAGGCGCGGCTGGTCTTGGTGACGGGCGCATCGCCGCCTTGCATCAGCGCGCGGATAGCGGTCGGCGCGGTGTAGAAGATGTTGACCTTGTGCTTGTCGATGACCTCCCAGAAGCGGGAATTGGTCGGATAGTTCGGCACCCCCTCGAACATCAGCGTGGTGGCGCCGTTGGCGAGCGGGCCATAGACGATGTAGCTGTGGCCCGTCACCCAGCCGATATCGGCGGTGCACCAGTAGATGTCGCCCTCGTGATAGTCGAACACATATTGGTGCGTCATCGAGGCATAGACGAGATAGCCGCCCGTGGTGTGCAGCACACCCTTGGGCAGGCCGGTCGATCCCGAGGTGTAGAGGATGAACAGCGGGTGTTCCGCCTCGACGGGCGTTGCCGGGCAATGGCTGGTCACGAGATCGGCCGCCTCGTGATACCACACGTCGCGGCCGGGCTTCATGTTGACCGTGCCGCCGGTGCGGCGCACGACGACGACGTGATCCACCTCGATATCGCCCAACTTGGCGATGGCGGCATCGACATTGGCCTTAAGCGGCACCTTGCGGCCGCCGCGCAGCCCTTCGTCGGCGGTGATGATGACCTTGGAGCCGCAGTCGCGGACCCGGCCGGCGAGACTGTCGGGCGAGAAACCGCCGAACACCACCGAGTGGATGGCGCCGAGCCGCGCGCAGGCGAGCATCGCATAGGCCGCCTCGGGGATCATCGGCATGTAGATGGTGACGCGGTCGCCCTTCTCCACATTGCGGTTGCGCAGCACATTGGCGAAGCGGCAGACCTCGTCATGCAGCTCCTGATAGGTGATGTGGCGGTGCTCGGACGGATCGTCGCCTTCCCAGATGATGGCGACCTGATCGGCACGGGTGGGCAGATGCCGGTCGATGCAGTTCCAGGCGACATTGGTGACGCCGTCCTCGAACCATTTGATCGAGACATGGCCGGGATCGAAGGAGGTGTTCTTGACCACCGTATAAGGCTCGAACCATTCGATCCGCTTGCCCTCATCCGCCCAGAAAGCCTGCGGGTCGGTGAGCGAGGCCTCATACTTCGCCTGATAGGCGCGATCATCGAGGAAGGCCCGCTTCGCCCATTCCGCGGGCACGTCGTAGATCTTGTCGGACATGGCGTTTCTCCCCATCAGGCCGGCGCTGTGCGCCTCTCTTGCTTCGGCGGGATTATGGGGAGAGCGCCCGGGCGGGACAAGCGCAGGGGCGCGCAACTTTGGTCGGTAGGTAGTCGCGCGGAGGAGACGGGTCCCGCCGCCCGCCACGGCAGCGGGGCGGCCTGCACCGCCCCGCCGTTTATTCCCGAAGGGTCCGGCGCGGGAGTCGCTCCCGCGCCTCGTCGGCTCAGCCGCTCATCTGGTCATGCCAGAAGCGGTCGACCTGCTGGCGCGTCTCGCGCGAGCCATTCGGATCGGCGAATGCCTCCGGATCGACCGAGGGGGCCTCGTCGAGCGCGTCGCTCGGCGCGTTGAGCACGAAGGTGTTAAGCCCCCGCGTCGCGCGCAGCGCCTGCCAGGGCACCGCCACCATGTCCTCGCCAATGCCGAGCACGCCGCCGCTGGAGACGATCACATAGCGGATGCCGCCGCGTTCGGAATCCAGCACCACGTCTTCCACCGTGCCGAGCTGCTCGTCCTGCAGATTGCGGACCTCCGTGCCGGTGATGTCGGCGAGATTGACCAGCCCGGCGTCGATCTCGGTGACGGGACGGGCGCCAACCAGCCGCTGCTGGCGCCAGGAGGTGACATCGCCCGGCTCCACGCCAGCCTGCCTGAGCTGGCCGGTATAGTCGCGATACGCCTCCTTCATCTCGGCGAGCACGGCGTTACAGGCCTGCTGCTCGCCGCGCTGGCCCAGTACATTGGCGGCGGAGCGCAGGGTGCGGATCTGATAGGGCGGCGAGCCGATGCCCCAACTGCTGCCACCCCAGGCCGAACGCGCCGGCGTCACCGCATTGTCCTGGGTATTGGGCGCGCGGGCGGTCGGCGACTGGTTCGCCGGCACATCCTCCGACGCGCGCTGGGCCCGGGTGGCCTGACCGCTGGACGCGGTTCCGGATGTGGCGCCGTCCATGCCGGCGCGCCCGCCGGCCTGTATGTCCTGGGCACCCCAGCCGGAAATCCAGAATCCGTCGTCGTTCATCTGGGCGTTGAAGGCGCGCAGCTCATCGAGGCACTGCTGCGCCACCTGCCGCTCGCCGGAGGCGCGCGCGCCGGCCGTGGTCTGGCGGTCCTGCTGGCTGGCAGCCGGGGCCTGGCGGGTGTTCGTTGCGGAAGGAGCGGTCTGCGCCACCGCGCCACCGGCGATCAGGCTGAGAATGGACGTAGCCGCAGCCGCGTGCAGGAGGTTTCGGTTTTTCATCGTGTGTCTCCTTGGTTTGTGGCGACGGGTCGCCGCCAGGGAGGCATTCGAGAGTCAACGCAGGTCACGAAGGACAATCAGGAATGCCGGTGGCGGCCAGGGCATCACTCGGTGCCGCTGGACGCCTCGGGACAGGCCGGGGCGACGGGGTCCGCCGCGCCGGGTGCCGTGCAAGAGGCGCCATGGCGCGGGGCCATTAGCCTCTTGTGCCGTAAGCAGGCCGGGTGCGGATGCTGCACCCGGCGCCCGATGCCGCGTTGCCGCCGCATCTATGGGGCCAACGTAAGGCAACACGTCCTGTTCCCGAAAAACTGCCGGAAGGCCGCAACCGGCCGCGCCCGGCATCAGCGCCGCGGGCGCCAGACGGCGGTGGCCTTGATCTCCGTGTCTTCGAGTTCGCGCGAGACCGGAACGGCATAGTCCGCGACCTTCTCCAGTCGCTGGCGCGGCAGATAGGAGCGGCCGGGATCGCCGATCCACACATCGGCGTCCGCGGCCGAAAGCGCCTCGAGCCAGGCGAAGACCTTCCCCGCGAGGTCGCGCTCATAGGCGATGTCGCCGGCCAGCACGACCTCCCAAACGCCCCGCGTGCCAAGCACATCGGAGGTGATCACGTCGAGCGGCCCCGCGCCGTTGAGGCCGGCGTTCAGCGCGATGGCGGCCTGGGCGAACGGGTCGATATCGGCGCAGGCGACATGCGCCGCGCCCGCCTTCGCCGCGGCGATGCCGACCAGGCCGGAACCTGAGGCGAAATCCAGCACCCGTTTGCCGCGCACCGTGTCGGGATGGTCGAGGATGTAGCGGGCCAGTGCCTGCCCGCCGGCCCAGGCGAAGGCCCAGAAGGGCGGCGGCAGGCCGATCTCGCCCAGTTCCTCCTCGGTGCGTTGCCAGATCGGCAGCGATTCCTCGGCGAGATGCAGCGTGATTTCCGGCACCAGCGGCGGGGCGAGGCGCTGCGTCTCGGCGCGGATGAAAGCGGCGGGGTCGGCGATGCCGCGCGGCGTCAACGTGTGCCGCCCGCCATCTCCAGCACGATGTCCCATTCGGCATCGGTGACGGGCTGGACGGAGAGGCGGGAGAATTTCATCAGCGCCATCTCGGCGAGGCGCGGTTCCGCCTTCACGGCGGCGAGCGAGACCGGGTTGTTCAGCGCGGCCACCGCCTTGAGGTCGACCATGACGAATTTGCCCGAGGGATCGGAGGGGTCGGGGTAGGCTTCCTTAATGACCTCGACGACGCCGACGATCTCCTTGCCCTCGTTCGAATGGTAGAAGAACCCGTGGTCACCAAGGCGCATGGCGAGAAGCTGCTGCTTGGCGAGGTGGTTGCGCACGCCGTCCCAGTGCGTGCCCTTTTCGGCGGCGGCGACCTGCTGCTCCCAGGACCATTTGAAGGGTTCAGACTTGTAGAGCCAGTGCGCCATTTCCACTCCTGATGACCTCGCCGGGAGGCTCATTCACTTACCGCTTCGCCGCGCCTCCGTCATCCCGCAGGGGCCGGCGCGCCGCGTCGTCTCACGCTTCCGCCCTTTGCGGGCGGGCCAGCAGCGAGCCGATCGCCTGTTCGACATCGCGGCGCCCGGCCAGCACGTCTTCCACCGCGCGGGCGATCGGCATGTCGACGCCGCGCGCCTGCGCCATCGCCACCAGCACGCTGGCGGTCAGCGCGCCTTCCGCCAGCTTGCCCGGCGGGTGCAGCCCGTCCTGCTGGCCGAGGCTGAGGCCGAGCGCGTAATTGCGCGACTGGGCGGTGGAACAGGTGAGAATGAGGTCGCCGAGACCGGACAGGCCGGTGAGCGTTTCCGCCCGCGCGCCATAGGCTTTACCGAAGCGCATCAGCTCGGCGAAGCCGCGCGCGATCAGCGCGGCGCCGGCGCTGGCGCCGAGCCTGCGGCCGCCGACAATGCCGGCGGCGATGGCGAGCACGTTCTTGGCCGCGCCGCCGATCTCCACCCCGCGCACATCCTCGCTGTGATAGAGCCGGAACGAGGCCGAGCCGAGCGCGGCGGCCAGCGCCTCCGCTACCGCACCGTCGCGCGCGGCCAGCGTCACGGCGGTGGGCAGGCCGGCGGCGACATCGGCGGCGAAGCTGGGGCCGGAGAGAATTGCCGGCGCCGCCTGCGGGCAGGCCTCTTCCAGCACCTGCGTCATGAACAGTGAGGTGCCCCGCTCGATGCCCTTGGCGCAGGTGACGACCGCCGTGCCCGGCGCGAGATGCGGCGCGAGGGCGGCGGCGACCGTGCGGCTCGCCTGGGCCGGAACGACGAGCAGCACCGCATCGGTGCCGCCGACATCAGCGAGATCGGCAGTGGGGTGCACCGTCTCGGCCAGAGCCACTCCCGGCAGGTGCGCGGCATTGGCGCGCTGGTGCCGCAGCCTCTCGATCAGCGCGGCATCGCGCCCCCACAGCACGACTTCGCGGCCGGCGCGGGCGGCGGCATTGGCGAGCGCCGTGCCCCAGGCGCCGGCGCCCACCACGCCGATGGAGGCAAAGCGGGCCGGCATCAGCCGCCAATCCCCTCGGGAGCCGCCGGAGGCACCGCTTCGGCCGGCGCCGCCGTTAAGCCGGCCGCCGGCGCTTCCACCCCCTCGATCTCGTCCAGCGGCCAGCGGGCGCGGGGGGAGGCGTCGAGCCCGTCGGACAGGCCGCGCGCCAGCCGTTCGGCGCCGGCCCATGCGATCATCGCGCCATTATCGGTGCACAGTTCCGGCGGCGGCACGGCGAGACGGGTGCCGCCATCGGCCGCGACCTTGTGCAGCGCCCGGCGCACCGACTGGTTGGCGCCGACGCCTCCCGCCAGCACCAGCGCGGAGGGCTTCAGCCCCCGATGCCGCATCAGCCGCAGCGCGCAGCGCACGCGGTCGGCGAGAATGTCGACCACAGCGGCCTGGAAGGAGGCGCACAGATCGTTCACGTCCTGCTCGCTCAGCGGGGCGATCTTCAGCGCCTCGATCCGCACCGCGGTCTTGAGGCCGGAGAGCGAGAAATCCGGCACCGGCTTGCCGTGCAGGGGGCGGGGCAGGGCGAAGCGTTCCGGATCGCCCTGCAACGCCGCGCGCTCCACCGCCGGGCCGCCGGGATAGGGCAGGCCGAGCATCTTGGCGGTCTTGTCGAACGCTTCGCCGATGGCGTCGTCCATCGTCCCGCCGAGCTTCTCATACTCGCCGATGCCGGTGACGGCGACGAGTTGGGTGTGGCCGCCGGAGACGAGCAGCAGCAGGAAGGGGAAGGGCACCTTGTCGGTGAGGCGGGCGGTAAGCGCGTGCGCTTCGAGATGATTGACCGCGATCAGCGGCTTCCTCGCCGCCAGAGCCAGCGCCTTTGCCGTGGTGAGGCCGACAATGACCCCGCCGATCAGCCCCGGGCCAGCGGCGGCGGCGATGCCGTCGATCTCGTTCAGCCGCAGCCCGGCGGCGCGCAGCGCGCGGGCGACCAGATGGTCGAGCACCTCGACATGGGCGCGGGCGGCGATTTCCGGCACCACGCCGCCATACTCCGCGTGATCCTCGGTCTGCGAATGCACGATGTTGGAGAGGATCGCACCGGTTCCGTCGGCACGCCGACGCACCACCGCGGCGGCGGTCTCGTCGCAGGTGGTCTCGATGCCGAGCAGGAGAAGATCACGCATTGACTTTACGGGGTTGGCCGGTGAACTGAACGCATACGAACCGCTAGCACCGCAGGACGGCATGACGCAATCGCTTCCCAAACTCCGGCTCGGCACCCGTGGCAGCCCGCTCGCCCTGTGGCAGGCGCATGCGGTACGCGACGCGCTGCTGAAGGCGCATCGCTGGCCGGACGAGGCGGTGGAGGTGCAGGTGATCCGCACCACGGGCGACGCCATCACCGACCGGGCGCTGTCGGAAGCCGGCGGCAAGGGGCTGTTCACCAAGGAGCTGGAAGAAGCGCTGCTCGACCGGCGCATCGACCTCGCCGTGCATTCGGCCAAGGACATGCCGACGCGGCTTCCGGACGGGCTGCACCTTGTCGGCTATCTCCCCCGCGCCGATGTGCGCGACGCGCTGATCCTGCGCGAGGGCGTGGCGCTGCGCGATCTCAAGCCCGGCGCGAAGGTGGGCACCGCCTCGCTGCGGCGCGAGGCGCAACTGCGCCGGCTGCGGCCCGACCTCAACGTCCAGCTTCTGCGCGGCAATGTGCACACCCGCCTTGCCAAGGTGGAGAGCGGCGAATTCGATGGCACGCTGCTCGCCTATGCCGGGCTCAGCCGGCTCGGCCTCGCCGACAAGGTGAGTTCGGTGCTGGAGACGACCGACTTCCTGCCCGCCGTTGGGCAGGGAGCGGTGGCGATCGAGACGCGCTTCGGCGACATCGCGGTCGACGCGCTCGTGGTGCCGGTGGTCAGCCCGGCGACCGGGCTCGCTTTGCGGGTGGAGCGGGCCTATCTCGCCGAACTCGACGGCTCCTGCCGCACGCCGATCGGCGGGCTGGCGCAGGTGGAGGGCGACGAGATCCGCTTTCGTGGGGTGGTGCTGGCGCCGGACGGCTCGCGCTTCTACGAGATCGTGCGCTACGGGCCGATCAACCGCGCGCTGGAACTAGGCATCGCGGCGGGCAAGGAAATGCGCGCCATGGTGCCGCCCGAATTGCTGCCGCACTGATGCGGGTGCTGGTGACACGGCCGCAGCCGGACGCGCAGGCCACCGCCGAGCGGCTGCACGCGGCCGGCCATGAGGCGGTGGTCGACTCGATGCTGTCGGTCGAGGCGCTGCCCGAGGCGCTTCTGCCCCCCGGCGCGTTCGACGCGGTGACCCTGACCAGCGTCAATGGCGCGCGGCTGCTGGGCGCGCGGCCGGAGCTGCCGGCGCTGGCGGGCCTGCCGCTCTATGCCGTGGGACGGCGCACGGCGGCGGCGGCACCGAAGGCGTTCACCGAGGTGCATGTGGCGGGCGGCGACGGGGCGGCGCTGGGCGCGCTGCTGCGCGAGCGCCTGCCGGCCGGGGCGCGGCTGCTCTATGTCGCCGGCGAGGACCGGGCGGTTGAGATCGGCGAGGTGCTGGCGGCGGACGGCATTTCCACCGAACTTTTCGTGATCTACCGCACCGTGCCGGCCGAGGCGCTGGCGCCGGCGACGGTGGAGGCGGTGCGGGCGGGGCGGATCGACGCGGCCTTCCATTTTTCGCCACGCACCTCGGCCACCCTTGCGGCGCGCGCACAAGCGGCGGGCGTGGCGTCCCAATTGCGCCATGTCGAACATCTGTGCTTCTCCGCCAATGTGGCGAAGCCGCTGGCGGCGGCGGGCTGGCCGACCCGGATCGCCCGCGAACCCACCGAGGACGGGCTGTTCGAACTGCTGGCCCGGTAAACCATCGCACTCTCCCGAGGTTGCGGCGCGGGGACGGGCGGTCTATCCCGGAACCAGGGGCCGGCCCGGTGCTTTATCAAGGCGGAGGTAAGGACGTGGCGACAGACGATCCGAACAAGGACGCGAAGGACAAGCCGGAGGCCGGAGCCAAGCCCGCGCGCCGCAAGCCGCCGACGCTCGACCTCGCCGCCCGCGACGTGACACCGGAAAAGCAGACGGCGCCGGACGATAACGTCCCGCCGCCGGCCGGCACCGACGTGCCGCCTGAAACGGCGCCCGCTCCCGACACCCCCGCCCCCGACGCCTCCACTACTGACGCGCCGGCGGGCGAGGTGCCGGTGCTCGATGCGGCCGGCCAGACCGTCGATGCCAAGGAGGCCGTCGATGCTGCGGGGGAGCGGCCGGAGCCGGCCGAGCCGGTGCATCCGGTGCCCCCGCCGGCCGAACCGGCACCCAAGCGCCAGCTTGGCCTGGTCGGCACGCTGATCGTCGCGGTGATTTCCGGCGCTCTCGGCGCCGCCTTCGCGGTGGCGGTCGTCTCCGCCTTTTCCAGCGCCGAACAGAATGTCGAGGCGATCACCGAGCTGGAAGCGCGTGCACTCGATCTGCGCCAGCGGCTGGAAATGCTGGAATCGCGCAATGGCGACGCGCCGGCGCCTGGGCTCGCCGCCCCCGCTGAGCTGGCGACGCGCCTCGACGCGCTGGAAAGCGGGCTGGGTGCGCTCGGCTCCAAGGTCGATGCGCTGCCCGCCGCCGCCCCGGCAGCGTCGCCGGACGATGTCGCGGCGGTGAAGGGGCAGGTCGAGGCGCTGGAACAGCGCATTGCCGCCCTCCCGGCCCCGGCACCCGCGGCCTCGCCCGCCGCGCTTGAAGCGACCAATACCCGCCTCGCCGCGCTGGAAGAGAAGCTCGGCGCCGCCACCGCCGCGCAGCGCAGCAGCGGCCAGGGAGCGGCTCAGCTTGTCGTGCTCGACACGCTGCGCGACGCGGTGCTCGCGGGCCGCCCCTTCGCCACGGAATTGAAGGCGGCGCAGACGATGCTCGGCCCGGATTCGGCCGCGCTCGCTTCGTTGGAGCCGGCCGCCGCCAGCGGCTACGCGACGAATGCCGCGCTGGCCGCCGAGTTGCGCGCCGCCACCGCGCCCAAGGCGGCCGAGGCGACCCCCGCCACGGCGGGCGAGGAGGGGATCGTCGGTACCCTCATTGACGGGGCCAAGAAGCTCGTCACCATCCGCCGCTCGGATGACGCGGCGGCTTCCGCCGATATCGCCAAGGCCGAGCAGGCGCTGTCGCGCGGCGATGCCGAGGCGGCGCGGACGGCCATCGCCGCCCTGCCGGAGGCCGAGCGCAGCGCCGCCCAGCCGGTTGTGGCGGCGCTGGATGCCCGGCAGGCGGCGCTCAACACTCTCGCCGATCTGCATCGGCGGGCGCTCGCCACTCTCGCGGGAGCAAGCCAGTGATCCGGCTCGTCGTCTATCTCCTCGTTCTTTCTGCCGTCGCCTTCGGCATCGCCTGGCTGGCCGACCGACCTGGCGCGGTGGTCATCGACTGGCAGGGCTGGCAGGTTGAGACCAGCATCCTCGTCGCGGCCAGCGCCCTGCTGGCGCTGCTGGCGGTGACGATCCTGTTGTGGACCCTGTTGCGGCTGGTCGTCCGCTCGCCGGATGCCATCGCCCATTCCTGGCGCAGCCGGAGGCGCAATCGCGGCTGGTCGGCGGTAACGCGCGGGCTTGTCGCAGTCGGTTCCGGCGACGCGGTCGGCGCGCGCCGGGCGGCCAATGACGCGCAGCGCCTGCTCGGCGAGGAGCCGCTCAGCAAGCTGTTGGCGGCGCAGGCGGCGCAGCTTTCCGGCGATGCCGCCGGCGCCGAGGTGGTGTTTCGCTCCATGACCGAGAATCCCGGCACGCGGCTGCTCGGCCTGCGCGGGCTGCATGTGGAAGCGCGGCGGCGCGGTGATCAAGGCGCGGCGCTGCAGGCGGCGGAGGAGGCTGCCCGCCACGAGCCCGGCCTTGCCTGGGCGGCGGATGCGGTGATCGAGGCCCGCTGCCTCAATGGCGATTTCGCCGGCGCGCTGGCGATGCTGGAACGCGAGGCGGCGCATGGCGCGCTCGACCGCGCCACCCATCGCCGCCGCCGCGCGGTGCTGCTCGCCGCGCAGGCGCAGGCGCTCGAACTCTCCGACCCCGCCACCGCGCGGGAGAAGGCGCAGGAAGCCGCGCGCCTCGCCCCCACCCTTGTGCCGGCGGCGGACATTGCCGGGCGGCTGCTCGGCGCCTCCGGCGACACGCGCAAGGCGGCGAAGATCCTCGAAACGGCCTATGCGGCGACCCCGCATCCCGACCTTGCCGACGCCTATCTGCATCTGCGGCCGGGCGACGCCTCGCGCGAGCGGCTGAAGCGCGTGCGCACGCTGACCGCCCATCAGCCGGCGCATCCGGAAAGCGCCATGGCGCTCGCACGCGCCGCGCTCGACGCGCAGGATTTCGATGTCGCCCGCACGGCGCTGGCGCCGCTGCTGGTGGCGCCGACGCAGCGCACCTGCCTGCTGATGGCGGAACTGGAAGCGGGCGAGCATGGCGATGTCGGCAAGGCGCGCGAATGGACCGCCCGTGCGGTGCGGGCCCAGCGCGATCCGGCCTGGGTGGCCGATGGCGTAGTGGCGGAGGCCTGGGGGCCGGTGTCGCCCGTCACCGGCCGGCTCGACGCCTATGAATGGAAACTGCCGCCCGGGCTCGCCACGACGCCGATGCTGGAGAATGAGGCCGAGCGGGTGAAGCTCGCCATCGCCGCCGCCATCGAGAGCCGCCCGCCCTCGGCGCCGGCCGATGTGGTGGTCGATCTGACCGGTGAGAGCGCCGCGGCCAGCCTGGCGCCGGAGGCGGAGAAGCCGGAGGCGGCCGCCAAGCCGGCGCCTGCCGCCGCCTCGCCGGCGAAACCGGCCGACAGCGCGACGGGCAAGCCCTCGCCTGTCGTCGCCATGCCGCATCTGCCGGACGATCCCGGTCCCGGCGGCTCCTTCGGCGACGAGCCGAATGGGGGGCGCCCGCCTTACCCGGTCTGACGACGCCCCGCCGGGCGCCAACAAAAAAGCGCGCCTTGCGGGCGCGCTTCCTGTCTTCTAACGAAGAGAACCGGTCAGAGGCCGGCCGCTCGTCAAGCGGCCGGAGGGTGCGAATGCGGCCGGAGTACATCCGTCCTGACCGCTCTCCATCCGGCGAGGCACTGACGAGGTGCCAACATGCCGGAAGCCCTGTTCTGACCGGGATGACGCCTATATGGGGCGGCGGCGCCGGGTTTCAAGGCTCCATTTTCCGATCCACGGGCTAAACGTCATCCGGACGGCCAAAGGCCGATCCGGGATCGCTCCGCGCGTCTTCAAATGCGATCCCGGCTCTTCGCTTCGCTGCGGCCGGGATGACGGCGGCGGACAGAGCGGCCGCCGCCGCTTTTGCACCCCTAATGCACCCGGCGGGTGGAGAGCGGCGTCGCTGCCGGCCGGCCGGCCGGCGCTGCGGGCTTGGGCGCCGCCTTGGGGGTCTGCGCGAAGGCGGCGGCACTGCGGCCCTTGGTCTCCTTGGCGCACCCGCGCGCGCCCTGCTCGCTGAACAGTTCCGCCAGCTTCTCGGTCATCGCGCCGCCGAGTTCCTCGGCATCGACAATGGTGACGGCGCGCTTGTAATAGCGCGTCACGTCATGGCCGATGCCGATGGCGATCAGTTCCACCGGGGACTTGTCCTCGATCTGCTGGATCATCCAGCGCAGATGCCGCTCCAGATAATTGCCGGGGTTCACCGAGAGGGTGGAATCGTCCACCGGCGCGCCGTCGGAGATCATCATCAGGATGCGGCGCGATTCATTGCGGGCCAGCAGCCGGTTATGCGCCCATTCCAGCGCCTCGCCGTCGATGTTCTCCTTCAGCAGCCCCTCGCGCATCATCAGGCCGAGATTGCGACGTGCCCGGCGCCAGGGGGCGTCGGCCGCCTTGTAGATGATGTGGCGCAGGTCGTTCAGCCGGCCGGGCGCGCCCGGCTTGCCGGCGGACAGCCAGGCTTCGCGCGCCTGCCCGCCCTTCCACGCCTTGGTGGTGAAGCCGAGGATTTCCACCTTCACGCCGCAGCGTTCCAGCGTGCGGGCGAGAATATCGGCGCAGGCGGCAGCGACCGTGATCGGCCGGCCGCGCATCGAGCCGGAATTGTCCAGCAGCAGGGTAACCACGGTGTCGCGGAAATCGGTGTCGCGCTCGCGCTTGAAGGAGAGCGGCTGCATCGGGTCGAGAATGATGCGGTGCAGGCGCGCCGGGTCCAGCATGCCCTCTTCGAGGTCGAACTCCCAGCCACGGCTCTGCTGCGCCATCAGCTTGCGCTGCAGCCGGTTGGCGAGACGGGCGACGATGCCGGAGAGATGCACGAGCTGCTTGTCGAGATGGGCGCGCAGCCGGGTCAGTTCCTCGGCGTCGCACAGTTCGTCGGCGTTCACCGTCTCGTCGAAGCGCGGGGTGAAGGGGTGGTATTCCGGCGGGCGCGGCTCGGCCGGCACCGCGTTTTCCGGCTTCCACGGCTCGGAGGCGTCATCGGATTCGCCAAGCTCCGCGTCGTCGGACAGTTCGGAATTGGGCTGGTCCTGCTGTTCCTCGGATTCTTCCGGGTTCTGGTCGGAGGACAGGTCGGTGTCGACCTCGGTCTGACCCTCGGCGTTCTCCTCCTCCTCGCTGTCGCTGCCCTTGCCGTTGTCGTCGTCGCGGCTGTCGTCGGTCTCGGTGGAGGGGTCGTTGTTCTCGTCGAAGGGGGCGATGTCCTCGCCCATGCCGAGCGAGGACAAGAGGTCGCGCATCGCCTCGGCGAAGCGGGTCTGGTTCTCCGCCGCGCCCGCGAGTTCGTCGAGCGCGGTGGCGCCATGCTCCTCGATGAAGCCGCGCCAGAGATTGACCATCTCGCGCGCGGCGGCGGGCGGGGCCATGCCGGTCATGCGCTCGCGCAGGATGAGCGAGAGCGCGTGTTCCAGCGGCGCGTCGGAACGGTCGGCGAGATTGGCGAAATTGGCCTTCTGGTAGCGGTCTTCCAGCATGGCGGAGAGATTCAGCGCCACGCCGTCCATGCGCAGGGCGCCGACCGATTCACAGCGTGTCTGCTCGGCCGCCTCGAAGGCGGCGCGGGCCTGCTCGCCCATCGGCACAAGGCGCTGGTGGATCTTCGGATCGTGGCAGGCCATGCGCAGCGCCATGGAATCGGCGTGGCCGCGCATGATGGCGGCGTCCTGCTTCGACAGGCGGCGCGCCGGCTCGGGTAGGCGGGCGCGGCCATCGGCGAAGCCCGGCTTTTCCGAACCGAAGGTCACGTCGATCTCGCGATTGCCCGCAATGGCGCGCAGGCAGCCGGTGACGGCGCGCTTCAGCGGCTCGGTCGGGGCTTCCTTGGGCGGCGTGCGGGTGGTGCGGTTCGACGTGGACATGGGCTTGCCTTGGAGGTTGGCATCACGGCTCCCCTGCGGGAGGTCGCCCCGAACGCGGGGGCGGTGCCCCTCTCCCCGGCGGGGAGAGGGCGCGTGTCGCTCAGGACAGGACGACGTTGACCGCGGATTCGGTCAGTTCCTTGCCGAAGCAGCGCTGGTAGAACTCCGCCACCAGCGGGCGCTCCAGCTCGTCGCACTTGTTGAGGAAGGTCACGCGGAAGGAGAAGGCGAGATCCTGGAAGATCTCGGCATTCTCGCCCCAGGTGATGACGGTGCGGGGGCTCATCACCGTCGACAGGTCACCATTGATGAAGGCCTGCCGGGTGAGATCGGCGAGGCGCACCATGCGCGCGGCGGTGTCGCGGCCTTCCGGCGTCTGCAGGTTCTTGGCCTTGGAGACGACGATGTCGACCTCCTTGTCATGCGCCAGATAGTTCAGCGTGGTGACGATGGACCAGCGGTCCATCTGCGCCTGGTTGATCTGCTGCGTGCCGTGATAGAGGCCGGTGGTGTCGCCGAGGCCGATCGTGTTGGCGGTGGCGAACAGGCGGAAAGCGCCGTGCGGGCGGATGACGCGGTTCTGGTCGAGCAGCGTCAGCCGGCCGGCGGATTCCAGTACGCGCTGGATGACGAACATCACGTCCGGGCGGCCGGCGTCATATTCGTCGAACACCAGCGCGACATTGTTCTGGTAGGCCCAGGGCAGGATGCCGTCGCGGAACTCGGTGACCTGCAGGCCCTCCTTCACCACGATGGCGTCCTTGCCGATCAGGTCGATACGGCTGATATGGCTATCGAGGTTCACGCGCACGCAGGGCCAGTTGAGCCGGGCGGCGACCTGCTCGATATGGCTCGACTTGCCGGTGCCGTGATAGCCGGTGACCATCACGCGGCGGTTATGCGCGAAGCCGGCGAGGATGGCGAGCGTGGTCGGGCGGTCGAACAGATAGTCCGGGTCGATCTCCGGGACATAGGCGTCCGGTTCGGCATAGGCCGGCACTTCGAGATCAACGTCGATGCCGAACACCTGACGAACAGAGACCTTCATGTCCGGCAGCGCGGGCGCTTGCGTGAGCGGGGCGGTCATTCTTCCTCCGTTGCCGCGCGATGCCGCGCGGGCTGGTCTGGCACGCGCTTCCCTAGCAGAAGCCCGCGTTCTTGAGATGATTATAGGACTGGATCACGTCGCGCAGACGGTCCTCGGTTGAAATGTCGCCGCCATTGGCGTCGGGGTGGTACTTTTTCACCAGCACCTTGAAGCGGGCCTTGATCTCCTCCGGCGTGGCGGAAATCTCCACGCCCAGGGATTCGAAGGCGCGGCGCTCGGCATTGCGGATCATCCGGCTTTCGCGCGGGGCTTCCGGTTCAACCCGGGCGCGGCCGCCGACCTCGCCGAACATACCGAAGGGATCGCCGATATTTTCCGTCGAATGGCGCTTGGCGTGCTCGGCCGCCCGCGCCGCGCCGCCCTTGGAACCCATCTTCCAGGTCGGGCGATGGCCGGTGGCGGCGTCCTTCTGATAGGCGGCGACGGCGTCGTCCCCCATGCCGGCAAAATAATTATAGGACTGGTTATAGGCGCGGGCATGCTCGAAGCAGAAGCGCCAGAACTGCCCCTCCATCTGCCGCCCCTTGGGCGCGCGGTGAGTCGCGGCATTGCAGCAGCCCTCCCATTCACAGGTAGGGCCTTCCGCCTTCAGGCGGCGATCACGGTCGGGCTTCACCCGGATGCGATCGAAGAGGGGGGAGTCGAGCTTCATGGTCCGACGATTATGCTGTTGCTGGAGCAGGTATACAAGAAACCGCTGCGTCGTCACCGCCCCCGGCGCATCATTCCGGGGTAGTGGCGGTCCGGCGGCGCGGCGGGATCGCCACCTCTACGCTGCGATTGCGGTGCAATCGGGCCCGGCGCAGGCAGGCTGTTGACGTGGCGGGAGCGTGGGCGTACCGCATCGGCCATGAGCACGCACATGCCCGCCCCGCCCCCCGACGCCGTCGCGCAAGCCCTTGCCCGCGTGCGGGCGGCGCTGGCCGAACTCTCGCCCAGCGTTCTCGAACTCGAGGATGAAAGTCATCGGCATGAAGGCCATGGCGGTCATCGTCCCGGTCAGCTCACGCATCTGCGCGTGCGGATTGTCGCGCAGGCTTTTGCCGGCCAGAGCCGGCTGGCGCGGCATCGGCTGGTGAACGGCCTGCTGGCGGATGAGATGGCGCGCGGCCTGCACGCCCTCGCCATCGAGGCCAAGGCGCCGGGCGAGTAGCGCGACGCTGTCCTATATGGGCGCGCACGACATAAATGCCAGAGCCAGGCAAGTTGCGACGGGCGCCGGGGCCGGCTGCCTCAGGCGGCCGCCCGCCGCAGCGGGGCGATGCGCAGCAGGGTGATGCGGTTGCGCTGCTTGCGCATCACCTGAAAGCGGAAACCGTGGAACATGAAGGCCTGCCCGGGCTCGGGGATGATGCGGGCCTCGTGGATGACGAGGCCGGCGATGGTGGTCGCCTCCTCATCCGGCAGGTGCCAGCCCATGGCGCGGTTGAGATCGCGGATCGCCACCGAGCCCTCGACGCTGACCGAGCCGTCCGGGTTGCGGCGGGCGCCGGTGAAGGCGCGGTCATGCTCGTCGGAAATGTCGCCGACGATCTCCTCCAGAATGTCTTCCAGCGTCACCAGGCCCATCACCTCGCCATACTCGTCGACCACGAGGGCGAAATGCTGCTTGCGGCGCCGGAACGCCTTCAACTGGTCGGGCAGCGAGGTCACATCCGGCACGAACCAGGGCGTGCGGGCGATCTTCTCGATATCGAGCTTCGAGGTGTCGTTGCCGAGCGCCATCAGCTCGCGCAGCAGGTCCTTGGCGTGCAGCACGCCGATGATGTTATCCGGCCGCTCGCGCCACAGCGGCAGGCGGGTGTGCGGCGAGGCCAGCACCTCCTGCACGATCCGCTCCGGCGGCGTGTCGGCGTTGAGGCTCGCCATCTTGGTGCGGTGGACCATGATGTCGGAAACTTCCAGCTCGCCGAGATCGAGCAGCCCGCCGAGCATGTCGCGCTCGTCCTTGACCACGCTGCCTTCGCGGTGGAGCAGGTCGACCGCGCCGCGCAGTTCGTCCGAGGCGGAGAGCACATTGGTGGTGGCGCCGAGTGGCACGCCGATCGCCTTCAGCAAGGCTCGCACCAGCGCCTCGATGGCGAGGGTGAGCGGGCCGAACAGGCCGACGATGAAGCGGATCGGCCGCGCTACCCGCAGCGACACCCGGTCGGGGTGGTTGATGGCGATGGTCTTGGGCAGCACCTCGGAGAAGATGACGACGATGATGGTCATCCCCACCGTCGCATAGGCGATGCCGGCCGAGCCGAACCAGGCGAGCAGCAGGCCGGTGGTGAGCGAGGAAGCAGCGATGTTGACGAGATTGTTACCCAGCAGGATGCCGCCGATGAGCCGCTCGCGCTGCGCCATCATCCGGTTCACCAGCGAGGCGCGGGCGTCGCCGTTCTTTTCCAGCGCGTGCATGCGCGCCTTGGAGGACGCGGTCAGGGCCGTCTCGCTGCCCGAGAAGAAACAGGACAGCAGGAGGCAGATGACGACGGCGCCGAGAGCGATCCAGTCATAAGCGGTCATGGCGCCTTCTTATCGGGGCTGGCGTTCCACCTCAAGGAAGGCACGCACCTGCGCAGGATCAACATCGCGGGCGATGAAGCTCTGGCCGATGCCGCGCGCCAGGATGAAGGTGAGGGCGCCACGCGAGACCTTCTTGTCCTGTGCGATCAGGTCCATCAGCCCGTCCGTGTCGGGCAGCGGGCCGGGAATGTCGGCGATGCGGGTCGGTAGCCCGACCGTACGCAGATGCGTCTCCACCCGTTCGGCATCGGCCGGCGCGCACAGGCCCTGCGCGGCCGAGAAGCGGAACGCCTGCGCCATGCCGACCGCCACCGCCTCGCCATGCAGCAGGCGCTGGGAAAAGCCGGCGCCCGCTTCCAGCGCGTGGCCGAAGGTGTGGCCGAGATTGAGCAGGGCGCGGTCGCCCGTCTCCTTCTCGTCGCGGCTGACCACGGCGGCCTTGGAAGCGCAGCTGGTGGCGATGGCTTCGATGCGCTCGGCGCCGCCACGGAACACCGCTTCCCAGCGGCGCTCCAGCCAGGCGAAGAACGGGGCATTGTCGATCAACCCATATTTGGCCACCTCGGCATAGCCAGCGCGGAACTCGCGCAGCGGCAGCGTGTCGAGTGCGCCGGCATCGGCCAGCACCAGGATAGGCTGGTGGAAAGCGCCGACCAGATTCTTGCCATGGCGCGAATTGATGCCGGTCTTGCCGCCGACCGAGGAATCGACCTGCGCCAGCAGGCTGGTCGGGGCCTGCACGAAATCCACCCCGCGCCGCAGCGCCGCGGCGGCGAAGCCGGCGAGATCGCCGACCACGCCGCCGCCCAGCGCCAGCACGAGATCGCGGCGCTCGATGCGGGCGGCGAGCAGCGCATCGACCACCTCCTCGAACACGGCGTAGCATTTCGATTTCTCGCCCGGCTCGACGATGACCGGGCTCGGCGTCAGCCCGGCCTCGCGCAGCGACGCCTCGACCACGCCGAGATGGCGGTCGGCGACGTTGCGGTCGGTGACGATGCCGACCCGGGCGCCCGGGCGCAGCGCGGCGATGCGCGTGCCCGCCTCGGCCAGCAGGCCGGGGCCGATGACGATGTCATAGGAGCGCTCACCGAGGCCGACGCGAAGCTGGGTGCGGTCGGCGGCCAAGGGGGTGGCTTGCTTGTTCACGTCTCGTCTCCCGAAACCGGCACGGCGAGATGGCCGATCAGGGCCTCGATCACCGTGTCGACCATGACTTCCTGCGGCACGTCATGCGACACCACGGTAAGGTCGGCGCCCGCATAGACGGGGTAGCGCTGGTCGATCAGCCGGGCCAGCGTGCCTTCCGGGTCGTTCTTCAGCAGCGGCCGGTCGTCGCGCCGGCGCACGCGGCGCAGCAGCACGTCGAGCTCGGCCTTCAGCCAGACGCAGATGCCGTTGGCGGCGATGGCGGCGCGTGTGTCCGCGTTCATGTAGGCGCCGCCGCCGGTGGCGAGCACCATCGGCCCGGTTTCCAGCAGGCGGGCGATCACTTTCTTCTCGCCGTCGCGAAAGGCGGGCTCGCCGCGCAGGGCGAAAATCTCCGGGATGGTCATCCCTGCCGCCTGCTCGATTTCCGTGTCCGCATCGGCGAAGGGCAAAGCGAGGCGCCGGGCGAGGCGCTTGCCGACCGAGGACTTGCCGGCGCCCATCATGCCGACGAGCACGACGGAGCGCGTGCCCAGCAGCGCACGCAGCCGTTCCGCCTTCTCGTCCTGTTCGGGTTCCGCCGTCATCATCCTGCGCTCACTGGCTCAAGCGCGGACTAGCATCAGCGCGGGGGGGACGCAATGCGAGGCGGGCATCCCTCAGGTAAAGCCCGTGCTGTAACGCTCCGTTCAGACAGAGATGGCAGGCTGGGGCTGCTGCCGCCCGCTTCCAACGCCGCGCCCAACGGCCTTAGGATCGGCGGACCCGTCCTTCGAATCGTGCAGGGCCTGCTCAACCATGCCGAGCCTCATCCGTCTTCTCGTCATTCTCGGCATCATCGGCGGCATCGGCTATGGCACGCTGTGGGCGTTCGCCACGCTGGTGACGCCGCAGATGCGGGAAATGAGCATCGTGGTGCCGCAGGACCGTTTCGCCAAATGAGCGGGCGCGGGGCGGCGCAGCTTTTCCTCGACATGATGGCGGCCGAGCGCGGTGCCGGGACCAACACGCTCAGCGCCTATCAGCGCGACCTCGAGGATTATGAAGGCTTCCTCGCCACGCAGGGCCGCGATGCCGCCGGCGCCAGCACGCAGGAGGTGCGCGCCTGGCTCGCCGAACTTTCCGCCCGCGGCCTCGCCAGCGCCAGCGTGGCGCGCAAGCTCTCCGCCGTGCGCCAGTTTCACCGTTTCCTCTATGCCGAGGGCCATCGCGGCGACGACCCCGCCGCCGTGCTCGAAGGTCCGCGCCGCAGCCGGCCGCTGCCCAAGGTGCTGTCGCAGGAAGAGGTGAGCGCCCTGATCACCACCGCCCATGCCCGCGCCAGCGAGGCGGTGTCGAGCCGTGGAGAGGCCGCGCGGCGGGCGCGCACCGCCTGCTTCGTCGAACTGCTCTACGCCACGGGTCTGCGCGTGTCCGAACTCGCGGCGCTGCCGGCCTCGGCGGCAAATGCGCGGGGCGACGCCATCATCGTGCGCGGCAAAGGCCGCAAGGAGCGTCTCGTCCCGCTCGGCGCGGCGGCCAAGACGGCGATGGCGGCCTATCGCGCCGCGCTGGAGGCGGCGCGGGCGGATGGCGCGGAGAAGAATGCCGGCAAGGCGGCGCCGGAGCGCGGGCGCTGGCTGTTCCCCTCCGGGGGGGCGAGCGGGCACATCACCCGGCAACAGGTGGCGCTGGACCTGAAAGACCTCGCTCTGGCCGCCGGGCTCGATCCGGCGCGGCTCTCGCCGCATGTGCTGCGTCATGCCTTCGCCAGCCACCTGCTGGCGCATGGGGCGGAACTGCGCATCGTGCAGACGCTGCTCGGCCACAGCGATATTTCCACGACGCAGATCTATACCCATGTACTGGATGAGCGGCTGAAAAGCCTGGTGCGCGACCTGCATCCGCTCAGTGAGGGGAGCGGCGATTGAGCGCAGCCGCGCGCCTGCCTTGACGTCGCCACCCTCTCGGGGCAGCTTCCGCCCGATTTCGCGGGCTGCCGCTTCCGGTGGCCCCCCTTTCCTGTGAGCCGGTTCAATCATTTCCAATGCGCAGCTACCTCGATTTTGAGAAGCCCGTGGCCGAACTCGAGGCCAAGCTGGAAGAATTGCGCGCTATGGCGGCGCAGGGCGACGCGGTCGCCATTGGCGACGATATCGCGCGGCTGGAAGGCAAGGCGCGCGACGCGCTGCTCCAGCTCTATGCCAACCTCTCCCCCTCGCAGAAGACGCAGGTGGCGCGCCATCCGCTGCGCCCGCACTTCTCCGATTACGCCGCGGCGCTGTTCGAGGAGTTCGACCCTCTGGCCGGCGACCGCAAATTCGGCGACGACCACGCCATTCTCGGCGGTCTCGCCCGCTTTCGCGGCCGCGCCGTCTGCCTGATCGGGCAGGAGAAGGGCTCCAGCACCGAGACCCGCATCAAGCACAATTTCGGCATGGCCCGGCCGGAAGGCTACCGCAAGGCGGTGCGGCTGATGGAACTGGCCGACCGCTTCTCGCTGCCTGTCATTTCGCTGGTCGATACCGCCGGCGCCTTTCCCGGCCTCGATGCCGAGGAGCGCGGGCAGGCCGAGGCGATCGCCCGCTCGACCGATGCCTGCCTGTCGCTCGGCGTGCCGAATGTCGCCGTCATCATCGGCGAGGGCGGTTCGGGCGGCGCGATCGCCATCGCCACCGCCAATCGCGTGCTGATGCTGGAGCATTCCATCTACAGCGTCATCTCGCCGGAAGGCGCGGCCTCGATCCTCTGGCGCGACACCGCCAAGGCGCAGGAAGCGGCGATGAACATGAAGATCACCGCGCAGGACCTCCTGCGCTTCCATGTCATCGATTCCGTCATTGCCGAGCCGCCGGGCGGCGCGCATCGCGACCCCGAGGCGACGATGCGGGCAACGGGCGACGCCATCGAGGCGGCGCTGGGTGAACTCGACGGCATGGAGCCGGCGGCGCTGCGCAAGGCCCGCCGCGAGAAGTTCCTCGCCATCGGCCGCAATCTCTGAGCCGCCCCCCCCGGCGCGGGGGGGGGGGGCCTCGCCGGGCTGTGAACGGGGCGCGCGCGAGGCGGGATTGCGCGGGCGTCGGACGCAGTATAACGCTTGGCAAGATAACGTCTGGCGCAAGCGCCGCGTGCGTCGGGCAGTCGGGGAGATACCGGGTTTGCAGGGTCGAGCCTTTTCGAGCCGCTGGCGTCAGACGCGCAACCGGGGCCTTGGGGCTCGCTGGCGTGCCGCTCTGCTGGCCGGCTGCGCCGCGCTCGTGCTGGCGGGCTGCAAGGGCAGCGACGACAACTCGCCCATGTCGAAGGCGAGCAAGAGCCTTTCTCCGCAGACGCTGGCGCTGATCGACCAGAAGGGCATGACCAAGTCCAGCCCGATCGTGGTGCGGATCTTCAAGGAAGAATCCGAGCTCGAAGTCTGGAAGGAAACCACCAGCGGCGAGTATGCGCTGCTGAAGACCTACCCGATCTGCCGCTGGTCCGGCGAATTGGGGCCGAAGGTGCGCGAAGGCGACCGGCAGGCGCCGGAGGGTTTCTATGCCATCACGCCCGGCCAGATGAATCCCAATTCCAGCTATTACCTCGCCTTCGATCTCGGCTTTCCCAACGCCTATGACCGCGCCTGGGGCCGTTCGGGCAGCAATCTCATGGTGCATGGCGACTGTTCCTCGCGCGGCTGCTACGCCATGACCGACGAACAGGTGCAGGAAATCTTCGCCCTCGGCCGCGAGAGCTTCTATGGCGGCCAGCGCTCCTTCCAGGTGCAGGCCTATCCGTTCCGCATGACCACGGATAATCTGGTCCGCCACCGCAACAACCCGAACCTCGCCTTCTGGAAGATGCTGAAGGAAGGCAGCGACGTGTTCGAGATCACCAAGGCGCCGCCGAAGGTGGATTATTGCGGCAAGCGCTACGTGTTCAACGCCACGCCGACCGACCCGAACCAGAAGCTGCAGGCGAGCCTGCCCTGCCCGGACTACACGATGCCGGAAGGGCTGGAAGAAGAAGTCGCCGCCCGGCAGAAGGATGTCGCCACCAAGATCGCCAGCGCCGGCGCGCTGCAGCCCGTCGCCCCGGTCAAGACCGGCAAGGATGGCGGCATGCACAAGGTGTTCCTCGCCAAGCTGGAAAATCCCGAGCTTTCCGCCCCGGGTTCCCTGCCGCCGGTGGTGAAGCCGCCGGGCAGCGACTATGGCGTTTCCACCACCGAGCCGGCGCCGGCGGAGAGCATCGCGCTCGCCACCGCCGACACGGTGATGGAGAGCGCCACCGTACCCCTGCCGGCCCCGCGCCCCGACGACGCGCCGGGGGGCCCGCGCACGGCGGTGGCCGCCGCCCCGAGCACGGGCGGGTTTTTCGACAGTCTGTTCAGCGGGCTGACGTCGGCGCCGACCGCCTCCGCGCCCCCGGCTGTGGCTGCGGCGACGCCGGCCTCGGCGCCGACCCCGCCACAAGCGGGTGGCCCGTCTGACGCTACCGCGAATGCGCAGGCCCGGCCGCCGGAGCGGGCAGCGCTGCCGCAGCTCGCCGCGCTCGATGCCGGCAGCAATGGCGGCTTTCTCGACAGCCTGAAGAACCTGTTCGGCGGCAGCGCGGCGCCGGCAGAGGCGCCGCCGGCCGCGCCGATCGCCGATGTGCCGGTTCCTCCCGTCAAGCCGCCCGTGCCGCGGCAGGCGGCGGCGAGCCCCGCTCACCCGCAGGCCCAGGCAGCAACGTCGCCCGCCGCTGCGCCTTCGACTGGCGCCGCGTCGTCTTCCATCGTCTCGGCCAGCCCGGCGGCCGCATCCGGCGCGGTGCCGACCTTGCCGGGCGCCGCCGGCATCCTCGCGCCGGGCAGCTTCTCGGCGGTGCAGTAGGCGTCTTCTGCAGGGCGTCAGGCGAGGGGTGTGCTCTGGGCGCTGGCGACCCGCCAACCTGAGGGCTCTTGTCGCCAGACGCGGGTGAAGCGCAGCCTTGCCTCAAAGGGCGCCCCGCCCGCCGTGCCGGCCGCATCGGCGCGCAGCACCGCAAGCACCAGCCCGGGCGCGAGATGGCTTAGCCGGTAGTCGGAAAAGGCCAGCCGCTTCAGTCGGAAGGCGCCGGTGCGGTGCAGGTCGAGATCGTCCTCTTTGCTCAGCACATGGCCGAACTGGTTGACGAACACCAGATCGTCGGCCAGCAGCGCGTCGAGCGCGGCGACATCGCCCGCGAGAGCGGCGTCGCGCAGGCGCTGTTCGGCGGCGGCGACACGGGCCAGGTCGTCATTTAGAACGCCCTGCACCCCGTCACCCATCGCCCCGCCTCAGACGAACTTGCCGTGGCAGTGCTTGTATTTGAGGCCCGAGCCGCAGGGGCAGGGCTCGTTGCGCCCAACCCGGCCCCAGGTGGCGGGGTCGTTCGGGTCGCGGTTCGGCGTCGCGGCGTCGACGGCGGGGGCGAGCGTCGCCGCGGCGGCGATCTCGGCATCGGCGAGCGCGAATTCGTCCTCGCCGGTGGCGGCGTCGATATGGTGCGGCGCCATAGGAGGCATTTCCTCCGTCTGCGGCGCGGCCATCACCTCGACGCGCATCAACTGGGCGGTCACCGCCTCGCGCAGATTGGCGAGCATGGCCTCGAAAAGCTGGAACGCCTCGGACTTGTACTCGTTCAGCGGGTCGCGCTGGGCATAGCCGCGCAGGCCGATGACCTGGCGCAGATGATCGAGCGTCACCAGATGCTCGCGCCAGAGATGGTCCAGCGTCTGCAGGAGGATCGACTTCTCGACATAGCGCATGATGTCGGGGCCGTATTTGACCGCCTTCAGCGCCATGGCCTCATCGGCCCGGCGCTGCACGCGCTCGCGCATCTCCTCGTCGGCGATGCCTTCCTCCGCCGCCCATTCCTTGACCGGCAGGTCGAGGCCGAGCACACGCTGCAACTGCTCGGCGAGCCCGTCCGTGTCCCACTGTTCGGGATAGGCATTGGGCGGCACATGCTTGGTGACGATGTCCTCGATGACGCCGTGGCGCATCTCGGCCACCGTCTCGGCGACATCCTCGTCCTGCATCAGTTCCACGCGCTGCTCGAACACCACCTTGCGCTGGTCGTTCATCACGTCGTCATATTTCAGCAGGTTCTTGCGGATGTCGTAGTTGCGCGCCTCGACCTTCTGCTGCGCCTTTTCCAGTGCCCGGTTGATCCAGGGATGGACGATGGCCTCGCCCTCCTTGAGGCCGAGTTTCTGCAGCATGCCGTCGAGCCGGTCGGACCCGAATATCCGCATCAGATCATCTTCGAGCGACAGGAAGAAGTGCGAATGACCGGGGTCGCCCTGACGACCGGAGCGGCCGCGGAGCTGATTGTCGATGCGCCGGCTTTCATGGCGTTCGGTGCCGATGACATAGAGCCCGCCGGCTTCCAGCGCCTTCGCCTTCAGCTTGGCGACTTCCTCGCGGATGCGCGCTTCGGCGGCGGCACGCTGCTCGCCCTCCGGCATGTCGCCGAGCTCGTGGGTGATGCGCATCTCGGCATTGCCACCGAGCTGGATGTCGGTGCCGCGGCCGGCCATGTTGGTGGCGATAGTGACGGCGCCAGGCACGCCGGCCTGGCTGACGATGTAGGATTCCTGCTCGTGGTGGCGGGCGTTCAGCACCGCGAACACCTTGTCGTCCGCCGTGCCTTGGTCGCCGTCATAGAGCGGGCGGAAGGCGTCGGGATCGGAAAAATCCTTCTGCCGGAAGCCGCGCTGCTTCAGAAGTTCGGCCAGAAGCTCCGACTTTTCGATCGAGGTGGTGCCGACCAGCACCGGCTGGCCACGGCTCTTGCAGTCGGTGATGAGGTCGATGATGGCGTTATATTTCTCGCCCGCCGTGCGATAGACCTCGTCGTCATCGTCGATGCGCTGCACCGGCAGGTTGGTCGGGATCTCGACCACTTCGAGACTATAAATGTCCTGGAATTCCGCCGCTTCGGTATTGGCCGTGCCGGTCATGCCGGCCAGCTTCTCATACATGCGGAAATAGTTCTGGAAGGTGATGGAGGCCAGTGTCTGGTTCTCGGGCTGGACCTGAACCCGCTCCTTGGCTTCGAGCGCCTGATGCAGCCCTTCGGAATAGCGCCGGCCCGGCATCATGCGGCCGGTGAACTCGTCGATGATGACGACCTCGCCATTGCGGACGATGTAGTCCTTGTCGCGCTGGAACAGGGTGTGGGCGCGCAGCGCCTGGTTGACGTGGTGGACCACCGAGACGTTCTCGATGTCGTACAGGCTCTCGCCCTTGAGAATGCCGGCGTCGCGCAGCAGGGTCTCGATCTTCTCCATGCCGGCTTCGGTCATGGCGACGGAGCGCTGCTTCTCGTCGACCTCGTAATCCTCCTTCGACAGCTTGGGGATATAGGTGTCGATGGTGTTGTAGAAATCCGAGCGGTCGTCGAGCGGGCCGGAAATGATCAGCGGCGTGCGCGCCTCGTCGACCAGGATCGAGTCCACCTCGTCGACCACGGCGTAGAAGTGCGGGCGCTGCACCATCTGGTTCAGCTCGTACTTCATATTGTCGCGCAGATAGTCGAAGCCGAGTTCGTTATTAGTGGCGTAGGTCACGTCGCAGGCATAGGCCGCGCGGCGCTCATTGTCGTCCATGCCGTGATGGATGATGCCGACGGTGAGGCCGAGGAAGCGGTAGACCCGCCCCATCCATTCGGCGTCGCGCTTGGCGAGATAGTCGTTCACGGTGACGACGTGCACGCCCTTGCCCGTGAGCGCGTTGAGATAGACCGGGGAGGTGGCGACCAGCGTTTTGCCTTCGCCGGTGCGCATCTCGGCGATGCCACGCTCATGCAGCACCATGCCGCCGATCAACTGCACGTCGAAATGGCGCTGGCCGAGCGCGCGGCGTGCCGCCTCGCGCACCGTGGCGAAGGCGGGGACGAGGAGGTCGTCGAGGCTGGCGCCCTTGGCCAATTGTTCGCGGAAGGCGACGGTTCGCGCGCGCAGCGCTTCGTCGGAGAGCGCCTTGATCTCGGGTTCGAGCGCGTTGATGGCTGCGATCTTGGGCTGATAACCGCGCACGCGGCGGTCATTGGCCGATCCGAAGAGCTTTCGCGCGAGAGCGCCGAACATGAGACTTCCAATCCGAGTCCGCCAGGGGCAGGTGTCGGACGGGCGGTGACGGGCCGCCGCATCCTCTTGAGCAAGCTGCGGGCGCGAGAGCGCGGGCTGAAGCCTCATCGAGACGCCATTTACGGCCGAAATGGGTCTTCAGGGCCGGGCCGCCGCGAACGGCTTGCGGGTTCTTGCGTCACATAAGCGCGAGTGCCGGCGAGAACCCGCACCGCGTGCCACACTTATGAACGGGTTTGGGGGTTGTCAATCGCAGGCCGGACGACTGTTTCGCCAACCCGCAGGCCGTCGTCCCGGCGGTTCATTTCCCGACGCTCCGGCGGCGAAATATCCGGCATCGGTGATCTACCCGCTTGCAACCTGAACCGGGCTGGGCCAGCTTTCGCGGCCCCGCAGCGGCCAACCGAAATTGAGGAACGCTTCATGACCCGTCATCGCCCGCACACCGCGGCCAAGGTGGCCAAACGCCCCGCCGGCCTCGTGCGCGCCGGTCTTCTCGCCGCTCTCGTCGGCACGGCCGTGCTTCCGGCCCTGCCGGCCTTTGCCCAGGACGCCGCTCCGAAGCCCGCCGCTCCGAACGCCGCCGCTTCCAAGCCCGCCGCGCCGGCGACCACCGCTGCGCAGAGCGACGATCCCGTGCTCGCCACCGTCAATGGCCAGCCGATCCGCCGCAGCGACGTGGATGCCGCCGCCGCCGAACTCGCGCCCAACCTGCCGCAGCAGATCCAGGGCGCCGCGCGCGACGAATATGTGCTCGGCTTCCTCATCGACCTCAACGCCATGGCGCAGGCCGCCGAGGCGCAGAAGCTCTACGAGACCGAGGAATTCAAGCGCGAGATGGATTTCATCCGCAAGCGCGTGCTGATGCAGGCCATCCTCACCAAGGCCACCAAGGACGCGCTCACCGACGCCGCCCTGAAGCAGACCTATGAAGAGGCGGTGAAGCAGCAGAAGCCGGAGAAGGAAGTGCGCGCGCGCCACATCCTGTTCCGCGCCGATCCCAACGACAAGGCGGCGCAGGCCGCCGCCGAGAAGAAGGCGGAAGATGTCGAGGCCCAGCTCAAGAAGGGCGCGGACTTCGCCAAGCTGGCCAGCGAACTCACCGAGGACCCCTCGGGCAAGGCCGATGGCGGCGATCTCGGCTTCTTCACCAAGGAGCAGATGGTCCCGGAATTCGCCGAAGTCGCCTTCGAGCTGAAGCCGGGCGAGGTGTCGAAGCCGGTGAAGACCCAGTTCGGCTGGCACGTCATCAAGGTCGAGGAAGAGCGCGAGCGGCCGGTGCCGACCTTTGACGAGGTCAAGCCGCAGATCGAGCAGTTCCTGGCGCAGAAGGCGCAGGCCGAGGCGGTGCAGAAGACCCGCGAGGCCGCCAAGGTCGAGAAGACCGATGCCGCCCCCAAGCCTGGCGACCTGATCAACGCGCCCGCCGCGACCCCGGCCGCGCCGACGCCCTGATCTTCCGGTCGTCGCGCGGCCGGCGCGCCGCGCGACGACCTTTTTACGGCTCCCGAGACCGCAGCGAGTGAGAGCGTTCTGCCTGAGCAGCCGCTCATCCCCGACCGGGCTCCGGGCGCCTGTCAGTCGGCGAGCGGCAGGCGACGCAGCAACGTGTCGACGCTCTCGCGCCAGCTCAGCCACGGCATTCCGCTCGATTCCACCACCCGGCCGGCTCGCCATCCCGCCAGCCAGGCCTCCAGCGCCGTCTGCAGGTTCCGTGCGCTGGCTCCGTCGAAATAGGTGCCGTGGTCGCCGACCACTTCACGGAAGACCGGGATGTCGCGGGCCAATATGGGCAGATTGTGCCGTGCGGCCTCGATCAGCGGCAGCCCGAAGCCTTCGGCCTCGCTGGCGGCGAGAAGGCAGGTGCAGGTGCCATAGAGCCGCGTCAGCTCCTCGTCGCTGGGACGCTCGATCCAGATCAGCCGATTGCCCGCCTCGGGGTGAAGGCGCAGCCTCTGGATGAGCGCGTCGACCTTCCAGCCCGCCGTGCCGGCGATCACCAGCGCGGCGTCGCTGCCGGCGGACCACAGCCGCTCGAAGGCGTCCAGCGCCAGCGCATGGCCCTTGCGTGGTTCGATGGTGCCGACCATGAGGAAACGAGCACCGCCGCCCGGCGACGGGGCGGGGCTTTTCCTGCGCTCAGCCTGCGCCGTGCGGCTGGTTGCCGTCTCCAGATCCGCGCCGAGGTGGAACCAGTCGATGGCGGGCGCCCGCCCGGTGGCGGGCGGATGCGCGGCGAGGTAGTCGGCGAGTTCATCGGCCACCGCGCGGGAAATGCAGATCAACTGGTCATAGCGCGCGATCGTCTGCAGCCATTGCTCGAAGACCCCCTCGGGAATGGGAAAATAGGCCGGGAGCCGGATCGGCAGCAGGTCGTAGACGATGAAGGCGAGATGCATGCCGGCCGATGCCATCGCATCCAGCGCCCCCTGCATGCGCGGGAGGACCAGGAGCGGCAGGTCCGGCCCGAGCAGGACATCGCCGGGATAGATGTCGACGGGATCGTCCTCCGCCCACATTTCGGGGCGTCCGAGGAAAGCGCAGGTGAACCGGCGCGCATAGCGGAAGCGGCCGAGGGCGGGGTCGCCGAAAACCGGCTCCACCCGCCAACCCGCCGGCGGGTTCGTCAGCAGCAC
Source organism: Ancylobacter sp. IITR112 (assembly GCF_041415945.1). Classification (NCBI taxonomy): domain Bacteria; kingdom Pseudomonadati; phylum Pseudomonadota; class Alphaproteobacteria; order Hyphomicrobiales; family Xanthobacteraceae; genus Ancylobacter; species Ancylobacter sp. IITR112. The sequence continues at coordinate 2,847,124 of NZ_JBGCUS010000001.1, read as the reverse complement.
GCCAAGGATCGCCCGCACCACGCGCTGAATGCCGCTATTGGCATCGCCGCGCGAAAGTTCGCTGACATCGACCATCAACTGCCGCAGCCGTGCTCCGGTCGGCAGGCTGTCGGCGGCGGCCTGTGCGAGGGCGGCATCGAGGGCGGCATCAGGCGCCAATCGGGCGAATTCGGCGACCAGCCGGTGCCGGCCTTGCGCGCGGCGGCTGAAGGTCTCGATGGCGTCGCGATAGGCGCGGGCGCAGGCCTCGGGCGAGTGCTGCGCCGCGACCAGCGCCCGCCCTGCCTCGCCCAGTTTCGCGCGCATGTCGGGGGCCCCGATCAGCCGGTCGATGGCCGCCGCGAGATCGCCGGCCGCGAAGGCGTCGGGAATGCGCAGCACACAGTCCGCGGGCAGGTCGGCAAGGCTTCCATGCGCGTTCACGATCACCGCGAGCCCGTGGTTCAGGCAGTCGAGGGCGGCGGCAGAGCTTTCCCCGCGCGAGTGTGTCCTGAGCTGGATGGCGAGATCGGCCGCCAGCAGATGGTCGCGGAACCTCGCTTCATCGGTCCAGCCGGTGATGTCGACGCGGCCGGCCCAGGGGGTGCCGGCGATAAGCTGCATGATCTGCGCATGTTGGTCGCCATCATCGCCCACAAAGAGGAAGCGGACCTTCGGATTGGTGGAGGCGGCGGAGGCGAGCAGTCCCTCAATGAGGCGAAGCGGCAGCTTGGTCGGCGCGATATGGCCGAAACTGGCGATCAGCACCTCGTCATACCCGATGCCGAGGCGCGAGCGGGCCGCGCTTCGCGTGCCGTCGCCGGGTCGATGGAGCGTCCGGGCCAGCGGCACGACCTGCCAGTCGTCGACAGTCGCCGGGTGGTAGAAGCGCTGCGCCAGCCGGTGGGCATGTTCGGAGTGAACGATCACGCCATCCGCCGCCCGCACCGCGCGCGCATTGGTCGGCCAGACGCGGCTCGCCGTGCCGATGCTGTCCTGGCCCTCGGCCGCCGCGCCGAATGGGGGCAGTGCCGCATAGCCATGGTTTTCGGCCAGCAGCCGGAAGAAGCGGGGCAGCGAGGAGGCGCGCTCGATGCCGGAGAGGAAAAAGTCATGCAGGACGACGACGCCCGGCACGTCCTCCAGCAGCTCGAACATGTGGGCGTGGAAATGGGAATTTCCGAACTGGTAGAGCACACGATCGAAGCGGTCGGCATTGGCGCGCAGGAATGCGATGTCGTGTACACGGTAGCGGGCCGCCAGCGCGGGATCGACCGAGCCCGGCTCGCGCGCGATGAGCTCAATGTCGTAATACGCAGACAGGGCGGGTAGGAGATCGGCGCTGTAGAAGCTGATGCCGCTGCGCTCGGGCGGCAGGGGCGAGACGTAGGCCAGCCGCGGCTTGGCGCTGTCGGTCCCGCTTGTCCGCGCCGGCGTCGGCTGTGACAACCGCCCGCGCAGCGCGTCCAGCGCGCGCCGCGCCGTGTCATCCCAACTGAACCGCGCGGCCTGAGCGGGCGCCGACTCCCGCAGTGAAAGGCGAAAAGCCTCGTCCGTCAGCACCTTCTCGATCATCCGCGTCATGTCCGGAATGGAGCGCGGATCGAACAGCGCGTCCTCGCGGACGATGATCTCCGGCACGCTGGAAACATTCGCTCCGATGACCGGCGCACCGCAGCGCAGCGCCTCCAGCACCGGAAGCCCGAAGCCCTCGTACCAGCTCGGGAAGATGAACGCCGCGCACATATTGTAGAGGGCGACAAGCGTGTCGTCGGGCACATGGCCGGTGAGGATCACCGCATCCTCCGGCAGGCGGGCGGAGCGTGCATGGGCGCGAAGCCGCCGCTTGTCATCGTTGTGGGCGCTGCAGATGATGGCAAGCTGATGCGTGTCGATCACCTGCCGGGGAAGCGCGGCGAAGGCGCTGATGAGCGCGGGAATATTCTTACGGGGATCAATGCCGCCGGTATACATCAGGAAGGGGCGGGTGAGGCCAAGCTCCGCGGCGATCCCCTCGCGCTGCGCCGGGTCGAGCGCGAGCGGCCGGAAGCGGGGGGCGACATCTGAGCCAATGTTGACGACCCGCTCCGCCGGCAGGGCGAGATGCTCAGCCGCGTCGCGCGCCGTGCAGGCAGAGATGGCGAGCAACAGATCGGCCTTGTTCAGCGCCGCGAGCTGCCCCTCGTACCAGCGCCGGATCGCCGGATCGGCCAGATACGTGTCGGCGAAAAGGTGCGGGATGAGATCGTAAAGCACAATGGCTGTCGGGATGTCGCCCGTTCCGACCACGCAGTCCTCGGCGAAGCCTTCGAAAAGGCTGGTGACCAGAACCAAATCGGCGGCGCAATCGGCGATGACCGCGTTGCGCAGGGCAACCGCCGCCTGTCGCCTCTCGCCTCCCGCGAGGAAGCTGACGGGCGTCGGGGCGGTCCAGACGCGCATGCGGACATTCGGCCATGCGGCGAAGGCGCGCCGCAGGCCCATATTGTCCTCTCCGACCATGCCGTTCAGCAGCAGGATGAACTCGTCGTCCGGCGCGTGGCGCAGCAGGCCCTCCACCAGAGCGCGCGTATAGCAGCCGATGCCGCGCCGGGCGCTCGAGCGCGACTGGAGGCCTTGAAGGTCAATAAGGATGCGCATGCTCTCCCTCACCCTTCCGTCGGGGCGATGGCGCGTCGCGCCGCGATGCGTCGGGAAAGCAGCGCGGCCGCAGGGCTGAGATGAGGGGCCGATCCCGGCGAGGCGTCGGGTTCCCAGGAGGCACCGGAGCCGGGAGAACCCACCCATGCGCCGGGAAGGCCCTGATATTCCTCGCTGGCGAGCCATCGCTGGAACGGCCGGCGCGGCCGTCCATTTGCGTGGAAGATCACCCACCGGAACGAACCGCGCGGCTTGCCGCTGGTGTGAAAGAGCAGGCGGCGCAGCATCTTGGTCGGCCGGCCCGATTTGCGGAAGAGCAGTTTCTCCCAGGCCGGGCGGCGCATGGGCGGCGCCGTGCCGGCGCCTGGTGGGGAGGTCTGCTGCGCAAGTTGGGCGCGAAGCTCGTCGATCTGCCGCTCCAACTGCTTCAGCCGTGCCGCCGCGTCGCGGCTCGTGGCGCGTTCGTCCGCAAGCAGGCGCTCAAGCGCGTCGACCTGCCCGTCGTGCTTCACGAAATCGTCGAAGACATTGGGCGGGGCGGAGAAGGCCGCCGCGAGGGCCGCGTGTTCTCCGGCGAGGTAGAAACGGTTGAGGCCGTCCCAATAGACGCGGCGATAGCCTGCCGCGATCAGCAGTCCTTCCCAGTCCCGCGACGTTTCTTCCGGTGAATTGGGGCGCGTGGTCTCGATGACGATGAGCCAGGGGCGATAGCGGGCGAGGTCCAGCCCGCGCACCACCGCCGTTTCATGCCCCTCAACGTCGATTTTCAGAAAGTGAATCGTCTGGTCCGGCGCCAGATGCGCGTCCAGGAGCTCGGTGAGCCTGCGCCGGGGCACGTCGATGACCGACACCGCCCAACCCTGAGCGCGATGCAGTTCGGCCAGCGCGGGATCGACCGTTGTCAGGCCACTGTCACCGATGATGTGGAGCCGGGCGGTTCCCTCGCCATCGCTCGCCGCGACGCCCAGATTGAGGTCGCCCGGGCGCTTCGCCTCCAGCTCCGCCAGACGCTCGGGCATCGGCTCGATGTTCACCCCCCGCCAGCCGCGCTCATAGAAGGCGCGGGTGACGCTGTCGACATCCGGCGAAAAAGCGCCGACATCGACATAGAAGCCGCGGCCGACATGGGCGAGCGCCCGCCAGAGCATGACATCTTCATAATTCTGCGCGAACGAAACAAAGGCCACGGCATGTCTCCGAAGGCGGTGAGCGGCGCCACGCCGGCCGAACCCGTGGGCCGGCGGCGCAGGCGCGACGGCGCGCAGGCGGCGGTGCAAGCAGACCGTTCGGCCCCACGGAGGCGCGGGACTCCGGCTTGGCCGCCACGGCCGGCGCCTTAGCTGGCCGGTCCGCCCGGGCGCCAGTCATCATAATCCGACCGGGCCATCATGACCGCAAGCTCGCCAACCGTGACCTTTGGCTCCCAGCCGAGCCTCGTGCGGGCTTTCGTGGCATCGCCGATGAGAAGGTCGACTTCCGCCGGCCGGTAGAATGTCGGGTTCACCCGGACGGCAAGCTTGCCGCTCTTGCGATCCACCGCCTGTTCGTTCGTGCCCTCGCCGGACCAGTCGAGGCTGAGTTCGAGCGCTTCGGCCGCGAAGGTCACGAAATCCCGGATGGGTGTGGTTATGCCGGTGGCCAGAACGTAATCGTCAGCCGCTTCCTGCTGCAACATGCGCCACATGCCGTCGACATAGTCGCCGGCGAAACCCCAATCGCGCCGCGCATCGAGATTGCCGAGTTCGAGCGGGACGTGCTCGCCACGGGCGAAGCGGGCAAGGCCGAGCGTGATCTTGCGCGTGACCATCTCCGCGCCGCGCACGGGACTTTCATGGTTGAAGAGAATGCCGGATGAGGCATGCAGCCCGAACGATTCCCGGTAGTTCACCGTGATGTAATGGCCATAGGCCTTGGCCGCCCCATAGGGCGAGCGGGGATGGAACGGGGTCTCCTCATTCTGCGGCACTGCGCGCACGCGGCCGAACATCTCGGAAGTTGAAGCCTGGTAGAAACGCGCCTGTGGCGCATAGGTGCGCAGCGCGTCGAGCAGGCGGACGACGCCGAGCCCGTTCACATCGGCGACGTAGATCGGGTGGTCCCAGGACGAGCCGACAAAACTCTGGGCGGCAAGATTATAGACTTCGTCGAAGGGCGTGGCACGAATGACGCGGTTGATTCCGTTGATCTCGCCGAGATCGAGGTCGACCAGACGAACGTGATCGGCGATGCCGAGCTTCTTCAGGCGGGTGAGCTTGACCTGAGAATTGCCCCGGACCGCGCCTGTGACCTCATAGCCTTTTTCAACCAGAAGGCGGGCCAGATAACTCCCGTCCTGGCCGGTTATTCCCGTGATCAACGCCTTCTTCACACCGTACTCCCCACCTGCGAGGTCAATCTGGACGAGATTGACTATAAATACATGCCGGCGGCGCCTGTCCAGTGCAACCATTTCCGCATGATGGGTTGTTACTAATATCGCATCTGTTTCAAGATAGGTAAAAAGTCATTTGAGTATGCATGCTATATAATTTGCATAAATAATCACATTCTGATTATGCCCCAAAACAGGCGGCTCGATCAAATAATTTGTTTAATGATATTCGATGTGGCTTCAAATGAATGGGTGCTTTTCAAGTGGAAGAAGCCGGCACGCGCACGTTCCGCAGCGCCTTCCGGTGCGTCATAGATCTCTCGCAGGAGGCTGGCAGCATGGTCGATATTCGGTTCGGCCCAAGAAGAACCGCCTTCGGCGCCCACATAGTGCCGCTCCGTCACAGCGACGGCCCGATAGGTCACGGGAAATCCCGTCCGCTCATTGATGAAATCCCGCGATCCGCCGAAATCGGTGGCGACGACGCATTTGCCGTGCGCCAGCGCTTCCGCGCATCCGAGGCCGAAGCCTTCGGAACGATGAAGCGAGATGAAGACGTGGCACGCCTCCATCAGGGCCGACATATCCACCCGGGTGAGAGTCCTGTCGATGATCGCGATGCGTGGATCGTCCTGCGCGCAGTCAAAGAGTTGCCTTCGCGCCGGCTCGTCGGGCTGGCCGCGCGCCTTGACGACCAGACGGACATCTTCCCGCCCGGTCGGGAACGCGGCGCGAAACGCGCGTATCGCCCCGAGCGGGTTCTTGCGCGCGACATAGGAATCGAAGTCGAAGAAGGTGTGGATGGTGAGCGGCCCGGCGAAACTCTGCTGCGGGGGAGTGGCGGGCAGGTAAACGGGCTGCGGGACGAGGGGCACCGGCCTCGACAGCAGCTCTTCCAGCGCCGTGCGAATGAATGTGGTGGGCGCCCAGCAGGCATCGAAGGCGCCGAATAGCGGCTTCCAGGCGGTGGGAAGCCGCGGCAGTTCCCAATAGGGATAGACGATATTGCGTTGGCCTCGGCAGTTGCGAGGCGCGAACATGCCGACCTCGGCCGCACCGCAGATCGTCAGCGACGTGTCATGCCGCGATGCCCTGGCCAGCCGATCCGCCAGCACACATTCCGACATGCGGCCGGGAAGGGGGACATTGATCAGCCCGGCGGAAATGCCGCCGTGATCAAGCGCGGCCACCATGAGCCGCGCGGCTTCTCCCAGGCCGATCTCCGAGAGGAGGTAGCCGACAATGTCGAGCCCCGGCGGGCGGCATTGCCCGAGAAACTCATGCAGCCAGCATGGCTTTGGCAGCGCAGAAGGGCAATTGGCCGACCGGCAGAGGAGCGCGCGTCTTGCCCGCGCCAGAGACCCGCCAAAGATGTTCCTGGCTGCAAACGCCTGCAAAATACTGGCCTTTCGGGCGAAACGGGAACGGACGGACATGAGGGCGCCGCCGCAGCGCCTTCCGCCGGTTCCTCTCCGATCGTGCCGGCACGACATGCGACGGGGTGCAGCCTTTCGCCCTGGCGGCGCGCGCCCCGAAACAAGGGTAGCGTACGAGGCGGTGCCGCGCGCTTCAATCCCCGTTCCCATCGGCGCCTGATGTGGGAAGGTGGCTGCAACGCCGCAAGGCTGCCTTGGGTCCCGCCGGCGACGGCGGGAGGCGCCGCGCGGCGTTTGTTCGACATCGGGGCGTTCCTGAGGCGCGCCCAGGCCGAGAGGAGCGGAAGGTCCCCCGTGGCGCCGGCGGCGGCGCCGGCCGGCAGGCAGGCAGATCAGAGGGGGCCGAAACGCACTCGCAGGCGCAGCGGCGAGGACCCGCGCGCGGCGCCTCCCGCCATCGCGATCGGCGTTGGGAGAGCGGCCCCGTCGAAGATGATGCACGTCCAGGCCCCCGCAGGAAAAGCGGCTATGGCTTGCCTTCGCGCGCCGCAGCCTGCTGCCGTTCGACCAGAAATCTGCCGACAGTACGGCCGCGCCCGCCCCTTCGCACGGCCTCGCTCCCGCCGCCACGCGGGTTGTACACCCGCACTGGAAGGGAGAGGCCGGGTTTGTGAAACTCCAATACCTGCGTCGGCGCTGGCGAGATGAGCCTCTGTCGCAAGGCGCTTCTGATACCGTCAGGTCGAACCCTGGTTGCGGAACGGATTGAACAGGCTGGCGGGTCCGGGAAGCGGCGATGGCCGGGGGGGACGGGCCGCTCATATGCGCCCGCATTCGGCAGGGGGCGGGCACAGGTAGCGTGCCGCGCCGGGCGGCGCGGGGGCTCTCAGCGCCGCAGGCTGCCGCTGGGCTGCGCATCGCTCTCCGCATGCCACTTCGGCCGGACGCATCGGCGGGATCGAGGCGCGGCGGCGGCGGCGGCCGAGCGCTCCGCCGATCGCGGTGGGCGTGGCATGCCGCGCCCGAGCCTGGGCGCTGCCCTGCGCCGAGTTCCCCGAATCGGCTGCCGGCTGGAGCCGCCGCCCGAGGTCGCGCGCTGTGAACATGCCGCGCCGGGCGGCGAGGGGGCTCTCAGCGCCGCAGGCTGCCGCGGGGCTGCGCATCGCTCTCCGCATGCCACTTCGGCCGGACGCATCGGCGGGATCGAGACGCGGAGGCGGGATCGAGGCGCGGCGGCGTCGGCGGCCGAGCGCTTCGCCGATCGCGGTGGGCGTGGCATGCCGCGCCCGAGCCTCCGCGCGGTCGCGCGCCGAGTTGCCCCGAATCGGCTGCCGGCTGGAGCCGCCGCCCGAGGTCGCGCGCTGTGAACATGCCGCGCCGGGCGGCGAGGGGGCTCTCAGCGTCGCAGGCTGCCGCAGGGCTGCGCATCGCTCTCCACATGCCATTTCGGCCGGACGCATCGGCGGGATCGAGACGCGGAGGCGGGATCGAGGCGCGGCGGCGTCGGCGGCCGAGCGCTCCGCCGATCGCGGTGGGCGTGGCATGCCGCGCCCGAGCCTGGGCGCTGTCGCGCGCCGAGTTGCCCCGAATCGGCTGCCGGCTGGAGCCGCCGCCCGAGGCCGCGCGCTGTGAACATGCCGCGCCGGGCGGCGCGGGGGCTCTCAGCGTCGCAGGCTGCCGCGGGCGATGAGCCGGGCAACGGCGGCGAGGCTGGAGGGGTCGTCTTCCAGCCGCCGCAGCAGCAGGCGTCCCCAGACATAGCCGCTGACGAGGTCGAGGCCGGCGCTGGTGTCGAACTGCTCCGCCAACTCGCCGCGCCGGGCGGCGCGGGCGAAAAGATCGGCGAGCGGGTAGCTACGCTCGGCATGGAAGGCCCGCAGCATTTCGAGGCCGGCAGGATCGGCCTGGGCCTCAACTAGAAGCGCGGCGAAGGCTTCACCCGCCGCTGTCCCGCGCCAGAAAGCGATCAGGCGGCCCAGGGCGAGCACGAGATCGCCCTCAAGCGAGCCTGTATCTATGCCGGAGAGATCGAGCGGCTGACGGGCATAAATCTCGATCAGCAGCGCTGGCTTGCCGCTCCACCAGCGATAGATGGTCGGCTTGCCGGCGCCGGCACGGCGCGCCACCTGCTCGATGGTGAAGCCGGCATAGCCCTTCTCCGCCAGCACCGCTTCGGCCGCCTCCAAAATGGCCTCGGCGGCGGCCTTGCTGCGGCGCGGCCCGGCCGAACCGCGACGCTCGGGGTGGGCGGAGGGCTGCCGGGTCCGCAGGCGGGCGGTCGCAGAAACCATCTTCGTTAACCTTTGCCAGCACCGCCGCTCCTTGACGAATCCGACAGATGACAGGGCGACGACCATCGGGTCCCCGCACGACCACCGCCGGGCGGAAGACGATACGAAACGTTCCGATTCGCGAAACGATACGTTTCGTATCGTTACCAAGTCCTTGAACGGCTAACAATTTGCCGCCTATGCTGCGCTTCGCCGTGCCGTCCGCTCGGCCCTGCTCGTCAGCGCCGCGGAGCGTGGAAGTGGCGCCCTCAACTCGCGAATCACCAAGCCCTACGCCCAATTCCTTGTCGCCTGTTGCCGGCCAAAGGTAAAGATCGCCCGGGCAACGACGCCACGGTCCGACCTGCGGAGCGACCTGCCGGAACAGCAGCCTCGCAGGCGCCCGCGCGGCGCCGGCTCCGACGCCAAGCCCTCCCGGCATGCCAAGAGTGCAGGCCGGGAGGGGGCGCGTGGCGGGCGGTCCTCAACGCGGTGGGGCGGCTCCGCAGCGGGGGGCGGTCGCACCGGCGACGATCTCAAGCATCGGCCGCCCTGCGCTCGTCTGCGCCGCGTCGACTGGCCATGCCTTTGCTCTCGTCCGGGCGTCCGCCTGCGTCTGCTCGGGCCGAGCAGGTGGTTCTCAACGCGATGGAATGGCTTCGCAGCGGGGCGTCGGTCGCACCAGCGACGATCTCCAGCATCGGCGGCGCTGCGCCGCGCTCGCTTGCGCCGCGTCGATCTCCTTTTTCGGGGGCGGACGGCTAGGCGATGAGCGGAACCGGGGAGAGTGCGCGTGGTCGTGGTCCTCGGCGCAATGAGCAGCCCCGGGCTACTTACAGGACCGCGGTCTCTCAGTCCCCCCGTTGCCACGGTTCCCCCGGCGACGCGTGGATCGCGTACCGAGCAGAGGGCCGGGACGGGACCGCTCCGCTGGCGGTCCTCGACACGATGGGGCAGTATCTCGGGGCCGCCTTGCGGAACAGCGGTGGTCTTGAAGAAAGGCGCCATCCCGGTCTCTTGCGCCGCGGCCTCGATCTCCGCTTGCGCCGTTGATCGGTGCGGGAAGAGCGCAAGGCTGGAAGGGGGCGATGCAGCGGGAGGCCTGGCTGGCATCGGCCCGTCCCGCGGCGCTATCGTTGGAAAAAGGTGCAGTCTTGAAGAACTGGGCGGATTCGATCGTCGTCGCAACCTTGCCAACAATATTACGATGAAGAAGTCGAACCGGCGGTCGGACAGGTCGGGAAGGATGCTGACGTTGCTCTCGTCCGGGCGTCCGCCTGCGTCTGCTCGGGCCGAGCAGGTGGTTCTCAACGCGATGGAATGGCTTCGCAGCGGGGCGTCGGTCGCACCAGCGACGATCTCCAGCATCGGCTGCGCTGCGCTCGCTTGCGCCGCGTCGATCTCCTTTTTCGGGGGCGGACGGCCAGGCGATGAGCGGAACCGGGGAGAGTGCGCGTGGTCGTGGTCCTCGGCGCAATGGGCCGTGGCGGCCACCCTTGGGGACGCCCGGTTACAGCAATAAACGAAGGCCGCCGCGATGACGGCGTGGCGGCGAAGCCTCCGGCTCGTTCGCCGTGGCGGCTTGCCCGTCGGTGCAAATCGCTGCCGCGGAACAACAGACGCATGGCGCGCCGGCCGACGGCGCCCGCGTCGCGATGCCGGGGAATAACCTGATCCGAGCTTTCAGGCATACCGGACACAAAACCTGCCCCGCCAGGCGTCGTGCCGGCTCTTGCGGCTGAAGCCGGCGATCGTCTGGCAGCGTGTCCGGAGGTGTTGCCACGCAAGCGCCTGCCGCTCCCGCGCCGCTGGACGGTGCCGGCGATCAACCGCCGGTCGTCCGAGCCCGCTGCTTCCCCACGCACCGCCAACGTTGAGCGGCGGCTCGGCTTCCGCCTCGCCTCGTCTTGCGGATGTTGTGCTTCTCGGGCACATCCTTGGCGCCCTTGTCCCGCGATCGAGTTGCCGCCATGGCCCACGCCGCTCCCGTGTCTCCGCTTGCTCCCACCGTCACGCCAGATGTCGGCCCCGTCGCCGGGGTGCGGTTTGCTACCGCCGAGGCGGGTATCCGCTATAAGGGCCGCACAGATGTGCTGCTGCTGACGCTGGACGAAGGCACAACGGTGGCCGGCGTGTTCACCCGGTCCAAATGCCCCTCGGCGCCGGTCGAGTGGTGCCGCGCCAATCTCGCTCACGGCACGGCGCGGGCGCTGGTGGTGAATTCCGGCAATGCCAACGCCTTCACCGGCGCCAAGGGCCGGGAATCGACCGCGCTGACCGCCAAAATCGCGGCCAAGGCGCTCGGCTGCCGCGAGGAGGAAATCTATCTCGCCTCCACCGGAGTGATCGGCGAGCCGCTCGATGCCAGCAAATTCGAGGGTGTGCTGGAAGAGACGGCGACACGGCTTGCGCCCTTGCCGTGGATCGAGCCGGCCAAGGCGATCATGACCACCGACACCTTCCCCAAGCTCGCGACCGCCAAGGTCAAGATCGACGGCGTGGAGGTGACCATCGCCGGCATCGCCAAGGGCGCGGGCATGATCGCGCCGGACATGGCGACCATGCTCTCCTTCGTCTTCACCGATGCCGCCATCGCGGCGCCGGCGCTGCAGGCCCTGCTCTTCAAGGGCGTGGTCGACAGTTTCAACGCCGTCACAATCGACGGCGACACTTCCACCTCGGACACGCTGATGCTGTTCGCCACCGGCGCCTCCGGTGCGCCGCAGATCACCGATGCGAAGGACCCGCGCCTCGCCCGCTTCCGCAAGGCGCTCACCGGCGTGCTGGCTGACCTTGCCGAGCAGGTGGCGCGCGATGGCGAGGGTGCGCGCAAGCTGGTGAAGATCCATGTCACCGGCGCCACCTCCAAGCGCTCCGCCCGGCGCATCGCCATGTCGATCGCCAATTCGCCGCTGGTGAAGACGGCGGTGGCCGGCGAGGACGCCAATTGGGGCCGCATCGTCATGGCGGTGGGCAAGGCCGGCGAGCCAGCGGAGCGCGACCGGCTCTCCATCTCCTTCGGCGGCATCCGCGTGGCGCATGAAGGCGCGCGCGATCCGGCCTATGACGAGGCGGAAGTCTCCGCCTATATGAAGAACGACGTGATCGACATCGCCGTCGATCTCGGCCTCGGCCGGGGCGCCGACCGGGTTATGACCTGCGACCTCACAAAGGAATATGTCGCCATCAACGGCGATTACCGTTCGTGAGCGGCCCGGGGCAAGCGGCATGAAACTCGTTCTCGTCGCCGCTGCGGCGCTCATCGACGCCGATGGCCGCGTGCTGCTGACCGAACGTCCGGCGGGCAAGCAACTCGCCGGGTTGTGGGAGTTTCCCGGTGGCAAGGTGGAGCCCGGCGAGCGGCCGGAGGAGTGCCTGATCCGGGAACTCGCCGAGGAACTCGGCATCACGGTGCGGGAGCCGTGCCTCGCCCCGCTCAGCTTCGCCAGCCATACCTATGAGAGCTTTCAACTGCTGATGCCGCTGTGGGTCTGCCGGCGGTGGGACGGGCAGGTGCAGGGCCGCGAAGGCCAGCGCCTCGCCTGGGTGAAGCCGGGCCGGCTGCGCGATTATCCCATGCCGCCGGCGGACGAGCCGCTGATCCCGGTGCTGCTCGACCTGCTGGGGCCGGGGCGCTAGGCGCGAGCGGCGGCACGTGTAGGCGGCGGCCGGCGTGGTCGGCGCTACCCGCCCCCGGGCAGCTTGCCTTCCGGCACATTGAGCGCGTCCGCCAGCCTTGTCTTGGCGGAACCGGGCCGGAGCGGCTTCTGCTGGCTTTCGTGCGGCGCCCAGCCGGAAACCCACACGATCTCGAAGGTGGCGCGCAGGCGCCCGTCCGGATCGGCGAAGCGTTCGGCATAGACCTCGAACAGCCGCACCAGCGTCTTCTTCAGCAGCGGCGCGCGGCGCCGATCGGCCAGGGGGTTGGCCGCGCCCATGCGGCGCAGATCGTGCAGCAGCGCCAGCGGGTCGCCATAGCGCACCACCACGCGGTCGACATCGGTGACGGGCAAGGCGAGGCCGGCGCGCTGCAGCAGGCCGCCGAGATCGCGCAGTTCGACAAAGGGCGCGACACGCGGCGAGATGCCGCCCAGCGTGTCGCTCTCGGCAATGGCGAAGGCCTCGCGCAATTCGGCCAGCGTGCTGCCGCCGAGGAAGCCGGCGAGCATTAGCCCGTCGGGCTTCAGCGCCCGGCGGGTCTGCGCCAGCACGCCGGGCAGGTCGTTGATACTCTGCAGGGCGAGGGCGGAGACCACGAGATCGAGCGAGGCCGGCGCGAAGGGCAGGATTTCCGGGTCGATGACGGCATCGACATCCGCCCGTTCCTGCGGGCCGAAGGCGTGATAGCTCCCCACCATGCCGGTGTCCGCCAGCGCATCGCGCAGCGCGCGGGTCGGGGTGCCGAGATCGGCCACCGTATCGAAGCGCCGCTTGACCGCGCTGAGGCGGTCCACCAGGTCTTCCGCCACCCGGTCGAGCAGGAAGGTCTCCGGGCCGAGCTTCTGCGCCCGGCGGCGGCGCAGGGCCAGCGCCAGGGGATCGAACACGCGCTGCGGCGAGGGGGCGGTGGGGTCAGCGGACATGGCAGGCTCCTCGGTGAGAGCCATAGGGCGATGGCGCCGGCGGGTCAAAGGCGGGACGGTCGCACCGTCGCGGCGGGTTGGGGGCGCCCCCTACTGTGCTACTCTTGGCGCATGGTTACGTTGCAACCGCTGAGCCGCGAACCGACCGTCGACGAGGAGGCGCTGCCGCCGGCGCGGGCGGCGCGGCTGCGCGCGCTGGCGGGGCGGCTGTGGGGCGGGCTGGTCGATGTGGCGCTGCCGCCGGTGTGCATGGCTTGCCGGGCGGCGGTGGACACACCGGGGTGCCTGTGCGGGACATGCTGGAGCCGGCTCGCCTTCATCGCGCCGCCCCTTTGCGACCGGCTGGGCACGCCGTTGCCCTATGGCTTTGGCGAGGGGCCGCTGATTTCCCCCGCTGCCCGGGATGCGCCGCCCGCCTATGGCCGGGCGCGGGCGGTGGCTGCCTTTGGCGAGGTGGCACGCGATCTCATCCACGCGCTGAAATATGCCGACCGGCTGGATATCGCCCCGCCCATGGGGCGGATGATGGCGCGCGCCGGGGCGGATATATTGGCCGATGCGCAGGCGCTCATTCCCGTGCCGCTGCATCGCGGGCGGCTGTGGCGGCGGCGGTTCAACCAGTCGGCGGCCCTGGCGGGGGTGATCGGCCGCGCGACCGGGCTCCCGGTGCGGGCGGAATGGCTGGAGCGCCGGCGCGCGACGCGCCCGCAGGTGGGGCTCGACCGGGCGGCGCGGGCGCGCAATGTGCAGGGTGCGTTCGCCGTGCCGGAGATGGCAAAGGGCGAGCTCCGGGGCCGGCGCCTGGTACTTGTGGACGATGTGCTCACGACAGGGGCGACGATCGACGCCTGCGTCAAGGCGCTGCTGCGCGCCGGGGCGGGTCAGGTGGACGTTCTGGTATTCGCGCGGGTTGCTGATGGGGGTGACGCGCCCATATCATGACCGAGCAGGATCACGACCGCCCAGGCGGCCGACGGTTAGGACAAGCCTATGGCGAAGATCGAGATTTACACCACCTCAACCTGTCCCTATTGCCATGCCGCCAAGACGCTGCTCGGGCGCAAGGGTGTCGACTATGCCGAGGTCAATGTCACCGGCGACCCGGTGGCGCGCTCGGCCATGTCGAACCGTGCCAATGGGCGCACCAGCGTGCCGCAGATCTTCATCGACGGACGGCATGTCGGCGGTTGCGACGATCTTTACGCGCTTGAGGAGGCCGGCGAACTCGACGCGCTTCTGGCAAGCTGAGCGAGACTTCCACCTGAGATATCGACCATGACCACCTCCGACCCCGCCGTCCCTGCCGGCACTCCCCCGCTCGGTGCCCCGTTCCGCGCCGCGCTCATCCAGATGCGTACCGCCAAGGATGTCGCGGCCAATGTCGCGGCGGCTTCCGCGCTCATTCGCCGGGCGGCGGCCGAGGGGGCGAGCTACATCCAGACGCCGGAGATGACCGGCACGATGGAAGAAAACCGCGAGGCGCTGTTCAGGGTGCTGCATGCGGAAGAGGACGATCCGGCGCTGGCCGCTTTCCGGGCGCTCGCCGCCGAACTGAATGTGCATCTGCATATCGGCTCGCTCGCCGTGCGGGCGAGCGAGCATCGGGCGGCCAACCGCTCCTATCTGCTCGCCCCCGATGGCAGCATCGCCGCCCGCTACGACAAGATCCACATGTTCGATGTCGACCTGCCCAATGGCGATGTTTACCGCGAGTCCGCCGCCTACCGGCCGGGCGAACTCGCCATTGTCGCGGACCTGCCACAGATCCGGCTCGGCCTGACCATCTGCTACGATCTGCGCTTCCCGGCGCTGTTCCGTGCGCTGGCAGAGGCGGGCGCGGGGATGATCGCCGCGCCGGCCGCCTTCACCCAGTCCACCGGCGAGGCGCATTGGCATATTCTGCTGCGCGCCCGCGCCATCGAGACCGGCTGCTTCGTGCTCGCCGCGGCGCAGGGCGGCACGCATGAGAATGGCCGCAAGACCTTCGGCCACAGCCTCATCATCGACCCCTGGGGCACGATTCTCGCCGAAGGCGGCAGCGAACCCGGCATCATCGCCGCCGAGATCGACCCTGCCGAGGTTGCCAGGGTGCGCGGGCGGATTCCGTCGCTGTCGAACGGGCGGCGCTTCGAACTGGTGATGCCGGCCGACCAGAGCCGGCTGCACCTCGTCTCCGGTGGCGCGGCATGATCCTCTATCGCCTGTCCTGCGAGAAAGAACACAGTTTCGAAAGCTGGTTCCGCGATTCCGCCGCCTACGATGCGCAGCGTGCGCAGGAACTCGTCACTTGTCCGCTCTGCGGCTCGGCGGAGGTGGAAAAGGCGCTGATGGCGCCGGCGCTGGGGCGCGGCACCCGCAAATTCGCGGTCGAGGCGCCCGCAGAAAGCGTGACGCCCGAATCCGTCGATGTGGCGGCAGAGGCTCCCGCGCCGGTCGCGCTGATGTCGGAGAAGGAACAGCAATTGCGGGCCCTGCTGCGGGCCGTGCGCGACCAGGTCGTCGCCCATTCCGTCGATGTCGGCGACGAATTCGCCACCCGCGCCCGCCGCATGCATGAGGGCGAGGAGGAAAGGCGCGCCATTCGCGGCGAGGCGGACCCGGAGGAGGTGCGCGCGCTGATCGAGGATGGCATTGAGGTGCTGCCGCTGCCCGTGCTGCCGGACGAGCGGAACTGAAGGGGCTTTCGCCTGCCACGATCGCCGCCGGAATGCAGGAAGCTCTACGGCGCCGCCGCCTTCGCCTTCTCGATTTCCGGCAGGAGGCGCGTCTTCAGGCCTTCCGCGTCGAGCGGGCCGATGAACTTATAGGCGATGCGCCCGTCCTTGCCGATGACGAAGGTTTCCGGCACGCCATAGACGCCCCAGTCGATCGCGGTGCGCCCATTTGCGTCGACGCCCACCGCCGCATAGGGGTTGCCGAAGCGGCCGAGGAAGCGGCGGGCATTGCCGGCATCGTCCTTGTAGTTCAGCCCGACGAGACGGAAGCCCGGCATCTGCGACAGCTCGACCAGGAAAGGATGCTCGTCGCGGCAGGGCACGCACCAGGAAGCGAACACGTTCAGCACCGTCACCTCGCCCTTGAGCGCGCCGGAGGTGAGGCCCGGCACCGGCTGGCCGTCGCGCGTCAGTCCTTCCAGCGGCGGCAGATCGAGCGTCGGCGCCGGACGGCCGATCAGGGCGGACGGCACGCGCGAGGGATCGCCGGAGAACAGCCGGCCGTAGAACAGCCCGGCCAGAGCCAGAAAGGCGACGAGCGGCAGCAGCACCAGCAGCCGGCGGCCGGATCTGCCCGCTGGGGGCGGAGGCGAAGTCTCGGGCGGGGAAGTCTCGGGCGGGGTGTTCATGCCTCGGTGCGTCCGGCCGAGCGGCGGCGTACGCCACGCGCGTCCATCTCCTCCAGCCGGCGGCGCACGGAGCGGCCATCGACCACGATCCACAGCGCCAGGGCGCCGAGCGCGACGGCGCTCATGGCGTAGCAGGAAAGGATGAAGAAGCCGTGCTCGCCGAGCATTCAGTGGGCCTCACGCATAGGCAGCCTCGGCGGCGGCGCGCGCTTCCAGCACGCGCAGGCGGCGGCGGTAGATTTCGTTGCGCATCGCCGCCATGTGCAAAGCCAGCATCAGCAGGGTGAAGCCGATCGCACAGATCAGCAGCGGCCAGAGCAGGCTGGAATGGATGGTCGGGCCGTCCATGCGGAACACCGAGGCCGGCTGGTGCAGCGTGTTCCACCAGTCGACCGAGAATTTGACGATGGGCACATTGACGAAGCCGACCAGCGAGAGCACCGCCGCCGCGCGCCCGGCCTGATTGGGATCCTCGATCGCCGAGCGCAGCGCCAAGAGGCCGAGATAGAGCAGCAGCAGCACCAGCATGGAAGTGAGGCGGGCGTCCCATACCCAATAGGTGCCCCACATCGGCCGGCCCCAGAGCGAGCCGGTGAACAGACAGAGAAAGGCGAAGACCGCGCCGATGGGCGCCATCGCCTTGTGCGCCACATCCGCCAGCGGATGGCGCCAGACCAGAATGCCGAGGGCGGACAGCGCCAGCATGGAATAGCCGAACATGGCGAGCCACGCGAAAGGCACGTGGATGTACATGATCTTCACCGTCTCGCCCTGCTGGTAGTCGGCCGGGGCGCGGAAGGCGAGAAAGAAGCCGAGCGCCAGCGTCGCCAGCGCAAGGCCGGACAGCCATGGCAGCACGCGCCCGGAAAGGGCGAGAAAGCGGGTGGGGTTGGCAAGGTCCATCAGCGCCATAGCGCGGTTCTAATCCGCCGCTGGCCGCACGGCAACACGCCCGGGCCGTGTCGGAACGCGGATGTGACGCCACAGCCTCGCCAAATCTGCGCTATTGAAAGGGGGCGTCACCGACCGAACAGGATTCGAGCGCTTATGCCGCACATCTCGCCCGCCGCCACGCTTCTCCTCGCGCTCATCGCCCTGCCTGTGGGGGCCGCTTCCGCAGCGCAGGCGCGCTCGACCCAGGACGAGATGATGAAGCTAGAGCCGTCGGAGCGGGTGGAGCAAGTGTGCAACACGCGGGCGATGGGCGAGGTCCAGCGCGCCGGCAAGGGCATGCACCCGGACGAACTCGTCGCCTATGCTTATCGTGATCCCGTGGTGAAGGGTTGGAAGATCAAGGCACCCGGTGCGGCGGTGCGCTCGGGCGGCACCTGGTATCACATCGCCTATGAATGCGAGACGGCGCATGACGGGCTCGACGTGACGAGCTTCCGCTACACGCTCGGCGCCGCCATCCCGACGTCGGAGTGGGGCGCCCACTATCTCGTCGGACAGTGAGCGCCGCCCACGCGAGCGACGGCCTTACCAGGAGCGCAGCGCCCGCAGGGTGGGGGTCTTCTTGTCGAGATGGTCGGCCATGCGGCCGAGCAGCCGGTCGAGCAACTGCACCGCCTCCACCACCGCCGGGCCCTTGTTGAGCATGACGCATTCGGCGCGTGCGGCCATGGCGGCATCGGTCATTTCGCCGCGCGAGGGAATGCCGTCGCGCACCAGATCCTCCAGCACCTGCGTCGCCCAGATCGACGGCACCGCGCCCGCCTCGCAGATCCAGAGCAATTCCTCCTGCATCTCGGCGAGCCGCTCGAAGCCGATCTCGGCGGCGAGGTCGCCGCGCGCGATCATCACGCTGAACGCACCGGAGCGGGCGGCGCGGGCGATCAGGTCCGGCAGGTTGCGCACCGCCTCGGGCCGCTCGATCTTGGCCATCAGGCCGAGCGGGCGCTCGCGCCCGGCGCCGTGGCGGGCGATGGCGGCGTCGAGCAGGTCGAGATCCTCCGGCCGGCTGACGAAGGAATAGCCGATGAGATCGGCGCATTCGATGACGGTGGCGAGATCGGCATCGTCCTTGTCGGTCAGCGGGGAGAGGCCGAGCGCGGTGTCGGGCAGGTTGATGCCCTTCTCCGGCTTGAGCTTGGTGCCGCCGGGGCGGGTGTGGAGAATGCGCAGGATCGCCTCGCCCTCGCGTACGCTCTCCACCACCGCTTCCACCTTGCCGTCGTCATAGCGCACGCGGTGGCCGACCGCGAGGCGGGTGACGATCTCGGGCAGCGACACGGCGGCGCTGAACAGAGCGGCGTCGTCGACGCGCGGCTCGCCCTCGGCGACGAGGCGCAGCGTGTCGCCCGGCAGCAGGCGGCCGGACGGCTTGTCCTTGCGCATCGGCAGCACGGCGCCGGTACGGATCTTCGGGCCGGCAATGTCCATCAGCAGCGTGATGGACCTCCCCACCGCTTCGCCGGCGGTCCGCACATGTTCGGCCATCCGCCGCCAGGCCTGCGGGGTATCATGGGCGCAGTTGATACGGGCGACATCCATGCCCGCCCGCGCCAGCGCGAGGGTGAAGGCGGGGTCATCCGCCGCCTCGCTTGGCAGCGTGACCATGATGCGGGTGTAGCGCCCCTCCCGCTCCGAGCCGAGGCTGGCGACGGCCGCTTTGTCGAGACGCGCCTCGCCGGCGAAGAAGGCGGCTTCGTCGGGCGCCGTGAACGGAACGGGCCGGCCACACAGGGCGGCAAGCGCCGCCAGCACCGCGTCGAGCGTCGGCAGCACCCGGCTTTCCAGCCGCCCGAGCGAGGAGAGCCCGCGCCGCATCAATTGCCGCTGCAGCGGGCGCAACTCATGGCGGCGCAGGGCGAGGTAATGGGCGAGATTGTCGAGCGCCGCGTCCTCGCGCCCGGCCTCGCGCCGGAACCGCTCGATGAGCGGCGCGGCTTCCTCGATCACCGCCGCGCGCAGCGACAGCAGCGTCTCGAACAGGGCAGCGCTGTCGTTGGCGGCGTCGTCGGCGGGGGCGGAAGGGGCGGGGGTGTCGTGCGTCATGACCGGGTTCCTCGCGAGGCTGCGGCACGCTAGAATGGCGCTGTTACGCGGCTGTGACCTCCGTAGTCTCCCGCAAAAGGCCGGCAAAACTTGACTTGGCGGCGCGCGGCGCTTACCAAGCCGGCATCTCTCGCAGAACCCGCGAGCCGATCCGCCGCCCGGTCCATGAGGCCGGAGGTTAACGCCCGACAGCGCTGTGCGCCCTCGGGCGCCGTTTGGCATTGCGCTGTGAGCTGTGGGAAAGCACCGGAGCGAACGCATGTTCGATTCATTGACCGACCGCCTTGGCGGCATACTCGACCGGCTGAAACGACGCGGCGCCCTTACCGAGGCCGACGTGAACGAGGCCATGCGCGAGGTGCGCCGGGCCCTCATCGAGGCCGACGTGGCCCTCGATGTGGTGCGCTCCTTTACCGACAAGGTGCGCGCGCGTGCTGTCGGCGCGGAAGTCATCAAGTCGGTCACCCCCGGCCAGATGGTGGTGAAGATCGTCAATGACGAACTTGTCGCCATGCTGGGCTCCGACGCCAAGGCGATCGACCTCGACGCCGCGCCGCCGGTGCCGGTGCTGATGGTCGGCCTGCAGGGCTCGGGCAAGACGACATCGACCGCCAAGATCGCCAAGCGCCTGACCGAGCGCGGTAACCGCAAGGTGCTGATGGCCTCGCTCGACACCCGCCGTCCGGCGGCGATGGAGCAGCTTGCCACGCTCGGCACCCAGGTCGGCGTCGCCACCCTGCCGATCGTCGCCGGCCAGTCCGCCGTGCAGATCGCCCGCCGCGCCATGGAAGCCGCCCGCCTCGGCGGCTTTGACGTGGTGATGCTCGACACCGCCGGCCGCGTCACGCTCGACGAGGCGCTGATGGCGGAAGTGGCCGAGGTGAAGGCCGCGACCAAGCCGCACGAAGTGCTGCTCGTCGCCGACAGTCTGACCGGCCAGGACGCGGTGAACACCGCCAAGGCGTTCGACGCCCGCGTCGGTCTCACCGGCATCGTGCTCACCCGCGCCGATGGCGACGGGCGCGGCGGCGCCGCCCTTTCCATGCGGGCCGTCACCGGCAAGCCGATCAAGCTGCTCGGTACCGGCGAAAAGATGGACGCGCTGGAGGATTTCGATCCCCGCCGCGTCGCCGGCCGCATCCTCGGCATGGGCGATGTGGTCTCGCTCGTCGAGAAGGCGGTCGAGAATCTCGACGCCGAAAAGGCGATGGCCGCCGCTGAGCGCATGCGCAAGGGGCAGTTCGACCTCAACGATCTGCGCATGCAGCTCGACCAGATGGAGAAGCTCGGCGGCCTTGGCGGGCTGATGGGCATGCTCCCCGGCGTCGGCAAGATGAAGAACCAGCTTGCCGCCTCGGGCATGAATGACGGTGTGCTGAAGCGGCAGAAGGCGATCATCGATTCGATGACCAAGAAGGAGCGGCGCAACCCGAAGCTGCTCGACGCCTCCCGCCGCAAGCGCATCGCGGCCGGTTCCGGCACCAAGGTCGAGGACGTCAACCGGCTGATGAAGATGCACCGCCAGATGGCCGACATGATGAAAGCGATGGGCGCCCCCGGCGCCAAGCGCGGCCCGATGGCCGGGCTCGCCTCCATGTTCGGCCTCGGCGGGGGCGGCGGCATGCCGAGCCCCGAGCAATTGAAGCAGATGGCCGAGAAGATGCCGGGTGGCCTGCCCGGTGGCGGTCTGCCGCCGAATTTCCCTGGCAACATGCCCGGTCTTCCGGGGCTGGGCACCAAGCCGGGCGGGCTTCCCGGCCTGCCGGGCTTTGGTAAGGGGCCGGACAAGAAAAAATGACCGCCCTTATCGAGAAGATGGATGTCGGCGACTGGTTCGGGTTGGCCACTTTGGTCGTGGTTGTGGCCGTCAGTGTTTGGACCGCTTTCCATACTTCTGGTCGTGAAGGTAAACGGAAAGTTGCGGAGGCGCGTCTAAAGTGGAATGATCGCTTTCAAGAGTTGGCCGCAGAGTTACACGACACGTTTAGGGAAATAGAGCGTCTCGATCAGCTAAAGAGATACCCTATTTCCAGAAGAAGAAATCTCGATAAAGCTCAGAAATTGGCAAGTGAGCTTTTGATAATGATTAATCCGGATTCTGCTGACGAGGCCGGTCGGCAAGAGGCCAGAATGGAAACATATCTTGTGTCGAGGTTGGCCTCTTTTGGCCGACCTGTAGATCTCGAATACATAAGAACTTTGCGAGTTGTACTAAAAAGATCTTGGCAAAAGGCCAAGGCTGAATTCTAGAAAGGAAGACCTGAATGTCCCTCAAGATCCGTCTCGCCCGTGGCGGCGCCAAGAAGCGTCCCTATTACCGCATCGTCGTCGCCGATTCGCGCTCCCCGCGCGATGGCCGCTTCATCGAGAAGATCGGCACCTTCGATCCGCTGAAGCCCAAGGATGCGGCCGACCGCTTCACCCTCGACACCGAGAAGGCCAAGGCCTGGCTCGCCAAGGGTGCCCAGCCGACCGACCGCGTCGCCCGCTTCCTCGACAGCCTCGAACTGGTGAAGCGCGCCCCGCGCAACAACCCGACCAAGGCCGTTCCCGGCAAGAAGGCGCAGGAGCGCGCCGCCGAGGCCGCCAAGGCGGCGGAAGCCGCTGCCGCCGCCGCTGCTGCCCCCTCGGCCGAGTGAGGCTGGGCGAGCCCGCGCTGAGGAGCTCTCAGCGGGGGTAGACCATCATGCCCGGCCTTGGGCCGGGCATCTGCGACTTCCGGGCGTGCCGCGAAAGACGTGGATGGCCGGGACGATCCCGGCCATGACGATGGCGGGGTTCGTTCCTGCCGCCCGCGACTTCAGGCGACCGGCACATTTCAGAGCGAGCCCATGCCGCAGGACCGCATCCTCCTCGCCCGCATCGGCGCCCCGCATGGGGTGCGCGGCGAGGTGCGGCTATTCATCTTCGCCGAAGACCCGTCTTCGCTGCTCGACTATGCGCCGCTGACCGACGAGGCCGGAGCGCGGACCTTCCGCATCAAGACGCTGCGGCCGGCAAAGGAGCATTTCGTCGCCCGGCTCGACGGCGTCGACAGCCGCGAGGCGGCGGAGGCGCTGACCAATCAGGGTGTCTACATCGCCCGCGACCTTCTTCCCGAGCCGGAGGAGGAGGACGATTTCTATCATGCCGACCTGATCGGGCTTGCCGCCGAGACCACGGATGGCACGTTGTTCGGCAAGGTGCTGGCGGTGCATGATTTCGGCGCCGGCGACATTCTCGAAATCGCCCCGGAAGCCGGCGGCAAAACGCTCATGCTGCCCTTCACCAAGGCGGTGGTGCCGAGCGTTGACCTCAAGGCCGGCCGCCTTGTCGTCGATCCCGGCGAATGGGTGCGCGAGGAAGCCCCGCCGCCTGAGGCGGACCAGGGTTAGGCGGCGCTCATGTGGCGCGCCTCGCTCATCACCATCTTTCCCGGCATGTTTCCCGGCCCCCTCGGCCTGTCTCTGGCGGGACGCGCTCTGGCGCAGGGCGGCTGGGCGCTGGAGACGGTGGACCCGCGCGATCACGCCACCGACCGCCACCGCTCGGTGGACGATACGCCGGCAGGCGGCGGGCCGGGCATGGTGATGCGGGTGGACGTGCTGGCCCGCGCGGTGGACGCCGCCGCGCCGGAAGGCGACACCCGTCCACGCCTGCTGATGACGCCGCGCGGGACGCCTTTGACCCAGAAGCGGGTGCGTGAACTCAGCGCCGGCGACGGTGTCGTCATCGTCTGCGGCCGCTTCGAGGGGGTGGATGACCGGCTCGTCGCCGCGCGCGGGCTGGAGGAAGTCTCGGTCGGCGATGTCGTGCTCTCCGGCGGCGAGATCGGTGCGCTGGTGCTGCTCGACGCCTGCGTGCGGCTGCTGCCGGGGGTGATGGGGCATCCCGAATCCGGCACGGAAGAGAGTTTTTCCGCCGGCCTGCTGGAATATCCGCAATATACTCGCCCGCAGACTTTCGAGGGGATGGAGATCCCCTCCATCCTCACCGGCGGCGACCATGCCAAGGTGGCGCGCTGGCGCCGAGAGCAGGCGGAAGCGATCACCCGTGCGCGCCGGCCGGACCTTTGGGCCGCCTATCTCGCCGCGCGTGACGGTTCTGCGACGAAGGGGGAATGACAAACCCTTTCGTTTCGCGTATAGGGCGCGCCGTCACTACCAACTGACAACAGCAAGATGCGGGCGCCGGGCCTGACGTGCCACGGTCGATCCCGCCTGAGGTGATAGAAATGGTCGATATTATTCGCGAGCTCGACATCGAGCAGGTCGCCAAGCTTTCCGAAGTGCGCGCCATCCCCGATTTCCAGCCGGGCGATACCGTCATCGTCAATGTGAAGGTGAAGGAAGGCGAGCGCACCCGCGTGCAGGCCTATGAGGGCGTCGTGATCGCCCGCAATGGCGGCGGCATCAATGAGAGCTTCACCGTCCGCAAGATTTCCTACGGCGAAGGCGTCGAGCGCGTGTTCCCGCTCTACTCGCCGAACATTGACAGCCTGAAGGTTGTCCGCCGCGGCAAGGTGCGCCGCGCCAAGCTCTATTACCTGCGCGACCGTCGCGGCAAGTCGGCCCGTATCGCCGAGCGCCAGGACAAGAATGCCGGCAGCCGCAAGAAGGGCGCTGCCCCGGTCGCCGCTGCCGAGTGAGGCCGGCGCCGGCTTCAGCCGGCTGTCCGCACAATGTCCAGGGCGGCTTCGGCCGCCCTTTTCATTTGCGCTGGCGCGTCACTGGTGCGCCGGCGCGTCACTGGCCCGCTGTGACGGGAAAGTCGAAATAGGTGTCGGGGAAGGGCTCGTCCGCCAGCGTGTAGTGCCACCATTCCTCGGCATAGGGTTTGAACCCGTGCCGCTCCATCAGCGTCTTCAGCGTCAGCCGGTTGGCGGTGGCCGCTGAAGCAATCCCCTCGGCGCCGTGATGGGCCCGCACATCGAAGCAGTCATAGCCGGTGCCGAAATCGAGTGTGCCGTCGTCAAACCGCTGGCCCACGGGCAGGGCGCAGTCGGCGAGCGGATCGCCGGGTAGCCAGGGCCTGGCCGGGGCCGCGTCCAGCCGGACCAGGGCGAGATCCACCGTGCTGCCCCGGCTGTGGCCGGATTTCTCGGCAATGTAGCCGCGTGCGAACAGCTCGTCTTTCGGCACGCGGGGATAGAATTCCGGCTTCATCGTCACATCGCCCAGATCCTTCGCCCAGGCGACGAAATCGGCGACAGCCCGTGCCGGCCGGTAGCAATCATAGATCTTGAGCCCGAGGCCCTGCGGCGCGAGTTCTTCCGCCGCCTTGGCCAGTGCTTCCGCCGCCGGACGGGTGAGGATGCACTCGCTCGCCTCATAGCCGCGGATGGGCCGACCGACGAAGTTGTGGCTGCCGGTATAGCGGAGGTCGTACTGAACACCGGGGGCGAGGCTTTTCAGCCGCACGAAGCCGTCCGGCAGATCGGCGCTGTGGGCGGGGACGGTGAGGGCGGCCGGGACTGCGGCCGCGAGCATCAGCAGGAAGATCCGGAGCATGGCGCAACCTCGTGGACGGGGGCACAGGCGATGTGCCACCCGCATTGGCGGCTGTCCAGCACGGCTTCCCAGGCACGGTTCCGGTCAAAACCGGCTCACCGGCGCGGCGCGACATGGCGTATCTGACACCCGCTCTTCATGCAAATCGCAGCTTTCATGGGGATCGCGGTCTTCAGGCGGATCGCCATACACGCCGCCTCAAAGCGGAAGGGCGCCGCTTCAGCAATCGCGGATGTGCAGCACGCGGGTGTTTGTCTGCTGCTCGACCAGCAGAGTGCCGTCGCCCAGCATGGCCGCCTGCATGACGGTGGCGAAGTCCGGCTTGCGCAGCGGGCAGGTGATGAGGGTGGGGTGCTCGATCTTCGTCACCTCATGCGGCAGCATGTCCACCCGATTACCGGCCTCGACGGCGGCGAAGGTGGCAAGAGTTGCGGCAATCAACGCGATATCCGACAGGCGCATCGTCCACTCCCTTCCGGACATCAGCTTAGCTCCATGGCTGACGCTACGCCATATCGAATATAAAGAGAAAGAACCCGTGCTCCTTTGCCAGCAACAGCCCGTCTATACTTTTGAATACATTATTCCAGTCGCGGCCGCCACGCTTCACGTCCTCGTGCGGCGGCGCCCGTGGCGCCTAGGAGTGGCGGCGATTGTTTGCCGGGCCGAGACTTGCTAGAAGGGTTCCATGATGGCGCTTGGTTCCCCGATCACGGCTTCCTGCGGCGCGGCGATTTCGCCGGCGCCCGGTGCCGCGCGCCCGGAGGTCCGCCGCCGCCTGCCGACCACGATCGGCTTTGCCGCGGTTCCGGACCATGTCCGCCTGCCGGCGCGCTTTTTCGGACGCTTCACCGCCTGCGCGGTCGCCGGGCTTAGCTGAGCGCCGCCCGGAGCCGCCTTATGGCTTCGTGCTCCCGGCCGCGCTGCTGCCCGCCCCTGTTTTCCTCTTCGCAAGAGACGCCCAGCATGAGCACGTCCGCTCCCCGTACCCTGTACGACAAGATTTTCGACGACCACGTCATCGACCGCCAGGAGGATGGCACCTGCCTCCTCTATATCGACCGGCATCTCGTGCATGAGGTGACCAGCCCGCAGGCTTTTGAGGGGCTGCGCGCCGCAGGCCGTCGGGTGCACGCGCCGTCGAAGACGCTAGCCGTGGTCGACCATAACGTGCCGACCACCGATCGCCGCTTCGGCATTGACGATCCGGAAAGCCGCACCCAGGTGGAAACGCTGGCCGAGAACGCGCGCGAGTTCGGTGTCGAATATTTCAACGAACTCGACAAGCGCCAGGGCATCGTCCACGTCATCGGCCCGGAGCAGGGCTTCACTCTGCCCGGCACCACCATTGTCTGCGGCGACAGCCACACCTCGACCCATGGCGCGTTCGGCGCGCTCGCCCATGGCATCGGCACGTCGGAGGTGGAGCATGTGCTCGCCACCCAGACGCTGATCCAGAAGAAGAGCAAGAACATGCGGGTGCTGGTGGATGGCCGGCTGCCCGAGGGCGTGACCGCCAAGGATGTGACGCTCGCCATCATCGGCGCCACCGGCACCGCCGGCGGCACCGGCTATGTCATCGAATATGCCGGCGAGGTCTTTCGCAACCTCACCATGGAAGGCCGCATGACGGTCTGCAACATGTCGATCGAGGGCGGCGCCCGCGCCGGCATGGTGGCGCCGGACGAGACCACCTATGCCTATGTGAAGGACCGTCCGCGCGCGCCGAAGGGCGCCGCCTGGGACGCGGCGCTGCGCTACT
Source organism: Ancylobacter sp. IITR112 (assembly GCF_041415945.1). NCBI lineage: Bacteria > Pseudomonadati > Pseudomonadota > Alphaproteobacteria > Hyphomicrobiales > Xanthobacteraceae > Ancylobacter > Ancylobacter sp. IITR112. The sequence continues at coordinate 2,820,314 of NZ_JBGCUS010000001.1, read as the reverse complement.
GGGACACGCTGCGCACGGATGACGGCGCCTTCTTCGACAAGGAAATCCGCCTCGACGGCGCCGCCCTGCCGCCCATCGTCTCCTGGGGCACCAGCCCGGAGGACGTGATCTCGGTGGAAGGCGTGGTGCCCGACCCGGAGATGATCCACGACGCCGACAAGCGCGAGGCGAAGAAGCGCGCGCTCGCCTATATGGGCCTCTCCGCCGGCACCAAGATCACCGACATCGCCATCGACAAGGTGTTCATCGGCTCCTGCACCAATGCCCGCATCGAGGATCTGCGCGCCGCTGCCGCCATCGTGCGCGGCCACAAGGTGCGCGAGGGCGTGTCCGGCATGATCGTGCCGGGTTCGGGGCTGGTGAAGTTGCAGGCCGAGGCCGAAGGGCTCGACGCCATCTTCAAGGCGGCGGGCTTCGACTGGCGCGAACCGGGCTGTTCCATGTGCCTCGCGATGAATGCCGACAAGCTCGGCCCGGAGGAGCGCTGCGCCTCCACCTCGAACCGCAATTTCGAGGGCCGGCAGGGCTTCAAGGGCCGCACGCACCTCGTCTCCCCCGCCATGGCGGCGGCGGCGGCGATCGCGGGTCGTTTCGTCGACGTGCGCCGCTGGCCGCGGGCGGGCTGAACGCACGGGGAGGGCGGCGCGATGAGGGGCGATCCGTTCTGGGAACCACCGCCCGACGACCCCACGGAAGTGTGGGGCCGTCGCATCGGGCGGGGTCTGGCCGTAGTCGTTGCCTTCGCGCTCGCCGTCTATCTTCTCGTGACCTATCTGCGGTGAGACCATGAGTGCGGACTGGCTGAAGCGCGGGGCGCCGTCGCTGGGTGAGATGGAGGCGATGGCCGAGGAGGCCTATGCCCGCCTGCCTGAGGAATTCCGCGCCCTGTGCGGCAATCTCGTCATCCGCGTCGAGGATTTTCCCACCGACGAGGTGCTGAAGGAGATGGAGGCGGAGACGCCGTTCGATTTGCTCGGCCTGTTCCAGGGCATCGGATTGGCGCAGGGCTACGAACTGGCGACCGGCGTGCTGCCCAACATGATCTTCCTCTATCGCCGCCCGATCCTCGACTATTGGGCGGAAAATGAGGAGACGCTGGGCGACATCGTCACCCATGTGCTCGTGCACGAGATCGGCCACCATTTCGGCCTGTCGGACGAGGATATGGAGCGGATCGAGGAGGAGGCGGGCTAGCGCCTTGCTCCCGGATTGAATTTGACGGGCGCGTGAGCGTCCAGGAGAAGTGAGACATGGACAAGTTCACCACCCTGACCGGCGTCGCGGCGCCGCTGCATCTGGTCAATGTCGACACCGACATGATCATCCCGAAGCAGTATTTGAAGACGATCAAGCGCACCGGCCTCGGCACCGGGCTGTTCTCCGAACTGCGCTACAAGGAGGACGGCTCGGACAATCCCGATTTCGTGCTCAACAAGCCGGCCTACAAGGGCGCGCAGATCCTGATCGCTGGCGATAATTTCGGCTGCGGCTCCTCGCGCGAGCATGCGCCCTGGGCGCTGCTCGACTTCGGCATTCGCTGCGTGATTTCCACGTCCTTCGCCGACATCTTCTATAATAACTGCTTCAAGAACGGCATTCTGCCGATCCGGGTGACGCCCGAGCAATTGGCGGCGCTGTTCGACGATGCGGCGCGCGGCGCCAATGCCAAGATCACGGTCGATCTGGAAAGCCAGACCATCACCGGCCCCGATGGCGGCTCGATCTCCTTCGACATCGACCCGTTCCGCAAGCATTGCCTGCTCAATGGGCTGGACGATATCGGCCTCACCCAGGTGAAGGCAGACAAGATCGCGTCCTATGAGGAAAAGCTGAGCGCGGAGCGCCCCTGGGCGTGAGTGTTACGGCGCCGCTGCGGTGCAGCGCCCAGGAGGTTGTGAATGACCGAGCGTCGCCGCATCTCCTCCGGCTCCGCCTTCGAGGCGGCGGCGGGCTATTCCCGTGCGGTGGTGGATGGGAACGACATCTTCGTCTCCGGCACCACCGGCTATGATTATGCCGCCATGGAGCTGCCGGAGGATCTGGTGGCGCAGACCCATGGCTGCTTCCGCAACATCGCCGCTGCGCTGGCTGAGGCGGGCGCCAGCCTCGATGATGTGGTGCGCGTGCGCTACATCGTGACCCGGGCGGAATATGCCGACAGCGTGTTCCCGATCTTCGGCCAGTACTTCGCCAAGGCGCGTCCGGCGGCGACGCTTATCGTCGCCGGCCTGCTGCAGCCCGAGATGAAGATCGAGATCGAGGTGACGGCGCGCCGGCAGGGCTGAGCCGGAACTCCAACCAAGCCTCGGTCAAGCCTCAAAGCCTTTTCGCTTTACAGCGCCCGCGTCTCGGGATGGAATCGTTCAAAACGAGAACACCCCGGGAGACGCTCCATGTGCCACATCTTCGCCGGCCAGGCGCCCGAAACCTATGACAGCCAGACGCGCTCGGTGCGCATTGGCGGTCATTCGACCTCGATTCGGCTCGAAGCCGCGTTCTGGACCGTGCTGGAAGAGGTCGCCGCCCATCAGGGCATGAGTCTCGGCAAATTCGTCACCAAGCTGCATGACGAGGTGCTGGACCTGCACGGGGAGGTGCGCAACTTCGCCTCGCTGCTGCGCTGCTCCTGTCTGATCTATCTCACCGAGCTGCGCCCGGCCAAGATCGCCCCCGCCGCCGCGCATGAGCGCTATCTCTGCGAGAGCTCGCGGGTGCATCTCCACGCGGCCGAATAGGCGGCGCGCGCGTTGCGCCGCCCGGCAATGCACATCGTGGTGATGTGTTAGCTATCTACCACCTGCCGGTCCCTCTGCGGCCTAGCATCCTCGTCAAGGCGATCTGCGTCGCCGAATGAGGTTCAAGGTCGGAGGTACAGGTGGCGAAGGCCATTCATTCGATGATCCGCGTGCTGGACGAGGCGCGCTCGGTGGATTTCTACGCGCGGGCCTTCGGGCTGACGATCGCGCAGCGGCTTCCCTTTGACGGCTTCACGCTGGTCTATCTGCGCAACCCGGAAGCCGATTTCGAGGTCGAGCTGACCATTAATCACGATCGCAGCGAACCGTACGCGCTGGGCGACGGCTACGGCCACATCGCCTTCGTGGTGGATGATCTTGAAGCGGAGCATGCGCGCTTCACGCAAGCTGGCCTCAATCCGCAGCCCGTCAAGGAATTCTTCCATGAGGGATCGCTGCTGGCCAAGTTCTTCTTCGTCACCGATCCCGACGGTTACAAGATCGAGGTGCTGCAAAAACACGGCCGCTACCGCTGAAGGACCGCGCCGGCACGCCAAGCGGCGCGGAATACATCAATAATACATAAAATTACCCTGGGAGGTAACAATGCCAACACTGATCGACAGGCGCGGCCCTTCACGCCGGGCCGTGCTCGCCGGCCTCGGCGCCGCCGGCGCGCTGATGGTGAGCGGCGCGGCGGTGCTCAACCCCCGCGAGGCGTGGGGGCTTGAAGTCACCGCGCTGAAGCCGGAAACCATGCGCACGCTCATCGTGATGGCGCGCGATGTCTACCCGCATGACCGCATCCCCGACCGCTTCTACGCCATCGCCATGAAGCCCTATGAGGCGGACGCGGCCAAGGACCCGGCGCTGAAGGCGCTGGTGGAGGACGGTGTCGTCACGCTCGACACGCTGTCCAAGGCCAAATACGGCACGGCCTATGCCGATATCGGCTGGGAGGACCAGCGCGTGGCGGTGCTGCGCGAGATCGAGGACAGCGCCTTCTTCCAGAAGGTGCGCGGCGGCCTCGTGGTCGGCCTCTACAACCAGGAGGAGGTGTGGCCGATCTTCGGCTATGAGGGCTCCTCGGCCGACAAGGGCGGTTACATCGACCGCGGCTTCAACGACATCGCCTGGCTGTGAGGGGAGGCTCAACCCATGTCCGCACCCTTCGATCTGAATGATGATTCCGTCGTCGTCATCGTCGGCTCCGGCGCCGGCGGCGGCACGCTCGGCACCGAGCTGGCGCTCAAGGGCATCAAGGTGGTGATCCTTGAAGCCGGCCAGCGCCACAACATGGAAGACTTCGTCAACAACGAGTGGGAGAGCTTCGCCCAGCTCGCCTGGAAAGACATGCGCACCACGTCCGGCTCGTGGCGGGTGCACAAGAACTTTCCCAATCTCCCGGCCTGGATCGTCAAGGCGGTCGGCGGCTCCTCGGTGCACTGGGCTGGCGCGTCGCTGCGCTTCCAGGAACACGAGTTCAAGACCCGCACCACCTATGGCGACATTGACGGCGCCAACCTGCTCGACTGGCCGATCACGCTGGCCGAGATGGAACCGTGGTACGCCAAGGCCGAGGACCGCATGGGCGTGACCCGCACCAACGGCATTCCCGGCCTGCCCGGCAACAACAACTTCAAGGTGTTCGAGGCCGGGGCGAAGAAGATCGGTTACCAGGAGGTCTCGACCGGCCGGATGGCGATCAACAGCGAGCCGCGCGCGGACCGGGGCTCCTGCCAGCAGATCGGCTTCTGCTTCCAGGGCTGCAAGTCGGGCGCGAAATGGTCGACGCTGATCGCCGAGATTCCGCGCGGCGAGGAAACCGGCAATCTGGAAGTGCGCCCGCAAAGCATGGTGCAGAAGATCGAGCACGATGCTTCGGGCAAGGTGACGGGCGTGGTCTATGTCGACAAGGACGGCAAGACCCAGCGCCAGAAGGCACGCATCGTCGCGGTGGCCGGGAACTCCATCGAGAGCCCGCGCCTGCTGCTCAATTCCGCCAGCGCCATGTTCCCGGACGGCCTCGCCAATTCCTCGGGGCAGGTGGGGCGTAACTACATGCGCCACATGACGGGTTCGGTCTACGGCATCTTCGAGAAGCCGGTGCACATGTATCGCGGCACCACCATGGCCGGAATCGTGCGCGACGAGGCCCGGAACGACACCAAGCGCGGCTTCGCCGGCGGCTATGAGATGGAGACGCTGTCGCTCGGCGTGCCCTTCATGGCCGCCTTCCTCGATCCCGGCGGCTGGGGGCGCTCCTTCACCTCCGCCATGGACGGCTATGTCAACATGGCCGGGTTGTGGATCGTCGGCGAGGACATGCCGCAGGAGACCAACCGCGTCACCCTCAATACCGATGTGAAGGACCAGTACGGCCTGCCGGTGGCCAATGTGCATTTCGACGATCACCCCAATGATGTCGCGATGCGCAACCACGCCTATAGCCGTGGCGCGGCGATCTACGATTCGGTGGGCGCAGTGCGTACCTTCCCGACGCCGCCTTACCCCTCGACCCACAATCTCGGCACCAACCGGATGAGCGAGAAGCCGCGCGACGGCGTGGTGAACAAGCACGGTCAGACGCACGACATCCCCAACCTGTTCATCTCCGACGGCAGTCAGTTCACCACCGGCGGCGCGGAGAACCCGACGCTGACCATCGTGGCGCTGGCGCTCAGGCAGGCGGACTTCATCGCCGGGGAAATGTCGCGCAAGACGATCTGATCCGATCGCGCGCGCCAGCCGTAAGTGTCATGCCGGAATGCCCTCCGGCCACCACCCGTGGGTGACGCCTATACTCGTCTCACTCAGCCGTCGGCGTGTCGCGCCGGCGGCTTTTTCTTTCGCCCGCGACGCGGGCTGTGGCGCGTCTGGCCGGCACCTGTCTTGCCAGCGTCAGGCTAAGCGATTAGCAACGCTTCGCCCGCGCCCGAGCGCGCGCGCCACAGGCGAATGCGAGGAAACCATGGCGACCCACAAGCTCCTGCTTCTTCCCGGCGACGGTATCGGCGTCGAAGTGATGGCCGAGGTGAAGCGGGTCATTGACTGGCTCGACCGGCGCGGCGTCGCTTCCTTCGCCATCGAGGAGGATCTCGTCGGCGGGGCTGCCTATGATTCCTGCGGTCAGCCGATTTCCGAAGAGGCGATGGCCAAGGCCTTTGCCGCCGATGCCATTCTTCTCGGCGCGGTGGGCGGCAGCAAATGGGCCAATGTGCCTTATGAGGACCGGCCGGAAGCGGGACTCCTGCGCCTGCGCAAGGATCTGCAGCTTTTCGCCAATCTGCGCCCCGCCGTCTGCTATCCCGCGCTCGCCGACGCCTCCAGCCTGAAGCGCGATCTGGTCGAAGGGCTCGACGTGCTGATCGTGCGCGAGCTGACCGGCGGCGTCTATTTCGGCGAGCCGAAGACCATCACCGATCTCAGTGACGGCCAGAAGCGCGCCATCGACACCCAGGTGTATGAATCCTACGAGATCGAGCGCATCGCCCGCGTCGCCTTCGAGCTGGCCCGCACCCGCCGCAACAAGGTGGTGTCGACGGAAAAGCACAATGTGATGAAGACCGGCCTGCTGTGGAAGCAGGTGGTGAGCGAGGTGCACGGCTCCAGCTACGAGGATGTCGATCTGGAGCACCAACTGGCCGATTCCTGCGGCATGCAATTGGTGCGCGCGCCCAAGCAGTTCGATGTCATCGTCACTGACAACCTCTTTGGCGATATCCTCTCCGACGTGGCGGCGATGCTCACCGGCTCGCTCGGCATGCTGCCCTCCGCCTCGCTCGGTGGAGTGGAAGAAGTTTCCGGCCGCCGCCGCGCGCTCTATGAGCCGGTGCACGGCGCCGCCCCTGATATCGCCGGCAAGGGCATCGCCAACCCGATCGCCATGATCGGCTCGCTGGCCATGGCGCTGCGCTACTCCTTCGGCGAATTGGACGCGGCCAACCGCATCGAGGCGGCGATCGCCGGGGTGCTGGCGGGCGGCGTGCGCACCGCCGACATCTATTCCGAGGGCAAGACCCGCGTCGGCACGTCCGGCATGGGCGACGCCATTCTCGCCGAGCTCGACAAGGCGGCCTGAACCGCCCGCGACATCCCGCGATAAGAAAAGCCCGGCTGACGCCGGGCTTTTTTCTGTCGCGCCGTCGGTTGCATGAAAAAGCCCGGCACGGGCCGGGCTTCGACAGCGTTGGACGGTTTCGTCGCGAAAGGCGGGCGAATCAATAGCCCGGCAGGTCGAAACGGCTCGGCAGCGGCCAGCGGATGCCGGTGATGGTGCTGTCGTCGCCATATTGCGGGTAAACGGGCTGGGCGACGTAGATATAGTTGAGGTCGCGCGCCGTGCCGGGCTTCACCACCGGGCCGGGATCGAGATAGGAGCGCGGCGGCAGCTTGCGGATGATGATGCGGGTGCCGTTGTCCTGCGCCTGGACAGGGGCCGTGGCGACCACGGCGGAGCCGGCGACAACAGCGGCAAGGGCGAACAGGGCGACACGCATCTCAACCTCCAGGAAACGGTCGCGTCGCGCGGCGCGGACGGTCTCGTTCGGTACAACATTGCCCGGAACTTATCGTTCCGTCGAGATGAGGAAAGTCCTAATTGCGGCGATCGGCGACGAAATGCGCCGCTTCTTTCAGAAGTGTGGCTGCGCTGCCAAAGCCGGCGAGGGCGGTTTCGGCCTCCTCCACCAGCCGGGCGAGCTCCGCCCGGGCGCCCTCGACGCCGAGCTTGCCGACCAGCGTGGCCTTGCCGGCGGCGGCGTCCTTGCCCACTGCCTTGCCCACCAGCCCCGCCTCGCCCTCGACATCGAGCAGGTCGTCGGCGATCTGGAAGGCGCGGCCGACCGCGCGGGCGTAGCGTTCGAGGCTAGCCCGCTCCGAAGCGCTCGCCCGGCCGAGCAGCGCTCCCGCTTCGCAGGCGTGGCGCAGCAGCGCGCCCGTTTTCATCGCCTGCAGCTCGATGATGGAATCGGCCGGCAGGTCGAGCGGCACGCGGTGGAGCGGCCCTTGCGCGAATCGCCCCTCGGCGGCGAGGTCGAGCATCTGCCCGCCGATCATGCCGGCGACACCGGCCGCGCGGGCCAGGCTGGCGACCAGCGCGAGCCGAATGGTAGGGTCGGTGTCCTCTCCCCCGGAGGCGAGTATTTCGAAGGCAAGGGTCAGCAGCCCGTCACCGGCGAGAATCGCCGTCGCCTCATCATAGGCGCGGTGCACGGTCGGCCGGCCGCGCCGCATGTCGTCATTGTCCATGGCGGGCAGGTCATCATGCACCAGCGAGTAGCAATGGAGACACTCCAGCGCCGCCGCCGCCGGCAGCGCCTGCGCGGGCGCGACGCCGAACAGCGCCGCCGATTCGATGACCAGGAACGGACGCAGCCGCTTGCCGCCAGCCAATGTGGCATGCCGCATCGCCGCCGCCAGCCGCTCGCCGGGCGCGCCGGCGCGGGTGATGGCGCCGTCGAGATAGGCGGCGACGGCCTCCGCGGTGCGGGCGAGGGCAAGCGGCAGGGCGGGGCGGCTGTCGGTGGCGGGCATCGGGACCGAGGGATCGCGCGAGAGGGGATGTGCGTTGCGTGCCCGAGCCGGGCGGCGCGGTCAAGCGAGGCGATGGCCGCATCGCGGGTCCGGTCGACCGCCGGTGGCCGGGCGGCTAGACTGGCGGGGTCGGGGAGAGAGCATGGGTCGGGTGTGGAGCTGGGTGTGGAAGATCGCGCTGGTGGTGGTCGCGACGCCGCTTGTGCTCGGGCTGCTCTATAATGTGCTGCCGGCGCCATCGACGCTGATGCTGGGCCGCTGGCTCTCCGGCCAGAGGGTGGAGCGCGTCTGGCTGCCCTTCGCCGACATCTCGCCCAACCTGGTCCGCTCGGTACTGGCCTCGGAGGATGCGCGCTTCTGCACCCATTCCGGCATCGACATGGTGGAGTTGCAGGGGGTGATCGACGAATCGGACGGGCTGAACGCGCCCCGCGGCGCCTCCACCATCACCATGCAGCTCGCCAAGAACCTGTTCCTGTGGAACGGCCGCAGCGTCATCCGCAAGGGGCTGGAGCTGCCGCTGGCGCTGTATCTCAACCTGGTGATGTCGAAGCAGCGCCAGCTCGAAATCTATCTCAACATCGCCGAATGGGGACCGGACGGCGAATTCGGCGTCGAGGCGGGCGCGCAGCGGGCCTTCGGGCGCTCCGCCCGCGATCTCAGCTCCCGGCAGGCGGCCCTGCTGGCTGTGATGCTGCCCAATCCGCACCGGCGCGACGCCGGCAAGCCCGGGCGGGGGCTGAACCGGCTGGCGGGCAATCTTCAGGCCCGCATTCCGCGCGAGGGGGCGGAACTGACATCCTGCCTGTGACGAGCCGCCGCCGTGCGCGAAGCCTGCGACAGAATTGCGTCAGCCCCTTTCGCTCGCGCCTATGAGTCTGTATAAGCCGCCACTCGAATTACGCACCATCCGGCGCGGCCCTTCCGACTGGGCGTGAGCCAGGCCGGGACAGGAGAAGACCATGGCAGTTCCGAAGAAGAAAACCAGCCCGTCGCGTCGCGGCATGCGCCGTTCCGCCGACGCCCTCGCCAAGCCGACCTATATCGAGGACAAGGATTCGGGCGAGCTTCGCCGTCCCCATCACCTCGACCTGAAGACCGGCATGTATAAGGGCCGGCAGGTGCTGAAGGTCAAGGCCGAGGCCTGATCCGCCGCGCCTGTGTGCCGATCTGTCCGAAGCCGGCCCTCGGGCCGGCTTTCGCGTGTCCGGCCGGTGCATTTGCCGCGCGGTGGTAACGATCCGGAAGCGTTGGTGCCGTATTCTTGTAAGGGGGCCACTGATAATGTGCGCTCGCCCCCCAAGTGTACCCGCCTCGGGCGCGTTCGAACGGAGAGCCTGTCGTGTTGCGTCGTGCGAGCCGTGGATCATCTCAGGCCTTCGCCTGGCTGCTGGCGCTGGTGCTGGTCGCGCCGGTGCTGGCCGGCTGCGCCGGGCGCCCGGGACCGGACGCGCTCACCGTCATCGAGAATGACGATGTCAGCATCAGCACCCACACGTTGCTCGTCGCCTCGGCCCGCGCGCGCGATCCGCGCCCCGGCGTGTTCTACAGCGGAGAGCGCACGCCGGAACTGAGCTTCGCCAAGATCGAGGTTAGCGTACCGCCCACTCACAAGCCGGGCATGGTGGAGGCGCCGACGCAGTCGCCGCCCAATCCCGCGACCGACATGGTGGTGCGCGAGGCGGAATATCGCGAGACGCCGAAGGAATTTTCCGCCGACCTCCAGCGCGAACTGGCGAAGTTCCCGGCCGGCAGGCGGCAGGCGGTCATCTTCGTCCACGGCTACAACACGCTGTTCTCTGAGGCGCTGTACCGGCTTACCCAGATGGCCGAGGATTCGAAGGCGACGGGCGTGCCGGTGCTGTTCACCTGGGCCTCGCGTGGCGAAATCTCGGATTATGTCTACGACAATAACAGCGCCACCGCCGCCCGCGACCGGCTGGAGGAGACGATACGGCTCGTCTTCGCCAGCGGCGCCGACCAGGTGAGCATCGTCGCGCATTCCATGGGCAATTGGGTCACGGTGGAAGCGCTGCGGCAGATTCAGATTTCCGGCAAGCGCCTGCCGGTGGAAAAGATCGGCAATATCGTCCTGGCCGCGCCCGACATTGATGTCGATGTGTTCAAGAGCCAGCTCAAGCGCTTCGGCAAGCCGCCCAAGCCGTTCCTTGTCATCGTCTCCAGCGATGACAAGGCGCTGGCCTTTTCCGACTTCATCGCCGGCGACAAGCCCCGTCTCGGGGCCTACACCCACGACACCGAACTGGTCGAACTCGGCGCGATCGTTGTCGACATGTCCAATGTGAAGTCGCTGGATGGCTTCAACCACGCCAAATTCGCCCAGTTGGCGGAACTCGCCCCGGAACTGCGCGGGATGATCGCCCGCGCCGCACAGCAGGGCGATGCGAAGGTCGATCTGGCCGGCATCCGGGTCTCCGGGCTCGATCGTGCCCGCGCCGCTGCGATCACCGCCGGACTGCCGGTAGTGCCGGTGCCGGCATCGGCGAGCGCCCGCAACGGTGCGCCGGCGCTCGACACTTCGGGGGCGGTCGTCAGCGCCAGCGCGGTCCCGCAGCCCTAGCCGCCGGGGCTCGGCGCCTCAGGCGCGATGCCGAAAGCGGGCATCAGCCCGCCCTGGCGATCACTCCTTCTTGCCGCCATCCCCGAGCTTGTCGAGCCGCTTCTGCATATCCGCCACCTGGCGCCGCAGCTCATCGAAATCGTCGGGCTGCGGACCGGCCTGTGTCGTGGGAGACGAGGCGGCCTCCTCGCGCCCATTGGGCAGGAACATCTTGAAGGTCCGGTCGAACATTTCCATGTTGCGCCGCACCTGCTCTTCCAGCATGCCGAAGCCGCCCATGCCGGGGAGCCCGAGCGTCTTGGAGAAGTGCTCGCGCAGGTTGTTCTGTTCCTTGCTGAAGTTCTCGATCGACATGTCGAGGTAGCGGGGAACCAGCATCTGCATGCTGTCGCCATAGAAGCGGATGATCTGGCGCAGGAAATTGATCGGCAGCAGATTCTGGCCCTTGCCTTCCTGCTCGAAGATGATCTGGGTCAGTACGGAATGGGTGATGTCGTCGGAGGTTTTGGCGTCGTAGACGACGAAATCTTCGCCGTTCTTGACCATCTGCGCGAGATCTTCAAGCGTCACATAGGTGCTTGTGCCGGTATTGTAGAGGCGGCGGTTCGCGTATTTCTTGATGGTGACGGGTTCGGTGGATTTTGCCATTGTGATCCAGTCGCCTTGATCGTTTCCCATTGAAAATCCTAGGACGTTTCCCGGCGCCCGGCTACAGGAATTGTGGCGCTCGCGAGATGCCCCGCGCGCAGCGCGTGCGCTGCACCCTGACGTGGCGTCAGTAAAATCAGCGTGGCATTGACATGGATCACAGGTGGCCACCACGATGCTGTCACACCTAAACAACAAGGTGAGGCGCCGGCCGGCAGGCCGTGCCCGCATCCAGGCCCGTACCGGAGGACGTCATTCATGAAAGACGGCATCGTCATCGTCGGCGCCGCCCGCACCGCTGTCGGCGCGTTCAACGGCGTGCTTTCCTCGCTGCCCGCCCATGAGCTGGGCAAGGTCGCGATCAGCGCGGCGCTGGAGCGCGCCGGTGTCGCGCCCGGCGAGGTGAGCGAGACCATCATGGGCCAGATCCTCACCGCCGGCGCGGGGCAGAACCCGGCGCGCCAGGCGTCGGTGGCGGCCGGCATTCCGGTGGAAAGCCCCGCCTGGGGCGTGAACCAGCTCTGCGGCTCCGGCCTGCGCGCCGTCGCGCTCGGCTATCAGGCGATCCTCAACGGGGACAGCGAGATCGTCGTCGCCGGCGGCCAGGAATCGATGAGCCAGGCGCCGCATTGCGCCCATCTGCGCAACGGCACCAAGATGGGCAGCCTCGAGATGGTCGATACCATGATCAAGGACGGCCTGTGGGACGCCTTCAACGGTTACCACATGGGCACCACTGCCGAGAACGTTGCCCGCCAGTGGCAGATCACCCGCGACGAGCAGGACAATTTCGCCGTCCGCTCGCAGAACAAGGCCGAGGCGGCGCAGAAGGCGGGCCGGTTCAAGGACGAGATCGTCCCGGTCACGATTTCCTCGCGCAAGGGCGACGTGATCGTCGCCGATGACGAGTATCCGCGCCACGGCGCCACCATCGAGACGATGACCAAGCTGCGCCCGGCCTTCTCCAAGGACGGCACGGTCACCGCGGGCAATGCGTCGGGCATCAATGACGGCGCCGCCGCCGTGGTGCTGATGTCCGCCGCCCGGGCCGCCAGCGCCGGCAAGACGCCGCTGGCGCGCATCGTCTCCTGGGCGCAGGCGGGCGTCGATCCCGCCATCATGGGCTCCGGGCCGATTCCCGCCTCCCGCCGCGCGCTGGAAAAGGCCGGCTGGAGTGCCGCCGATCTCGACCTGATCGAGGCCAACGAGGCCTTCGCGGCGCAGGCCTGCGCGGTGAACAAGGATCTCGGCTGGGATACCGACAAGGTGAACGTCAATGGCGGCGCCATCGCCATCGGCCACCCCATCGGTGCCTCGGGAGCGCGCATTCTCACCACGCTGCTCTACGAGATGGAGAAGCGCGACGCCAAGAAGGCGCTTGCCACGCTGTGCATTGGCGGCGGCATGGGCATCGCCATGTGCCTTCAGCGCGACTGAGGCGACAGGGTCACGGCGGCTTCACACCGTGACCACTGGCGGCAGGGCGGGCTTTCCGCCTTGCCGTGCGAAAGAATCGACGTACAACCGTCGCGAGTTCCCTAGGGAAAGGGACGCCAGAGGGGGGAGACATGGCGCGTGTTGCATTGGTCACGGGTGGGACGCGCGGCATCGGCGCGGCCATCTGCAAGGCCCTGAAGGGGGCGGGCTATTCCGTTGCCGCCAATTATGCCGGCAATGACGCGGCGGCTGCCGCGTTCACGGCGGAGACCGGCATTCCCACCTTCAAATGGGATGTCTCGGATTTCGAAGCCTGCAAGGCAGGCATCGCCGCAGTGACGGCGGCGCTCGGGCCGGTCGAGGTGCTGGTGAACAATGCCGGCATCACGCGCGACGGCATGCTGCACAAGATGTCGCCGGAGAACTGGCACGCGGTGATCAACACCAACCTCACCTCGGTGTTCAACATGTGCCGCAACGTGATCGAAGACATGCGCGAGCGCGGCTTCGGCCGCATCGTCAACATCTCCTCCATCAACGGCCAGAAGGGGCAGATGGGGCAGACCAATTATTGTGCCGCCAAGGCCGGCGAGATCGGCTTCACCAAGGCACTGTCGCAGGAAGTCGCCCGGAAGGGTGTCACCGTCAACGCCATCTGCCCCGGCTATATCGCGACGGAAATGGTGCTGGCGGTGCCGAAGGACGTGCTGGAGAAGAGCATCCTGCCGCAGATACCCGTCGGACGGCTCGGCGAGGCTGAGGAAATCGCGCGCTGCGTCGTGTTTCTCGCCGCCGATGAGGCCGGATTCATCACCGGCTCGACGCTCTCCGCCAATGGTGGCCAGCATCTCGCCTGAGACGACCGCCGCCGCCCGCCGGTGAGGCGCGCGGCGGCTGCCCGTCAGCGGGTTTCGGTCTTAAGCACCTTGCCGCTGGTACGGTCGATGTCGATCTCGATCTCGCGCTGGTCGGCATTCCTGCCTTCCACCTCCCATTTGCCGTCATCGAGCTCGATCTTGGTGACACTTGCCACGCCATTGTCACGGGCAATGCGCAGCGCGTCCTCAATGCCGGTCGTCGGGGTCTGGGCGAGAGCGGGCGCGGCGACGAGCACGCAGGCGGTGAGGACGGGGGCCAGGGAGAGGACCAGGGCGCGGGGCAGGGGACTGACGGGCGTCGTCATGAGAGACTCCTGAAATTGAAGATGACGTTAGGGTAAGAAGCGCCTGCCACTGCGGTTCCCCCGCTGCGGCCGATTGTCGTCATCTCGGCGGAAGCGGCCCGGGCGATGGGAGCGGTGGAGGGGCCAGTGCACCACCGGGTGCAGGGCCGGATCTCGGGCCATATGGCCGACCTCTTGGTCGACCTCTTGGCCGACCTCTTGGTCGACCTCTTGGTCGACCTCTTGGCGCCGGCCGCCGGCCCGGCCATAAGGGGCTCCCGCAAAGGTGTCACATGCCCCGTTCCGCTCCGCTCGAATCCGTGCCCGTCCCTGTTCCGTTATCGCGCCGCACCGCGACCGCCATAGGGTTCACCGCCATCCTGCTGTGGTCGACGCTGGCGCTGGCCACCTCCTCCACCGGCGCGGTGCCGCCCTTCCTGCTCACCGCGCTGACCTTCGCCATTGGCGGCGTCGTCGGCCTCGTCACGGCGGTGCTGCGCGGTGTCGGGCTTTCCGTGCTGCGCCAGCCCTGGCCGGTGTGGCTGCACGGTGTGGGCGGCTTGTTCGGCTATCACTTCTTCTATTTCTCGGCCCTGAAGCTGGCGCCGCCAGCGGAAGCTGGCCTGATCGCCTATCTCTGGCCGCTGCTCATCGTGCTGTTCTCCGCCTTCCTGCCGGGCGAAAAGCTGCGGCCGGCGCACATCTTCGGCGCGCTGATGGGCCTTGCCGGCACGGTGGTGCTGCTCGGCGGCCGGGCCGGCGGCTTCGGTTTCGCGCCGGAATATGTGCCCGGCTATCTCGCCGCCGCGTTCTGCGCGGTGATCTGGTCGGTCTATTCCGTCGCCTCGCGCCGCTTCGCCGGGGTGCCGACGGAAGTGGTGGCCGGCTTCTGCCTCGCCACCGCAGCGCTCTCCGCGCTCTGCCATGCGCTGTTTGAACCCGCGGTGTGGCCGGTTGGGGTCGGGGAGTGGCTGGCCGTGGTCGCGCTCGGCATCGGCCCGGTGGGCATCGCGTTCTACACCTGGGACATCGGCATGAAACGCGGCGACATCCGGCTGCTCGGCGTGATGTCCTATGCCGCGCCGGTACTCTCCACCCTGTTGCTGGTGGCGGCCGGATTCGCGGCGCTGAGCTGGTCGCTCGGGCTCGCCTGCGCGCTCATTGTCGGCGGTGCGGCGGTGGCGACGCTGCTGGCGCGGCGGTAGCGACGGACAGGGATCAGCCCGGCGACCAGCCGGGGGCCGCGAGCTCAAATCCGGCGAAATGGAAGCCCGGCGCCACAGTGCAGCCGACCAGAGTCCAGTCACCGAGGCTGCGGGCGGACTGCCAGGCGGCCCGGGGGACGATGCGCTGCGGCTCCTCGCCGGCGTCGATGCCCGGGCCGAGAAGATGCGGCACGACCGGGCCGGCCGCTTCGGCGGCGATGCTGAGTTCCAGCGGCGCGCCGGCATGCCAGTGCCACATCTCCACCGCGTCCACGCGGTGCCAGTGCGACACCTCGCCCGCGGCAAGCAGGAAATAGATCGCGGTCGAGGCCGCGCGCCCGTCCGGCGTCTGCTGGCTGTCGCGGAAGGTCTCGCGATAGTGCCCGCCTTCCGGGTGCGGGACAAGGCCGAGCTGGGCGATAATGTCCTGGGCGGAAAGGCCGGCGCGGCGCATCGCTCAGCCCCGGAAGCTGTTCTTCAGGTTGCGTAGTTCGGTGAACACCGCGCCCGGCTCGGCGCCGGGCAGGCCGATGCGGGCGGCGAGGTCGGGATCATCGGCGCGCAGGAAGGGATTGGTCGCCTTCTCCGCGCCGATCGTGGTCGGCAGGGTCGGCTGCCCCGCCTCCCGCTGCGCCTCGATCTCCTTCAGCCGTGCGGCGATGGCGGCGTTGTCCGGGTCGACGCTGAGCGCGAACCGGGCATTGGCGAGCGTGTATTCGTGTCCGCAATAGACCGCGATGTCGTCGGGCAGGGTGCGCAGCCGCGCCAGCGATTCCCACAGCACCGGCGGATCGCACTCGAAGGGCCGGCCGCAGCCCATGACGAACAGCGTGTCGCCGGCAAACAGCAGCCTTTCTTCCTCGAACAGGAAGACGATATGGCCCTTGGTGTGGCCGGGCGTTTCCATCACCCGACCCACCAGCCCGCCCACGGCCACGGGGTCGCCGTCCACCACGGCGAAGTCGAGGCCGGGAATGGTGTCGCGCTCGGCGCGCGGGCCGATCACCGTCGCGCCGAAGCGCTCCTTCAGCGCCTCCACCCCGGCGATGTGATCGGTATGATGATGGGTGACGAGGATGTGGGTCAGCGTCCAGTCCTCGCGCTCCAGTGCGGCCAGGACGGGGGCCACCTCCGGCACGTCGATGACGGCGGTGGCCTCGGTCACGGGATCGCGCAGCAGCACCGCGTAATTGTCGGCGAGGCAGGGGATGAGCCGCAGTTCGGCGGGCATGGCGACCTCGAAAATGGTGGCTCGGGAAACAGCGGGACGACACGCCGCCGCCGTCAGTGTAGCAGGCGCGGGCGAAGCGTCAGCGACATTCCTGGGCGGCGCGGTCAATAGCGGCCGAGACGCCGCTGAGCGAATAGGTGTCGGTGGTGACGTTGCCGCGCGCGGAAGTGCTCTTCACCACAACATCCCGACCTTTGCGCAGCGCGTCGACCAGCCGGGCTTCCTCGGCCACATTGCGCACCCAGGCGCCGGTGCCGCGGGTGTAGAGATCGAAAC
Source organism: Ancylobacter sp. IITR112 (assembly GCF_041415945.1). Classification (NCBI taxonomy): domain Bacteria; kingdom Pseudomonadati; phylum Pseudomonadota; class Alphaproteobacteria; order Hyphomicrobiales; family Xanthobacteraceae; genus Ancylobacter; species Ancylobacter sp. IITR112. The sequence goes on along the minus strand of NZ_JBGCUS010000001.1, from coordinate 2,803,504 downwards.
TGTTTGACCCGATGGTCAGTGTCGCGTCGGTGCCTTCCTTGAGCGTGAAGCCCATGACCACGCTCACTTCGCCCTTCACATTCTCGGCGGTGCGGGTGGAGATGAAGAAATAGGCGGGATCGCGCTTCAGCCCGGCCGGCATGCGGGTCTTCGGCTGGGAGAGGGCGTAGCAAATCTTGCCGCTGCCGCTGGTGTCGAGATAGACGCCCCAGTCGCCGGACTGGGTGACCAGCTTGGGCGCACCCTGGGCACTGGCTCCGCCGATCCCGATCAGTGCCATTGCCAGGCCGGTGAGTGCGGCGCGCACGGTGCGTCGTGCCATGGTCTGCATCCTCCGTATCCGAAAGGCCGCCGGGGCGGCTTGCGTGATTCTCCGTCTCAGCGGCTCAGGGATATCCGCGCTCTTGGCGGCTGTGAACCCTTGGCGGTGCAAACGGAAGTGTTCACGCTCAATTGGCGAAAGGGCGGCGGCGAATTGATGGCAGTTCCGCCCTTTGCCGCAAAGATCGCCGCGCCGTCGCTCACCGCGCGCGCAGCCGCGCCAGCGCCGCCCGCGCCGCCATGCGGTGATCCGCGCCGATATGGCTGGCGAGCAGATTCAGCGCGGTGGCCAGTACCGCCGCGTCATCGGTGAAGCCGAGGCCGACGAACACGTCCGGCACAGCATCGGTGGGCAGCAGGAAATAGGCGAGGGCGCCGAACAGAAGCGCGCGCACCCGTGTCGGCGTCTCCCGATCCAGAGCGCAGTAATAGGCCGCCGCCGCGTCCTCGGCGAAGGGAATGCGGGAGAGGGCGCCCGTCAGCTTCGGCCAGAAACCGGCGCGCACACGGGCCTCCTCCTCGGCGCTGGCGCCGGAAAGTCCTTCGGGGGCGATATCCTCGGCGTCAATATGCTCGCGGTCGAGGGCAGGGTCGGCTCGGTGGATCATCGCATTCTCCGGACGGCCCGTGGCGGGGCCGGCATTCCAGCAGATGGTTGCCGCCCCCGGCTTTCGCAACGCCTGCGCCGATCACATCAGCGGATAGGCGGCTTCCACGCGGTAAGGCCCGCCACCGACGGAATCGCGGGACGAATAGAGCACGAAGCGCGACACTTCGAAGGTGGCGCTGCGGAAATAGCCGCGCAGAGCGAGATAATCCGCCACCTGGCGCGGGGCAGCGTCCCGCAGCCGGGCGAGGGTGACATGCGGGCGGAAATTGCGCCCTTCCGGCGGCAGGCCGATGCGCTTCATTGCCCGCTCATGCTCGGCCTGCAGCTCGTTCAGCGCCGGATTGGCCTGCACACCGGCGAAGATGGAGTGCGGCTTGTGATTGCCGAACTGGTCGACGCCGGAAAGGGTGAGATCGAAGCCGAAGCGCTCGATTTCGTCCAGGGCGGCGGCGGCGTCGCGCGCGACCACATGGTCGACATCGCCGATGAAGCGCAGGGTGACGTGGTAGAATTCCGGGCTGATCCAGCGCGCGCCGGGCAGCCCGCCGCGCAGCATCGACAGGTGTTCGGCAACGTCGCTTGGGATTTCGAGGGCGGTGAAGAGCCGCGGCATGACCCCCTCCTGTTGGTGTCGGCAGGGAACCCGCCATCCATTGAGACGGATTCGTAAGACGAGGAAAAGCTAAAATTGCGACAGGCAAAACACGGGCCGTCCGCTGCCTTCGCCACGGCTGACGTGGACGCCTGGAGCCGATATGGTGAGGCATGATGAGCGAATCGACCGACGACGCCGATCTTTTCACTGCGGCTGACGAGGCGCCGACCTCGCTCAGCTTTGCCAGCATCCACGCGCTCTACCGTTACCCCGTCAAGGGGCTGACGCCGGAGCGGCTTGAGCTGGTGGAGCTTGAGACGGGAGGCTATTTCCCCGGCGACCGGCTTTACGCCATCGAGAACGGGCCTTCCGGCTTCATCCCCGAGGCTCCGGCCTTCCAGCCCAAGATCAAGTTCCTGATGCTCATGCGCAATGAGCGTCTGGCGGCGCTGGAGGCGCGCTTCGACGACGCGGCGGCGGAACTGGTGATCCGGCTCGACGGTGAGGAAGTGGCGCGCGGCAGGCTCGACACGGCGGAAGGCCGCGAGGCGATCGAAGCCTTTTTCCAGCGCTACTCCCGCTACGAACTGCGCGGCGCGCCGCGCGTGCTGGCGGCCCCGCCCGCCTTTCGTTTCGTCGACACGACGGAAGGCTATGTCTCGCTGATCAATCTGGCGAGCTGCAGGGCGCTGGGCGAGATCGTCGGCCGTCCCGTGGACCCGTTGCGTTTCCGCGGCAATCTCTATCTCGACGGCATGGAGCCGTGGGAGGAGTTCGACCTTGTCGGCCACACGATCGAGATCGGCAGCCAGGTCCGGCTCAAGGTCACCCAGCGTATCTTCCGCTGCGCCGCCACCAATGTCGATCCGGCCACGGCCAAGCGCGACATGGACCTGCCGGGCACGCTGATGCGGACCTTCGGCCATACCGATTGCGGCATCTTCGCCGAGATCGAGCAGGGCGGGCTGATCGCCGAAGGCGATTCGGTGCGGATCACCGTGTGAACGCCGCTCTTGCGGCGCAGGTCTTGCGGCGCAGGACGAAAAAGGCCCGGCTCGCGCCGGGCCTTTTGTTTGCGGCAGGCAACTATTCCGCCACTTCCGCCGGGCTCGTGTCGGCGCCTTCGCCGTCACCTTCGGCCTCGGCGCGGCGGTAACGGCGGCGGCGCGTGCGCGGGGCGCGGGCCTCGGCATCCTCAGCCGGAGCTTCCTCGGGCGCGGGGGCCGCGGCCGCTTTCGCGGCGCGTCCACGGGGCTTCGGCGCCGGCGCCTCGGGGGCGGCGGCCTCGGCCGGGGCGGGTTCGGGTGTGACGGATTCGGGCGTGATGGATACGGGCGCCGGGGTCGGTTCAGCCGCGGGGGCGGGGGCCGCGCTCTTGGGCTCAGGCGCATCCGCCGGCGCCTCGCTGCGGCGCGGTGCCGGGCTCACCGGGGCGGCGGCGCCGCTCTGGGTGATGAAGGCGGGCAGGCCGATTTCCGCCTCCACATCCGGCCCCAGGCGGGGCTGCGGCTGCTGGCCGGGATCGCGGTATTCGCCCCCCTCGCGCGGAGCGCGGTTGTCGCGATAGGGGCGGTTGTCGCGCGACCAGCGGCCTTCGCGGCCCTCCTGCCGGTCACCCCGCTCCTGCCGTTCGCCACGATCGCGGTCCTGATGGCGGTCCTGATTGCGTTCGCGGTTGTCGCGGCGATTGTCGCGATCGCGGAAGAAGTCGCGCTGGCCCTCGCGGGGGCCGCCCTCGCGATGGCCTCCGTCGCGATTGCCGTTTTCCCGGTTCTCACGGTGGCCATTGTCGCGGTGACCGTTCTCGCGCGGCGCCGGCGGTTCGCGAAACTGCTGGACCGGCGGCTGATCGGCGCCGCCCTCGTCCATCTCGTCGTCGAAATCATCCTCGTCGGAACGCTGATAAGGCTGGCCCTGCACGCCGAACTGCGCCTGGGCCGCGGCGATGATGCGATAGTAATGTTCAGCGTGCTGCAGGTAGTTTTCCGCCGCCACATGATCGCCGGAGGCCTGCGCGTCGCGCGCGAGCTGCTGGTATTTCTCCACGACGTGCTGGGCCGTCCCGCGCACCTTCACATCCGGTCCGTTGGACTCGTAAACGCGCGTAAGCGGATTCTGGCTGCGCCGATTGCCGTTGTTGCGGCCGCGCGTACGCTTCTGCTGATTGTTATTTCGCATCGAGCTGGTCTCTGGTGCCCCATCAAGCCGACGGGTGTCCCCGTTCGGTGCCACACGGGCGGGTCAATCACACGGTGTCCGCTGGTCCGCAGCCTGGGCCGGAGCCCCGGGTGACGGCACGGCGGGAAATCTCGCCTTCGGTCGGAGAAAAGCTGCCGCAGGCCGGGACCCTGCGAGGTCCCAGTCGCGCCGCAGGTCGTCCTCGACCATCGGGCTTCGTCCATGGGAGCGCATCTCGACGATGCCCCGCCGCCGGCCACGCCGACGACGCTCCGTCCGAACCGCATTTCTCCGGCCCGGACCCGACGCGCGCGCACATGCGCCGCAGCCGACCCCATGTTTCATCGCGTAACCGAAGTCACGCCGATAAACTCTTGGAGCGTTCGCCCCTTATGAAACATATCGCCTCCAGACTTTTCGCAAAGCTGCAGGCCACTGCCAGCGACGATCACAGCCACCCATGTCGGAGAGTAGCCGGCGTTCCAGTCACCAAAAGGCAGTTGATGTCTCAGGACGATTCCTACACAGGACACTAATCGGTTCGGTATCGCGTTCCAAGCCCTTTTTTGCGGCGCCTCCCGCGCGGTCAACCCTTGCGGGCAACGATGGCGCGGGCGATGCCGGCGAGATCGGGGCGGGCCGGGCCCTGGATCGCGAGGCCGTCCGCAGCCAGCAGCCCGGCGACCTGCTGCTCCTGCCCGATCCCCAGTTCCAGCACCGCATAGCCGCCGGCTACCAGGAGGCTGGGAAGGGCCTTGGCGAGGGCGCGATAGGCATCGAGCCCCTGCGGGCCGCCGTCAAGCGCCAGAAGCGGGTCATGCGCGCGCACCTCCCGTTCCAGAGCCGGGATATCGGTGCTTGGAATATAAGGCGGATTGGAGACGACGAGATCGAAACCGCCGCGCAGCGCCTCGCCCCAGTGCCCCACCAGCACGGCCGAACGGGCGGAAAGGCCCAGCGTGCCAAGATTTTCACGCGCTTGCCGGGCAGCACCCAGCGACAGGTCGACGCCGACGCCCAGCGCGGCGGGAAATTCGCTCAGCAGCGCCGCCAGCAGCGCGCCGCTGCCCGTGCCGAGGTCGAGCAGCCGCAGCGGTGCCGTGCGGTCGGGAAACAGCGCCAATGCGGCTTCCACCAGCGTTTCCGTCTCCGGGCGGGGCACCAGCGTGTCCGGGGCGAGGGCGAGGTCGAGGCTCCAGAACTCCCGCCGCCCGGTCAGCCGTGCCAGCGGCTCGCCGGCGGCGCGGCGGGCGGCGAGGGCGCGCAGCCGCGCCTCGTCGTCCGGCCCCACCGGCTGGTCGGCGCGGGCGATGAGGTCGAGATCGGCGAGGCCGAGCCCCGTTCGCAGCAGCGCGCGGGCTTCGCGTTCGGGTGCTTCCATCCCGGCGGCGGCGAAGTCTGCGACAAAGGCGCGCAGCAGCGCGGCGCGCGTGGTCACCGCTCGCCCCAGCCGGCGCTTTCGGCTTCCGCCAGCAGTGCGGCCTGATATTCCGTCGTCAGCGCCGACACCAGCTCGCCCAGCGCATCGCCGGCCAGGATTTCCGGCAGCTTGTGAAGGGTGAGGCCGATGCGGTGATCGGTGACGCGCCCCTGCGGGAAATTATAGGTGCGGATGCGCTCGGAGCGGTCGCCGGAGCCGACCTGCACCTTGCGCTCGCTGGCGCGGGCGCTGTCGCGCTTCTCGCGCTCGGCCTCATAGATTCGAGCGCGCAGCATGCCCATGGCGCGCGCCTTGTTCTTGTGCTGCGAGCGCTCATCCTGCACCGCGACGACGGTGCCGGTGGGAATATGGGTGATGCGCACCGCGCTTTCGGTCTTGTTGACGTGCTGGCCGCCGGCGCCGGAGGCGCGGAACACGTCGATGCGCAGATCGGCTTCGTTGATCTCGATATCAACCTCTTCCACCTCCGGCAGCACCGCCACGGTGGCGGCGGAGGTGTGGATGCGGCCGGAGGCTTCGGTGTCCGGTACGCGCTGCACGCGGTGCACGCCCGATTCGAATTTCAGCTTGGCATAGGCACCCGAGCCGTGCAGGCCGGCGACGATTTCCTTGAAGCCGCCGGCGGCGCCCTCGGTCATCGAGAGAACCTCGACCGACCAGCCATTGAGCGCGGCGAAGCGCTCATACATGCGGAACAGGTCGCCGGCGAACAGCGCCGCCTCGTCGCCGCCCGTGCCGGCGCGCACTTCGAGGATGACGCCGCGCTCGTCCATCGCGTCCTTGGGCAGCAGCGCAAGCTGCACCGCGTGGGAGAGGCTTTCCACCTCCTCCTCCAGCGCTTCCGCCTCTTCCTGCGCCATGGCCGCCATCTCGCGGTCGCCCGCCGCGTCGGCGGCGAGGCCGCGCGCCTCGGTAAGCTGACGCTGGGCGCGGCGCAGCGCCTTTACGCTTTCGACCAGCGGTGAGAGGTCGGCGAATTCGCGCGAGAGGCGCACATAGGTCTCCGCCTCCGGGCTGGCGGAGAGGGCGTGCTCGATCTCGGCATGGCGCGCGAGGAGCTGGTCGAGGCGGGCATCGGGCAGGGCGGTCACGCGGCGGCACTCACAGCGGCAGGCCGGCCTTCTCGGCGAAGGCGGCGAGCTGCGGGCGCAGCGACGCCACCTCGCCGCGGGTGCCGAGCAGCGGTTCGACAAAGGCGGAAGCGGCGGGCAGATCGAGTTCGAGCAGCATCGCCTTCACCGGGCCGTAGGAGGCCGGGGAAACGGAGAGCTTGCGGTAGCCGATGGCGGCGAGCGCCAGCGCTTCCAGCGGACGAGAGGCCAGTTCGCCGCACAGCGTCACCGGCTTGCCGTACTCGTTGGCCTTGTCGGCGATCATCTTCAGCGCACGCAGCGCCGCCGGGGCGAGCGGGTCGAAACGGTCGGCCACACGCGCATTGCCGCGATCGGCGGCATAGAGGAACTGCACGAGATCATTGGAACCGACCGAGGCGAAGTCGACCCGGCTGAACAATTGGTCGAGCTGGAACAGCAGCGCCGGCACTTCCAGCATCACCCCCACCAGCACCCGCTCCGGCAGGCCATGGCCGTGCCGGCGCAGATGGGTGAGCTCGCGCTCGACGATGTGGTGGGCGCGGTCATACTCTTCCACCGCCGACACCATGGGGAAAATGAGCCGCAGTTCGCGCCCGGTGGCGGCGCGCAGCAGGGCGCGGATCTGGCTGCGCAAAAGGCCGGGCCGGTCGAGGCCCAGGCGAATGGCGCGCCAGCCCAGCGCCGGGTTCTCTTCCTCGATCGCCCGCATATAGGGCAGCACCTTGTCGCCGCCGATATCCAGCGTGCGGAACACCACCGGCCGCTCTCCCGCCGCGTCCAGCACCGAGCGGTAGAGCTTCAACTGCTCATTGGTGCGCGGGAAGGCCGAGGCGATCATGAACTGCAATTCGGTGCGGAACAGGCCAATGCCGGTCGCGCCGGTCTCGGCGATGTGCGGCAGGTCGACCAGCAGGCCGGCATTGAGGTGCAGCTCGATCGGCGTGCCGTCCTTGGTAAGCGTCGGCACGTCGCGCAGGGCGGCGTAGCGCTCCAGCCGCTTGGCGCGGAAACGCACCTTGTCGACATAGGCGTTCTCGACATCGGCGGGCGGGCGGATATGCACCTCGCCCGAGACGCCGTCGACGATCACCGCATCGCCGGCATCAACCTGGCCGACGACGTTCTCCATATGGCCGACGGCGGCGATGCCGAGGGCGCGGGCGACGATGGTGAGGTGGCTGGTGGCGGCGCCTTCTTCCAGCACCAGACCGCGAATCCGGGTGCGGTCATAGTCGAGCAGCGCCGCCGGGCTCATATTGCGGGCGACGATGACGGCATTGTCCGGCAGCTTGGCGTGTTCCGAGCCGCCGGCGCGGCCGGTGAGCTGGCGCAGCAGGCGGTTGGCCAGGTCGTCGAGATCGTGCATCCGCTCGCGCAGATAGGGGTCGGTCATGCGCAGCATGCGGGCGCGGGTGTCGGACTGAACGCGCTCCACCGCGCCCTCGGCGGTGAGGCCGGTCATGACCGCCTCGCGCATGCGGCCGATCCAGCCGCGGTCATGCGCGAACATGCGGTAGGCTTCGAGGATTTCCCGATGTTCGCCGACACGGGCGACACCTTCGTCCTCCAGCATGATGTCGATCGAGGTGCGCAGCGTTTCCACCGCGCCGTCGAGCCGCTTCAATTCGCCGGGCAGGTCGTCGGCGATGACCTTGGTGACCTCGATGCGCGGCTCGTGCAGCACGACATGGCCGAGGCCGATGCCTTCCGACAGCGCCAAGCCGGTGAGGTGCAGTGGCCGGCGTGCGGCCGGCTCGGCGCCGGGCAGCGCCATGGCGGTGAGCTCGCCCGAGGCGATGATCTCGGCGAGCACCATGGCGGTGGTCTGCAGCGCCTCGATCTCCTCCTCGGTATAGGAGCGGTGGGCGCGGTTCTGCACCACCAGCACGCCGAGCGTGTTGCCCGCGCGCAGGATCGGCACACCGAGGAAGGAGTGGTAGATTTCCTCGCCCGTTTCCGGCCGGTAGGAGAAGGCCGGGTGCGCCTGGGCATTGGAAAGGCTGATCGGTTCGGCCTCGCGCGCCACCGTGCCGACGAGGCCCTCGTCGATCCGCATCACGGTCAGATGCACGGCGGTGCGGTTGAGGCCTTCGGTGGCGTAGAGTTCGAGCGTACCGTCGACGCGCAGCACATAGACCGAGCACACCTCGGCCACCATGTTGGCCGCGATCAGTACCACGATCTTGTCGAGGCGGTCCTGCGCACTCACCGGCTCCGCCATGACCTCGCGGAGACGCCTCAAAAGCACGCGCGGACCGCCGAGCGCGCCACGCATGGGCCGTCCTCGGTTTCCGGGAGCCGCTATCCCGGAGCGTCACTTAAGGCGGCGCGACTCGCGCCGCGCCGTTGCCTGACTTCAGGCGTCTAGCCCGTATACCGAATGCAGCGTTCGCACGGCAAGCTCGGTATAGGCGGCGTCGATTAGCACCGAGATCTTGATCTCGGAGGTGGAGATGGCGCGGATGTTGATTCCGCGCTCGGAAAGCGCCTTGAAGGCCCGTGCCGCGACACCGGCATGGCTGCGCATGCCGATACCGATGATCGAGACCTTCACCACATCGGTGGCGCCCTCGATGCTCTGGAAGCCGATCTGGTCGCGCACCACGGCAAGGGCCGCCTTGGCGCGTTCAAAATCGGTGCTCGGCACGGTGAAGGTGATGTCGGTGAAGCCCTCGGCCGAGATGTTCTGGACGATCATGTCGACATTGATGTTCGCGTCCGCGAGCGGCACGAACACATTGGCCGCGATGCCGGGCTGGTCCGGCACATGGCGGATGCTGACCTGGGCTTCGTCCCGGGCGAAGGCGATGCCGGTGACGACTTCACTCTCCACGATTTCCTCCTCGTCGCAAATCAGGGTGCCGGGCGGGTCGCCGGCGGTCTTGAGTTCCGGGGCGTCCGGATCGGTGAAGCTGGAGCGCACGAAGGTGCGCACCTTGTGTACCATGGCGAGCTCGACCGAGCGCACCTGAAGCACCTTGGCGCCGAGCGACGCCATTTCCAGCATTTCCTCGAAAGCCACCTTCTCCAGCCGCCGCGCCTTCGGCACGATGCGCGGATCGGTGGTGTAGACGCCGTCGACATCCGTGTAGATGTCGCAGCGGTCGGCCTTGATGCCGGCGGCGACGGCGACCGCGCTGGTGTCCGAGCCGCCGCGTCCGAGCGTGGTCAGGCGGCCGGTCGGCAGATGGATACCCTGGAAGCCGGCGATGACCGCGACCTCGCCCTGGGCGAAGCGGTTGATGATCTCCGCGCCGTTCACATCGAGGATGCGGGCAGCGCCATGGGCGTCGTCGGTCGAGATGGGCAATTGCCAGCCGAGCCAGGAGCGGGCGGGGATGCCCATATCCTGCAGCACGATGGCCAGCAGTCCGGAGGTCACCTGTTCGCCCGAGGCGACGATGGAATCATATTCGCGCGCATCGTGCAGCACGGCGGCCTCGCGGCACCAGGCGACCAGCTCATTGGTCTTGCCCGACATGGCCGAGACCACCACGGCGACCTGATGGCCGGCTTCCACCTCCCGTTTGACGTGCCGCGCCACGTTGCGAATGCGCTCAATGTTGGCGACCGAGGTGCCGCCGAACTTCATCACCAGACGTGCCATTGCGGGAAACCGTACCGTGTTCTTCTGTGGGGCCGGGCAGGAGGAGGTGGGCTCCCGGCCCAAAAGGCGCGTATACATATCCACCTCGCGCCGCGCCCGCAACGCCGCTGCGCGAGCTTGGAATCCCTCTCGGCACGGCCGGGCGAAGAGGAGGCGCGGATGAGCGCGACCGCCAGCACCGTCGATCCCCGCGAAGTGGAGCGCTTCGCCGCGCTGGCCGCGGAATGGTGGAATCCGCGCGGCAAGATGCGGGTGCTGCACAAGTTTAATCCGGTGCGGCTCGCCTTCCTGCGCGAGACCCTCACCGCGCATTTCGGCCGCGATCCCCGCGCCATCCGCCCGCTCGAAGGGCTGCGCCTGCTCGATATCGGCTGCGGCGGCGGGCTGCTCAGCGAGCCGCTGGCGCGCATGGGCGCGGATGTCACCGGCATCGACCCTGCCGAGCGCAATGTCCGCATCGCCGCGCTGCACGCGGAGGAAAGCGGCGTTGCCGTCGACTATCGTGCCACCACCGCCGAGGCGCTGGCCGAGGCCGGTGAGCGATTCGACGTGGTGCTGGCGATGGAGGTGGTGGAGCATGTCGCCGATGTCGACCTGTTCCTCGCCCGCGCGGCGCAGATGGTGAAGCCGGGCGGCTTGCTGGTCGCGGCGACGCTGAACCGCACCAAGCGCGCCTTCGCCCTTGCCATTGTCGGCGCCGAATATGTGCTCGGCTGGCTGCCCCGGGGTACGCATGACTGGCAGCGCTTCGTCACGCCGGAGGAGTTGCAGGCGGCGCTGGAGGCGGGTGGCCTTCGCGTCATCAAGCGCGAGGGGGTGGTGTTCAACCCGCTGGCGGATCAATGGCGGCGCTCGGGCGATCTCTCCGTCAACTACATGATGCTGGCGGAGCGGCCCGCCGCGTCCTGACCGGTCTGGCTCCAGCCTGCGTTGCGGCGAAGAAATCCGCCGGTAGCGGGAACCGGTCACGCCGCCGGACGTTTCCGGTGCGATGTCACCGCCGGGGCCCCATGCGCAGTTCCACCTCCGCCGTGCTGCTCTCCCCGCTCGCGGCGCTGGCCGCGCTGAACCTGTTTCTCGCCGATGTGCGCGACGGGCTCGGGCCGTTTCTCGGGGTGTTCCTGCAGGAGAAGGGCTGGGGGCCGGCGGAGATCGGGCTGGTCATGACGCTCGGCGGGCTCGCCGGCATGGCCGCGACCCTGCCGATGGGAGCGCTGGTGGATGCGAGCCGGGCCAAGCGGGCGATCATCGTCATCGGTTCGGCGGCCATTCTCGCGGCGTCGCTGACCATTCTCGCCCTGCCGTCTTTCGCGGCGGTGGCGGTGGCGCAGGCGGTGAATGGCGTGGCCGCCGCCGCTTTGCTGCCGGCCATTGCCGGCCTCACCCTCGGCCTCGTCGGCGCCGCCCGCTTCGATCACCAGCTCGGCCGCAACGAAGCGTTCAACCATGCCGGCAACATCCTCGCCGCCGTGCTGGCGGGCGTGCTCGGCTGGTGGTTCGGCCTGCCGGCTGTGTTCGCGCTGCTGGGGGCTATGGCGCTGCTCGGCGCCCTGTCGGCCCTGGCGATTCCCGCTTCCGCGATCGACCATGAGGCCGCGCGCGGCGGCGCCACGACAGCGGGCGAGGGGCATGAGAGTGTCGGCAAGCTGTTGCGAGAACCTGCGCTCGTGACGGCGGCCATCACCTTTGGACTGTTCCATCTCGGCAATGCGGCGGTGCTGCCGCTGTTCGGGCAGGCCATGGTGGCGACCGCGGGAGCGGACCCGAGCGGCCTCACCGCCGCGACTGTGGTGGTGGCGCAGGCCGCTATGATCCCGATGGCACTGGTCGCCGCGTGGCTCGGCCAGCGCCGGGGCTACCGGTTGGTGCTGCTGCTGGCCCTGGCGGCACTGCCGGTTCGCGGCGTCATAGCGGCCCTTGCCGTCCATTATGGCGCGGCCTGGGCGCTGGTCCCGGTGCAGGTGCTGGACGGGGTGGGGGCAGGGCTGCTCGGCGTGGCGACGCCGGGCCTCGTGGCGCGCCTTCTCGCAGGGTCCGGCCGGTTCAATCTCGGCCTCGGCTTTGCCATGACGGCGCAGGGCATCGGCGCCGCGCTGTCCACCCTGCTCGGCGGGGTGGTGGCGCAGCGGCTCGGCTATCCCGCCGCTTTTCTCGTTCTTGGCGGCGTGGCGCTGCTGGGCGCTGGCGTTTATCTGGCCGGCGGCTGCCCGGGCGATATCGCGCCGGAACGCAGCCCGGAAGAGCCGGACGCGCGCCCCGCCGCCGCCGCGTGAAATTCCGACCTTGATCCGTCGCAACGCCCTTCCGTTGCCGTTTCGCCACACTACATGAGGACGGACGGATTGCCGCAACGGGGTCCGTTACGGCGGCCGGGATACGGGCGCCGTCGTCCCGAGTGACCGTTCGTGCCTTGAAGGGCGGACGGGGGGCCAGGAGGCAACGCGACATGAATTTCGAAATCTACACCGAGCGCGCGCGCGGATTTGTCCAGTCCGCCCAGTCGCTTGCCCTGCGTGAGGGCAATCAGCAATTCACCCCCGAGCATCTGCTGAAAGTGCTGCTCGACGATCCGGAAGGCCTGTGCGCCGGGCTGATCACCCGCACCGGTGGCGATCCCCGCATCGTGCTCGCCGACACCGAGGCGGCGCTGAACAAGCTGCCCAAGGTGCAGGGCTCTGGCGCGGGCCAGGTCTATCTCGCTCCGGCGACGGCGCGCGTATTCGAGGCGGCGGAGCAGGCGGCGAAGAAGGCGGGCGACGGCTACGTCACCGTCGAGCGGTTGCTGCTGGCGCTCGCGCTGGAAAAGGACAGCGAGGCGGGCAAGATTCTCGCCAAGGCCGGCGCCACGCCGCAGAAGATCAACACCGCCATTGAAGCGCTGCGGAAGGGCCGCACGGCCGACAGCGCGACGGCGGAGAACGCCTATGACGCGCTGAAGAAATATGCCCGCGACCTCACCGAGGCGGCGCGCGAGGGCAAACTCGACCCGGTGATCGGCCGCGACGAGGAAATCCGCCGCACCATTCAGGTTCTCTCCCGCCGCACCAAGAACAACCCGGTGCTGATCGGCGAGCCGGGCGTCGGCAAGACGGCGATCGTCGAGGGCCTCGCGCTGCGCATCGTCGATGGCGACGTGCCGGAGAGCCTGAAGGACAAGCAGCTTCTCGCGCTCGACATGGGTTCGCTGATCGCGGGCGCCAAGTATCGCGGTGAGTTTGAGGAGCGGCTCAAGAGCGTGCTCTCCGAGGTCGAGGCGGCCGAGGGCGGCATCATCCTGTTCATCGACGAAATGCACACGCTGGTCGGCGCCGGCAAGACCGACGGCGCGATGGATGCGTCCAACCTGCTCAAGCCGGCTCTGGCGCGCGGCGAACTGCACTGCGTCGGCGCCACCACGCTCGATGAGTACCGCAAGCATGTGGAGAAGGACGCGGCGCTCGCCCGTCGCTTCCAGCCCGTCTTCGTCTCCGAGCCGACAGTGGAGGACACGGTCTCCATCCTGCGCGGCATCAAGGAGAAGTACGAGCTGCACCATGGCGTGCGCATCACCGATTCCGCGCTGGTGGCGGCGGCGACGCTGTCGAACCGCTACATCACCGACCGTTTCCTGCCGGACAAGGCGATCGACCTTGTCGACGAGGCGGCCTCGCGCCTGCGCATGCAGGTCGATTCCAAGCCCGAGGAACTCGACAATATCGACCGCGAGATCGTGCGCCTGCGCATCGAGCAGGAGGCGCTGAAGAAGGAGAGCGACGCGGCGTCCAAGGACCGGCTGAAGAAGCTGGAAAAGGAACTCGCCAATCTGGAGGAGCAGTCCGCCTCCATCACCTCGCGCTGGAAGGCGGAGAAGGAGAAGCTCGGCGACGCGCAGAAGATCAAGAGCGAGCTGGAAAAGGCCCGCGCCGATCTCGCCATCGCCCAGCGCTCCGGCGAATACCAGAAGGCGGGCGAGCTGGCCTATGGCACGATTCCGGCGCTGGAGAAGAAGCTCGCCACGCTGGAGGCGCAGGACACCGCCGCCGAGGTGAAGGCCGGCGCGATGGTGGAGGAGGCGGTGACGCCCGACCACATCGCCGGCGTCGTCTCGCGCTGGACCGGCGTTCCCGTCGACAAGATGCTGGAAGGCGAGAAGGAGAAGCTGCTGCGCATGGAGGACATGCTCTCCAAGCGCGTGGTCGGCCAGAAGGAGGCGGTGGAAGCCGTCTCGACCGCCGTACGTCGCGCGCGGGCGGGGCTGCAGGATCCGCACCGGCCGATCGGCTCCTTCATCTTCCTCGGCCCCACTGGCGTCGGCAAGACCGAGCTGACCAAGGCGCTGGCGTCTTTCCTGTTCGACGACGACACCGCTCTGGTGCGCCTCGACATGTCGGAATACATGGAGAAGCACTCTGTCGCCCGGCTGATCGGCGCGCCTCCCGGCTATGTCGGCTATGAGGAAGGCGGCGCGCTCACCGAAGCGGTGCGGCGCCGGCCCTATCAGGTCGTGCTGTTCGACGAGATCGAGAAGGCGCATCCGGACGTGTTCAACGTCCTCTTGCAGGTGCTCGATGACGGGCGGCTGACGGACGGGCAGGGCCGCACGGTCGATTTCCGCAACACGCTCATCATCATGACCTCGAATCTCGGGGCCGAATATCTGGTGAACCAGCCCGACGGGCAGGACAGCGAAGCGGTGCGCGAGGAAGTGATGGCGGTGGTGCGCGCGCATTTCCGCCCGGAATTCCTCAACCGTGTCGACGAAATCGTGCTGTTCCACCGGCTGCGCCGCGAGCAGATGGGCGCCATCGTCGATATCCAGGCCAAGCGTCTGGAGAAGCTGCTGGAAGAGCGCAAGATCGCGCTGGAGATCACCCCCGAGGCGCGGGACTTCCTTGCCGACAAGGGCTACGATCCGGCCTATGGCGCGCGCCCGCTCAAGCGGGTGATGCAGAAGCTGCTGCAGGATCCGCTGGCCGGCCGCATCCTTGCCGGTACGGTGAAGGATGGCGATGTCGTCCGGGTCGAGCGCGGGGCGAACGAACTTCTGTTCGACACACGCCCGCGCAATGTGGACGAAGCGGCCTGACAGCGTCGCTACGCCTCACCATCCTGTAGAAAGACCGAAGGGCCCTCTCGCGGGGGCCCTTCTTTCATGAGCGGAGGGCTGAGAATGCCGATACCGATGGAATTGCAGCACGCATCCGACGATTTCGAGCGTTTTCTCGCCGCTGCCCGCGACGGATCGGGCCTTGCCACCCGAAACCAGACCTACACCATGGTCGAGGGGGTACTGCGCACCTTCCGCCGCCGGCTGGCTGTGCAGCAGGCGCTCGATTTCGCCGATGTGCTGCCGCCGCTGCTGCGCGCCATCTTCGTTTCCCGCTGGGACATCTCGGAACCGGTGCTGCGCTTCGCCGACCGGGCGACGCTGACGCGTGAGGTGCAGGCACTCCGCCAGCACCATAATTTCGCGCCCGATAATTGTCTGGTCGAGGTGGCGCGGGCGTTGCGCCCTCATGTCGATGCGGAAACGTTCGACAGGGTGTTGGCGACGCTGCCGGACGGCGCGGCGGATTACTGGCGGGTCTGAGGCGAGGCGCGCCGACCAAGCAAAAGGGCGCCGCGCGGCGCCCTTTTTCCATTCGGCAAAGTCCAGCCTTCCCGCCGGCTCAGCCCCGGCCGAGCAGCGCGTCGAGTTCGGGGCGGAAGGCGCCGGAGATTTCCGGGTTGTCGAGCGCGTAGGCGACATTGGCCATGAGGAAGCCGAGCTTCGAGCCGCAATCATAGATCGCGCCGTCGAAGGTGACGCTGTAGAAATCCTGCGTCTGCGCCAGCTTCAGCATGGAATCGGTGAGCTGAATCTCGTTGCCCGCGCCCCGCTCCTGCGTGGCGAGCAGGTCGAAAATCTCCGGTTGCAGGATGTAGCGGCCGGAAATGGCAAGGTTGGAGGGAGCGACCTCTTTCTTCGGCTTCTCCACCATGCGGGCGATCTTGTGCACGCCGTCGGCCATGCGATCACCCAGCGCGACGATGCCGTATTGGTCGGTCTGTTCGGGCGGCACCTCATAGACCGCGATGTGGTTGCCGCCGCCGGTCCGGGCATAGGCCTGCACCATCTGGCCGAGGCAGCCCTTGCCGTTGGTGGGCTTGTGCAGCATGTCCGGCAGCAGCAGCGCGAAGGGCTCATTGCCGATGATGTCTCGTGCGCACCACACGGCATGGCCAAGGCCGAGCGGGAGCTGCTGGCGGGTGAAGCTGGTGGCGCCGGGGCCCATGGTATCGGCGCGCAGCATGGCCAGCATCTGCGTCTTGCCACGCTCGTTCAGCGTATCTTCCAGCTCGTACTGGCGGTCGAAATGATCCTCGATCACGCCCTTGTTGCGGCCGGTGACGAAGACGATGTGCTCGATGCCGGCGGCGCGCGCCTCGTCCACCACATGCTGCACGACGGGCCGGTCCACCACTGTGAGCATCTCCTTAGGCACCGCCTTGGTGGCGGGCAGGAAGCGCGTGCCGAGGCCGGCGACAGGGAGGATCGCTTTGCGAATAGGTTTTACCATGGGGGAAATATGCCGCTCTTGATGACGCAGTTTCAGGCCGACGGGCGAAGACATAGCGGAACGAACTTAACGCTTCGCCCTTCTCAATGCACCGGCGGGATAACGCGGAGGTGGCGGAATAGGTTCCGGCCGCCCCATCCGTCGGTCAGCCTGCCGCAGAGGAAAGTGATATCGCGTTAACATCCCCGAAACCATGGGCTGGCCTAATCATCGCCGGTTTCCGCGTTAGGATTGCGTCATGGTTCATCGCACGGCCTCCGACCGGGGGTATGCCGGCCGCGCGGCCGGTGTCGCCATCGCCTGCCTCGGCCTTGCCGGCTGCGCCGGCTCCGACGATATCACCGGCGCCTTCGCCGCGCCGCCGGCGGCCTATGCCAGCGCGTCGCCGGCACCGGCCCGGCCCGCCCCGATGCGTCAGCCGGCTCAAGCGCGACCCGTGGCGGCCGCCTCGGCCCCGGCGGGCCATCCCGACATGACCCCGGCGGCGCTGGCCCGCGACGAGGCCAATTTCAGCCGCTGCATTGCCGCGCTCGAGCCGAAGGCGCGGGCGGCGGGCGTTTCCGCCGCAGGCTTCCGCCGCTATACGGCGGGGCTGAAGCCCGATATGGGCATCATGGACAAGCTGCAGACCCAGCCGGAATTCAGCCGCACCGCCGGCGACTATGTCGAGATGCTTGTCTCGGAAACCCGCATTCGCAAGGGCCGCGAGGCGATGGCGCAGAACGCGGCGGTGTTCGCCGAGGTTGAGCGCCGTTACGGCGTCGACCGCTATGTCGTCGCCGCCATCTGGGGCATCGAGACCAATTACGGCAGCGCGCGCGGCTCCTATTCCGTGATCGAAGCCACCGGCACGCTCGCCTGCGTCGGCCGCCGGAAGGCCTATTTCCGCGACGAGTTCGTCGCCGCCCTGCGCATCGTCGACCGGGGCGACATTCCCGAAAGCCATCTGCGCGGCTCCTGGGCCGGCGCCTTCGGCCTCACCCAGTTCATGCCGACCGCCTTCCAGCGCGACGCGGTGGACTTCGATGGCGACGGCCACCGCAACGTGGTCGATTCCGTCGCCGACGCCATGGGCTCGACCGCCAACAAGCTCAAGCGCGGCGGCTGGCAGGCCGGCCGTAGCTGGGGTTATGAGGTGGTGCTGCCGGCCCGCTTCGACTATCTGCTGGCCGACAAGAACATCCGCAAGCCGATGCGTGAATGGGCGGCGCTGGGTATTCGCCGGCCCGAAGGACGGCCGATGCCGCCCGGAGGCGAGACCGCCTATCTTCTGCTGCCTGCCGGCGCCAAGGGCCCGGCCTTCCTGATGACCGACAATTTCAAGGCCATCCTCAGCTACAACCCGGCTGACGCCTATGCGCTGGCGATCGGCCATCTCGCCGACCGGCTGCGCGGGGGCGGTCCGTTCGTGCAGCCCTGGCCGGAGCAGCGGGCGCTGTCGCGCAATGAGCGCTCCGAACTGCAGAAGCGCCTCGCCTCGCGAGGCTATGATGTCGGCCCGCATGACGGCGCCATCGGGGCGCAGACGCGGGCGGCGGTGCGCGATTATCAGGTCGCCGCCGGCCTGCCGCCGGACGGAATGGCCAGCGGCGAGGTGCTGGATAGCCTGCGCGGCGGCTCCTGATACCGCAACCCGCCGCGAGGGGTCTTGAAACAGCCGCGATAATGGGCCACCCGTTCTGGGTGTCACCATTGGGAAATCGGCTTATGCGCCGCAGGCTCGGCGAGCGGACGGGAATGAAGGCGCTGGCGGTGGCCGGCCTGCTGCTGGCCGGCTGTTCGCTGGCGCAGGCGCAGAGCGACTGGTTCCGCCCGCCGGCCGATGTTGGCCAGCCCTCCGCCCGTCCGTCCCAGCCGCAGCAGCGCGCCCGCCCGCAGCAACAGCAGGCGCGGCCGCAGCAACGCGCCGCCCCGAGCCGGACCTGGTCGCCCTTCCAGCCGCTGATCGACCTGTTCGGCGGCAACAACAACCAGCCTCGCCGCGTGCGTCCCATGGAGCCGCAACTGGCGCCGCCACCGCCCGTGGTAGCGCAGCCGCCGGCCGAGCCGCGCGGCAAGGTCTACGCCTCCGCCAGCGAGGCGCGCACCGCTTCGTCCGACGTGAAGGAAGTGGTGCTGGTATTCGGTGACGAGCAGGCCGGCACGCTGGCCCAGGGGCTGGCGGACGCCTTCGCTGCCGATCGCGAAAGTGCCGCCGTCGTCGGCCGTTCGGAAGCTGAGGCGGGCTTCGCTCCGGGGCGTGGGGTGGACCTTCTGGCTGCGGCGCGGCAATTGCCCACCGGCAACGACCAGGCCGACGTCATCGTGGTTCTGGCTGGCAGCAACGATCTGGCGCCTCTTACGGATGCCGCCGGCATGCGTGCCGAACTGTTCGACGAGCGCTGGCGCGACCTCTACTCGCGGCGTTTCGAGGATTTCCTCCTGACGCTCAAGCTGCAGCGCCGCAACGTCGTGGTGGTCGGCGTGCCGCCGGTGGAAGACCCCGTACGCAGCGAGCAGATCGCGCGGCTGAACATGCTGCTGAAGGAGATGGTGGAGCGCAACGGCTTCATCTTCGTCGACGCCACCGATGGCTTTGTCGACGAGAACGGCAAGTTCATGACCTCCGGTCCGGCGGTGGACGGGCAGCGCCGCCGCCTGCGCACGGCCGACGGCGTCGGCTTCACCCGCGCCGGCGCGCGCAAGCTCGCCTTCTTCGTCGACCAGAAGCTGGACGATCTCCTCACGGGCAAGGACCTGCCGGCCACGGCGGCCGACCCGGCGGACGCGCGCCCGTCCATCATCATGCTCACCGGCGGTCCGCCGCCCGGCAATGCGCGCACGCTCGCCGGAGCGCCGGGCATGGAGGCGGCGCAGGAGCTTCGCCGGTCCGTGATGGCCGAGGAGGCAAAACCGGAGCCGGCCAGCGCCCTCATTGAGGGTACCGTGCCGCCGACCGTGGCCGGGCGCACGGATGATTTCCGCTGGCCGCCGGGCCAGCCGGAAGAACCGCTCGTGCCCGCCATGCCGTCATCGCCGCTGCCAGGCGGGGCGACGCCCTGAGCGCGCGCCGGCATGAAAAAGCCGGGCGCGCGATCCTTTAGCGCGGATCAGCCGAGCGGCCGTCGGCCGAGGTCGGCCGAGAAGCGGACGAGATAGCCGTCCGGGTCCTGAACGAGAAACTGGCGCAGGCCGACCTCTCCCTCGCCGGCGCGGTACCATTTTTCTTCCGGCGCCATGTATAGCGGCCAGTCGGCAGCGGCGAGCGCGTCGAGAATTGGCCGAAGGTCGCTTACGGCAATCAGGAAGTTCATGCCCCGCCCCAGAGGGCGTTCGAGAGGGCCGGTAACCCACTGACGACCCTCGCCTCGCTCTTCGAGCATGATCTGGGCGCCCTCGCGCGCGAGATACGCAAAGGCGTCTTCGTCGCGGCGATAGGCGATGGTGAAGCCGCAGAGATCGCGCCAGAAGACAAGGCTGGCGGCGAGGTTCGCCACCAGAAGCTCGGGCACCAGCGGCGCCCAGACGAAATCGGGCGCGGGCGAGGGACCGCCGGGGCTTTCCGTCATGGCACCCTCAGCGCGGCAGGACCGAGCTGCCCATCAGGAAGGTGTCGATCGACTGCGCCGCCTGACGGCCTTCGCGGATCGCCCACACCACCAGCGACTGGCCGCGCCGCATGTCGCCGGCGGCGAACAGCTTCGGCACGCTGGTGGCGTAGTCGAGATCGCTGGCGCCGACATTGCCGCGCTTGTCGAGGGCGAGGCCCTCCTGCTCCAGCATGCCCTCGCGCACAGGATGAACGAAGCCGAGGGCGATGAAGACGAGATCGGCCTTGATCAGGAACTCGGTGCCGGGGATAGGCTGGCGCTTGGCGTCGACGCGGGCGCACTTCACCGCCGTGACCCGGCCCTTCTTGCCCTCGATGCCCAGCGTCGCGGCGGCGAATTCGCGCTCGGCGCCTTCCGCCTGCGAGGAGGAGGTGCGGAACTTGGTCGGCCAATAGGGCCACACCGCCAGCTTGTCTTCCTTCAGCGGCGGCACCGGGCGGATGTCGAGCTGGTGGACGGAGAGCGCGCCCTGGCGGAAGGCGGTGCCGACGCAGTCGGAGGCGGTGTCGCCGCCGCCGATCACCACCACATGCTTGCCGGCGGCGAGAATGGGCTGCTCGCGCGACACGTCCTCATGGCCGACACGACGGTTCTGCTGCACCAGATAGGGCATGGCGTAGTGGACGCCTTCCAGCTCCTGGCCGGGGAGGGCGGGGTCGCGCGGGGCTTCCGAGCCGCCGCACATCAGCACCGCGTCATGGCCGGCCAGCAGCTCGTCGAGCGGCGTGGTGACGCCGACATTGACGCCGTAATGGAAGGTGACGCCTTCGCCCTGCATCTGGGCGACGCGGCGGTCGATATAGTGCTTTTCCATCTTGAAGTCGGGGATGCCGTAGCGCAGCAGGCCGCCGGCCTTGGGCTCACGCTCATAGACATGCACGTCATGGCCGGCGCGGGCCAGTTGCTGCGCGGCGGCGAGGCCGGCCGGGCCGGAGCCGACCACGGCGACCTTCTTGCCGGTCTTGTGCGCGGCCGGCTCGGGCTTGATCCAGCCGGCCTTCCACGCCTTGTCGGCGATCGCCTGCTCGACGGTCTTGATGGTGACCGGGACATCCTCGAGGTTCAGCGTGCAGGCTTCCTCGCAGGGCGCAGGGCAGATGCGGCCGGTGAATTCGGGGAAGTTGTTGGTGGAGTGGAGGTTGCGCGCCGCCTCTTCCCAATTGCCGTGATAGACGAGGTCGTTCCAGTCCGGGATCTGGTTGTGGATCGGACAGCCATTCGGCCCATGGCAGAACGGTACGCCGCAATCCATGCAGCGCGAGGCCTGGTTGGCGACCTCGGCATCCGGCAGGGGCAGGGTGAACTCGCGGAAATGGCGAATGCGGTCGGAGGCGGGCTGATACTTCGCCTCGCGCCGATCAATCTCGAGAAAGCCCGTAACCTTGCCCATTGCGCCCTCTTTCGCGGAGCACCGCCACCTTGGAGGCATTCCACCCCCCGGTGCAGATACATCAAACATGCCAGTTGGAAAATGGCGGCGCGGCACAGTACCGCGCCGCGACCGAGCCGCGGCCCCTTCCGGTGGGCCGTGCCCGCCGGAAGCCCGGCGGGTGCGGGCGAGCCTATTCGGCCGCCTGCAGGCCGCGCATTTTCTCCATTTCGCGCAGTGCCCTCTGGTACTCGACGGGCATCACCTTGACGAACTTGCCGCGATAATCGGCCCAGTTGTCGAGGATCGCCTGCGCCCGCGCCGAACCCGTATAGTGCAGGTGCTTGGCGATGAGCTGGTGCAGCCGCTCCTCGTCGTGGTGACCCATATCCGCCATGATGTCGATGCGACCCTTGAACTCAAGGTCGCCGCCATGGTGGTGCAGGCGCTCCAGCAGGTCTTCTTCCTCTTCCACCGGTTCGAGATCGACCATTGAGAGGTTGCAGCGCTTCTTGAAGGTGCCGTCCTCGTCGAGCACATAGGCGACGCCGCCGGACATGCCGGCCGCGAAGTTGCGCCCGGTCTGGCCGATGACGACGACCACGCCGCCGGTCATGTATTCGCAGCCATGGTCGCCCGTGCCCTCGACCACGGCGATGGCGCCCGAATTGCGCACGGCGAAGCGCTCGCCGGCGACGCCGCGGAAATACACCTCGCCCGAGGTGGCGCCGTACAGGACCGTGTTACCGACGATGATCGACTCTTCCGGCACGATGGCGCTGTCGGCCGCCGGCATCACCACGATCCGCCCGCCCGAGAGCCCCTTGCCGACATAGTCATTGGCTTCGCCGACCAGCGTCATCGCGACGCCGGTGGCGAGAAAGGCGCCAAAGGCCTGGCCGGCGGTGCCGGTCAGATGGATGTCGATCGTGTCGTCCGGCAGGCCGGCATCGCCATAGCGCTTGGCCACCTCGCCCGAGAGCATGGCGCCGACGGAGCGGTTGATGCTCTTGATCTCGCTGTGAATCACCACCTTCTCGCCGCTCTCCAGCGCCGGCATGGCCTGACGGATCAGCGTCCGGTCGAGCACGTGCTCGATCGGGTGGTTCTGCCGCTCGGTGTGGTAGATCGCGACCTCGGGGCCGACCTCCGGCTTGGCGAAGATACGGCTGAAATCGAGACCCTTGGCCTTCCAGTGCTCGATCGCCTCGCGCTGGTCGAGCCAGTCGGAGCGGCCGATCAACTCATTGAAGGTGCGCACGCCCAGCGCCGCCATGAACTCGCGCACTTCCTCGGCGACGAAGAAGAAGTAGTTGATGACGTGCTCCGGCGTGCCCTTGAAGCGCTTGCGCAGCACCGGATCCTGGGTGGCGACGCCGACCGGGCAGGTGTTGAGGTGGCACTTGCGCATCATGATGCAGCCGGCGGCGATCAGCGGCGCGGTGGAGAAGGCGAAATCGTCCGCCCCCAGCATGGCGCCGATCACCACGTCGCGTCCGGTGCGCAGGCCGCCATCGACCTGCAGGGCGATGCGCCCGCGCAGATTGTTCAGCACCAGCGTCTGGTGTGCTTCCGCGAGGCCCATCTCCCAGGGCGAGCCGGCATGCTTGATGGCGGTGAGCGGGGAAGCGCCCGTGCCGCCCTCGAAACCTGAGACGGTGATGTGGTCGGCGCGCGCCTTGGCGACGCCGGCCGCGACGGTGCCGACGCCGACCTCCGACACCAGCTTCACCGAGATGTCGGCTTCCGGGTTGACGTTCTTCAGGTCGTAGATGAGCTGCGCCAGATCCTCGATCGAGTAGATGTCGTGGTGCGGCGGCGGCGAGATCAGGCCGACGCCCGGGGTGGAGTGGCGCACCTTGGCGATGACCGCATCCACCTTGTGGCCGGGCAACTGGCCACCTTCGCCGGGCTTGGCCCCCTGCGCCATCTTGATCTGGATCATGTCGGCATTGACGAGATAATCCGCCGTCACGCCGAAGCGGCCCGAGGCCACCTGCTTGATCGCCGAGCGCATGGAATCGCCGTTCGGCAGCGGCTTGAAGCGCGTGGCTTCCTCGCCGCCCTCGCCGGTGTTCGACTTGCCGCCGATGCGGTTCATGGCGATGGCGAGCGTGGTGTGCGCCTCGCGCGAGATCGAGCCGAACGACATGGCGCCGGTGACGAAGCGCTTGACGATCTCGGCCACCGGCTCGACCTCGTCGAGCGGCACCGGCGCGTGGCCGATCTCCTCCGCGTTGCGGATGCGGAACAGCGAGCGGACATTGAGCGTCTTGGCGCCGGCCTCGTTCACCAACTGGGCGAAGTGGCGGTACTTGTCCTGCGCATTGCCGCGCACCGCGTGCTGCAGCACCGCGACCGTCTCCGGGTCCCAGGCATGCTCTTCGCCGCGCAGGCGGAAGGCGTAGTCGCCGCCGACATCGAGTGCGTTGCGGTAGATCGGCGCGTCGCCGAAGGCGTCGCGATGGCGCATCGCGGTTTCCTCGGCGATCTCGGCAAGGCCGATGCCACCGACGGAGGAGGCGGTGCCGAAGAAGTAGCGGTCGACGACCTCCTGGTTGAGGCCGACCGCGTCGAAGATCTGCGCGCCGCAATAGGACTGGTAGGTCGAGATGCCCATCTTGGACATGACCTTCAGCAGGCCCTTGTCGATCGACTTGATGTAGCGCTTGACGATCTCGTACTCATCCACCTCCTCGGGGATGTCGACGCGCATGTCGATCATCGTCTCGAAGGCGAGATAGGGGTTGATCGCCTCGGCGCCATAGCCGGCGAGACAGGCGAAATGATGCACCTCGCGCGCCTCGCCCGTCTCGACGACGAGACCGACCGAGGTGCGCAGGCCCTTGCGGATCAGGTGATGATGCACCGCCGCCGTCGCCAGCAGCGAGGGAATCGGGATGCGGTCCGGTCCGACGAGGCGGTCGGACAGGATGATGATGTTGTAGCCGCCATGCACCGCCGCCTCGGCGCGCTCGCACAGCCGCTCCACCGCGTCGCCCATCCCCGCCGCGCCCTTGTCGGAGGGATAGGTGATGTCGAGCGTGCGGGTGTCGAAGCGCTCCTCCATGAAGCCGATGGAGCGGATCTTCTCCAGATCCTCATTGGTCAGGATCGGCTGGCGCACTTCGAGCCGCTTGCGGCGGGAATTGCCTTCGAGGTCGAAGATGTTCGGCCGCGGCCCGATGAAGGAGACGAGGCTCATCACCAGTTCCTCGCGGATCGGGTCGATCGGCGGGTTGGTGACCTGGGCGAAGTTCTGCTTGAAATAGGTGAACAGCGACTTCGACTTCTTCGATAGCGGCGAGATCGGCGTGTCGGAGCCCATCGAGCCGACCGCCTCCTGTCCGGTGGTCGCCATCGGCGCCATCAGCAGCTTGAGGTCTTCCTGGGTGTAGCCGAAGGCCTGCTGGCGATCGAGCAGCGACACGTCGGTGCGGACCTCGCGCGCCTCCACCGAGCGCAGTTCCTCCAGCACCAACTGGGTGCGCTGGAGCCATTCCTTGTAGGGATGCGCCTTGGCGAGCGTGGTCTTCACCTCCTCGTCGGGGACGAGGCGGCCTTCTTCCAAGTCGACCAGCAGCATCTTGCCCGGCTGCAGGCGCCACTTGGTGACGATCTCGCTTTCGGGGAAGGTCAGCACGCCCATTTCCGAGGCGAGCACGATCTTGTCGTCCTTGGTGACGAGATAGCGTGCCGGGCGCAGGCCGTTGCGGTCGAGCGTGGCGACGATCTGGCGCCCATCGGTGGCGACGATGGCGGCCGGCCCGTCCCACGGCTCCATCATGGCCGCGTGATATTCATAGAAGGCGCGGCGTTCCTCGTTCATCAGCGGGTTGCCGGCCCAGGCTTCGGGCACCAGCATCATCGCCGCATGCGGCAGCTCGTAGCCGCCCTGAATGAGGAATTCGAGCGCGTTGTCGAAGCAGGCCGTGTCCGACTGGCCCTCATAGGAGATCGGCCAGAGCTTGGAGATGTCGTTGCCAAACAGCTCGCTATCGACGGAGGCCTGGCGGGCCGCCATCCAGTTCACATTGCCGCGCAGCGTGTTGATCTCGCCATTATGGGCGACCATCCGGTAGGGGTGGGCGAGCGACCATGCCGGGAAGGTGTTGGTGGAGAAGCGCTGATGCACCAGCGCGACCGCGCTCTCGAAATCGGGGTCGTGCAGGTCGGCATAATAGGCGCCGAGCTGGTCGGCGTTGAACATGCCCTTATAGACGATGGTGCGGCAGGACAGCGACACGACGTAATAGCCGGCCGTGCGCGGGTCCTTGGCGTCGTAGACCGCGTTGGAGATCACCTTGCGCAGGATGAACAGCCGGCGCTCGAAATCGTCCTCGCTGGCGATCGCCTCGGCGCGGCCGATGAAAACCTGCACATGACGCGGTTCGGTCGGGAGGACAGTGTGGCCGAGCGAGGAGTTGTCGGTCGGAACGTCGCGCCAGCCGAGCAGTACCTGGCCCT
Source organism: Ancylobacter sp. IITR112 (assembly GCF_041415945.1). Classification (NCBI taxonomy): domain Bacteria; kingdom Pseudomonadati; phylum Pseudomonadota; class Alphaproteobacteria; order Hyphomicrobiales; family Xanthobacteraceae; genus Ancylobacter; species Ancylobacter sp. IITR112. The sequence continues at coordinate 2,777,693 of NZ_JBGCUS010000001.1, read as the reverse complement.
CTTCCGCCACCACGCGCTCCATGGTGGCGCGGATGATCTCCCGCCCCTCGGCGTCCTGCGGCATGAAGATGTGGCCGACCGCGTAATGGCCGGGTTCGGGCAGCGTGAAGCCGAGCTTCTCCGCCTCCTTGGCAAAGAACTTGTGCGGTAGCTGCACCAGCATGCCGGCGCCATCGCCCGCGCGCGGGTCCGCGCCCACCGCGCCGCGATGTTCGAGGTTGAGCAGGATGTTCAGCCCGTCCTGGACGATCTGGTGCGACTTGCGGCCCTTGATGTCGGCGATGAAGCCGACGCCGCAGGAATCCTTCTCGTGGCGCGGGTCATAAAGACCCTGTGCCGCCGGCAGGCCCGGGTCGATGTGGGAAATGGATTTGGTGGCACGATCCGCCGCGGCCGGACGAACCGGAGCCTGGTGGACAACGTGCGCGGCCGAGCCGCCCCATTCCTCATTCATTCCCGTCACTCCCTCAAGGGTCGCCTTAATGCCGGCGCCGAAACGGACTGTTCCCGCGGGGCGCTCTCCCGCAAGGCGTTCCCGCTCGCCGAACTACGCTAGCATCCGTCGTGCCACGCCCTCTTCAGGGCTGGGCCGCGAATTATAGGACAGCATACCTGCCCTATCAACCGCGAAGATGCCAGAATTGATGCTCGCGCACAAGCGTCGCGCGTGCGATGGCCGGCGCGTTTTTTCACGCTTCTTGCGAAGCGTGCGCGCCGGGCGAAACGAACGGTAAGGCGCCCGGCCTTCGCGCGCAACGCCATTGCGCCTGTCGGTCGCAACCCCGGCCTGAAGGCAGAGGGGCTGACAGGCCGCACAGGTGCCTCACAGGTGCCGCACAGGTCTTGCCGGTGCCGCATTTTGCGGCTTCGCTGCACGCTCGCCCTTTCCGCTTCGGAGATGTCCATGCCGATGCCTTGCGCGCCGACCGCCCGCTTGCCCCGGCGCCTCGCGGTGGCCGTGCCGGTGCTGGCGGGCCTTTGCACCTTCTTCAGCCTGCCGGCGCAGGCGCAGGTCTATGTCCGGCCCTTTGGCGGGGTGTATGTGGAGCGCTATTACGGCCCGCCCCCGGCCTATTACCCGCCCCCGCCAGCCTATTATCCCCCGCCCGCCGCCTATCCGCCGCCGCCGGTCTACCGCGCACCGGGGCACTTTCCCGTGGCTGATATCGCTCCGATGCTGCGCTCCATGGGCATGAGCGCTATCGGCCGGCCACGGGTCGACGGCAACACCTATCTCGTCGACGCCACCGCCCGCTCGGGCGCGCGCCTGCGTGTGCGGATCGACGCCTATAGCGGCGAGGTGATCGCCATGCACCCGGTGGGGCAGGGGCCGGTGGCCACCCCGGCTGCTCCGGCAGCGCCCGCCCGTCAGGCGCTGCCGGCGGTGCCGCCGCTGCCGCTCGCCCGCCCGCCCGAACTCGCCGCTATTCCGGCGCCGGAACCTTCGGCCGAGGCGCTGCCCGCCGCCAGCTCGGCGCCGAGCGAGCCGCAGTCCGCCAATGAGCCGCCCCTTCCGGCCGCAGCGGCGGCCGAATCGCCGGCGCCCGCTCCCGCCGCATCGAGCCCGGTGCGGATCATCCCCGGCACTGCCGTGCCACCCAGCGCCATGCCGCAGGCGGCGTCGCCGCCATCCGCCGCGTCGCCGCCCGGCAACGAGGCGAAGGCCCCCGCCCCGCCGGCGCCCGCGACCACGCCTGCCGCCGTGCCGCCCGCCGGCAGCGGAACGGGTACCGGCGTCGGCACCGGGAGCACGGTGCCCGCCGGCACTGCGTCGGTCTATGCGCGCGGAGCGTCCGCGAAGCCCGAGCCGGCTGAGGAATAGAAAGCCAAAAGCGAAGGCGCCCCGGTGGTCCGCCGGGGCGCCCTGTCATCTTGAACCATAGCCTCGCGCTGCGGCGGATCCGCCGTGCGGACGGTCATTCCGCGCGGCCGATGTCGCAGAGGCGATCCTCACGCCGCTTTCGCGTCGGCGGTCTTGGCCTCGATCACGCGCGGCGCGGTGGCACCGGTGGCAATCGGAATGGTGCGGGGCTTCATCGCCTCGGGAATTTCGCGCACCAGGTCCACATGCAGCAGGCCATTGGCGAGGCTGGCGCCGCGCACTTCCACATGATCGGCGAGCTGGAAGCGGCGCTCGAAGGCGCGGGCGGCGATGCCCTGATACAGCACATCGGCCGGCTTGCCCGGCTCGACCTTGCGGTCGCCGCGAATGGACAGGCCGTTCTCCTTCACCTCGATGGACAGGTCGTCCTCGGTGAAGCCGGCGACGGCGACGGTGATGCGATAAGCATTCTCGCCGGTGCGCTCGATATTGTAGGGCGGATAGGTCGGCGCGCTGTCGACGCTGCCGACCTGGTCGAGCAGAGAGAACAGCCGGTCAAAGCCGACGGTCGAACGGTGCAGGGGGGTAAGATCAAACGTACGCATGGCATATCCTCACATTAAGCGACATGCAGAGGGCCCGCTCTCTTGAGCCGGACCCGGTTCACGTACCGCCTTCTGGCCGGTACAACAGCGAGATAGGAAAGGCTTGCCGGCACGCAAGAGCCAATCGGGCGAAATTGGCGGACGCCTCCCCGGCCTGTGATGAACCGGGGATGAACGGCCCGCTCGGACCCTATTCAGTGCCGGGCGGTTAGGCGGTGTAACGTTCGAGACTCGCCAGTGCGAAGGATGGTGTGGAGTGAGGGCGCGGACATCGGCGGTGCGGGTTGTCGCCGTGGGACTGCTGTTAGGGATGCTTCCCCCGCTGCTGCCGGGGAGCGCGCCGGCGCTCGCCCAGAATTACCGCCCACCGCCGGGCCCCTATGCTCCGGGCCCCGGGCCCTATGCCCCCTATGACGCGCCGCCTGCCGGCGGAAGGGCGGGCGGGCCGGTGGATGCCGACGCGGCGGTGCGTATGCTGAGCGCGCGTGGCTTTTCCAACATTTCGGTGATCCGCCGGCGCGGCGCCACCATTCTTCTTGAAGCCAACGGTCCCCGTGGCGAGCGCGTGCAGGTGGTGGTGGACGGGGCGTCCGGCGCCATCAGCGGCATGAAGGTGATCGGCTTCGGCAATCAGCGCTACTGACCCGCGGCGGAAGGGTTGCCCGAGCCTGACCTCACGCCCCTTTGCGCCGTTTTGCGCCTTTGCCCGGTGCCAGGGCTTCGCTATAAGCCGCGGGGGCAGAATTGGCGCACGGCGATATGAACTTCAAACCCGATCTCTATTCCACCCGGGACAATCCGGTGCCGGACGGTGCGCTGTGCGGCGCCGCGACCGCCACGGACGGCATCCGCCTGCGCTTCGCGCGCTGGATGCCGCAGGGCGAGCCCTGCCTCGGCACGGTTTGCGTGTTTCCCGGCCGCACCGAGAAGATCGAGAAATATTTCGAGACGGTGCGCGATCTGCAGCGGCGCGGCTTTGCCGTTGCGGCAATCGACTGGCGCGGGCAGGGCGGGTCGCAGCGTTTGCTGACCAATCCGATGAAGGGCCACATCAAGGATTTCGCCGAATACCAGCGCGATATTGAGGCGCTGCTGCGCGAGGTGGTGCTACCCGACATGCCGGGGCCCTATTACGCCCTCGCCCATTCCATGGGAGCCGCCATTCTGCTCGATCACGCGCGGCGCGGGGAGACCTCCTTCGACCGCATGTTCCTGGTCGCGCCGATGCTCGATCTGTCGCTGCTCAAGCATGATGTCGCCGCCCGTCGCATCGCCCGCACATTGACCCGCCTCGGCCTGTCGCGCGCCTATGTTCCGACGCGGCGTGTGCGGCCTCTGCACGAGCTGCATTTCGAGGGCAACCGGCTTACCTCCGATGCCACGCGCTTCGCGCGCAACCTCACCATTTCCATGGAGCATCCCCAGCTTGAGGTCGGCCCGCCGACCATTGGCTGGATGAAGGCGGCCTTCGATCTCATGGAAACGCTGGCCGATCCCGCCACGGCGCGGGCGATCCGCCAGCCGCTGCTGATGGTGGGGGCAGGGGCGGACAAGATCGTCTCCACGCCCAGCATCGAATATCTCGGCACAAGGCTCATCGCGGGGGCGCACATCATCATTCCCGGCGCGCGGCACGAATTGTTGCAGGAGCGCGATCTCTATCGGGAGCCGCTGCTGGCCGCCTTCGACGCCTTCATTCCCGGCAGCGCGGCGGCGTGAGCCGCCCGTGAAGCACCCATAGGCGACGGCGAGCCGTCGCCGGCTTAGCCCCGGTTGAGCACGCTCAGCGCTTCCTCATGCAGCCGCCGGTCGCCGGAGGCGACGACCCGCCCGCCCGAAAGATCGGAGCCGCCCTCCCAATTGGTGACGATGCCGCCCGCGCCCTGCACGATGGGGCTGAGGGGAAGAATGTCGAAATCGTTCAGATTGGTCTCGATGACCAGATCGACATGGCCGGCGGCGAGCATGCAATAGGCATAGCAGTCGCCGCCATAGCGCGGCAGACGCACCCGCTTTTCCACCTCGGTATAGAGCGCGCGGTTGTCGTCATCCATCAGCAGCGGGCTGGTGGTCATCATGACGGCCTCGCCGAGGCCGGCACAGGGGCGGACGGTGAGCCGGCGGTCCCCGGCGGGGCCGCGATAGCGCGCCTGCGCGCCATCGCCGGTGAAGCGCTCGCGAATGAAGGGCTGGTGCATCATGCCGAAGACCGGCTCGCCCTGCCGGCAAAGGCCGATCAGCGTGCCCCAGGCGGGCATGCCGCTGATGAAGGATTTGGTGCCGTCGATCGGGTCCAGCACCCAGACATAATCCGCGTCGAGCCCCTCGTCGGGAAATTCCTCGCCGCGCACGCCGTGACTGGGGAAGCTGCGCCGAATCAGGGTGCGCATCGCCTGTTCGGCGGCGCGGTCGGCGGCGGTGACGGGATCGAATGCCGCGCCGCGGCTCTTGTCCTCGACGCCGAGCGCGGTGCGAAAGAAGGGCAGGATGGCCTGGCCGGAGACGGTGGCGAGTTCGTCGACGAAGCTCTCGAAATCCACCGCGCCCATTCATCCGCCCCCTTCGCGTGCCCGCAGGCGCTGATGCCCGCGGTTCCCCTCACTCCTACCGGGCGGCGCGGGGAACGGCAATTGTCCTCTGCGCCGGGGCAGGGCGCGGGGCGGCGCGGGCCACGCGTGGCATGAGGGGCGTGCGTCAGAATTGCCCCGCGCCTTGCGCATGGCTGCCATTCCGGCACGGTCAAGAAATGGGCATTTCCGCCGTTGCGCCGGGAAAGCGAACCTGCCATATTATTGCAGCGCGGTAGAGCGATTGGCGTCGTCCTACCGCCGCCCTCCTTGGGCGTTTCCTCCCTAGACTTGGGCCGCTCCGGCAACGTGAGCGGCCCCTTTCTTTTTCTGAACCTCCTTTAGAATCAACGTATTATCTGTGGAGCCGCGCGGGCTTGCGTGCGGATCGCCGCGGCCGTCGCCGGGCAGGAGGCGTTTTGCGGTGGCGCCGTCCACTGCGCAAAGGCGCGGCATGCCGGTTTCCAGGTCAGGCGCGTGAAATGCGCGATTGTCACCATTTGAGCGCCTGCGACCAATTGCCAGTTTCGTTTCTTTCGTTTGGCGATTGTCACCGGCCCGTCGCGCGGCTATGTATATTGCGTTGCGGCGGCGTGATTGGCGTCACGCTGCCGCCGCCCTCCTTGGGCGTTTCCTCCCTAGACTTGGGCCGCTTGCGCGCTGCGTAAGCGGCCTCTTTCTTTTCGGGATGGCGTGTCGCCGCGCGCCTTCGTTCGCCGCGCCGGGCCTTGCCGCCTTGTCCCCTTCTCGACGCTGTGCACGCTCCACCCCTGTTCGCCCGGACGAGCCGACAGGACGCCGAGGGCGCGAGCTTATCGGCCTTGCACACCCACCCGTGTCGGCGACCATCGCTCGTTTTCTCCTCCGCCTCGGGATGGCCAGGTCGCGCCCGGGTGAGGGCGCCCCTGCGCGGCCAAGCGTGCGGGCGCGGTGCGGGGGGCGGTGGGGGAGGTCGGAGAAAGGCGAAGCTGCGGCAGCGCGGGCGGCGGGACACGCTGACACGGCTCGCGCGGGCGGTGGAAGCGGCGAGGCCGGACGCCCGAAGGAGGCCGGACTTTCCAGGTGAAGCGACCCTTAAATGGCTAGGCGAAGCGACCCATAAATGGAAACGGGCGCTGACGCGCCGCGACCCCCCGGTCGGCTGCGTCAACGCCCGGCAGGGCGACAAGCGCGCCTGAAAGGTATTTTCATACCAAAGGATGCGGTAATAATATCACACCGCGAACGTCACCGTATTTGGTATGCCAGAAAGTGTCGGTGCCCGCCTTGATTATTCCGCAATGCACCTACATCTTGCACTCGTACGCAGCGATTGGCGTCGCTCCGTACAGCCCTCCTTGGGCGTTTCCTCCCTAGACTTGGGCCGCTTGCGCGCTGCGTAAGCGGCCTCTTTCTTTTGCGCCGGACGGGGAGCCTGCCGTGGCTTGTGCCATCTTGCCGGTCATCCCGTTGCGGTTCCGTGGTCTCCGTCCGAAGACCGTCGATCCTCTGGCGGATCAAGCATTCCCCCCGCTTTTTCAGCGGCTTTGACCGTCGCTGCGGTGGTGGAATTCAGCCCGGAACCGAGCGTGCAGAATTGGTATAGCTCGCATGTTTAAAATGCAAGGCTCTCGGCTGAGGTTTTTTGCGTTAGCCCATCAAAAAATTGAACCATCACGATAAGTCACTGAATTAAAACGATTATTCAGCGGCTGTGCGCAGCGGCGCGAGATCAAGATGACGGATTTCTGTCAGGGCGACGGCCACTTCGAGCAGATCGTTCTGCACCAGCGCGAAATTTTCCGAGGGCTGGTAGCTCGCCTCGTGCATGTAGAGCGCGCGGTTGATCTCGATCTGCACGGCGTGCATGCCGGATGCCGGGTTGCCGTAATGCTCGGTGATGAAGCCGCCGGCATAGGGCTTGTTGCGCACCACGCTATAGCCGCGCCGGCGCAGCTCCGCCTCGATCGTATCGGGAATGATGCCGGCGCAACTGGTGCCGTAGCGGTCGCCGATGACGATGTCGATGCGGCCGTCGCGCTGGCAGCCGGAGGGCATGGAGTGGCAGTCCACCAGCACCGCGACGCCGAAGCTGCGCTGCATCTGCGCCATGAGCTGGCGGAGCGAGCGGTGATAGGGCTTGTAGAGCGATTCGATGCGGGCGATCGCCTCGTCCACCGGAATGCGGCGGCCATAGATCTCCTGCGCCTCGCCGACGATGCGGGCGATGGTGCCGAGCCCGCCGGCCACGCGCATGGAGCGCGTATTGGCGTAGGAGGGCAGGCGCCCCTCGAACATGCGGGGATCGAGCTCATAGGGCTCGCGGTTCACGTCGAGATAGCAGCGCGGGAAATGCGCGCGCATGAAGCCCATGCCGAATCGCGTCACCTCGCCGAACAGCCGGTCGACGAAACTGTCCTCCGAACGTCGCAGCACCGGCAGGTCGAGCCGCGACTGCTCGACGAAGGCGCGGGGATAGACCACGCCGCTATGGGGCGAATTGAACAGGAAAGGGGCGCGAAGCGAGGCCGGCTGGACGATCTCGAAGGCGGGGTCGATCATCTCGGCAATGACGGCCATCATTCCTCAATCCGCTGCTGGCCCTGCGCGCGCAAGCCTAGCCGTCGTGTCTAACATGGTGCTTGGCGAGGCGAAATGCGGCGGTGGGCAGGCGCGGCTGTTTTTGCGCACACGTCCGCGAGAGGCGAGGCGGTCGCCCGTTCACGATGTGCTAAGGGGCGCTGAGGTACCCAAGGAGAACGTGTACGCAGCGCGGCGTGTGCATCGGCCCGGCCGACGCCCCTCCCGCCGCCTCAGGACAATCAGGATGCCCGGGATGCTCAAGATCCTGCTCGCCGAAGACGACAATGACATGCGCCGCTTTCTGGTGAAGGCGCTGCAGAATGCCGGCTACGAGGTGGCCGATTTCGACAATGGCCGCTCCGCCTATGACCGGCTGCGCGAAGAGCCGTTCGAACTTCTGCTCACGGACATCGTGATGCCGGAAATGGACGGGATCGAACTCGCCCGCCGCGCCACCGATCTCGACCCCGACATCAAGGTGATGTTCATCACCGGCTTCGCCGCCGTGGCGCTGAATGCCGACAGCCAGGCGCCGAAGGATGCGAAGGTGCTCTCCAAGCCTTTCCATCTGCGCGATCTCGTCAACGAGGTCGGCAAGATGCTGGCGGCCTGAGCGCCGCCGGAGGGCGGAGAGGCGGCGGCGTCATCCACAGCCGCCATTCCCCGCTTGCACCAAGCCGGGCTTCTCGTTATAGGGGAGCCCCGCTCGCAAGAGACCACGGAATGGGCGCGTAGCTCAGCGGGAGAGCACCTCGTTGACATCGAGGGGGTCACAGGTTCAATCCCTGTCGCGCCCACCATTCCTTCCCCTCCGCCCTGTCTGCGAACGGCCAGCCTCGTCTCGGCCGGCTGCCTGCCATGTTCTGCGGATTCGCGGAGCGCCTTCCTCCCCATCACCCCGCTCACCTCTCAGCGCCCTGCGTGCCCGCTGTGCCGCGCGCCGGCCAGGAGGCGCAAGCGAGGCCCTCGCATGGCGTGAGGAAAAACTGTATCTATTCTGGATCATATTACCTCCATTCTGGAACAGCTTTCCGCCCGCCGCCGCCGATGCCGCCTTGCCGCCCCGTTCCGGCGGGGAGTACCAAATCACCGTGAGGCGTAAGGGGTAGGCGCATCAGCGGTTGTCGCGCCGCAGGGACGAGGTGTCATCCACCTGTCTGCGAGGCTTTGCATCATCAGGGTGAGCGGCCGGCGAACCTGTCGGCCGTGCGTGCGACCACAGCCCCCAGAGCGGGGCGAGCCCGGCGCATGACTGGTATCATAGTATATTATCTCGCCATGGGGGCAGAGAAGACATCATGACTTATCTGAATGGGCTGAAGGCGCGCAGCGGCTGCGCGGCGCTCGCCATCGCGGTGGTGCTGGCCTGCGGGCCGGTGAATCTGGGCGGCGCCTTCGCGGCGGACGCGACCGGGCCGGGCTCGCTCGACAAGAGCTTCGGCGCCGGCACGGCGGACGGGACGCCGGATGGCGTCGTCGCCACCTCGCTCGGCGAGGGCGACGACATCGCCAATGGCATCGCCACCGGGCCGGACGGCAAGGTGGTCATTGTCGGCAACCGCAACAATGGCAAGAGCAACGACATTGTCATCCTGCGCTATGCCAAGGACGGCACGCTGGACGGCAGCTTCGGCAAGGCGAATGACGGCACGCCGGATGGCGTCGTCAACATCTCGCTCGGCGAGGGCGACGATTTCGCCACCGACGTGGCCGTGCAGGGCGACGGCAAGATCGTCGTCTCCGGCTATCATCAGGAAGGCGCCAGCACCAACATCGCGGTGCTGCGGCTCAACACTGACGGCACGCTCGATTCCAGCTTCGGCAAGGCGAATGACGGCACGCCGGACGGCGTGGTCAACATCTCGCTCGGCGACGGCAACGACATCGCCAATGCGGTGGGCCTGACGGCGGACGGCAAGATCGTCATCGCCGGCAGCACGGTGGGCAAGGATGGAACGTCCAACATCGTCGTCGGCCGCCTCAATGCCGATGGCACCCCGGACGTGAAGTTCGGCGTCGATGGCAGCGACGGCACGCCGGACGGCTTCACCGCCGTCTCGCTCGGCGATGGCAATGATGTCGGCGAAGACCTCGCCGTGGCGGCGGACGGCAAGATCGTCGTCGTCGGCACCCATGGGCCGAAGGGCAACAGCAACATGGCCGTGCTGCGCTTCACCGCCGATGGCACGCTCGACCCCAGCTTCGGCAAGGCCAATGACGGCACGCCGGACGGCGTCGCCAGCTTCTCGCTGGGCGACGGTTCCGATGAGGCGAATGCGGTGGCGCTCGCCGCCGATGGCAAGATCGTCGTCGCTGGCGATTCCGTCTCCAAGGACGGCAGCACCAATGTCATCGTCGCCCGGCTGAACGCCGACGGCTCGCTCGACGAGGCGTTCGGTGTCGCCGAGGACGGCACGCCGAACGGCTTCGTCGCCACCTCGCTCGGCGCCGGCAACGACTACGCGACCGATGTGACGATGGACAAGAACGGCAACATCATCGTCGCCGGCTATCACCAGGACGGCAACAGCACCAACATCGCCGTGCTGCGCTACACGCCCAAGGGTGAACTGGACGAAGCCTTCGGCACCGCCGATGACGGCACCCCGAACGGCATCGTCAACCTCTCGCTCGGCGATGGCGACGACATGGCGAGCGGCGTGGTGATGCAGGGCGATGGGCTCATCGTCGTCGGTGGCGTCACCACTGCCAAGGATGGCAGCAAGAACATCGCCGTGGTGCGCCTGCTCGGCCAGTAAGGTCCGCGCCTTCAGCCGCGCGTCCCGGCAATATCGCGCCCCGGCCTCCGTCATGGAGCACCGGGGCGCTGTCGTTTTCGCCTTCGTGAGTGTTCGGGTCAGCCGACGCTCTCGTCCAGCAAACCATTGGCCTCGCACCACCAGCGGAAGGCGTTGGCCGCCTCGATCACGTCTTCCGCGCGATGGGCGCCCTGCAGGCGGCGGATCATGCCTTCATAGTCGCCTTGCGGGTGCGGGTTGCGCTCGGCAAAGGCCAGCGCCTCGTCAAGGGTGCCGATTACGAATGTCTCGCCCTCGCCTTTGAGCCGCAGGGGCGGGGCAAAAACGGCGGTGGTGGAAATGGTGGCAGCCATGGCATCCCCCTGTTGTCGGTAAACAACCGATAGAGGCGGCGCAGGTTCCCCTGCCCCTGTACCTCCGCGCACGGGCGCGTCGTGCCAGACAAGCGTGCTGCATCTGTCAATCACGTCCGCCTCTATTGGAAACTATTTTCAGGTCCGTGTGTTGTTCGGCCAGAAGATCGTTTCTTGAGGAGGTCAACATGACGAAGACTCAGGTGAGTTCGGTCGGCGTTGCCGCTCTGGTGGCCGCTGGCCTTGTTTTCGCGGCGGCTCCGGCTGGCGCCACGTCCGTCGGTCCCCGCGACACGCCGCGTTTCGGCGACAGCGTCGACCGCAATCAGGTGCGCGAGCATGAACGCGTCCGCAAGCAGCAGGTTCGCCAGACGCAGGGCCAGTCCAAGGAGCGCGCCTTCTTCGGTCCGCTCTATGAAGGCAAGAACTCGCCCTGGCAGAAGCTGAAGCGCACCTTCGACTGACGGTCGAGACGTGCCGATCCCCTTAATGACCCGCCTCAAGCGCCCTTTCCGGGCGCTTTTTTTTAGCTGCAGCCGCTGTCGGCCGGGCGCGGCTCAGGCTTGCCCCAGCCATTGGACGGCAGGTTGGCATAGGGTTCGGCGAAATACTGCCGCACCACCTCGAACCGGCTCGGCACGCTGTCCTGCGGCCGGTCATAGGTGAGAATCCAGAAGAAATTATAGTTGCTGTCCGGCCAGGTGGTCGGCACACCGCCCTTGACGCCCTTGATCTCGTCGAGATGCAGCAACTGGCGCAGCGTGACCTGTTCTCCGGGAAATTCCGCTTCCAGTGCCGCGCTGGCGATGTGGAAATGCTCCCATACCATCACCACCGTCTTGCCGTGCCAGCGTGGATTCTCCAGCAGGTCGCGCGCCACGTCGCGGTTGACCACGTTCAGCTTCGAATTGAAGTAGCGGTTGTTGCGGATCGGGATGTAGCCGATCGGCGGCGCTGTGAGGGGCATGTCCCAGGCGCGGGCGATGGGCCGGGCGGTCTCCACCGTGTGCAGCGTCATGGCAAGGATCGCCGCCGGTGGGTCGTTCCGGATCAGGCTCATCGGGCTGGTGGGGCTGAGATACTGCGCCGCCAGCGCCTGCGCCCGCTCCTTGCCGAGGCTGCACAGGGTCAGCGCCGTGTGCTTCTCGCCATGTCGGACGATCACGATGCGGCGGGGGGCGGCTTCCGCCAGCGAACTGCCGAGCACGGCCAGCAGCGTCAGGGAAGCGAGAAACCGGAGTGGCGCCTGCATTTTTTCCTCGTCTTGCGCATTGCCCGGCGGAGAATGCCGGGTGTTCCCTCTGCTGCCAATGCCGATGGCCGGTTGATAGCCGGCCCGCGCGCACGATATCACTGCCACCTCACATGACCCGCCGGAGTGACCATGCCGCGCCGTCTCGATGCCTACGCTTCCGCCCCCCGCTCGCCGGAGGCGTCCGCCGCCGCTCTCGGCTCCCTGCCGCACTGGGACCTGTCGGACCTCTATCCCGCGATGGATTCACCCGAAGTCGCGGCTGACCTCGCCACCGTCGCCGCCGAGGCCGCGAGCTTCGAGGAGGCCCATAAGGGCAAGCTGGCGCAGGTGCTCGACGGGGCGGATGCGGGCGGGCAGATGGCGCTGATCGTCGCACGCTACGAGAAGATCGAGGATCTGCTCGGCCGGCTCTATTCGTTCGCCGGCCTCGTCTATTCCGGCGACACCACCGACCCGGTGCGCGCCAAATTCTATGGCGACGTGCAGGAAAAACTCACCGACGCTTCCACCCATCTCCTGTTCTTCACGCTGGAGCTGAACCGGCTCGATGACGCCAGGATGGAATCGGCACTGGCCGATCCCGCCTTCGCCAAGTACCGGCCGTGGATCGAGGATGTGCGGGCGGAAAAGCCCTATCAGCTCGAAGACCGCATCGAGCACCTGTTCCATGAGAAGGGAGTCACCGGGCGGGGCGCGTGGAACCGGCTGTTCGACGAGACCATTGCCGGCCTGCGATTCGATGTCGGCGGTGAGAGCCTGCCGCTGGAGCAGACGCTGAACTTCCTCGCCGAGCCGGACGAGGCCAAGCGCAAGCTCGGCGCCGACGCGCTGGCCAAGGTGTTCGGCGAGAATCTGCGCCTGTTCACCCTCATCACCAACACGCTGGCCAAGGACAAGGAAATCTCCGACCGCTGGCGCGGCTTCCAGGACATCGCGGATTCGCGCCATCTCGCCAACCGCGTCGAGCGCGAGGTGGTCGACGCGCTGGTGTCCTCCGTCCACGCCGCCTATCCGCGGCTGGCCCATCGCTATTACCGGCTCAAGGCCAAGTGGTTCGGCAAGGAGAAGCTGGAATATTGGGACCGCAACGCGCCGTTGCCGAAGGTGGAAACCCGGCCCATCGGTTGGGACGAGGCGCGCGACACCGTGCTCGGCGCCTATTCCACCTTCTCCCCGCGCATGGCCGACATCGCCCGTGACTTCTTCGACAAGAGCTGGATCGACGCCGGCGTGCGCCCGGGCAAGGCGACCGGCGCCTTTGCCCACCCCACCGTACCGTCCGCCCACCCCTATGTGCTGCTCAACTATATGGGCAAGCCGCGCGACGTGATGACGCTCGCCCATGAGCTGGGCCATGGCGTGCATCAGGTGCTGGCGGCGCCGAACGGCGCGCTGATGGCGCCGACCCCGCTGACCCTGGCGGAGACCGCCTCGGTGTTCGGCGAGATGCTGACCTTCCGCCGGCTGCTCGACGCAGCACCCGATGCCCGCGCGCGCAAGGCGATGCTGGCCTCGAAGGTCGAGGACATGATCAACACGGTGGTGCGCCAGATCGCCTTCTACACCTTTGAGCGCCGCATCCACACCGAGCGCAAGAATGGCGAACTCACCGCCGAGCGCATCTGCGCCATCTGGATGGAAGTGCAGTCGGAGAGCCTGGGCGAGGCCATCCATCTCGGGCCGGGCTATGAGAATTACTGGGTCTATATCGGCCACTTCATCCATTCGCCCTTCTATGTCTATGCCTATGCCTTCGGCGATTGCCTGGTGAACTCGCTCTACGCGGTCTATGAGAACGCCTCGGAAGGCTTCGCCGAGCGCTATCTCGCCATGCTGGCGGCGGGTGGCACCAAGCATCACTCGGAACTGCTGAAGCCCTTCGGCCTCGACGCGCGCGACCCCGCCTTCTGGCAGACCGGCCTCGGCCTCATCGAACGGATGATCGGTGAGCTGGAGGCGATGGAAGAGGCGTGAGCCTACGCCGGCGCGGCAGTCCTTCGCCGCGCCGGATCGCCCGACATCCGCACGCCGCTCAGGCTCCAGGAGGGCGGCGTTTGAGCCGACTCGGCGGCGGGTGCCTCGGGCCGGGCGGCGATGTAGCGCCGCTCCTGGGTGAGCCCGCCATAGCCATAGGCGTCGGCGCGCGCCTCCACCACATGCACATAGCTTTCCGCGTGCAGCGGGCCGATAATATCGCCGAACGCCCGGAAGGTCGCGGCGATGAAGGCGGCCTTCTCATCCTTGGTGTTGGTGCCCTCGGTGACGCGGATGTCGAGCCAGAAGGCGGCAAGGCCGGCTTCGGCGAGGCTGCGGCCGGCGCAGAACCAGTGCGCCGGATCGGCGCGCTCCACCCGCACGGCGGTGACGGAAGGATCCTTGCCCAGCCATTGCTGCGCGAGCTGGGCGGCGCGGCGCGCGAGGGCGGCCTCCTCACCGCGTAAGGCGGGGTCGGGTGTGGCGAAAGCGATCTGGATCATCGGCATGGCGTGTCTCCTTGCACTGGTTGCGAGACACGTCGTAGCGTGACCGGAAACATGATAGAACGCTATTACTGAACATATCAGTGATAGCGTTTTGAAATGACCGAACGCCCCCTCGATCTCGAACTCGTCCGCACTTTCGTGCAGATCGCCGAACTCTCCAGCTTCACCCGCGCGGCCGAGGCGCTGGGAGGCACGCAGGCCGGTGTGAGTGTGAAGCTGCGCAAGCTGGAGCAGCGGCTCGGGCGCACGCTGATGGAGCGCACGCCGCGCCTCGTCCGTCTCACCGCCGACGGCGTGCTGTTCCTGGAGCGGGCGCGCCGCCTGCTGGCGGCCGATCGCGAGGCGCGTCTATGGGACGCGGCGCCGCCGCGCCGTCTGCGGCTCGGCATCAGCGATCACGTCACCGGCGACACGCTGCCCGGCCTGCTACGGCGGCTCTCGGCGGCGAGCCCCGGCCTTGTCTTCGACATCCGCATGGGGTTTTCGCGCCTCTTGCTCGATTCCTTCGATGCCGGCGATCTCGATGCGGTGGTGGTGCGGCGCGAGGGAGACCGGCGCGACGGCCAGGCGCTGCGGCAGGACCGCTATGGCTGGTTTGCCGCCCCGGGCTGGCGCGAGGAGGGCGGCGGATTGCCGCTCGCGCTGCTGGCGGCCCCGTGCGGCGTGCGGGCGGGAGCGATCGCCGCGCTCGACTCGGCGGGGCGCGACTGGCGCGAAGCCTTCACCGGCGGCAGCGTCTCCTCGGTCGGCGCCGCGGTGGCGGCGGGGCTGGCGGTGGCGCCGCTCGCCGCCCATCTCGCGCCGCCCGGCAGCGTCGATGTCGGCGCGGCACTCAACCTGCCGCCGCTTCCCGCGTCCACGGTGATGCTGATCGCCCGCGCCGGCGAGGCATCCGCGCGGGCCGCGCTGCGGGAACTGGCGGCGTTCCTGCGGGCGTGAGGCGGGGGGGCAAAATGAAAAGGCCGGTCAGATGACCGGCCTTCGATACTGTCGCGGTTGAAATGGCGCTTCAGGAGCGGCGTTCTTCAGGAGCGGCACGTCTTCAGGAGCGGCACGTCTTCAAGAGCGGCGCTTGGGGCGCAGCCGCACCACCACATCGACACGGGCGACCTCATAGCCTTCCGGCGGCTCGGGAATCCGCTCCACCTCGACCGAGGCGCTGGGAATGTCGACGAGATTGTTCTCGCCTTCGAGGAAGAAGTGATGGTGGTCCGACGGGTTGGTGTCGAAATAGGTCTTCGACCCGTCCACCGCCAACTCGCGCAGCAGGCCGACCTCGGTGAACTGGTGCAGCGTGTTGTAGACGGTCGCCAGCGACACCGGGAAGCGCGCCTTGATCGCCTCCTCGTGCAGGATTTCCGCCGACACGTGACGGTCGCCCTTGGCGAAGAGCAGCCAGCCAAGCGCAAGGCGCTGGCGGGTGGGGCGCAGGCCGACATCGCGCAGCATGTGGCGCACGTCATGGAACGGGCAGCCGGTGCGGCCCGCGCCGTCCCGCAACTTGGCGACCGGCAGCACGGGGCCGTCCTCTTCCACCACCATGCGGGAGAAGGCTACGTTATGGGGGCGAAAAGCTTCGCTCATCTCGTCTTCCGAACCATCGTTACCGCCTTTCCCCCGGAGGGAGAGACAAGGTCGATCCGCAACTCCGGCCCCGCCGCCGGCTTCCCGGCAAGGCAGGAGGCCGGCGCAGGGCACCTTTTTCAGTGTGTATTATATCGGTACGGTGACCATCGGGGCAATATCGCGAGGGACAATCGTAATCGTTCCAATGTGCGCTGGTCGGCTGCGGGGATCGCCGTCCGTCCGCGCCGGGCCTCTTTCCCACGCGGTGGTGCGCCGGTATTGTCATATGCGTGACATTTTCGTCGCCTCGCCACGTGTCCGGCCGGCTTTGAGCGGGCGGAGCGCTGTGATAGGAAGCGCGCTGCGTCAGGTGGCCGGGCCGCAAAGGGCCCGCGCGTGCCGCACAAAATCGGCGGCCGGGGCCGCTCAAGGCATGGAAACAGCAAGCGTGGGTAATACCGAGACGATGGTCGAGCGGCAGACGAGCTTCACTTATGAGGAACTGCTCGCGTGCGGGCGCGGAGAGCTTTTCGGGCCGGGCAACGCGCAGCTTCCCGCGCCGCCCATGCTGATGTTCGACCGCATTACCGAGATTTCCGAGGATGGCGGGCCGAACGGCAAGGGTCATGTGCGCGCCGAGCTCGACATCAAGCCGGACCTCTGGTTCTTCGGCTGCCACTTCATCGGCGATCCCGTCATGCCCGGCTGCCTCGGCCTCGATGCGCTGTGGCAGCTTGTCGGCTTCCATCTCGGCTGGCTCGGCTCGCCCGGCCGTGGTCGGGCGCTCGGCGCGGGCGAGATCAAGTTTTCCGGCCAGGTTCTGCCCAGCGTCAAGAAGGTGGTGTACGGCATCGACTTCAAGCGGGTGATGCGTTCCAAGCTGGTGCTCGGCATCGCCGATGGCTGGCTGGAGGCCGATGGCGAGGTCATTTATCGCGCGAGCGATCTGAAGGTCGGGCTGTTCCAGTCCTGACCGCGCGCCCTTGCGGCGCCCTCCGGGCGGGGCCATCTCGCCTGTCTCGACCCTCTCGCGTGCTTTGAAGGAAAGGAAGCCTATGCGCCGTGTTGTCGTAACCGGAATGGGCATCGTCTCGTCCATAGGCAACTCCACCCAGGAGGTGCTGGCCTCCCTGCGCGAGGGCAAGAGCGGCATCCGCCGGGCCGATGCCTATGCCGAGCTCGGCTTCCGCAGCCAGGTGCACGGCGCGCCGCAGCTCGATGCCAGCGAGGTGGTCGACCGCCGCGCCATGCGCTTCCATGGCGGCGGCACGGCGTGGAACCACGTTGCCATGGATCAGGCGATCCGCGACGCGGGGCTCGAAGAGCACGAGATTTCCAACGAGCGCACCGGGCTCATCATGGGCTCGGGAGGTTCTTCCACCCGCACCATCGTTGAGGCGGCGGACATCACGCGCAAGAACACCAGCCCGAAGCGCGTCGGCCCCTTCGCCGTGCCGAAGGCGATGGGTTCGACCGCCTCGGCCACGCTGTCGACCTGGTTCAAGATCAAGGGGTTGAGCTATTCCATCTCGGCCGCGTGCGCGACGACCAATATCTGCATCGGCAATGCCGCCGAGATGATCCAGTACGGCAAGCAGGACATCATGTTCGCTGGCGGCTGCGAGGATCTCGACTGGACGCTGTCCTGCCTGTTCGACGCCATGGGCGCCATGTCGTCGGACTATAATGACCGCCCGGCAGTCGCCTCGCGCCCCTATGACAAGAACCGCGACGGTTTCGTCATTTCCGGCGGTGCGGGCGTGCTGGTGCTGGAAGAGCTGGAGCATGCCAAGGCGCGCGGCGCGCGCATCTATGCCGAGATCGTCGGCTATGGCGCCACCTCGGACGGCGCCGACATGGTCGCCCCGTCCGGCGAGGGCGCGGCCCGCGCGATGAAGCTGGCGCTGTCCGGCGTGAAGGGTGGCATCGACTATATCAACCCGCACGCCACCTCGACGCCGATCGGCGATCTCAAGGAGATCGAGGCGATCCGCGCCGTGTTCGGCGCTCACGCGCCGCCGATTTCGGCCACCAAGTCGCTCACCGGCCATTCCCAGGGCGCGACCGGCGTGCATGAGGCGATCTACTCGATCCTGATGATGCAGAACGGCTTCATCGCGGCGAGCGCGCATATTGACGAAATCGACCCGGCTTTCGCCGATATGCCGATCGTGCGCGAGCGCGTCGACAATGCGCGGCTGGAGCGGGTGCTTTCCAACGGCTTCGGCTTCGGCGGGGCCAATGCGGTGCTGGTGTTCCAGCACCCGGAGTCGTGATCGAGGCGGCGGGGCGGAAGGAACCACACGTATGAGCCTTACGCAGGGCACTCTCCCCCAGGGCAACCTGATGCAGGGGAAGCGCGGCCTCATCATGGGCGTCGCAAACGACCATTCCATCGCCTGGGGCATCGCCCGCACGCTGGCGGCGCACGGGGCGGAACTCGCCTTCACCTATCAGGGCGAGGCACTGGGGCGCCGCGTGAAGCCGCTGGCCGAGAGCCTCGGCAGCGACACGCTGCTCGCCTGTGATGTCGAGGATCTCGCCTCAGTCGACGCGCTTTTCGCGGCGCTGAAGGAGAAGTGGGGCAAGCTCGACTTCCTCGTCCACGCCATCGGCTTTTCCGACAAGAACGAGCTGAAGGGCCTCTACGCCGACACCACCCGGGCGAATTTCACCCGCACCATGGTGATTTCCTGCTTCTCCTTCACCGAAATCGCCAAGCGCGCCGCGCCGCTGATGACGGAGGGCGGCTCGCTGATCACGCTCACCTATGGCGGCTCCACCCGGGTGATGCCGAACTATAATGTGATGGGCGTCGCCAAGGCGGCGCTGGAGGCGAGCGTGCGCTACCTCGCCGCCGATTACGGCCCGCAGGGTGTGCGCGTGAACGCGATTTCCGCCGGGCCGATCCGCACGCTGGCGGGCGCCGGCATCGCCGATGCGCGGCTGATGTTCAACTACCAGAAGCGTCACGCCCCGCTGCGCCGCACCGTGTCGATCGACGAGGTCGGCGGCGCCGCCCTGTATCTGCTCTCGGACCTCTCCACCGGCGTGACCGGCGAGGTCCACTTCGTCGATTCCGGCTACAACATCATCTCGATGCCGCACCCGGACGCGCTGAAGACCATCGAGGATGCGGTCGAACGCGCGACCGGCGAGGCCGCCGAGTAGGCGCACGCGCCTCTCTTGATGATAAGAGGCCCGGCCATGCGCCGGGCCTTTGCGTTTCACGCCCGCAGCGCCACACGGTAGGGGTGGGCGGGATAGACGCCGAGAATCCGCACTTCCTTGGAGAAGAACGACAATTCCTCCAGCGCCAGCTTCAGGCCGGGGTCTTCCGGGTGGCCGTCGACATCCGCATAGAACTGGGTGGCGAAGAACTCGCCGTCGAGCTGGTAGGACTCCAGCTTGGTCATGTTCACGCCATTGGTGGCGAAGCCGCCCATCGCCTTGTACAGCGCCGCCGGCACGTTGCGCACCCGGAACACGAAGGTGGTGACGGTGGGCCCGTTATTGGCCGGCGCCCAGTCGCCATCCTTGGCGAGGATGACGAAGCGCGTGGTGTTGTGCGCCTCGTCCTCGATATTCTCCGCGATGATGTCGAGCCCGTAGATTTCCGCCGCGAGGCGCGAGGCGATGGCCGCGCGGCTCGGATCCTGCGCTTCCGCCACCAGCCGTGCCGAGCCGGCGGTGTCGGCGCCGACAATGGCCTTCAGCCCCAGCTTGCGGATGATGTTGCGGCACTGGCCGAGCGCCATCACATGGCTTTCCGCCGATTTCACCGTCGCCAGCGTGGCGCCGGGAATGGCCATCAACTGGTGCGAGAGCGGCAGGAAGAACTCGCCGATGATGGTGAGGCCCGAGGTCGGCATCAAATGGTGGATGTCCGCCACCCGCCCGGCGACGGAATTCTCGATCGGGATCATGCCGAGATCGGCCTCGCCATTCTGCAGCGCGGCGAAAGCGTCCTCGAAGGTGGCGCAGGGCACCGCCTCATGCCCGGGATAGACCTCGCGGCAGGCAATGTGCGAATTCGCGCCCGGCTCGCCCTGGAAGACGATGGTGCGGCGGGTCGTCATGGAGATGTCCTTCACAGTGATTCGGCCGCCAGCATGCGGCGTGCCTTTTCCAGATCGTCCGGCGTGTCGACGCCGAGCGGCACCGTGTCGACGATGGCGATGTCGATCCGCATGCCGGCTTCCAGCGCGCGTAGCTGTTCGAGCTTCTCGCGGCTCTCCAGCGGGGAGGGCGGCAGCGCGACGAAGCGTTCGAGCGCGCGGCGGCGATAGGCGTAAAGGCCGATATGGTGGAACAGCGGCCCCTCGCCATGGGGCGCGGTGGCGCGGGTGAAATAGAGCGCGCGCAGCCGCGCGGGGCTGAGCGGGCTGCCCACCGCCTTCACCACATTCGGGTTGGTGCGCTCCGCCGGCTCGGTGATCTCGGCCGCCAGCGTGCCGATATCCACAGCCGGATCATCAAGCAGGTCGAGCGCGGCGCGGATCAGGGCGGGGTCGATCGTGGGCAGATCGCCCTGCACATTGACGATGCGCGCCACGCGCCCTTCCGGGTCGATAAGCTCCAGCGCCTCGAAGATTCGGTCCGAGCCGCTGGCATGGTCGGCGCGGGTCATGGCGACGTCGAATCCGGCCCTGTCCACCGCGACGCGCACGCCGTCATCGTCAGTCGCCACCACCACACGGCCGATGCCCGCCGCGGCGGAACGCCGCGCCACCTCGACGATCATCGGGCGGCCTCCGAGATCGGCGAGCGGCTTTCCCGGCAGCCGGGTCGAAGCCATGCGGGCTGGAATAAGAATAACTGTGTCCTGCGCGGACATTTCTGTGACCTGTCATCATGCTGGGCGGTGCCGGGCGCCCCTCTCAGAGTGGCGAAACGTAGCACCGAAGCGCGCTTATACGGGTTGCACGTCAACCGTCAAAATGATTAGTTCCCGCGCGCCATTGGCGGTCGCAAGCGAGCGCTGATACATTGCGCGCGGGGTATCGGCAGGCCAGCCGGATGGTCGCGGTGCCGGGTGAGGGAGCGAATATTTCGATGGACAGCTACGAGCTGAACAAGGTTGCTGGTGCGGTCCTGGGCGTGCTGACGTTCACGCTCGGTCTGAATGTGTTCGCGGACATTCTTTTCTCCAGCCATGGGCCGGAGAAGGCCGGCTATGAGATCGCCGTGCAGGAAGAACTGACGGGCGAGGCGCAGGCGGCGCCGGCCGAGGTTCCTCTCGCTCAGCTTCTCGCCGCGGCCAGCCCGGAGAAGGGCGCCGCCCAGGCCAAGAAGTGCGCCGCCTGCCACAATTTCGTGGAAGGCGCCGGCGCCAAGGTCGGCCCGGATCTTTATGCCGTCGTCGGCCGCCCGATCGGTAGCGTGGACGGCTTCGCCTATTCCGCCGCGATGAAGGCGCATGGCGGCGACTGGACCTTCGAAAATCTCAACGACTTCATCAAGAGCCCGAAGACCGACATTCCCGGCACGGCGATGGGCTTCGCCGGCATCGCCAAGGATACGGACCGCGCCGATCTGATCGCCTATCTCAACACGCTTTCGCACAACCCGCTGCCGCTGCCCTCGCCGGACGCGACGCCGGCGGCTGCCGAGCCGGCGGCGACCCAGCCGGCCTCGGGCGAGACGGGTGGCAATGTCCCGCCTCCGGCTGGCCCGGCCGCGCCCGCGACCACGGTTCCGGCGCCGGAGCCGGCGGCTCCCGCCGCTCCCGCGCCGGCGGAAACGCCAGCCCCCGCCGCGACCGAGACTCCGGCCGCGCCCGCGACCCCGGCTCCCGCGACCGAAACCCCCGCGGCGCCGGCTCCCGCGACCGAAACCCCGGCCGCGCCGGCTCCTGCGGAAAGCACCCCGGCCCAGCCCGCGCCGGCGACGCCCGCCACGCCCTGAGGCGGGCGCCCGCACGGGCGAGGATTTCACGATCACGTCAGGCCGGCGGCGCTTTGCGTCGCCGGCCTTATTCTTTTCCGGACAGCCTCTTCTTATTCGCCGCGACTGTTCATAATCGAGGCGAGGGCCCCCGCGGTCCCCGCGTCCAACGTGCCAGAGGGATGTATGCGCATGACCTGTCTCCGCCGCTCCGACCATCCCGCCGTCTCGGGCCGGCGCCCCCCGGCCCGGAGCGGCCCGATGGTCCGGTCGCTCGCCCTTGTCCTGCTCGGCCTCGGCTTGGCCGGTCCGGCGCTGGCGCAGGAGACGGCGCCCGCCACGCCGGCGGCGCAGGGCACGGGTGAGTGGAAGCACGGTCTTTCGCTGATGGGTGAGCCGAAATACCCGGCCGGCTTCACGCATTTCGACTATGTGAACCCCGACGCGCCGAAGACCGGCCTGGTGCGTCAGTCGGTCGACGGCACCTTCGATTCGCTGAACGACATCATCCCGCGCGGCACGCCGGCGGCGGGGCTGCACCTCATCTACGACACGCTGATGAGCGCCGCCTTTGACGAGGTGGCGACCGATTACGGCCTCATCGCCGAGAGCGTGCGCTATCCCGCCGACTTCTCCTCCGTCACCTACCGGCTGCGGCCGGAGGCGAAATGGCATGACGGCCAGCCGATCACGCCCGAGGACGTGGTGTGGTCGTTCGAGCAGATGACCAAGAACAATCCCCGGCAGGCCTATTACTACAGCCATGTGAAGGGGGCCGCCGTCACCGGCGAGCGCGAGGTGACTTTCACCTTCGACCAGGCCGGCAACCGCGAACTGCCGCAGATCGTCGGCCAGCTCCGCATCATGCCCAAGCACTGGTGGACGGCGAACGGCCCGGACGGCAAGCCGCGCGACATCAGCCAGGGCACGCTGGAAATCCCGCTCGGCTCCGGCGCTTATAAAGTGAAGCAGGTGCAGCCCGGCCGCTCCATCTCCTTCGAGCGCGTGCCGGATTATTGGGGCAAGGACCTGCCGGTGAATATCGGCATCAACAATTTCGCCGAGCAACGCTTCGAATATTTCCGCGACTCGACGGTGGAGTTGGAAGCCTTCAAGGGCGACCAGTACGATTTCCGCATCGAGTCCTCGGCCAAGGATTGGGCCACCGCCTATAATTTCCCGGCGGTGAAGGAGGGCAAGGTCATCCTCGAGGAGTTCGCCAACCGCTCCTTCGGCTCGATGCAGGCCTTCATCCCCAATCTGCGGCGCGACAAGTTCCAGGACCAGCGGGTGCGCCGCGCGCTGAACTATGCGCTGGATTTCGAAGGCATGAACCGCACCCTGTTCTTCGGCCAGTACAAACGCACGTCGAGCTATTTCCAGAACACCGAACTCGCCTCCTCCGGCCTGCCGACCGGCAAGGAGCTGGAAATACTGGAAAGCGTGCGCGACAAGATTCCCGAGAGTGTCTTCACCAAGCCCTATGAGAACCCGCCCTCCGGCAGCGAGGGCATCCGCCGTTCCAACCTGCGTGAGGCGGCGCAATTGCTGCGCGCGGCGGGCTATGAGGTGAAGGACGGCAAGCTGGTGAACGCCAAGGGCGAGCCTTTCACCCTGGAAATCCTGATCTCGAATCCGGCCTTTGAGCGCGTCGCGCTGTTCTACAAGCCGTCGCTGGAGCGGCTCGGCATCGCCGTCACCGTGCGGCAGGTCGATACCTCGCAATATATCAACCGGCTGCGCGCCCGCGATTACGACATGATCGTCTCGGGCTGGGGCCAGTCGCTCTCGCCCGGCAATGAGCAGCGCGATTTCTGGGGATCTGCCGCCGCCGACCGCGAAGGATCGGGCAATTATGCCGGCATCAAGGACCCCGGCGTCGACGCGCTGATCGAGAAGGTGATCTACGCCAAGGACCGCGAGGAACTCGTCGCCGCCACCCATGCGCTCGACCGGGTGCTGCTGGCGCATGATTATGTGATCCCGAGTTGGACCTACCCCAACACCCGCACCGCGCGCTGGAACCGGTTCAGCCATCCCGAGAAGATGCCGGAATATGGCAGCGACGCCTTCCCGACCATCTGGTGGTGGGATGCGCAGAAGGCAGCCAAGACCGGTGCGGCGCGATGAGCGGGCGGGAGACCCGCCGGGAGCGGGCGCCGTCATCGCGGCCGGAGGCGAAGCCGGAGAGCCGGGATCGTCTTCCCGGTCGACCGTCTTCGGCGCGCGATCCCGGATCGGCCGTTCCGGCCGTCCGGGAGGACGGCGGTACCCTCTCCCGCCGCATGCTTCTGACCCTTGCCGCCGGCGCCTCTGTTGTGCCGTGGCTGGGCCGCCAGAGTGCGGCGCAAGAAACCGCACTCCCGGCCGGCGCACCTGCGGCTGCCAGCGTGCCCACCCTCGGGCCGGAACGCCACGGCCTCTCCATCTTCGGCGATCTCAAATATCCCGCCGATTTCACCCATTTCGACTATGTCGATCCGGCCGCACCCCAGGGAGGCACCTTCTCGCAGGTCGGCCCCACGGCGGTGTTCAACCAGTCCTTCCTGACCTTCAATTCGCTCAATGGCTACATCCTGAAGGGCGATGGCGCGCAGGGCATCGCGCTGATCTTCGACGCGCTCATGGCCCGCGCCTATGACGAGCCGGATGCGCTCTACGGGCTGGTGGCGCAGAGCGTCGCCGTGTCCGACGACGGCATGACCTACCGCTTTCGCCTGCGCCCGCAGGCCCGCTTTCATGACGGCTCGAAACTCACCGCCGCGGATGTCGCCTTCTCGCTCACCTTGCTGAAAGAGAAGGGGCACCCCGTCATCGCGCAGAATCTGCGCGACATGGCGAGCGCGCAGGCGGAAGGCGAGGAGATCGCCGTGCTGCGCTTCGCGCCGGGGCGGGCGCGCGATGTGCCGCTATTCGCCGCTTCGCTGCCGATCTTCTCCAAGGCCTATTACAGCGCCCATGCCTTCGACGCGAGCACGCTGGAGCCGCCGCTCGGCTCCGGCCCCTACAAGGTCGGGCGCTTCGAGCCCGGGCGCTACATCGAATATGAGCGCGTCGCCAATTATTGGGGCAACGAACTGCCGGTGAATGTCGGCGTGAACAATTTTGACGTGCTGCGCTACGAATATTTCCGCGACCGTGAGGTCGGGTTCGAGGCATTCAAGGCCCGCACCTACCTGTTCCGCCAGGAATTCACCGCCCGCACCTGGGCGACGGGATATGATTTCCCGGCGCTGAACGAGGGCAAGGTGAAGCGCGAAATCCTGCCCGACCGCACGCCGTCGGGCGCGCAGGGCTGGTTTCTCAATCTGCGCCGGCCGAAATTCGCCGATCCGCGCGTGCGCGAGGCGCTGTCCTATGCCTTCGATTTCGAATGGACCAACAAGAACCTGATGTTCGACGCCTATAAGCGCACGACGTCGTTCTTCGAGAATTCCGACCTGGAAGCGGAGGGCCCGGCCGGCCCGGATGAGGTGGCGCTGATCGAGCGTATCAGCAACCGGCTCACGCCGGAGGACATCGCCGTGCTCAAGGCGCCGCCCTGGAGCCCGCCGGTTTCCGACGGGTCCGGGCAGGACCGGGCGCTGCTGCGCCGGGGCACGCAATTGTTGCGGGAGGCGGGCTGGACCATCAAGGGCGGCCGGCTGGTGGACCCGCAGGGCGACGGGCTGACCATCGAATTTCTCGACGACGAGAACGGGCTGGAACGCCACACCGCGCCCTTCATCAAGAACCTCAAACTGCTGGGCATCGAGGCGCATTTCCGCCTCGTCGATTCCCCGCAATATCAGCGCCGGCTCAACGATTTCGATTTCGACACCACGGTGCGTCGCTTCTCCATGTCGACCGTGCCGGGCGAATCGCTGCGCAATTATTTCGGCTCGGCAGCGGCCTCCATTCCCGGGTCCAACAACCTGTCCGGCATCGCCGACCCGATCGTCGACCTGCTGATCGAGGAAGTGATCGCGGCCCCGACGCGCGACCAGTTGCGCACCGCCTGCCGCGTGCTGGACCGGCGCCTGCGGGCCGGGCGCTACTGGGTGCCGCAATGGTATTCGGCCGAGTTCCGCATCGCCTTCTGGGACGAGTTCGGCTGGCCAAGCGCGCCGCGCCCGACCTATGCCCGCGCCATACCGGATCTGTGGTGGGGGCGCACGAGGTCGGCGGGGTGATCAAGCCGACCTGCCGGGGGGCGCCGCGGGGGGACTCGGGTGCCCGGCCGCCTGCATGAACGGACGTTAAGTTGACGCGGCCCCGGCCGCCCGCCACCTTGAACCTGCCTCGCGGAGAAACCCGACCGAATGCTCGCCTATATCGTCCGACGCCTCGCGCTGATGGTACCGACCGTGATCGGCATCATGCTGATCTCCTTCGTGGTGGTGCAGTTCGCCCCCGGCGGGCCGGTGGAACGGGTCATCGCCGAACTGACCGGGCAGGGCAGTTCCGCCACCGCCCGCATTTCCGGCGGCGGCGGCGATTTCGGCGGCATGCAGCAGAGCGCGCCGGGGGGCGACCCGGTCTCCTCGAAATATCGCGGCGCGCAGGGGCTGGACCCCGCCTTCATCAAGGATCTGGAACGGCAATTCGGCTTCGACAAGCCGGCGCATGAGCGCTTCTTCAAGATGATGTGGGACTATGCCCGCTTCGATTTCGGGCGGTCCTATTTCCGCGACGTTTCGGTGATCGACCTCATCATCGAGAAAATGCCGGTGTCGATCTCGCTCGGCCTGTGGATGACGCTGATCACCTATACGATCTCCATCCCGCTCGGCATCGCCAAGGCGGTGCGCGATGGCTCGCGCTTCGATGTGTGGACCTCGGCGGTCATCATCATCGGCTATGCCATTCCGAGCTTCCTGTTCGCCATCCTGCTCATCATCCTGTTTGCGGGCGGCTCGTTCTTCTCCTGGTTTCCATTGCGCGGGCTCACCTCCGACAATTGGGACCAGCTCTCGCTCGGCGCCAAGATTCTCGATTATTTCTGGCACCTCGCCTTGCCCATCACCGCCATGGTGCTCGGCGCCTTCGCCACCATGGCGCTGCTGACCAAGAACTCGTTCCTGGACGAGATCCGCAAACAATATGTCGTCACCGCGCGGATGAAGGGGCTGTCGGAGCGGGCGGTGCTGTACCGCCATGTGTTCCGCAACGCCATGCTCATCATCATCGCCGGCTTCCCCAGCGCCTTCGTGGCGGCGTTCTTCTCCGGCTCGCTGCTCATCGAGACCATCTTTTCGCTCGACGGCCTCGGCCTGCTCGGCTTTGAAAGCGTATTGAACCGCGACTACCCCGTCGTCTTCGCCAATCTCTACATCTTCTCGCTGGTCGGGCTGGTGGTGAACCTCATTTCCGACCTCACCTATACCTGGGTCGATCCGCGTATCGACTTCGAGACGCGGGACGTGTGAGCATGGACGCGACCCCCGCCACCCGGCCGGACACTCTCGCCGCTCCGCCGTCGCCCCGTCGCCCCTTTCTGTCGCCGCTCAACCAGCGCCGCTGGAGCAATTTCAAGCGCAACCGGCGTGGCTGGTGGAGCTTCTGGATCTTCTCCGTGCTGTTCATCCTCAGCCTCGGGGCGGAGTTCATCGCCAACGACAAGCCTTTCCTGATCGAATATGACGGCGGTTACTACTTCCCCGGGCTGGTCGCCTATCCCGAAACGACCTTCGGCGGCGATTTCGAGACCGAGGCCGATTACCGCGATCCCTATCTGCAGGATCTGATCCGGGAAAAGGGCGGCTGGATGATCTGGCCGCCGATCCGCTATTCCTATTCCACCCACAATCTCGATCTGCCGACCCCCGCGCCCTCGCCGCCGACCTGGATGCTCACCGAGGCGCAATGCGCGCCGGTGGTGGAGCGGCTCGGCCTCACCGGCGGCTGCGCGGCGCTGGAATGGAACTGGCTCGGCACCGACGATCAGGGCCGCGACGTGCTCGCCCGGCTGATCTACGGCTTCCGGCTGTCGGTGCTGTTCGGGCTGATCCTCACCATCATCTCGTCGGTCATCGGCGTCGCCGCCGGGGCGGTGCAGGGCTATTTCGGCGGCTGGACCGACCTCATCTTCCAGCGCTTCATCGAGATATGGACCTCGATACCCGCGCTCTATCTGCTGCTGATCATCTCCTCCATCCTCGCCCCCGGCTTCTGGGTGCTCCTCGGTATTCTCCTGTTGTTCTCCTGGGTGTCGCTGGTCGGGCTGGTGCGGGCGGAATTCCTGCGCGCGCGCAATTTCGAGTATGTGCAGGCGGCGCGGGCGCTTGGCGTTTCCAACGCGGTGCTGATGTGGCGGCACATGCTGCCGAACGCGATGGTGGCGACGCTGACCATGCTGCCCTTCATCGTCTCCTCCTCGGTGATGACGCTGACCGCGCTGGACTTTCTCGGCTTCGGCCTGCCGCCCGGCTCGCCCTCGCTCGGCGAATTGCTGGCGCAGGGCAAGGCGAATGTTCAGGCGCCCTGGCTCGGCCTCACCGGCTTCTTCACCGTCGCGGTGATGCTGAGCCTCTTGATCTTCATCGGCGAAGCCGTGCGCGACGCCTTCGACCCGCGCAAGACCTTCCAGTGAGGGGCGTGGTAGGATGGAAGGCGAAGGAGCAGGAACGATGAACAAGATCGTCGACAACTATCCCGTCGAAAGACTTCCTGCCGACCTACGAGAAGGGCTGGAGCGGACTGGGCGAGTCCGGTTGATTATCGAAGCGGTCTCGCCGCCGGACGCATCGGATGAGCGCCTGAAGGAACTTCTCGAACTCGCGGGTCGGGTTTCCCCGATCGGTGACGACCCGGTGGCCCGCATCAGAAAGTTGAGAGATGAGTGGGACTGAGCGCCGTTCGTCTCCACGAATCTATTGGGATACCAATGTTTTCATCGAGACGTTCGAAGGGCCTTCCCACCGTCGCGCCGGGCTGACAGCGTTGCTCCTCTCCGGATGGCGTGCTCCGCAGCCCATTTTCGCGACGAGCGAGCTGACATTGGCGGAGTTGCTTGTTGCACCGATCGAGGCGCGCAACGATGAACTCATTCAGCTTTACGAAAGCTGGACCCTGCCGAACCGGCACATGGATGTCGTTCCGGTGAGTCGGTCGATACTGCGCAATGCAGCTCTGTTGAGAGCTCTGAATAAGTCGCTCAAGCTTCCTGATGCCATACATTTGGCGTCTGCCAAGGCGGCGCGGTGTGCGCAATTCCTGACGTGCGAGCGGCGCTTGAATGGTGATTACGGTGTCGAGGTGCTCGTCCTCACCGACGACGTTCTAGATGAACTAGGGAGGAGATATCCCTTTGCCCCCATCTGATCCCCTTCTCTCCGTCCGTGACCTCTCCGTCGCCTTCGCCCAGGGCGGGCGGTCGACGCTGGCGGTCGACCGCGTGTCCTTCGATGTGCGCCGGGGCGAGACGGTGGCGCTGGTTGGGGAAAGCGGCTCCGGCAAGTCGGTCACCGCGCTCTCCATCCTCAAGCTGCTGCACTACCCCGCCGCCAGCCATCCCTCCGGCGAGGTCGTCTTCCAGGGCGAGAATCTGCTCGCCCTCGACGAGAACGCCATCCGCCGGGTGCGTGGCAACGACATCACCATGGTGTTCCAGGAGCCGATGAGCTCGCTCAACCCGCTGCACACGGTGGAGCAGCAGATCGCCGAGATCCTGTTCCTGCATCGCGGCATGCGCGGGCCGGCAGCGCGGGCGCGGGTGATCGAACTGCTCACCGAAGTCGGCATTCCCGAGCCGGAAACGCGGCTCGGCTCCTATCCGCACCAGCTCTCCGGCGGTCAGCGCCAGCGGGTGATGATCGCCATGGCGCTCGCCAATGAGCCGCAACTGCTTATCGCCGACGAGCCGACCACCGCGCTGGATGTCACCGTACAGGCGCAGATCCTCAAGCTGCTGAAAGAATTGCAGCGCCGGCTCGGCATGGCGATGCTGTTCATCACCCATGATCTCGGCATCGTGCGCAAGATCGCCGACCGGGTCTGCGTGATGAATCACGGCCGCATCGTCGAGGAGGGCGGGGTGGCCGAACTGTTCGCCCAGCCCCGCCATCCCTATACGCAGGCGCTCATCGCCGCCCAGCCACGCGGCAACCCGGCCGCACCGCACCCGGAAGCCCCCATCGTGCTGGAGACAAGTAGGCTCAAGGTCTGGTTCCCGATCAAGGCCGGGGTGATGCGCCGCACCGTCGGCCATATCAAGGCGGTCGACGGCATCTCGGTGGAGATCCGCCGCGGCGAGACGCTGGGCGTGGTGGGCGAGAGCGGCTCGGGCAAGACGACGCTCGGCCTCGCTTTGCTGCGGCTGATTTCCAGCGACGGCCCGATCGTGTTCATGGGCGATCCCATCGACAAGCTCGGCTTCCGGCAGATGCGGGCGCGCCGGCAGGCCATGCAGGTGGTGTTTCAGGATCCGTTCGGCTCGCTCAGCCCGCGCATGTCGGTCGCCGACATCATTGGCGAGGGGCTGCGGGTGCATCAGCCCGGGCTCTCGGCCGAAGAGCGGGACGCCCGCGTCGTCGCCGCGCTCGGCGATGTCGGGCTCGATCCCGAGGCCCGGCACCGCTACCCCCACGAGTTCTCCGGCGGCCAGCGCCAGCGCATCGCCATTGCCCGCGCCATCGTGCTGGAGCCCTCCTTCATCGTGCTGGACGAGCCGACCAGCGCGCTGGACATGATCGTCCAGGCGCAGATCGTCGACCTGCTGCGCGATCTGCAGGAGAAGCGCGGCCTCACCTATCTGTTCATCAGCCATGATCTGCGCGTGGTCGCGGCGCTCGCCTCGCGGGTGATGGTGATGAAAGGCGGGGTGGTGGTGGAAGAAGGCCCCGCCACCGAGCTGTTCGCCCGGCCGAAGACGGAGTACACCCGCGCCCTGTTCGCCGCGGCTTTCGACATGGAGGCGGCGCCTCTATGAGTGTCGACGCCAAGGCCGGGCGCGCGAGCCTCGGCGAGCTCGCGGACCGCGCCATCGCCCTCGATCTGACGGTGCCGGAAAGCGTCGGCGCGGGTTTCCGGCCCTATCACCGCTTCATCGCCACCTTCGAGGGAGCGGGCGGTGCGCCGCTGCGCCAGCGGCGGGACATTCTGCGCGTCGGGCCGGTGGTCGGCGTGCTGGCCTATGATCCGGCGGCGGCCTGCTTCGTGCTGATCCGCCAGTTCCGCCTCGGCGCGCATCTCGCGACCGGCGCCGGGGAGCTTGTGGAGATCACCGCCGGCATCATGGATGCGGGAGAGGAGCCGGAAGCCGCCGCCCGCCGCGAATGCAGGGAGGAAATCGGCGTCGCCCCGCGCGCCTTGCTGCCCATCACCCGCTTTCTCCCCACGCCCGGCGTGACGGACGAGTTCGCCACCGTCTATCTCGGCCTGGTCGATTCCACCGCCGTGCCCGATGTGGCGGGAGAACCTGGCGAGACCGAGCTGACGCGGCCCTTCCTGCTGCCGGTGGACGCGGCGCTGGCCGGTCTTTCCGCGCCGTTTCCGGCGCCCTTCGCCAATGGCTTCGTGCTGATCGCGCTGCAATGGTTCGCGCTCAACCGGGCGCGGGTGGACGCCTTCGTCGCGGCGAACGGTTAGAGCATTTCACTGTTTCATGGAAACAGTGAAATGCTCTAACTCTTTCTTTTGTCGCGTTTTCTTCACGCGAACCGGTATCCACTTCGCTCGAAAACGCTCTAAAGACGGCGGACGCTGCGCAGCTTTGTGCCACTGGCCGCGATGCGCGTGAGCGCGGTGTCCAGCGGTTCGCGCACCACGGACATGAAATGCGCGGTGGCGTGGAGCAGGGTCGCGCCCCCCGCGACAAGGCCGACATGGCCCGGCCAATACAGCAGGTCGCCGCGCCGGAGTTCGCCGAGGTCGCCGGAAAAGGCGACGGGTACCCCGAGCGCGGCTTCCTGCATGTCGGTATCGCGCGGGCAGGGGATGCCGCAGGCGGTGAGCGCCGCCTGCACGAGGCCGGAACAGTCAAGCCCCAGGCTTGAGCGCCCGCCCCAGAGATAGGCGGCGCCGAGGAAGCGGGCCGCCACCGCGACGACATCCGCCTCGAAGCTGTCGAGCGGGGCGAGATGGGCGGCGAAGATGAAGCCGCCATCCTCCGTCACCGCGAAGCGCTCGCGCGTCTCGACGATGGCGACATGGCTGCCGAAAGACAGAAGTTCGCGCGGCGGCAGCTTGATCGAGGCGCCGGGAAAGACCGGGGTTCGCAGCGCCGCCACCTTGTGCGTCGGCGCCGGCCCCGCCGGGACGAGTGCCCCGGCCGGGAGCCAGCCGACATAGCCATCCGCATCGAGCTGGCCCCAGGCCCAGCCCTCGTCGGTGGTCTCGTAGACGGTCACGCTCTCGCCTGATAGCGCCTCCGTCACCAGTGGCGCCATAGGGTCCGGCGTCGCGCGTACCGGCGCGGTGGGGCGGCGCGTGCGGTGCGTCACCCCGTCGACATAGCGCGCTGCCGGCACCACGCCGTCGAGATGGCGCGCGGCAAGGTCGGGCCGGGCGGGGGTGAGACGGGGATCGAAGGTCACAGGACGCTCCTGCGCGAGGTGAGGCGAGGTTCAGCGTGGCAGGCCGCGCGCGGTGGCCACGACGAGATCGCCGAGCCGCTCCAGAAACAGCGCCCCTTCGACGGTGCGCTGGATGATGACATTGCGCCGGTCCGCCTCGTCGCGCCGGCGCGACACCAGCCGCAACTGGCCCATCGTGTCGAGCGCGCGGGTGATGACGGGCTTGGTCACGCCGAGCCGGGCGGCGAGGCCGCGCACCGTGTGCGGCGGCGCTTCCAGATAGACGCTGAGCAGGATGGCAAGCTGGCGCGGGCTGAGATCGGGCGCGTCGTCGCGCACCTGCGCGAGGGACAGCTCGTGCAGGAGACGCAACGCCTGCGATGGACGCAGCTCGACCGCCATTGGCCTGTCCCCGGTCCGCAATCGTTACGGTTGCGGATTGTTTCCCGGACTATGGCGGTTCGGCGACCAAGAAACCATTAACACCCGCGCGAGCGGGGGCGTTTGGCTGACCTTTCGTCAGCCATAGCGCTCCGCCAGCAGCGCGTCGAGCGCGCGGATGGTCTGGGCCTCGCCGCCTTCGGGGCGGCCGGCGCGGGAGGAGGGGTTCCAGGCGAAGATGTCGAGATGCAGCCAGGAGCCGGCGCGGGCGACGAAGCGCTGCAGGAACAGCGCGGCGGTGATCGAGCCGGCGAAGCCGCCGGCTGGCGCGTTGTTGAGATCGGCGATCTTGCTGTCGAGCATGGAGGCATAGGGCTGCCACAGCGGCATCCGCCAGCAGGGGTCGGCCTCCGCCGCGCCGTGCCGGGCGAGATCGGCGGCGAGGGTGTCGTCGTCCGTATAGGCCGGCGGCAGTTGCGGGCCGAGCGCGACACGCGCCGCACCGGTGAGCGTGGCGAAATCGACCAGCAGTTCCGGGGCTTCCTCATCGGCGAGGCTCAGCGCATCGGCGAGGATCAGCCGGCCTTCGGCATCGGTGTTGCCGATCTCGACGGTGAGGCCCTTGCGCGAGGCGAACACGTCGCCGGGGCGGAAGGCGGAGCCGTCAATGGCGTTCTCCACCGCCGCCACGATGAGGCGCAGCCGCAGCTTGAGCCCGCGCGCCATGATCATCTGCGCGAGGCCGATGGCGTTAGCGGCGCCGCCCATGTCCTTCTTCATCAGCAGCATGCCGCTCGACGGCTTGATGTCGAGCCCGCCCGTGTCGAAGGCGACGCCCTTGCCGACCAGCGTGACCTTGGGCGCGCCGGGATCGCCCCAGGCGAGGTCGATCAGGCGCGGCGCGCGCGGCGAGGCGCGGCCGACCGCATGGATCAGCGGAAAATTGGCGGCGAGCAGATCGTCGCCCGTCGTCACCTTCACCTGCCCGCCGAAACGCGAGGCGAGGGTGCGCACCGCCGCCTCGATCTCGGCCGGTCCGAGGTCGTTGGCCGGGGTGTTGACGAGGTCGCGGGTGAGCGTCACCGCCTCGGCGGTACGGCGCAGAGCGGTCTCGTCGGTTCCCTCCGGCACCACGAGACGCACATCGGCCACGGGGCGCTTGCCGTAGCGGGTGAAGCGATAACCGCCGAGCAGAAAGCCGAGCGCGGCAAGCCGGGGGTCGGCGGGCGGATGGGCGATGACATAGTCGCCCGCCGGCAGCGCGGTCGCCAGCTTGCCGAAGCTGAGCGGGTCGCGCGGCGTGCCTTCGCAGCCGAACAGGATTCCGGCGATCGCCCCATCCGCCGAGGGCAGCACCAGCAGCGCGCCGCTCTCCGCCTTGAAGCCGGTCGCCTCGCCGAAGGAGAGCGCCGGGGCGGGCAGCCCGCTCGCCACCTCGCGCCAGTTCTGCGGGGTGACGCACCAGATCGGGCGGGGGGAGCGGGCCTCGTCGGCACGGATCAACTGGGCGCCCATTCGGCTCAGGCCTCTTGTCTCGGTTCAGGCGACGGCGAGTTCGAACGCGCCGTTCTCGATGAGATAGACCGCCCCCTGGCGTACCGGCAGCTCGACCGCCTGGGCCGGCGGCATGCCGGCGAAGGCGTGCAGCATGGCCCGCACCACGCCGCCATGCGTGACGACGACGCTGTCGCCCGGCAATTCGGCGATAGCGTCCAGCACCCGGGTGGAGAGGGCGGCGTAGCTCTCTCCGCCGGGCGGGGTGAAGTTCCAGGGATCGGCGTCGCGCGCGGCGAGGCTCACGGGATCGCGCCGACGCAGCTCCGGCCAGGTCGAGCCCTCCCAGCGGCCGAAGCTGATTTCGCGCAACCGCGCGTCGCGGCGGAAGGCATCGGGCGACAGGCCGAGTTCCGCACGCAGGATCGCCATGGTCTGGGCGGCGCGGCTGAGCGGGCTCGCGACGAAGTCGAGATGACGCGCCCCGCCGCTCAGGCGTTCCACCACCCGCGCCGTTTCCGCCGCCTGCTCGCGCCCGAGATCATTGAGCGGGATGTCGTTCGTGCCCTGCAGGCGGCCGGCGAGGTTCCAGTCGGTCTCGCCGTGCCGCACCAGAAAGATCCGCCGGGTCATTTGGACGGCAGGCTCACGACATGGGTGTAGCTGATCCGCTTGAACGGATAGGACACGCGCAGCGTCGCGGTGGCGCCGGCGGGGGCGCGGCCCTTGGCGGTGACGAGCACACCGCCGACCGTGCGGCCGAGGCAGCGATGCGAGCCGCCGTCGACGCCGGTGGCGGTGAACTTGCCGATGCTGAAATTGAGCTTCACGCCGGGCGGAGCGGACAGCACCTTCACCTGCGGGGCCTGGGTCATCTGACACAGCGAATCGGCCGAGCCGGCGGCGAACAGCACCGCGCCCTGCCGCCCGCCGGTGAGAAAGCCGCGGCGGTCGCGGTCGTTCTGTCCGTCGCTCGGGCTGACATAGCCGGGGAAGATGGCGCCGCCGAAGCCGAAAATGCGGTCGAGCAGCGGATATTGCTGGAAGGTCGGCGGCACGCCGCTGTCCTGCGCGTCCGGCGGGGGAATATAGGGCAGGTTCGAGAGCCCCGAGCCCGGCGGCGGATTGATGATGATCGGGCCGGACTGCGCCGCCGCCGGGCCGAGGCCGGCCGCCGCCAGCAGAAGGGCGGCGGCGAGGCGGGTTCGGGCGCGCGAATTCAGAAGCGTCTTCAGGCGGGCCTTCATCATGGCGCGTGCTCCGCTGGGGGGATCGGCTCAGTCGCGTTCGAGGGTGAGGTCGGGCGCGTCGGGGTTCTTCATGCCGACAATATGGTAGCCGGCGTCGACATGGTGCACCTCGCCGGTGACGGCGCGGCCGAGATCGGAGAGCAGGTACATGCCGGTATCGCCGACCTCGTCGATGGTGACGGTACGGCGCAGCGGGGCGTTCAGCTCGTTCCACTTGAGAATGTAGCGGAAATCGCCGATGCCGGAAGCCGCCAGCGTCTTGATCGGACCGGCGGAGATGGCGTTGACGCGGATGTTTTTCGGGCCGAGATCGGCGGCGAGGTAGCGCACGCTCGCCTCCAGCGCGGCCTTGGCGACGCCCATCACATTGTAATGCGGCATCCACTTCTCGGCGCCGTAATAGGTCAGCGTCAGCATCGAGCCGCCATTGGTCATCAGCTTCTCGGCGCGCTGGGCGACGGCGGTGAAGCTGTAGCAGGAGATCAGCATGGTCTTGCTGAAATTCTCCGCCGTGGTGTCGACATAGCGCCCGTCGAGCTCGTTCTTGTCCGAGAAGGCGATGGCGTGGACCAGAAAGTCCAGCCCGC
Organism: Ancylobacter sp. IITR112; assembly: GCF_041415945.1. NCBI lineage: Bacteria > Pseudomonadati > Pseudomonadota > Alphaproteobacteria > Hyphomicrobiales > Xanthobacteraceae > Ancylobacter > Ancylobacter sp. IITR112. Next base: position 2,741,630 of record NZ_JBGCUS010000001.1, on the reverse strand, counting down.
CGAGCTGGCGCTCGGTCTCGGCGAACACCGCGTCGATGGTCGCGGGGTCGGTGACATCGCAATGGCCGACAATGGCGGCGTCGAGTTCGGCGGCGAGAGGCTCCACGCGCTTGCGCAGCGGTTCGCCCTGATAGGTGAGGGCAAGCGTCGCCCCCTGCGCGCGGGCCGCCTTCGCGATGCCCCAGGCGATGGAGCGATTATTCGCCACTCCCATCACCAGGCCGCGCTTGCCGCTCATCAATCCGCCCGATGCCATGCTCGTCACGATGCTCCGTACCGTTGCCCGTCTTTCCGGGCGCAGGTTCCTATCGCACAGCAGCAAGAACCGCTCAAGCGAGCGGTGGCGCGCGGCCCGTTTCCGTCGCGGAGATGGCTCAGGAAGTAGCGTCGCGGCGGCGGCGCATCAGGTCCTCAAGCTGCGGGTCCGGCGCGTCGGGCAACATGATGCGCATGGTCGCCAGCAGGTCGCCCGCGCCGCCCTCCGCCTTTGGCAGCCCCTTGCCGCGCAGGCGGAAGGTACGGCCCGACTGGGTGTGGGCCGGTACGGAAAGCGACACCTCGCCGCCGAGCGTCGGCACCCGCACCTTGCCGCCGAGCACCGCGTCGGCGAGCGGCAGCGCCACATCGGTGCGCAGATCCGATCCCTCGATGCGGAAATGCCGGTGCGGCGCATAGGCGACCACCACATAGGCGTCACCCGGTGCCCCACCGAACGGGCTCGGCTCGCCCTGGCCTTTCAGCCGCATGCGATGGCCTTCGACCGCCCCGGCCGGGATCTTCACTTCGACGGTGCGGCCATTGGGCAGATGGACCTTGACCGATCCGCCCTCGACGATGCGCTCCAGCGCCACCGGCACGGTGATGTCGACATCGCCGCCGCGCGGCATCTCGCCGCCGGCGCCGCGCGCCCGGCCGCGCCCGCCGAGCCCGCCGAGAATGTCGGCGATCACATCGTCGAAGCCCCCGGCATCGTGCGGGCCATGGCCGGAGCGGCGCGCGCCTTCCGGACCGAAGGAGAAGCTCTCATAGGCCGCGTCCCCCGGCGGGGGGCGGCGGAATCCGCGATTGAAGCCGCCGCCGGGGAAGCCTTCGAAGCCGCGCGGCTTGCCTTCCGCGTCGATCTCGCCGCGGTCGAACTGCGCGCGCTTCTCCGGGTCGGAGAGAATCTCGTGGGCGGCGTTCAGTTCGGCAAACTGCTCCTGCGCCTTCGGGCTGTCCTTGTTGGCGTCCGGATGCAGCTTCTTGGCGAGCTTGCGGAAGGCCCGCTTGATGTCGTTCTGGTCGGCGGAGCGGGCAACGCCGAGAATGTCATAGGGATCGCGCATGTATGGTAATCTCGTCCGGCGGTTCCGGCTCCCTTGCATGTAGGGAGGGTGTTGCGGGGATGCAACGGCCGGCGCGCGCGGAGTTGGCGGCGCGTGGCGGATTCAAGTGCGGTCGAGCAGGCGGGCCTGATCCACCTTCCATCCGCTCTTGCCGGAACGGCAGGCCTCGCCCTGCAGCCAGTCCTCGCGGCTGTCGCGCACGAAGCTCATCAGGAATTCGCGGCATTTTCCGCCGTCGCCGATTTCGCCGAGCGGGGTCACCGTGCCGCGGGTGGCGCTGGCCAGGTTCTCCCACGGCACGCTCGGCGCCGCGTCCTTCTCGTGCAGCGCCTCGGCGAGGGCGGTGCGGGCGGCGGCCCAGTCGTCGGGGGCGATGCCCTTCGGCACCGGCTCGCGGGCATAGGCGCTCGCCGGCACCGAGCCGGTGGCCAGCGTATCGAGATCAGGGCCGGTAGAGCAGCCGCCGACAAGCAGGGCTACACCGACCAAAGTGAGCACGCGGGGTGCTGGGCGGAAGGATGCCGGGAGCGTATATGGAAGGCGCGCGCCGCTCCGTTCGCGCATTGCCTGCTCCCGCCACCTGTGGAACGTGTCCATGGGTCCCGTACTCGACCGTCCGAAGATGTCGTTATGGAAGCGTCCGAACAGTTAACATCCGGTGATTTCACTGCCGCGACCGAGCCTTTCCGGCTGTTCGAGGAGTGGTTTGCCCAGGCCAAGGAGAGCGAGCCCAACGATCCGAACGCGATGGCGCTCGCGACCGTCGATGCCGACGGGCTCCCCGATGTCCGCATGGTGCTGCTCAATCAGCGCGACGCGCGCGGCTTCGTGTTCTTTACCAATACCGGCAGCGCCAAGGGGCGCGAGCTTGCCGCCGTGCCCAAGGCGGCGGTGGTGTTCCACTGGAAATCGCTGCGGCGGCAGGTGCGGGTGCGCGGCCCGGTGGAGCAGGTGAGCGAGGCCGAGGCCGACGCCTATTTCGCCTCGCGTCCGCGTCTGTCGCAGATCGGCGCCTGGGCGAGCCAGCAGTCGCGGCCGATGGAAGGGCGCTTCGCGCTGGAAGCCGCGGTGGCGAAGGTCACCGCGCAGTACGCGCTGGGCGCCGTGCCGCGCCCGCCGCACTGGACCGGCTTCCGCATCCGCCCGCTTCAGATCGAATTCTGGCACGACCGGCCGTTCCGCCTGCATGATCGCGTCGTCTTCGCGCGCGAAAGTGACGAGGCGCCGGAATGGTCCAAAACGCGCCTTTATCCCTGAGTGTTTCTTCCCCCGGCGGCACCGTCCCTGACACCGCCTCGTCGCTGAGCTAGAACATCGCCCATGAACAACCAGCCCCGCCGCACCCTCCTGCTCACCGGCGCCTCGCGAGGCATCGGTCATGCCACCGTCAAGCGGTTCTCCGCCGCCGGCTGGCGCGTCATCACCTGTTCGCGCCACGCCTTCCCGGAAAACTGCCCGTGGGAGATGGGGCCGGAAGACCATATCCAGGTCGATCTCTCCGATCCCGCCGACACGCTGCGGGCGGTGGAAGAGATCAGGAACCGGCTGCCCAATGGCGAACTGCACGCGCTGGTGAACAATGCCGGCATTTCGCCGAAGGGACCGGGCGGGGCGCGGCTCGGCACGCTGAACACGCCGGAGGAAGACTGGCGGCGGGTGTTCCAGGTGAATTTCTTCGCGCCGATCCTGTTGGCGCGCGGGCTGCTGGAGGAACTGAAGCGCACCCATGGCGCGGTGGTCAACGTCACCTCCATCGCCGGCTCGCGGGTGCATCCTTTCGCCGGGGCGGCCTATGCGACCTCCAAGGCGGCGCTGGCCGGCCTCACCCGCGAGATGGCGGCCGATTTCGGCCCGCTCGGCGTGCGCGTGAACGCCATTGCCCCCGGCGAGATCGACACTTCGATCCTCTCGCCCGGCACGGAGAAGCTGGTCGAGCAGATCCCGATGCAGCGGCTCGGCACGCCCGACGAGGTGGCGAAGATCATCTATGTGCTGTGCACCGAGACCTCGTCCTATCTGAACGGGGCGGAAATCCACATCAATGGCGGCCAGCACGTCTGAGGCGGCGGCCGACGGCGTGCCGCAGCCTGCTCGCCCGCGTGGCGGCGTCATGGCCGGGCTTCACCCGGCCATCCATGTCTTAGCGGGTCACGTCGGCGATGCTCGGCCCCGAAGCCGGGCATGACATCATGACCTCCGGCCGGGATGCCGGTCGCGCGAGAGACGGCGCCCTCTACAGCCACCGCTTCCACTTGAAGAACAGATACGGCACCACCGCCGCCACCAGCATGCCCGCCAGCGCCAGCGGGTAGCCCAGGGTTTCGTCCAGCTCCGGCATGTGCTGGAAGTTCATGCCATAGACCGAGGCGATGAGCGTCGGCGGCATCAGCACCACCGAGAGCACCGCGAAGATCTTGATGATGTTGTTCTGCTCGATGCCGACCATGCCGAGCGTGGCGTCGAGCAGGAAGGTGATCTTGTTGCCGAGATAGGAGACGTGGTCGTTCAGCGAGCCGACATCGCGCTGCATGCTCTTCAACAGCGCGCGCTGGTCCTTGTCGAAACGCTGGGCCTCGCCCTCGGTGGACAGGAAGGTGACGAGCCGGCCCATGGAGACGAGACTCTCGCGCACCTTGGAGGCGAGATCGCCGCGCCGCCCCAGTTCCTTCAATATGCCGCGGAAGCGCCGGCTGTCGCCCGCCCGGCCCGAGCCCTCCTCGAACACCTGGCGCGACACGGCGTCGATGTCGCCGGACAGGCGCTCGATGATGTCGGCGGCGCGGTCGATGATGGTGTCGAGCATGATCAGCAGCAGCCGGTCGCCGCGCGTGCCGGGCGGGCAGGCGCGGTCGAGCTTCGCGACGACGAGGCGGAACGGCGTCGGCTCGTCATAGCGCACGGTGGTGAGCCGGTTGCCGGCCAGAATGAAGGAGATTTCCGCCAGCGCCGGCCGCTCGCCCTCGCTGTTGCAGACGATGGCGCCGGTCATGTAGCGCGCGCCGTTTTCCACCCGCAGCCGGCTCGAGGGTTCGATCTCGACCATTTCCTCCCGCGTCGGCACGGAAAGCCCGAGCGCCTGCTCGATGATCCGGTCCTCGCCCTCGCCGGGGCGGAACAGATCCACCCAGACGGCATCCATCGGCATGTCGTCGAGGCTCCGCACCGGAACGGGGACCAGCAGTCCGTCGCGGATGCAATAGGCGGTGATCATGGCTCCTCCGGCTATGTCGCGGCGGCGCCGACCATGCTCTGGATCGCCAGCGGATTCCAGCCGGCCCCGCGCTGAAGGCGCAGGGCCGCACCATGGCCGTCTTCGCGGCGCGAATCAGGCGAGACATTCCGGCCCGGGCGCGCGCCTGCGCAGCACCCGGAGGGGAGCGGTTCGTCGTTCAGCGGCTCTGAAGGGGAGGCGGCCTCAGGCCGCGAAATATTCTACGTCGCGAAGCGTGACGATTTTGGCTTCCGCATCATCGGTCCGCGCCGCGCCCGAAACGGGGGCATCGGATACCGTCTTGTTGGAGGAGGCGTAGCGGGCCGCAGCGGCCACGGCGGAAATGCCGATCTCGCGCCAATGTGCGCTCTGCTCGGCGCGGTCCCAGCGTTCGCTCGGTCGGCTCTCGGGAGCGCGGCTCTGTTGGGCCGGGCTTTCTTCTTCGGTAGACATGACACTCTCCAGGTTGAACCACCGCGGTCGCGGATGGCTGCCGACGAAGTGGGCGTCGACTGCGTCAAAAATATGCAAAGTCCGGGTCCGAGATAAGGCCCCTCGACGCATAGCCGGCTTCTTCCTGGGTTTTCCCACCTCTTCCAACGTAACTGATGTTTTTCAGCCACAAGTTATGGCGACGAGGCGGTGGCGTTCATGTGGCCCCTTCAAGGCGGGTGCTACATAGGTTAATCGACGGACAGCGAGCGATTTGACGCGCATGGCGCGTGGCGGGATTCGGAGCTTTCAAAATGGTTTTGCGCGGGGCGGCGGTGGTCCTGTTGGCGGTTCTTCTGGCGGCGTGCAGCAATGCACAGCGGCAGCCGGCTCCCGAGGCGTCGCTGACGCCTCGCGACAAGAAGCTGCTGGCCAGTGCGCCGTACAAGAAGGTTCAGCCGCCGGAGATGTACCAGCGCGCGATCGTCGACTATTCCGGCAGCGAGAAGCCCGGCACGATCGTTGTCGATACCGACAAGAAGTTCCTCTATCTGGTCGAGGATAACGGCAAGGCCATCCGCTACGGCGTGACGGTCGGCGAAGAAGGTCTCGCCTTCAAGGGCGAAGCCAAGGTGGGCCGCAAGGCCGAGTGGCCGACCTGGACTCCGACGCCGGAAATCAAGCAGCGCCTCAGCGGCATTCCGAACTTCGTCGGCCCCGGCCCGCACAACCCGATGGGTGCCCGCGCGCTCTATCTCTACCAGGGCAACAAGGACACGCTGTTCCGCATCCATGGCACCAACCAGCCGGAATATATCGGCTGGGCCATCTCTTCCGGCTGCATCCGCATGCTCAATGAGGATGTGATCGACCTCTATACCCGCGTGCCGCAGGGCGCGAACGTCGTCGTCCTCTGACGATCACGAGGGGTACAAATGAAAAGGGCGCTGCCGCCGGCAGCGCCCTTTTTGTTTGTCGGTGCGGTGCTTCAGAGCATTTCACTGTTTCATGGAAACAGTGAAATGCTCTAACTCTTTCTTTTGTCGCGTTTTCTTCACGCGAACCGGTATCCACTTCGCTCGAAAACGCTCTAGGAGCTTACCGCCGCCATCATGCCGGGAAGGCGGGGCCCCGGCGCTCGGCCGGGGCCCCGTTACGTCACGCCGCCAGCAGGTTCTCGCGCACGGCGTAGTCCAGCGTCTTGTCGAGCGCCCGGGTGAGGCGGTCGAACAATTCGTCGATCTCCGCCGGGGAGATGACCAGCGGCGGGCAGATGGTGACGGTGTCGCCGAAGACGTTGCGCAGGATCAGCCCCTCCTGCTGGCAGAAGGCGACGCACTTGGCCGCCATGCCGAGCTTGGGGTCGAACTGGTGCTTGGTCTTCTTGTCCGCCACCAGCTCGATGCCGGCCACCAGCCCCTTGCCGCGCGCCTCGCCGACCAGCGGGTGGTCTTCCAGCGCGGCGCGGCGGGCGTCGAACTGCGGAATCTTCGCCCGCACCCGCTCGAAAATGCTTTCGCGCTCGTAGATTTCCAGCGTCTTCACCGCGACGGCGGCCGCGACGGGGTGGCCGGAATAGGTGTAGCCATGGCCGAAGCTGCCAAGCTTGCTGCTCTCGGTGAGCATCGCCTCATACATCAGCTCCGGCACCATCACCGCGCCGATCGGCTGGTAGGCCGAGGACAGCGCCTTGGCGACCGAGATCGAATCGGGGCGCATCTCCATCGCCTCGCTGCCGAAGGCAGTGCCGAGACGGCCGAAACCGGTGATCACCTCGTCGCCGATGAAGAACACATCGTACTTCTTCAGCACCGCCTGGATCTTGGGATAGTAGGTTTCCGGCGGCACGATCACCCCGCCGGCGCCCATGACCGGCTCGGCGATGAAGGCGGCGACCGTCTCCGGCCCCTCGGCGATGATCAGCGCCTCCAGGTCGTCGGCGAGGCGGGTGGCGAAGTCGGCCTCGCTCTCGCCGGGCTCGGCGAGCCGGTAGTGGTGCGGCGAGGTGGTATGGCGGACCCCGGCGATCGGCAGGTCGAAATCATTATGGTTGCCGGCGAGGCCGGTCAGTGAAGCGGCGGCGATGGTGACGCCGTGATAGCCGCGCATGCGGGCGATGATCTTCTTCTTCTTCGGCCGGCCGAGCGCGTTGTTCATGTACCAGACGAGCTTCATCTGGGTGTCGTTGGCCTCGGAGCCCGAGCAGGTGAAGAACACCTTGGAGATCGGCACCGGCGCCATCTCCTTCAGCTTCTCCGCCAGTTCGATCGCGGGGTCGTGGCTCTTGCCGCCGAAGACATGGGTGAAGGGCAGCTTGCGCATCTGCGTCGCCGCCGCCTCGACGAGTTCTTCATTGCCGTAGCCGAGCGCCGTGCACCAGAGGCCGGCCATGCCTTCGAGGTAGGGCTTGCCGTCGACATCGTGCACCCACACGCCCTTGCCGCGCTCCAGGATCAGCGGCCCGGTCTCACGCACGGTCACGAGATTGGTATAGGGGTGGATCAGCGTCTCGACGTCGCGAGCCTGAAGATTGGTAAGCATGGCAGCTACTCCGCCGGCCGGGTGGAAATGTGCCCACCCTAATGCCGCGACGGCCGGCCCGGAAGCGCGCCCTTGGTCGGAACCGCCATTCTATTGACTTGTGCCGGGCTTTTCGGTCGCACCGGCGGCGTGCCCTTCCTCGTCCGGCTCGTCGGCGTGATCGGGCGTCAGCGGCTTGCGGGGCGGCAGCGGCGCGCGGGCGCCCGCTTCCGTAACGGCCCATTGGCACAGCACCGCGCCGCTGCGCCGCTCCGCCCGGTCCACATGCAGATGCTGTTCATGATAGCCGTCCGAGCCCGGCCCGAGGATGGTGGTGAAATCAGCGCAGGCGCTGGCCTTGATCTGCTCCTGAAACGCGACCGGCATGGGCTGGTCGCCGCTGCCGGGCACTGGGGCGCCGATGACGAAGCGCCGCCCGTCCTGCAGCTTATAGCCGCTGATGTCGAGCGCATTGCCGCGCCCATGCTCGCTGATCTTGGCGCCGGCGACGCGGTTGCGCGGCCGGCATTGCTGCGAGGCGGCGACGAGCACCGCGTCAAGCGGCGCCCCGAGCGTCGCCACCGCCGGCGCGACGCCCTCGCGGACCCAGCGCGCCACGGCGGCGGCCATTTCGCAACGCAGCGTCGCCGCTGGTTCCAGCGTCACCAGCCGCCCGTCCTTCATCCTCACGGCGGAGAGGGCGACGCCGCGGTCGACGGTGCAGGCGGTGTTGGTGGCGGTGACCTCCACCGGGGTGAAGACGCCGAGCGCGTCATTCGACAGTTCCGGGCAGATGGTCGCCACGGTCGTCTGCGGCACGGGCGCGGGGCTGGGCGCGGCCTCGGGCGGCGATGCGGCGGGCGGCGGCAGCGCCGCGAGCTGGCGCTCGGGGCCCGGCGGCGGCAGCGGAACCTCCGCCCGTTCCGGCGCCCGCTCCGGCGCCTGTGCCGGGGGCGGAAGCTCGGCGGGCGCGGTGACGCGATCATCCTGCACCGTAACGGCGGAATCTGGCCGTTCCGCCTCGGGCGTCGGGGCGTCGGCCGGGGACATCGCGTCCATATCCACCGGCCGGGGAGGGGGCAGCGGAACAGCCGTCGCCCGCGGGCGGGTCGACACGCGCCGCCGGGCCGGCCGCTCGGGCGCGACGCCCAGCCATTCGCCGAGCTGGCGGTTCACCGCCGTCCCGGCCTCATCAATGGAGCGCTTGATTTCCTGCGCGGGTTCAGCGGCGAGGGGGCCAGCGCCCGCCGCCAGAAGCGCGAGGCCGGCAAGCCCGGACAGGGCGCGGCGGCGGCCGGATGGGAGGCGGAGAAAATCCATGCTATCAGGCCTCCACTGCCGGCTCACGGACCCGGGCAAACTGGATTGCGACAGACTGTGAACGCTCCTCGCGCCATTCTGTTCGACAAGGATGGTACTCTTGTCGACTTCGACAGCACCTGGGGGCCCGCCGCCGGCGCGGTGATGCGCCGCCTCGCCGGCGAGGAGGGGCCGGTGCTGGAACGGCTGTTCCGCGCCAGCCACTATGTCGCGGATGAGCGGCGCTTCCTGCAGAGCTCGCCGCTGATCGCCGGCTCGTCGCGGCAATATGGCCCGCTCTGGGCCGAGATTCTCGCGCGGGCGGCGGATGCAGCCTTCTATCATCAGGTCGATCTGCTGTTCTGCGAGGAAGGCGAGCGCTACCTCACCCCGATCGGCCGGCCGGCCGAGACGCTGGCGCGGCTGCATGCCGGCGGGCTGCCGCTCGGCATCGCCACCAATGACGCCGAACCCAATGCAAGGCTGCAGGCGGACCGCCTCGGTCTCATGCCCTATCTGAGCGCGGTCTATGGCCATGATTCGGGCTATGGCTCGAAGCCCGCCCCGGGCATGGTGGAGGCCTTCGCGGCGCACACCGGCCTGCCGGCCTCCGCCATCGCGCTGGTCGGCGACACCCGGCACGATCTTGACACCGCGCGGGCGGCGGGGGCGATGGCGGTGCTGGTGCGCTGCGGCCCCGCGCCGGTGGACGATTTCGCCCATGAGGCCGATCTCGTTGTCGACACGGTCGAGGAACTCGCCGCGCTGGTTCTCGGCGCGGCGCAGCCCCGGCCTGTTATGGCGTGAACGGGGGCGGGAGTGGCAGCGATGATCCGCCGGCGGCTTTACATTGACGAGCGGATGTCGCGGCTCGCCGTCTGGAGCCTGCGCACGGCCATCTTCGCCTTTCCCGTCACCTTTATCGGCGCGGTGCTGTTCGCCACCGAGACACTGGATTTCCGCAGCGCGCTCTACACCGTGCTGGCCGGGGTCGCCGTCGCGGTGCTCGCGCTGCTGCTGGCGCTTGCCGGCTTCGTGGTGATCTGGAACGAGGGGCTGAAGGGCCTGTGGCGGGTGATCGGCGCGGCGGCGCTGGCGCTGGTGCTGATCATGCCGACGGCGACGCTCGCGGCGCTCGGCATGGGCGTGCGCAACCTGCCCGACGTGACCAGCGACATGGAAGACCCGCCGGCCTTCGTCACCCTCGGCACGGTGCGCTCGCGCGCCGCCAATCCTCTCGCCTATCCCGGCGAGCGGCTGGCCATGCTGCAACTCGATCTCTATCCCGGCATCAAGCCGATGAGCTTCGACGCGCCGCCCGAGGAGATCTATCGCGGGCTTCTGGCCCTGGCCAAGCGGCACAAATGGCTGATCGTCGCGGCGGTGCCGCCGCGCGAGGGGCGCGACGGGCGGGTGGAAGCGGTGGCCCGCAGCCTGCCCTTCGGGCTGCGCGACGATGTGGTGATCCGCGTCCGACCCATCGCCACCGGCACGCGGGTCGATATCCGCTCGATGGCGCGCAGCGGCGATGTCGATTTCGGCTCCAATGCAAGGCGCATTTCCCAGCTCTTCGCCGAGCTGGCCGACCAGCAGGGGCGGCCGCCGCGCCGCTGACCGCGCTCAGGCGAGCCGGTAGAGGCCCGCCAGCACGGCGGGGCCTTCGGTGAGCACGTCGCCGCGCTCCACCAGATCTTCGAGATGGGCGAGGGTGGAGAGCCCGGCGGCGCCGGCGAGGCGCGGGTCGAGGCCGAAATAGATCGCCCGCACAATCTCCGGAATCGAGCGCGGGCCCTTTTCCAGCGCCCGCAGGATCGCGGTCTCGCGCGCCTGCCGATGGCGCAGAAAGCGCTGCACGAAGGCCGGTCCCTGAGCGATGGCGCCGCCATGTCCGGGCAGATAGAGCGTTTCCGGCCGCTCGCCGAGCCGGCGCAGCGAGTGCATATAGTCGTTCATCGCACCGTCCGGCGGCGCCACCACGGTGGTCGACCAGCCCATCACGTGATCGCCGACGAAGATCGCCCCGGCCTCTTCCAGCACGAAGGCCATGTGGTTGGCGGTGTGACCGGGCGTCGCCAGCGCCTCCAGCGTCCAGCCGCCACCTTCCACACGGGCGCCGTCGGCCAGCGCGACATCGGGAAGAAAGCCGCGGTCGCCGGCCGAATCGAGCGTGCCGACCTCCTGCGCGTGCAGCGGGCGGGCGGCGCGATGCGGGCCCTCGGCATAGGTCGGGGCGCCCGTCGCCGCCTTGAGCGCCGCCAGCGCGCCGCTATGGTCGCGATGGGTGTGGGTGAGGAAGATGTGCGTCACCGTCTCGTCCGCCACCGCGGCCAGCACGGCGGCGACATGCACGGCGTCGTCGGGGCCGGGGTCGATGACCGCCACCTCGCCATGCCCGACAATATAGGTGCAGGTGCCGGTGAAGGTGAACGGCCCCGGATTGGGCGCCAGCACCCGCCGCACCCCCGGCGCCACGGCTTCCACGACACCCGGCACCGCCTCGAAGCGCCGCTCGAAAGGAATGTCGTCCGCCATATGTGCCTCCCGACGCCGTCATGGCGGGCATGCGCCCGGCGCCCGTTTGCACGCCGGGCCCGCCACGTCTATTCAGCTACTGCGCGGACTAGCTATCGCAAGGATGAGGGATGGACAAACTGCTCGACGGCTATCGCCGCTTCCGTGCCACCGGTTGGCCGGAACGCAAGGCGCTTTTCGAACAGCTCGCGGCTCTCGGCCAGAAGCCGCAGACGCTGGTCATCGCGTGTTCCGACAGCCGGGTCGATCCGACGATGATCTTCGACGCCGGCCCCGGCGAATTGTTCGTCGTGCGCAACGTCGCCAATCTGGTGCCGGCCTATTCCACGCCGGACCATCAGCACCATGGAACCAGCGCCGCCATCGAATTTGCCGTCCGTGTGCTCGAAGTGCGCGAGATCGTGGTTCTCGGCCATGCGCTGTGCGGCGGCGCTGGCGCGATGATCGACGGCGCGCCGCCGCAGGCGCAGGACTTCCTGCCCGACTGGATTCGCATCGGCTCTCCCGCGCGCGACATCGCCCTCAAGCTCAGCGACGATCCCGCCGAACGGCGCACCATTCTTGAATATCAGTGCGTCAAGCTCTCCCTGCGCAATCTCGCGACCTTTCCCTGGGTTCGCGAGCGGCTCGATGACGGAAGGCTGGCCCTGCAGGGCGCCTATTTCGCCGTCGCCACTGGCGTGCTGGAGCGGCTGCGTCCCGACGGCACCTTCGCACCGGCCTGATACTTTTGGCTGAGAGGCCCGGAACTTCCACCCCGCACCCCGCGTTTGGCGCTCGACCGGCGCTGCCGGTCCATCAGCCATAAGGCGGGAGGACGTGCCGTGGGACTGCTCTCGAAAGACATCAGGTCGCTTGACGACCTCCTGATCCAGGGACTCGGCGAACTGCTCTACACCGAGCGCCGTATTTCCAAGACGCTGGCCGTGCTGGCGGGCAAGGTGTCCGATCCGGCGCTGCGCCACGATATCGAGGCCTGCCAGGCCGCAGGCAGCGGGAATATCGCGCAGATCGAGGAAGTGTGCCGCCGGCGGGATTGCCGTCCGCATGTGACGGAATCCCCCGCGATCGACGGCATCTTCATCAGTGAAGAAGAATTGGCCGGCGAGATCGACGACGATCATGTGCTGGATATCGCCATTGCTGGCACGGTTCACGCCGCCGCCGCCTATACCGCCGCGCGCTATGCGAGCCTCATCGGGCGGCTGGTGGGCGTCGGCCGGCCCGATTGCGGCCGGCTGCTGCAGGCCGGCATGACGCACCACCAGCGGGCGGCGGAGTCCCTGCGCCTGCTGGCGGAGAAGCGCCTGACGCCTCGCGCTCTCGCCAAGGTGGGGCGCGACCCGGTAGTGGTGGCGATCGCGAGCTGACCGAGGCGGCGGCCCGCCTTCTGGCAGGGCCGGCGATCGCCGTCAGTTGGGCGGCGTGGGGCGCTTCAGCGCGTCGAGCACGAAGCCCATCATGGTGTCGGCATCGAAGGGCTTGGAGAGGAAACCGGCGGCGCCGGCCTCCTGCGCCCGGCGGCGTATCCGCTCCTCGGGGAAGCTGGTGATGAAGATGACCGGCAGGCCGACGCCCCGCGCCCGCAGCAGCTCGACCAGCTCAAGCCCGCTCATGCTCGGCATCTGCACATCGGTCACGAGGCACCGGGTTTGCGGCAGGGCCGGCGAGGCGAGAAAAGCCTCCGCCGAGTCGAACACCGCGGTCTTGAAGCCGAAGGAACGGACAAGGCTTGCGGTTGCCACGCGCACCGACTCATCGTCGTCGACGATGGCGATCATCGGAACGTCAGACACGGGAGAAATCCTTTCGCGGACAAAGCGGCACGCCTTGGCGCGTCAAGCAGAGGATGGCGCGAAAGTTCCGGGATTCAAATCATACGGAGGTTTGCACTTTAAGCCTTTGTGATGCCGAGGCCGAGCGTCTCCGCCATCCGCACCAGATCCGCCAGCGATCTCGCGTTCATTTTCCGCATCACATGGCCGCGGTGAATCTTTACGGTGATTTCCGACAGGTTGATCTGCGCCGCCACCTGCTTGTTCATCAACCCCGAGGTCACCAACGCCATCACCTCCTTCTCGCGCGCGGTGAGCGACTGGTACAGGTCGCGGAGATCGGTCGCGGCCTTCTCCGCCTCGCTCTGCCGGCGGTCATGCTCCAGCGCCGCCGCCACCGCGTCGAGCATGTCCTGGTCGCGGAAGGGCTTGGTGAGGAAGTCGACCGCGCCGGCCTTCATCGCCCGCACGGTCATCGGTATATCGCCATGCCCGGTCATGAAGATGATCGGCATGTTCATCGGCGAGGCGGCGATCTGCGCCTGGAAGTCCAGCCCGCTGACCCCGGGCAGCCGGATGTCGAGCACCAGGCAGCGCGGCGCGGCGGGCGGCTTGGCGGCGAGCAGTTCCGCCGCCGAGCCATAGAGTTCGACGCGCAGCCCCACCGAGCGGAACAGGCTGCTCAGCGCTTCGCGCAGGGCCTCGTCGTCATCGACCACGATCACCGTCGGGGCGGGCGCGGGGGCAGGCGGGCGACCGGAAGAGGCGCGGTTTATCACGGCAAGGATTCCTCGAGTGCGGGCAGCCGGATGGAGAAGCTCATCCCATGGTCGGGATTGGCGGCGAAGGCGATGCGGCCCCCATGGGCCTCGACGATGGAGCGGCAGATCGAGAGACCCATGCCGAGCCCGTCCTTCTTGGTGCTGTAGAAGGCGGTAAAGAGCCGGTCGGCGCTCTGCGCGTCGATGCCCACCCCGGTATCGCGCACCTCGACGCGGACGCAGCCCTGGCCGGCGGCTTCGCCGTCCCGGCGGGTGGTGACCGACAGCCGCCGCGCCCGCCCCGAAACGCCCGCCATCGCCTGAATGGCGTTCATCATCAGGTTGATGACCACCTGCTGCAACTGCACGCGGTCGCCGGAAATGGCGGGCAGCGCGGCCTCAAGCTCAAGCGCGACGCCGACGCCCTGCGTGTCCGCCTCGCGTTCCACCAGCGTCAGCGCCTCCTCGACGATGTCATTGAGGTTGACGGCGACATGGTCGGGATCGTCCCGCCGGGCGAGCGCGCGCAGGCGGGCGATGACGTTGCTGGCGCGCCGGCCATTGCTGATCATGCGCTCCACCGAGGCGCGGGCCTCGTCGAGATCGGGCACCTCGCGGCCGAGCCAGCGCAGGCACGCCTCGCCATTGGTGACGACGGCGGCGAGCGGCTGGTTGACCTCATGCGCGATGGAGGCGGTGAGTTCGCCCATCGTCGCCACGCGGGTCGCGTGGGCCAGTTCGGTCTGGGCCTTCTGCAGCATGGCTTCCGAGCGCTTGCGTTGGGTGACGTCGTTATTGGTCTCCATAACCGCAACCGGACGCCCGGATTTGTCGAGTTGCAACGACCATCGGCTCAGCACGGCGACCTGCGTGCCGTCGCGCTTGAAATGGAGGAGTTCGCCGGCCCAGTGGCCCTCGGCCAGCAGGGCGGCGTGGATGCGCGCCGGCGTGTCGGGAAAGCGGGTGCGCAGCAGGCTGGCGGCGGTCTGGCCGAGCGCTTCCGCCCGGCTCCAGCCATAGAGCCGTTCCGCCCCCTGGTTCCAGTAGGTGATGCGGTCCGTCAGGTCGCGCACGAAGATGGCGTCGTGCGTCAGGTTCAAGAGGTTGGCCTGGGCGCGCAGCGCCGCCGTCACCTGCTGGTTGCGCAGGGTCAGCGCGCTGGTGATGAGGATCGCCGCGAGGCTCACCCCCAGCCGCACCAGTGCCGAACTCTCCCAGTCGTCCTGATGCACGATGATGAAGCTGGTGAGCGCGAGGGCGATGCAACTGCCGGAGACCACCAGCACGCCGCGCTGTCCGAGGAAATGCGCCGATGGCATGATGACGGCGACGTAGAGAACGGCGATGGCGGTGTCGAGCGGGGTGAGCGTGTCGACCGCGAAGATCGGCGCGGCCATGGCGACGGCGAGTGCCGGGAAAAAATAGGGTGACCGTCCCGCCATCGCGCCTCGTCCTTTCTGGTACCGCACCTGCCGCTACCGCACCTGCGCCCTGCGGCGCCGTCTGTCGTGACGTATGGGCAGGCCCCGCATGTCGGGCGAAGGCGTTGATTAAAGCTATCCTGATCGCACGGTCCAGAGCGGCGCCGGCGCAGGGCGGGCGCGGGCAGTCTTCCTTTCCGGAATCCGCCTACAAGCAAGAGGTGTTATATTAAGGCTGGTCGTCAGTCCCGGCGCGGCGGCGGCGTTTCCTGGTGCGGGATGAAACAGGCGCCGCCGACATACCAAGGTATGGGGACCGGCATCCAACAGAATAGGTATTGAAACGCTCGTACAATTTTGCCGGGCGCCGGGATGTCTACTCTCAACTCATCGCATTGCCTGATGATCTTGAGAGGATTTCACATGCATCCCTGCGCAGCCCGGACCACCGACAACGGCGTGTATGGCGAGAGCGCCGAGCGCCTTCAGGAAGCAGACGGCGCGATCAGCGCCATCGACCGCAATGCGCGGGCCCTTTCGGCCCTGCCGAAATGGCGCCTCAAGCGCGTTGTCGACTATGTGAGGATGAACATCGGCGAGCGTGTCACCCTTGCCGATATGGCCGGCGCCGCCGGGCTGAGCCGCATGCATTTCGCCGCCCAGTTTCGGCGCGCCACCGGCATGCGCCCGCATGACTATCTGCTGCACTGTCGTATCGAGGCGGCCCAGGAACTGCTGGCGGGCACGCAGCAGCGCGTCATCGACGTTGCCCTCGCGGTCGGCTTCCAGACCCAGGCGCACTTCACCACCGTGTTCAAGCGCCTCACCGGCGAGACGCCGCGCCGCTGGCGCGTTGCCGAAGTCCGCCGGCGCAAGATGCTGAAGCCGGCGCAACCCCTGCGCGCCTTGTCCTCGGCGTCCGCCCGTCTCGGTCTCGTCACCGCGCTGTGGAAGGATCACGCCACGGCCGCGCAGGCGGGCGTCGTCACCGGGTTCTGAGCGCCGCGCAGCCGCGTCTCTCGCTTACCCCCTCTCGTCTCCCGCAGGCATCCCGTGCCGGTGGGAACGTGCCAGTGGGGACGTGCCGCCGCCGCCCGCGCGCAACTGTGCAGAGCTGCAGACACGAAAACGCATCGCTGCCGTCGATTTTATCTTTCGCGATAAATGATATCGCGCTATGTATTGTCGCGTACGATACAAAGGTCGGCGGGCACCTCCCGGCGGCGCCCCGCATTCCCTGCGTTCTCCCGCAAAGGCGCAGCAAGAGCCTGAAACACATCCTCTTCCATCAGAAGGAGTATCATCATGGGTTACGTCACGACCAAGGACGGCGTCGAGATCTTCTACAAGGACTGGGGCCCGAAGGACGCCCAGCCCATCGTCTTCCATCACGGCTGGCCGCTGTCCTCGGACGATTGGGACGCGCAGATGCTGTATTTCCTCGGCCAGGGCTTCCGCGTCGTCGCCAGCGACCGCCGCGGCCATGGTCGCTCGGCGCAGGTGAGCGAGGGCCATGACATGGACCATTACGCCGCCGACGTGTCGGCCGTGGTGGAGCATCTCGACCTGAAGAACGCGGTGCATATCGGCCATTCCACCGGCGGCGGCCAGGTGGCGCGCTATGTCGCCCGGTTCGGCGAACCGCAGGGCCGCGTCGCCAAGGCGGTCCTGGTCTCCGCCGTTCCCCCGATCATGGCCAAGACCGAAGCTTATCCCGGCGGCCTGCCGATCGAGGTGTTCGATGGCTTCCGCGCCGCGCTTGCCGCCAACCGTGCGCAGTTCTTCCTCGATGTCGCTTCCGGCCCGTTCTATGGCTTCAATCGTGAGGGCGCGCAGGTCTCGCAGGGCGCGATCAATAATTGGTGGCGCCAGGGCATGATGGGCAGCGCCAAGGCGCATTATGAAGGCATCAAGGCCTTCTCCGAGACTGATCAGACGGAAGACCTCAAGGCGATCTCCGTGCCGGTGCTGGTGATGCATGGCGAGGACGACCAGATCGTGCCGATCGCCAATTCCGCCCATCTCTCGGTGAAGCTGGTGCAGAACGGCACGCTGAAGACCTATCCGGGCTTCCCGCACGGCATGCTGACCACCCATGCCGATGTGATCAATCCGGACCTGCTTGCTTTCATCAAAGCCTGAGCCTCACGGCTGGTGACGTGACCGGAGAGCGGCGGTGCCTTTACGGGCATCGCCGCTTTTCGCATGCGCCCGGCCGCGCCGTGTCGGCGCGGGCGCCGGAGACGGTTTTACCGATCAGGTTTTCTCAAACGGATCGGATCGGGCTCCGGCATACCAAAGGGCTAGACGGCGGAACGGCCGTATGATTTTCGCCGGTGCCGCACGGCCTATGCTGGGAACGTCCTCAACCCGGCGGGCTACACGATGAGCGAAGCTCACGCATCATTGGCGACAGGTCGCGGCCCGGCGTCAAGCCGGGGGAAGGCGGCGGCGCTTCTCACCGTTCTCCGGCCGCGCCTGTTGTTCGGGCTTCGCCTCGCCGCCTCGGTGTGCCTCGCGCTGTACATCACCTATTATCTCGAACTGCAGAATGCCTTCTGGGCGGCGACGACCGCCGCGATCGTCTGCCAGCCCAATCTCGGCGCCTCGCTGCAGAAGGGGCGCTTTCGCGCCATCGGCACGATCATTGGCGGGGTGGCGATGGTGGCGCTGCTCGCCCTGTTTCCGCAGCAGCGCGATGCGCTGTTGTTCTCTCTCGCCCTGTGGTGCGGGCTGTGCGGCGTCGCCGTGGTGCTGCTGCGCAACTTCGCGGCCTATGCGGCGTCGCTGGCCGGCATCACGGCGGTGATCATCTTCGCCGACAGTCTGGCGGATCCGGGCGGGGCCTTCTTTCTCGCGGTGATCCGCGTCGGCGAGATCTGCATCGGCATCGCCTCGGCCGGCCTGGTCATGGTGCTCACCGATTTCGGAGCGGCGCGCAAGCAGCTTGCCGGCACGCTGCGGCACACCGCCGGACAGGTCGCGGCCGGCTTCCTCGCGACGCTGGAACAGCCCGGCGAGACGCCCGAGCACGCGGCGGCGCGGCGCGCCGTCGCCCAGAGCCTCGGCCCGCTGCAGGCGCAGATCGACGCCGCGGTCGGCGAGTCCTCCTATCTGCGCTCGCGCGCGGGAAATCTTCAGCGGATGATGGACGGGCTGGTCGGCGCGCTGGTCGGCTGGCGCAATGCCGCCGCGCATCTGGCGCTGCACCCGGAGGATTTGGCGCCGATCCGCGAGCAACTAGTGCCGCTGCTTCGCCGGGTCGATCCCGCCCGGCTCGAACGAGCCCCGCGGCAGTGGCGCCGCACGGCGGAAGAGGTCGCCGGCGCGCTTCACGCGCTGCCCGCCGCCGACCCGGCGAGCCGCATCGCGGTGGACGCGGCGCGGGAGGTGGTCGCCGGTCTCATCGGCCTCACCGATACGATCGTCCTCCTCATCGAACTCGAAAGTCCGCGCCGTGCGGCGCCGCGCCGGCCCTTCGTGACCGCCGATCTGCTGCCGGCGCTGCTGAACGGTGCCCGGGTTTTCCTCGCGGTTCTCGTCACCAGCGTCTTCTGGGTGGAGTCCGCCTGGCCGAACGGCGCCTTCGCCATCGTCTTCGCCACCGTCGGCACGCTGGTGTTCGGCTCGTTCGGCGATCAGGCGCGCGCGTTCGCAAAGGACTACGCGATCGGTGCCGCCGCCATGGTGGTGCTGGGCGGCGTGCTTTATTTCGCTGTACTTCCAGGGCTTTCGACCTTTGCCGGCCTTTTGGCGGTGCTCGCGCCTCTGTTCGTCTGCCTCGGCATGATGCAGGCGGGCACCTGGCATAATGTCGCCTTTCTCGGCATGTCCATCGCCTCATTGCCGCTGCTGGGGGTGGGAAATCCGATCAGCTACGACGCGGCCGCCTATTTCAATCTCGCTCTGGCGATCGTCTCCGGCACGGTCATCGGTGTGCTGTTCTTTGTCGTCATGCCGACCATCGACCCGCAACACCGCGCCCGCCGCCTCGTCGCCCTGTCGGTGCGGGATCTGCGCCGGCTGGCACGGGACGAGGGCCCGGGCGACGCCGCCCGCTGGACCGCGCGGCTGACGCGACGCGCCGAGGCGCTGCCGCCGCAGGCGGCGCCCGAACAGGCCGGTAGCCTGACGGGCCTGCTCGCAATGGGACAGGCGGTGCTTCAACTCAAGGCGCTGCCCGATTGCCCGGTTGCTGCTCCCGCCTTGCGGCGCGCCCTCGACGCGCTGGCCGGTGGTCGACTCGATGTTGTCCGTAATGCATTGGAAGATATACAGAATATGGGCGACGCCGGCCCGGCGGGCCTGCCGGAAGACTCGCCCTTTCGCACCGTGAAAATTCGTGCCGCGGTGGATGTGCTGCGCGACGCCGTCGATCTGCATGCCGGGCTGCTCAGCGCGCGGTTCGACGCGCGAGCGCTGTTCCTGTCGTCCTTCAGCTAGGAAAGCGAGAGATCATGTATAGGGAATTCGACATTTTCGGGGTCTATGTCGCCCCCTTCGCGGTGATGATGCTGGCGGCCTGGCTGGCGACCTTTCCCCTGAGCCGCATCGCCCATCATGTCAGCCTGACGCGCCGGGTCTGGCATCCCGGCCTGTTCAATCTCTCGCTCTACATCATCCTCCTGTCCCTCCTCGTGCTGCTGCTGGGGCCGCGCCAATGACCGCTCTTTCTCCGGCCGATGAGCGGCCGTCGACCACTTATGCTGTCACGCCCATGCTGCTCACCCTGTGCGCGCTGGGCGCCGCCCTTCTGTTGGGCTGGTGGGGCTGGCAGGCCTATATGCAAACACCCTGGACCCGCGACGGCACGGTGCGCGCCTATGTCGTCACCATCGCGCCGCAAGTGTCCGGCCGCATCGTCGACCTGCCGGTCAAGGACGACCAGTTCGTGCATAAGGGCGACACGCTCGCTCTCATCGAACCGGATGACTACCAGATCGCCCTCGCCAACGCCGAAGCCGCCGTGGCGCGGGCCAAGGCCGACCTCGACAACAAGCAGGCGGAAGCCCGGCGTCGCGCTGATCTCGATACGCTGGCGGTCTCCAAGGAGGAGCAGCAGAGCTTTGCCGCAGGGGCCGAGATGGCGGCCGCCGCCTATCAGCAGGCGCTCGCCGTGCGCGATAAGGCACGACTGGACCTCAGCCGCACCCGCATCGTCTCGCCGGTGAATGGCTATGTCACCAATCTCCTCGCCCAGCCCGGGGATTACGCCACCAGCGGCCAGCGGGCCTTGTCCGTGGTGGACGCCGACAGCTTCTGGGTCGACGCCTATTTCGAGGAATCGGTGCTGAGCGGCATTCGCCCGGGAGCGACCGCACGGGTGGCGCTGATGGCCTATCCCGGCACGCTGACCGGCAAGGTCTCCGGCATCGGGCGTGGGATCGCCATTGCCAACGCGCAGCCCGACGGTTCCGGTCTCGCCACGGTCAATCCGGTCTTCACCTGGGTTCGGCTTGCCCAGCGCGTTCCCGTGCGGATCGCTCTCGACCCGGTGCCGCCCGGCATCACCCTCGCGGCCGGCTTAACCGCGACTGTCTCGATCAGCGGCGATCCGCAAGGCGCGGCGGTTCCTTAGCGTTTTCGAGCGAAGTGGATGCCGTAGCCTGAAGGAAGCACGCCAAAACAAAGAATGAGGTCATTTCACTGTGTCCTTGAAACCGTGAAATGAGCCGGCGTCGAGGCGGGCCAGCGCGTCAATGACGGCGCGCGCCAGTTCCTCGGTTGGGCGCTCGCCCTGCAGACGCAGCACGGGGGCGGATTGCTGCTCCAGCCAGCGCTCATGCTGGGCGAGGTTTCGTCCCTCGAAGGTGGGATCGTCATAGCGCGAGGCCCATTGCCGAAAGGCGAGATGCGCGTCGTGCATGTCGCCGCCGGGCCGGATGCGCGCGCCGTGCCGTTCCACCTCCCGCGCGTCCAGCCGCTGCAGCCGAATGGGCGTTGGCGTGACGAGAAACACGATCAGGTCGACGCCGCGAATCAGTGCGTCGCCCCAGCCGATGAACGACCCGGTGAGCACCCAGCCCTCCGCCTCGGCCTGCTTCTGCGCGATCAGGCGGACGCGGTCCTCCGGCGGGCGCTTCTGGCTGTAGGGCGGATCGCTCGGCATCCAGTAGAAGGCGTCCACATCGAGATGCGGCAGGCCGAGCCTCCCGGCTACGATGTTCCCGAGGGTGGAAACGCCGGAGCATGACGCCCCCATCACATAAAGCCGCGGCTGTGCTGTCATCATTGCTCCGGAAAAGACCTGTCGGCGCGGCACGCCTCACGGACGTGCGGTGGCGGCGCATCGCTCGCCAACCGCGCCTGACCTCAACGAGATAACGAGATTGGCTGGGGCGGGAGGATTCGAACCTCCGCATGGGGGAATCAAAATCCCCTGCCTTACCGCTTGGCGACGCCCCAATCGTCGCGCCCTGCCGGGCGCGTTCCGTGGGCGCGGAGATAGCCACAGCTTGCCGCCGCTTTCAACCTCGACGCTCGGGCAGGCCACAGCCGGCTTATCCACCGATCCCTCGACAAGTGGCGGCGGGCCCCTTGCCGGCCGGCTCATTCACATGCTAGAGGCTGCGCGCCGCGGCGGAGTGTAGCGCAGCCTGGTAGCGCACCTCGTTCGGGACGAGGGGGTCGCAGGTTCAAATCCTGCCACTCCGACCACGCGGATCCGAGACATTTCAATGTCTTGGAACATGGGCACACCAGGGCCCAACAGAACGACATTCCTGCCCGGCCACAAAGGTGCCGCTCCCCTGATGCGGCAGCGCCAGCCTTCCCGGCCGGTGCCGCTTCGGCGCGGCGCTGCGAAACGCCGCTCGCCATCCTCGCCAGCCGACCGCATGACAACGCCCGCCTTCGGCTCGAAGGCGGGCGTTGTCGATCTGGCCTTCCCGTCGCCCGGGTGCATGAGGCCGCGCCGTCGCGCCGCGACCTCGCCGGGGAGTGGATCAGCCCGCGCGCAGATTCTGCACGAACTCGGCCACTTCGCGCTGCAGGTCGCCGGCCCGCGAGGACAGCGAATTCGACAGCGAGGAGAGCTGGGTCGAGGCGGCGCCGGTCATTTCCGCCGCGCGGCCGACACCCGCCATATTGTCGTTCACCGCGCCGGTGCCGCTCGCCGCCATATGGGTGTTGCTGGCGATCTCCCGCGTGGCGGCAGCCTGCTCTTCCACCGCCGAGGCGATCGCGGTGGTGACATCGCGGATCTGGGTGATGGTCCCGACGATCTTCTCGATCGAACCGACGGTGCGGCTGGTGGACTGCTGGATTCCCTGCACTTTCAGGCCGATTTCCTGCGTCGCCCGGGCGGTCTGCTCGGCGAGCTGCTTCACCTCCTGTGCCACCACCGCGAAGCCGCGTCCCGCCTCGCCCGCCCGCGCCGCCTCGATGGTGGCGTTGAGCGCGAGGAGATTGGTCTGGGCGGCGATGTCAGTGATGAGGTTGACCACTTCGCCGATCTTGGTCGCCGCTTCGGACAGCTCGCGGATTTCACCGGCGGCGCGGGTCACTTCATCCGAGCCGGAGGCGGCAAAGGCGGCGGCCTGTGTCACCTGCGAGCCGATCTCGCTGATGGAGGAACTCATTTCCTCGGTGGCGCTGGCCACCGTCTGCACATTGGTGGAAGCTTCCGCCGCCGCATTGGTGACGGCGACCGCCTGGCGCGAGGTTTCCTCCGCTGTGTCGGATAGGTTGTGAGCCGCCACCGACACCTCGCTGGAGGATGAGGCGACCTGATTGACGATGCTCTCCATTTTGGCGACGAAGCTCTGGGCGAGCTGGTCGCGCCGGGCCATCGCCTGACGCTCGCTCTCGGCACGCGCGGCCGCCGCCTGGCGGGCATGTTCGGCTTCCTGAAGGCCGTCGCGGAAAGCCAGAAGCGCGTTGCTGATGGCGCCGATCTCGTCCTTGCGTTCGGTGTAGTCCACGGCGGTGGCGAAATCGCCGCCCCGGATCTGCTCCATGGCCGACACGGTGGCGCGGATCGGCACGGCGATCATCTTGTTCAGTATGAAGGCCGCACCGACGCCGATCAGCAGAATCACCGCGACTGACAGGGCGACAGCGAACAGGATCATCCCCTCGGCCGCTTCCATGTCGTTCCGCCGCACGGTGAGCAGTGAAGCCTCGGCTTCCCGGAGTTCGGCAACAAGGCTGCGGATCTTGTCGAAATAGACCTTGCCCTTGCCGGCGTATTCGACCTCGCGGGCGCCTTCTGCAGAACCTGACTTCATGAGGTTGATGGCAAAAGTGGCCACGTCGCGCTTCCAAGCCTCGACCTGCTGGCGAACGGCCTCAAGCCGCTCCTGCTGAGTGGGATTGTCGCTGGTGAGCGACTTCGCCTCGGTCCAGTCCGCAACAAAGGCCGCCTCTCCTGCCCGGAGCGGCGCCAGATTGGCCTCGTTGCCGGTGATGAGATAGCCGCGCAGGCCGGTTTCCTGATCGACCATGGCGGCCATCATGCCGTCGATGTGCTCCAGGACATCGTAGGTGTGGACCGTCCAGTCCACGTTTTGCCGGACAGCGGACTGCGCCTGCAAAATGACGCCGCCGGTGACGAGGCTGGCGATGAGGACAAGCCCGAATGCCAGCATGATCTTGGTACGGATCGCTAAATTCTTCATGTTCATTCCAGGTCTCCGGGCGGCGGCCAGGTGATGCGGCGGTCGCGCATGCACCGGCGCCTGCCGTGGCAGGGAGTGGCGGGGCGCGATCCGGACACGGTTGGAGGAGATCTGCGGAGCCCAGGTTAAGAGCCGGCCGGGGGGGCACACTTCTCACGGAGCGTTCACCTGACCGTGACGCGAACTTCCTGCCGCTGTCTTGCGTGAGGCTGACCTGTCTCACGGGAGCGGACCGCCGCTTCTGGACAAGACGCGCGGCTTCCCCATATGCCGCGCATGAGCCAGCCCCATTGGTGCCGCGGGTGAGCGTGCCCGCTCCGCCGTTCGACCCCCTGCCGACGCCATCGACCGACCACGGCCGTTCCCGGCGGGTCGGGGTGGAGATCGAGTTCACGCGCCTGGCGGAGCGGGAGGCGGCGCGGTGCCTCAGCGCCGTCCTTGGCGGCAGTGTCGAGGAAGAAGACCCTCACGCCTTCCGGCTCGTCGGCTCCCGCCTCGGTACCATCGGCATCGAGCTGGACATGCGCCATGTGCACCCGAAGCGCGCCGGCCCAGGACGGCGGCTCGGCTCCCTGGCCGGCTGGCTGGGGAGGCTGGCGCGCCCCTTGGTGCCGCGCGAACTCATCACCGACCCTTTGCCGCCGGAACGGCTGCACGAGCTCGACGCCGTGACGCAGGCGCTGCGCGCGGCGGGGGCGGGGGGCGAGGGGGCGATCGCGACCGATTCGCTCGGCCTGCATTTCAATATCGGGCCGGCGGCCACCGATGCACGGACGCTACTGCGCCTGCTGCGGGCCTATCTTCTGCTCGAACCGGCGTTGAGGCGGGCGACGCTTACCGGCCCGCTGCTGCGCTTTCACGCGCCGCCGGCCTATCCGCCGGCCTATGTCCGGCGTGTGCTGTCGGCGGACTACCGGCCGGACCTCGCCATGCTCTGCGCCGACTATGTCGCGGCCAATCCCACACGCAAGCGGTCGCTCGACCTGCTGCCGCTGTTCCTGCATCTCTTTCCCGACGAGGTCCGCGCGCGGATTCGCGGCAAGGTCACGCCGCGGGCCGTGCTGCATTACCGGCTGCCGCTGGCCTATGTCGGCCGACCCGGCTGGAGCCTCGCCGCTGACTGGAACCGCTGGGTGGCGGTCGAGGCACTGGCCGCTGACGCCTTGTGCGACGGGCGGGGCGATGTGAGCCGACTGATCGAGAACTGGATCGACGAGACCGGACGCCGGGCGTGGTTCCGCTCCGAATCCTGCCGGCATGAGGCGCACCGGGGCTGATCTCTCCCGCCGGCATCCCGTGCCTTCCCCTGGCGCCAACGGGTGGCGGACGCCGCCTCAGCCGAGCTTGTGCAGCAGCCGCACCACCTCGGTCCGCTCGCCCGGGGTGAGGGGTTCGAGGGTGGCGTCGGTGATCTCACCGGCGACGCGGATCGCCGCGTCAGCCACCTCCCGGCCGGAGGCCGAGAGGTCGACCGTGCGCCGGCGCCGGTCGCGCGGATCATCGGTGATGACCAGCAAGGCGCGGGCCGCGAGCCGGTCGACCACGCCCTTGATGGTGGCGGCGTCGAGATGGATCATCCGCCCCAGATGGTTCTGCGAGCAGGGGCCGATCTCGCGCAGCTTGGCCAGCGTGGCGAATTGCGGCGGTGTCAGCCCTTCGATCATCCGGGCGGCGAAGAGGGAGGCATGGCGCTGGCAGGCGACGCGCATCAGGAAACCGACCTGGGCGTCGACGCGATAGGGCTCGCCGTCCCTGGCGCCGTCCGGCCGTTCCGGACCGCCCCTTGTCATCGCTGTAACCCCTTCTGATACCATCGGCGTATCAGAGCACAGGCGCGCCGAAGCGCAAATGCCATTTTTTGAACGAGACGCTGCGGTGGCGGCGCTCAGTATGTGTTCGCCGCGCTGGTCATCACGCTTGCGCCGGCGCCCGCATCTCGCCCTGCTCGATGCGCAGCACCCGGTCGCAGATCGCCGCGCACAAATGCGAACTCTCCTCACAGATCAGCAGCGATAGCCCGGCCGCCTTCAGCCGTGCCAGCGCCCGGCTCATCTGCTCGACCACGATCGGCGCCACACCTTCGGAGGGCTCGTCGAGCAGCAGCAGCGCCGGATTGCCGACCAGCGCGCGCGCCACCGCCAGCATTTGCTGCTCGCCGCCGGACATCTGCCCGCCCTGCCGCTCGCGCATCGCGCCGAGCTGGGGAAACAGCTCGAACACCGCCTCCTCCGACCACGCCGCACGGCGGGCGCCGGGCGGCGGCGGACGGCGGCCGAGATCGAGATTCTCCCGCACGGTCAGCTCGGTAAAGATGCGGCGATCCTCCGGCACATAGCCGATGCCGAGGCGGGCAATGGCGTGGGTCGGCAATGCGGAAAGGTCGGTTCCGCCAAAGCGCAGCCGGCGCGCCCGCCGCCGCACAAGACCGAGAATCGCCTTCATCGTCGTCGATTTGCCCGCTCCGTTGCGCCCGACCAGGGCGACGGCTTCGCCGGGGGCGATGTGGAAGGAAAGGCCGAACAGGATCCGCGCCTCGCCATACCAGGCGTCGAGACCGTCCACATCGAGCAGCGGCGCCAGGGTGTTCATCGGTCGTCCCGGGTGAGGAAGGTGGTGTCGCCGAGATAGACCTCGCGCACCGCGGGGTCGTTCTGCACCGCCTCCACGCTGCCATCGGCGATGAGCCGGCCGCGCGCCAGCACCACCACACGGTCGGCATGGCCGAACACCACATCCATGGCGTGCTCGGTGAACAGGACGGCGAGGCCGCGTGCGCGCGTGAGCCGACGCACCAGTGCGATCATCGCCTGGCGTTCCTCGCCCGCCATGCCGGCGGTGGGCTCGTCCATCAGCAGCAGGCGGGGTTCGCCGGCGAGCGCCATGGCGAGTTCGAGCCGCTTCACATCGCCATAGGCGAGGGCGGCGGCGGGCCGCTCCGCCAAAGCCGCCATGCCGGTCTGCTCCAGCAGGGCCTGCGCCGCCTCGCGCGCCTGCCCCTGCGCCGACCGCCAGAGGCGGAACACCTGCCCGCGCGCGGCGATCAGCGCCATCTGCACATTTTCCCGCGCGGTCATCGAGGCGAAGACGCTGGCGACCTGGAAGGTGCGGCCGACGCCCAGCCGGGCGATGCGGCGCGGGGGAAGCCCGGTAATGGCGCGTCCGCCGAGGCGCACCGCGCCGGAATCCGGCCGCAACTGGCCGTTGACGATGTTGAAGCAGGTGGATTTGCCGGCCCCGTTCGGGCCGATCAGCGCCAGAAGCTCGCCCGGCGCGATGGAAAAGCTCACCCCATCCAGCGCCTGTACGCCGCCGTAACGCTTTGTCAGAGCTGAAACTTCCAGCACGGGCGCGGCGGGATTCATCGCACACTCCTGCGGCGCAGCCCGCCGGCGATGCCGGAGGGGAACAGCAGGACGAGGGCGAGGATCAGCAGGCCCAGCAGGCCACGCCAGTAAGGGCTCTCGCGCATCACCATGTCCTGCAAAAGCGTCAGGCCGCCGGCGCCGAGCAGCGGGCCCATCAGGCTGTGGACGCCGCCGAGCAGCACCATCACCAGCCCGTCAATGGAGCGCCCGACCGAGATCGCCTCCGGCGAGATCGAGCCCTTGGCGAAGGCGAACAGCCCACCCGCCGCGCCGCACAGCGTGCCGGCCAGGGCGAAGGCGAGCCAGCGCACCTTTTCCACCGCGATTCCTGAGGCTTCCGCCCGCAGGCGGGAGTCCCGCGATGCCCGCAGGGCGAGGCCGAAGGGGGCGAACACCACGCGCCGGAGCAGGAACAGCCCGAGCACGGCGACCGCCAGCGCGGCGAGATAGAGCCCGTTCGCGCTGTCGAAGGGCGGGTCCGGCCAGACGCCGAACAGCCCGTTGGAGCCGCCCGTCACCTCTTCCCACTGATGCGCGATCGACCACACGATCTGCGCGAAGGCCAGGGTCAGCATGGCGAAGGACACCGCTTCCAGCCGCACGCAGAACCAGCCGAACAGGCCGGCACCGGAAGAAGCGGTAAGGATTCCAACGGCTAAGGCGAGCGGCGTCGGCAGGCCGAGCACGGTCGCGGCATAGGCGGTGCCGTAGGCGCCGAGGCCGAAATAGGCGGCGTGGCCGAAGGAGGCGAGGCCGCCCGGGCCCATCAGCAGGTGCAGTGAGGCGGCGAACAGCGCCGCGATCAGCATGTCCAGCGCCAGCACCGGGGCGTAGCTGGCGAAGGTACCGAGCAGGGGAATGCCGGCGAAAAACGCCAGCACCGCCAGCACGATGAGCCGACCCTGCGGGCCGAGCGGGCGCAGCGGCGCCTCGGCTTCGCCGCGCCGGGCGGCGGGGGCGAGCGGCCGGCCGAACAGCCCGTGCGGGCGGACCACCAGCACCACCGCCATGACGAGAAACTCCGCCACCAGAGTCAGCCGCGACATATTGAAGGTGAAGCCCGCCACCTCCACAATCCCTAGCGCGGTGCACAGCGCCTTCACCTCCGCCACCAGCAGCGCCGCGACATAGGCACCGCGGATCGAGCCCATGCCGCCCACCACCACCACGACGAAGGCGTCGCCGAGAACGGAGAGGTCGAGCGCGAGATTTGCCGGCTCGCGCGCCATTTGCAGCGCACCGCCGAAGCCGGCAATGCCGGTGCCGAGCGCGAAGACGGCGGTGAACAGCACCGCCTCGTTGATGCCGAGCGCGGCGACCATCTCGCGGTCCTGCGTCGCCGCCCGCACCAGCCGGCCGAAGCGGGTGCCGGTGAGGACGATGTGGAGGACGATGAGGACGATCGGGCCGATGAGAGCGAGAAAAATGTCGTAATCGGGCAGATGCCGCCCGAGGAATTCCACCGAGCCCGACAGTCCCGGCGCGCGCGGCCCGAGAATGTCCTCCGGCCCCCACAAAGCGAGGGTGGCGTCGCTCAGAATCAGCAGCAGGGCGAAGGTGGCGAGCAACTGGTAGAGTTCCGGCGCGGCATAGAGGCGCCGCAGCAGCAGCACCTCCACCACCGCGCCGAGCGCGGCGGTGATCAGCGCCGCGCCCAGCACCGCGCCCCAATAGCCCAGCATCCCCCCAAACGCCTCGCCCAGCCACGGCGCCAGCGTCACCGCGAGGTACAGCCCCAGCATGTAGAAGGAGCCATGCGCCATGTTGACGATGCGGGTGACGCCGAAAATGATCGACAGTCCCGCCGCGACGAGGAACAGGCCGGAGGCCGAGGCGAAGCCGTTGATCGCCTGGAACGCCAGCGCCTCGACGCTCATCCCCGCCAACCGCCCGCCGCCGCGCTAGTTCGCCGCCGGGCGCAGCTTCGTAACCTCGTCATCCGAGGGCAGCACGCGGACGCCGTCGACATAGACGGGATCGATCATCACCCCGCGCCCGTCCTTCACCGCCAGCGTGCCGACAAAGGCGCCCATCGTCGCCTGGTGGTCGCTGGCGCGGTAGGTGAAGGGGCCGAACGGCCCGTCCACTTCCAGCCCCTCGAAAGCATCCACCAGCTTCTCGGCATCGGTGCTGCCGGCCCTGGCGATGCCGGCGGCGAGCGACTTGATGGTGGCATAGCCGACGATGGAGCCGAGCCGGGGATAGTCATTATAGGCGGCGCGGTAGGCGTCGAGAAACGCCTGATGCTCGGGGATGGTGATCGCGTACCAGGGATAGCCTGTGACCACCCAGCCGGTCGGCGCCTCGTCCTTCAGCGGGTCGAGATATTCCGGCTCGCCGGAGAGCAGGCTGACGACGAAGGTGCCGTCCAGTGCCTTGCGGGCATTGGCCTCGCGCACGAAGCGGGCGAGGTCGGCGGCGAACAGCACGTTGAACACCGCGTCGGGCTTGGCGTCGGCGATCGCCTGCGCCACCGGGCCGGCGTCGATCTTGCCCAGCGGGGTCGCCTGTTCGGCGACGAATTCCACATCCGGCTGCGCCGCCGTGAGCAGGGTCTTGAAGGTCTGCGCGGCGGACTGGCCATATTCGTAATTGGGGTAGACGATCGCCCAGCGCTTGCGGTTGGCCTTCACCGCCTCCGGCATCAGCATCGCCACCTGCATATAGGTGGAGGGGCGCAGGCGGAAGGTGTAGCGGTTGCCGTCCGCCCAGGTCAGCTTGTCGGTCAGCGGCTCGGCGGCGAGGAAGAACACCTTGCGCCGCTTGGCGAGTTCCGCCACCGCCAGCCCGACATGGGAGAGGAAGGTGCCGGTGATGAGGTCCACCCGGTCGCGGGTGAGCAGTTCGGTGGCGACGCGCACCGCGTCGCCGGGATTGCCGCCATCGTCGCGCGAGATCAGTTCGAGCGGGCGCCCGAGCACGCCGCCGGCGTCGTTGACCTGCTTCAGCGCCAGTTCCATGCCCTTGCGATAGGGGTCGAGAAAGGCGGCCTGCGCCTTGTAGCTGTTGAGCTCGCCGATGCGGATCGGCTCCGCCGCGCCGGCCGGCAGCGCCGGCAGCACAGCGAGGGCGGCGAGGGCGAACAGGGCCGCGCGGGTCGCCGCGCCAAGGGCCGCGCGGCGCGGAAGGGGCGCCGACAGGAACGGCGCTGCCGTGAGGGGGCGCATCGCAGAACTCCGGGTGAACCGAGGAGGGGGGCGTGTCGCGGCCTAACCTACCGTCTTGCGGCGCGCGGTCCAGCCCCGCGCGACGGATCACGCATCGCGGTCAGGGGCCGACCTCGACCTCCGCCTCGTGCAGATGGCTGCGTCGCGAGGCGATAAGCGCGCCGCCGGCGATCAGCACCGCGCCGGCGAGCGTGCTGGGAGCGGGAATCTCGCTGAACGCCACCAGGCCGATCACCAGCGCCCACAGGAAGGAGGTGTATTCGAACACGCCGAGCTGGCTGGCATCCGCCCTTCCATAGGCCCAGGCCATGCCCAGATGTCCCATTGTGCCGAGCACGCCGATCAGCACGAACAGCCACACCGCCTCGCCCGACACCGGCACCCACTGCCAGGTGCCGAGCGGCGACACCAGCACGCAGGCGAAGCCGTTCTGCAGCAGCACGATGGTGGGTATCGGGTCGCGCGCGGCGCGGCTCTTCAGCGTCACCATGGCCAGCGCATAGGTGACGGCCGCCACCAGCGCCGCGACCACGCCCGGCCCATTGGCGAGGCTGCCGCCCGCGCTCATGTCGAGCTCGTTCCACAGCACCACCAGCACGCCGGCGAAGCCGAGGGCGAGAGCGAGCAGGATCGACTTTCCCGGCCGCTCGCCGAGGAACAGCGCGGCGAACAGGGCGATGAACAGCGGCGAGGAGAAGGACAGGGCCAGCGCCACGGCAAGCTGCAGCACGGAGAGCGAATAGAAGAAGGTGAGGGCGGTGATCGACACCAGCACCGAGCGCCACAGATGCGGGCGCAGCAGGGAAGGGCCGGGCAGGGGGGTGCGGCAGGCGAGGAACACCGCGCCCGCCGCCAGCGCGCCGACGGCATAGCGCAGCATCGCGATCTGGCCGGGGCCATGGGCGACGGCGACATATTTGATGACGCCGTCCATGATCGAGAGAAGGCCGATGGCGGCGATGGCCACCAGAGCGGGGCCGTTGAGCACGGCGCGTCGAAGGGTTGCCTGCCACATGGAGGTTCAGCCTTCGCCCGCCCGGCCGGCCGCGAGCGGCAGGCGGTAGAGATATTCCCAGGTGGCGGACAGGTCGTGGCACTCGCGCGCCGCCCCGTCGCGGATGAACCCGCAGCGCTCATAGAAGCGGTGGGCATCGGTGAAGCGCGTATCCGTCCACAGCCGGATTTCCGGCGCGGCGGCGGCCCGCGCCGCGGCGAGCGAGGTGTCGAACAGCGCGCGGGCGATGCCACGGCGGCGGGCGGCGCGGGCGACATAGACCTTGAAGATCTCCTGCCCGCCGGCCGGGGCGTCGGCATCGCGCGTCGGCGCCAGCGCCGTCGAGCCGATGACGCCCTGCGTCCCTTCGGCCACCCAGATACAGCCGCCGCGTGCGGAAAAATGGCTGGCAATGGCGTCGAGTTCAGGAAATTCGGCGGCGCGGTCGAACACGCAGCCCTCATATTCGGCGAAGGCGGCGGCGATCAGCGCGGCGATGGCATCGCCATCCGCGTCGCTCGCCGGCCGGATCAGGAAATCGCTCACGTCGGTCACTCCGGCCCGGCGCGGTCCATTTTCTCGCCGGGAAGGCTGGGAGAGTTCGACGGCGGGGCGCGGGCGGACTATGTTCGGCCCGGCTTCTGGCGTAAAGACCATTCATTATGCCCGATGCATGGATCTGAAATGGCGGGCTGGTGCTTAACCGCGACGGCCCGTCCGCTTGGCCTTCCGTTCCGGAGTGCTCGATGAACCTGTCCCGACCCGTCCTCCGCCTGGCTTCGGCCGCCCTGCTCGCCGCCCTGCTCGCCGGCTGCGCTTCCGCGCCCGCGCCGCAGCCGATCGAGCCGCCGCGCCCGCAGTTCACCTCGCCGATCACGGCGCAGCAGGTGGAAGGCAAATGGGGTCTGGCCGCCTATCACCGGCCGGAGGACGCCGCCCGCACCGAGGCGCAGGCGCGCCAGGGCTGCCGCCAGCCTTATGTCATCAGCATCGGCCCGACCGGCGGCTTCATGATGTATCTCGCCGACGATTCGTCGCCCTCCGAGGTGGTGTCGAAGCAGGTGGCGGGCGGGCCGATCTATATCGGCCTCGCCGATGAACCCCCGGGCGCGCGATCGGACCGCGAGGTGGTGCGCTTCGACGGGCAGGTGCTGGTGCTCAAATGGCTCGACCCGGAAGTGGCCGGCCGCTACGGCACCATGGTCTATGTCCGCTGCCCGGCGTGAGCGGGCGCGCTGAGCCGGGCACCCGCCGCCCGGCGCCGTCCTGCACGGCCCGCAGGGCTGGGGCGTCCTGACGCTCCGGCCGGCGGCTTGGAGGCGCCGGGGCACTCCGCTATGGTCCGGCCGCAAATCGCATCGAACGCGGGAGCCGCGATACCATGCTTGGCGACACACAGGTGGCCGGCGCTACGCCGGTGGCTGGCGACACGCCGCAGGCGGGCGCCGGCGCCGATACGCATTTCGGCTTCCGCACCGTGCCGCTGGAGGCCAAGCAGCGCATGGTCGACGAGGTGTTCCACTCGGTGGCGCGCCGCTACGACCTGATGAACGACCTGATGTCGCTCGGCCTCCACCGGGTGTGGAAGGACCTGCTGGTCTCCCGCCTGCGCCCGCCCAAGAGCGCGCGCGCCTTCCGCCTGCTCGATGTCGCCGGCGGCACCGGCGACGTGTCCTTCCGGACGGTGGAGGCCGGCGGGCCGGGCACCAGCGCCGTCGTCGCCGACATCAATGGCGGCATGCTCGGCGTCGGGCGGGAGCGCGCGCAGGGGCTCGGCCTCGCCGACCGGGTGGAGTTCGTCGAGGCCAACGCAGAATCGCTGCCCTTCGCCGACAAGAGCTTCGACGCCGCCACCATTGCCTTCGGCATCCGCAACGTGCCGCGCATGGACAAGGCGCTTGCCGAGATGCGCCGGGTGCTCAAGCCCGGCGGGCGCTGCTTCGTGCTGGAATTCTCCCGCGTCGACGTGCCGGGGCTCGACGCCATTTACGACGCCTATTCGTTCAAGCTGATTCCCGGCATGGGCAAGCTGGTGACGGGGGACGCCGAGTCCTACCAGTATCTGGTCGAATCGATCCGCAAATTCCCGCCGCCGGAAGCCTTCGCCGATCTCATGCGCGAGGCGGGGCTGAAGCGGGTGGCCTGGCAGCCGCTCACCGGCGGCATCGTGGCGCTGCATTCCGGCGTGCGGATCTAGCGCCGTGGCGACTCCTCTCGGCGATTATCTGCGCCTCGCCCGTGCCGGCTTCGTGATGGCGCGCGAGGGCGTCGCCTCGCGCATCGACCCCGGCGTGCGCCCGCCCGGCTCCGAGCCGCTCTTCGCGCTGGCGGCGCTGATCGCCCGGCGCGGGCCGGCCTCCAGCGCCGCCCGGCTCGGCGCCGCGCTCTCCCGGCTGGGGCCGTCCTATGTGAAGCTCGGCCAGTTCCTCGCCACACGGCCGGATGTAGTCGGCCCGCAGCTCGCCCGCGACCTGGAGTTGCTGCAGGACCGCATGCCGCCCTTTCCGCAGGCGGTGGCGGAGGCGACCATCGCCCGCACCTTCGACCGGCCGGTGGGCGCGGTCTATGCAAGGCTCGACCCGCCGCTCGCCGCCGCCTCCATCGCCCAGGTGCATCAGGGCGAGGTGATCGACCCCGACGGCACCGCCCGCCGCGTCGCGGTGAAGGTGCTGCGCCCGGACGTGCAGCGGCGCTTCCGCATCGACCTCTCTTCCTTCTACCGCGCCGCGCGGCTCGGCGAGAGTTCCTCGCCCGAGGGCAAGCGGTTGCGACTGGTGGCGGTGGTCGACACGCTGGCGCGCTCGGTGTCGATGGAGATGGATCTGCGGCTGGAAGCCGCCGCCATGTCCGAACTGGCGCAGAACACCGAAGAAGATGCCGATTTCCGCGTGCCGGCGGTCGACTGGGACCGCACCGGTCGCGAGGTGCTGACCACCGAATGGGTGGACGGCATCAAGCTGAACAATCTGGAGGCGCTGCGCGCGGCCGGGCACGATTTGCCGCGTCTCGGCCAGATCGTGATGCAGTCCTTCCTGCGCCACGCGCTGCGCGACGGATTCTTCCACGCCGATATGCACCCCGGCAATCTGTTCATCGACGCCGAGGGCCGGCTGGTGGCGGTGGATTGCGGCATTATGGGCCGGCTCGGCCATAAGGAGCGGCGCTTCCTCGCGGAAATCCTGTTCGGCTTCATCACCCGCGACTGGCTGCGCACCGCGCAGGTGCATTTCGAGGCCGGCTATGTGCCGCCGCATCATTCGGTGGAGGATTTCGCCCAGGCGATCCGCGCCATTGGCGAGCCGATCTATTCGCGCCGCGCCGACCAGATTTCCATGGCCAAGCTGCTGACGCTGCTGTTCGAGGTTACCGCGCTGTTCGACATGCAGACGCGGCCGGAACTGCTGCTGCTGCAGAAGACCATGGTGGTGGTGGAGGGCGTCGCCCGCAATCTCGACCCGCAGCTCGACATGTGGAAGACCGCCGAGCCGGTCGTCCGCGCCTGGATCGAGCGCAATCTCGGCCCCGCCGGGCGGATGGAGGAGATGGCGACCGGCATCGGGGCGGTCGGCCGCTCGCTGCAGACGCTGCCGGAGCTCATCGCCCACGGCCAGCGCATCGCCATACAGCTCGACGCCGCCACCCGCGACGGACTGACCCTCTCGCCCGAGACGACGGAGGCCATCGGCCGGGCCGAGGGGCGGGGCAATCGCTGGGTCGCCGCCGGCCTGTGGGCGATCGCGGCGCTGCTGCTGGCGCAGATGCTGTTCTGAGCCAGGGTGTTTCGGTTGCTAAACTGAATTGATACAACTTTAAAGTGCCATAACACACCAAATGGTGTAATGATACTTTCCGCAACCATTGCGGGGAGTTATGCCATGCGTGCCCTCACCATGCTGTGCCTCGCCGGAGCGGTCGGCCTCACCACCGCCGCCGCGCAATACGCCTACAGCCAGACCCCCTATGTGCCGGTGGCGCAGTTCTGCGCCAATGGCGCCAGCGCGCCCTGTGCGATCATCCCGGCCTATATCGGCCCCGACCCGATGCTGGGCAACGGCGTTGGCTATAACGGTATCATTGGCGGGCGGCCCACCAACGCCGCCAAGGATTCGCAGACGCCGTTCGACAATATGTCGTGGCAGAGCTTTGTCGGGCTTAACTGGACGGCGGATACGGAATCCGCCCCCGCCGCCACCGGCCTCGCCGCCAGCGGGCCGCGCGTGTGGCAGACCTGGGCGAAAGTGAACCAAGTATTCGGCAATGCGCCGGTTCAAGCCTCCTGCGCCAACCCGTCGGGCCTGCCGGTCATTTCCATCGGCAGCGACGGCAAGGGAAATCCGTCGCAGAAGAATGACGACTATTACCAGGCCTCCACCGATGTGCCGCTGATCGAAATCAACGGCAACTGGACGCTGTATGAGCGGCGGGTCAACGTCACTGAAATCGCCTATCTCGCCGCGCCCGGCGGCAACCCGCTCAACACGCTGCTGACCGTCGCGGGTCAAAAGAACTTCGTCGCCGGCGGCAACAGTGTCGCCTTCACCGCCTCTTCCACCGACCCGCAGGGCGCGCGCGGCGCCATCGAACTGAAGATCGCCTGGCGCGTGCTCGGACCCAACGACACCGCCAGCCGCTACATCACGCAGAACGTGCTGCTGGCGGTGGCGCCCGACCTTGTGAGCAACGCCCAGCCGATCTGCGCCAATGTGACGGTCGGCATGGTCGGCATGCACATCATCCAGCGCAATCCCGATTACGCCACGAACAAGAACCTGCGGCCCGAATGGATCTGGTCCACCTTCGAGCATGTCGACAATGCGCCTCTGGCGGAAGCGGCCTGCGACCCCACCGCTCCCACCAAATGCCGGAACTTCGACCAGCCCTCCTGCGGCGCGGCGGCGCCGGGGAGCCCCGTCGCGTCCTATTTCGTCCCGTCCACCAGCGCGGCGACCAATATTCCTCCCACAGCCTCGTCCAGCCTGCCCAACTTCGTCTGGAACCCGGTCCAGCCCTACGCCAAGGGCTATGCGCAGCCGGTGAGCGTGGGCGCGCGCACGCTGTATTCCGGCCCGCAGGTGGTGCGCTGCTGGCAGATCTACAGCCTCACCGTCGACCTCAACGCCCAATGGCAGAAGGCGCTCGCCGGATCAGCGCTGGCCAATTACCAGTTGGTCGGCACCCAGTGGGGCGCCGGCCTGGAAACATTCCTGGCGCCCTATCCCATCGACGCGGTGCCCGGCCTTCTCTCCAACGCGACGCTGGAAACCTATATTCAGAACAACACCAAGCCGACCGCGTCCGGCGGCGTGGGCTCCTGCATCGGCTGCCACCGCGCGGCGACGCTGGTGGACGGCAAGACCCCGTCTGATTTCAGCTTCCTGCCGAGCCTTGCCACGCCCACACCGACGCGGTTCCAGTTCGCGCAGTAAGCCGGGCTCCCGCCGCCGGTTCCCCTGGCCGGCGGCGGGCGTTCAGCATGTTCGCGGTTGCCCTTCGGCCGAATCGGCGTTTGGCTGTATGAACGCCCGACCTCCCGCTCCGGGCCTTCGGGAAACGCCATGCTCGCCACACCGCGCATCCTGCTCATCATCGGCGGCGGCATCGCCGCCTATAAGAGCCTCGACCTGATCCGCCGGCTGAAGGAGCGCGGCGCGGCGGTGCGGGTGGTGATGACATCCGCCGCGCAGCATTTCATCACCCCGCTGGCGGCCGGCGCGCTTTCCCACGACACGGTGTTCACCGAACTGTTCGACCGCGAGGCGGAGCAGGATGTCGGCCATATCCGCCTGTCGCGCGAGGCCGACCTCGTCCTCGTCGCCCCCGCCACCGCCGATCTGATGGCGAAGATGGCGCATGGCCTTGCCGATGACCTCGCTTCCGCCGTGCTGCTGGCGAATACCCGCCCCGTCCTGCTCGCCCCGGCGATGAACCCCGCCATGTGGGCGAACCCCGCCACACGCCGCAACGCCGCGCAGCTCGCCGCCGACGGGGTGCGCTTTGTCGGGCCGAATGCCGGGGCCATGGCCGAGCGCGGCGAGGACGGGCCGGGCCGCATGGCCGAGCCGCTGGAGATCGCCGACGCCGCCGCGCGGCTGCTGGCCGGAGAGGGCCCGCTCACCGGCCGGCATGTGCTGGTGACCTCCGGCCCGACGCATGAGCCGATCGACCCGGTGCGCTACATCGCCAACCGTTCCTCCGGCAAGCAGGGCCATGCCATCGCCGCCGCGGCCGCGCGGGCCGGGGCGCGGGTGACGCTGGTGAGCGGGCCGGTCAACCTGCCCGACCCCTTCGGCGTCGATGTCCGCCGCGTCGAGAGCGCGCGCGAGATGCTGGCGGCGGTGGAAGCGGCGCTTCCGGCCGATATCGCCATCTTCGCCGCCGCCGTGGCCGACTGGCGCGCGGCCAGCGAGGCGGGCGAGAAGATGAAGAAGGATGGCGGCGCCCTGCCGCCGCTGGCGCTGATCGAGAACCCCGACATTCTCGCCACCATCGCCCATCGCGGCGAGGGGCGGCCGCGCCTCGTGATCGGCTTCGCGGCGGAGACGCAGAATGTGGTGGCCTATGCGCAGGCCAAGCGCGCCCGCAAGGGCTGCGACTGGATCCTCGCCAATGATGTCTCCGCCCGCAGCGGCATTGCCGGTGGGGTAATGGGCGGTGACAGCAACGCTGTGCATCTGATTACCGCCGCCGGGGTGGAAGCCTGGCCGACCGCCTCCAAGGGCGCGGTGGCCGAGCGCCTCGTTGCCCGCATCGCCGCCTCGCTCGACCAGCCGGAGACCTCCCCGTGAGCCTTTCTGTCACTGTCCGCGTGCTGCCCCATGGCGAGGGCCTGCCGCTTCCCGCCTATGCGACGCCAGGCGCGGCCGGGCTCGATCTGATGGCGGCGCTGCCCGAGGGCGAGGCGCTGACGCTCGCCCCGTTCGCCCGCGCGGCGGTGCCGACCGGGCTGGCGCTCGCCTTGCCGGAAGGCTTCGAGGCGCAGGTGCGCCCGCGCTCCGGGCTGGCGCTGAAACAGGGGCTGACGGTGCTGAACGCGCCGGGCACCGTCGATTGCGACTATCGCGGCGAGGTGAAGGTGATCCTGGTCAATCTCGGCACCGAGCCGGTGGTGCTGGAGCGCGGCCAGCGCATCGCCCAGATGGTGGTGGCGCCGGTGACGCGGATTCATCTGGTCGAGACCGGGGATTTCGACGAAACAACGCGCGGCGATGGTGGATTTGGCTCCACAGGGCTCGACGGCCGGCAAATATCGCGCTAGCCAAGAGCCATGCCGCGCCTCTCCGATAAAAGCCTTCTCGCCATCGCCGCCGTCGTCGACGTGGCGCTGCATGCCCGTGGCGCACCGGTGGCGGCCAAGGCGCTTGCCGCGCGCCACGAATTGCCGCCGCGCCATCTGGAGCCGGTGCTGCAGGCCCTCGTTCATGCCGGCGTGCTCAAGGGCGTGCGCGGTCCGCGTGGGGGCTATGAACTTGCCCGCGAGCGGCGGCGCATCACCGTGGCCGAAGTGGTCCGGGTGGTCGAGGCGGAAGCCGAGGAGGCGCTGGAAGGCTTCCCGCCGCTGGTGCGCGACATCGTCCAGCCGGCGGTGGCCGAGGCCGAGCGCGCCTTCGAGACGGCGCTGGACGGGGTGACGGTGGAAGACCTCTGCCGCGCCGCCGCGCAGAACACGCTGCGCAAGGGGCTGCCGGAAGGCATAGATTTCACAATTTAATTTTGTTTAAAATTTGTTTTCTCGACTTGGCAACGTGAATATGGTAGCGCTGCCAGCGAAAGCAATTCGCCAATGACGGGCCGTGCCATGAGCCGGCCCGCTTGCTGGAGGCACCCATGGCCGACACCGCTCCGAACAAGACCGCCGCCAAGCCCGGGCGCGGGCGCGTCTATTCCTCCATCACCGAGACGATCGGCGATACCCCGCTGGTGCAGCTCAACCGGCTGCCCGCCGAGCGGGGGGTGAAGGCGCGCATCCTCGCCAAGCTCGAATTCTTCAACCCGATCGCTTCGGTCAAGGACCGCATCGGTGTCTCCATGATCGAGGCGCTGGAAGAGGCGGGCGTCATCAAGGCCGGCACCGTGCTGGTCGAGCCGACCTC
Source organism: Ancylobacter sp. IITR112 (assembly GCF_041415945.1). Taxonomy (NCBI): domain Bacteria; kingdom Pseudomonadati; phylum Pseudomonadota; class Alphaproteobacteria; order Hyphomicrobiales; family Xanthobacteraceae; genus Ancylobacter; species Ancylobacter sp. IITR112. Next base: position 2,702,120 of record NZ_JBGCUS010000001.1, on the reverse strand, counting down.
GGGCAATACCGGCATCGCGCTGGCCTTCGTCGCCGCCGCGCGCGGCTACCGGCTGATTCTGGTCATGCCGGAGTCCATGTCGGTGGAACGGCGCAAGATGCTGGCGCTGCTCGGCGCCGAACTGGTGCTCACCCCGGCGGCGCAGGGCATGCGCGGCGCGGTGGCGCGGGCGGAAGAGCTGGTGAAGGAACTCCCCGACGCCATCATTCCCCAGCAGTTCCGCAACCCGGCCAACCCGGCGGTGCACCGGCGCACCACGGCGGAAGAGATCTGGAACGACACCGACGGCGCGGTCGATATCGTCATTTCCGGCGTCGGCACCGGCGGCACCATCACCGGCCTCGGCCAGGTGCTCAAACCCCGCAAGCCGGGCCTGCGCATGGTGGCGGTGGAGCCGGAGGACAGCCCGGTGCTGTCCGGCGGCCAGCCCGGCCCGCACAAGATCCAGGGCATCGGCGCCGGCTTCGTGCCCGACGTGCTCGACCGCTCGGTCATCGACGAGGTGGTGACGGTCGGCAACCAGACCGCGTTCGAGACCGCCCGCGCCATCGCCCGGCTGGAAGGCATCCCGGTCGGCATCTCCTCCGGCGCGGCCATCGCCGCGGCGCTGGAAGTGGGCGCGCGGCCGGAGAATGAGGGCAAGACCATCGTGGTGATCATTCCCTCCTTCGCCGAGCGCTATCTGTCTACCGCCCTGTTCGAGGGACTTTGAGCCTCCCCCTGTGTATGCCGGGCCCAGCCCTTCTAGAGCCCGTCCGGCTTCGCTAAAGTCGCGATGATTCGGTGCTCCGCCTGGCGCGGGGCGCCGGCGGGATTTCGGCAGTCGGCGAGGGGGAGACGGGCGCGGATGGCGCATCCGGCCGACAGCGGCGGGAGGGAAGACGGCTGGCGCCGTGCGGCGCGTGCCGCCCGTGCGCCGCGCCCGTGGTGCTGGCGCACGGCGCGGGCCGGTGCCGACCTCGGCCCTGTCGCTCGCGCCCTTGCCGGTCTTGCCCCCGCCAGTCTTGCCCTTGCCGATCTTGTCCTTTCCGGGCGCCCGGCGCTGGCCCAGCCGGCGGGCGAGGGCGTCTTCGCCGTGCTGGCGGTGCAGGACCCGAGCGCGCTGATCGGCCTCGCCCTTGTCGTCGGCCTCATCGTCTTCGCCGCCACCACCGCCATCGTGCATCTGCGCTACCGCCGGCAGTCGCTGCTGCGCGAGGCGGAAGCCTATGGCGAGATCGCCCGGCTGGAAGCGCAGATCGACGAGGCGCGCGCGCTGCTGATGGCCGAGCCGCAGATCGTCATCGTCTGGCGCGACCCCGCCGCCGAGCCGGAGATCATCGGCAACACCCCCGCTTTCACCGGCGTCGCCGCCCCGGCCCGCATCCTCGCCTTCGGTTCCTGGCTGGCGCCGGCGGCGGCAGGCGAGATCGAGGCGGCGGTGGACCGGCTGCGGGCGCGCGGCACCCCGCTCACCGCCACGCTGGCGACGCAGGATGGCCGCTTCGTCGAGGCGGAAGGCCGCCCTGTCGGCTCCGCCGTGGTGCTGCGCCTGCGCGACATCACCGGCGTGCGGCTCGACCAGGCGCGGCTCGAAGTCGCCTATCGCGCCCTCGACGACGAGAGCACGGCGCTGCGCGCGCTGCTCGACGCGCTGCCCGCCCCCGTCTGGGTCGGCGGCGAGGACGGCAAGCTGCGCTGGAGCAATGCCGCCTATGCCCATGCGGTGGAAGCGCGCGACCCGCATGACGCGGCGGCGCGCGACCTCTGGCTGCTCGACCAGCAGAGCCGGGCCAAGGCGCAGAAGGCGCATGAAGCCAGCCTGCCGTTCAAGGCGCGTATGCCTGTCGTGATCGCCGGCACGCGGCAGGTGCGCGACGTGCTGGAAGTGCCGGTTGGCGGCGGCGCGGCCGGCATCGCGCTCGACGCCACCGAGGCGGAGACGGTGCGGGCCGAACTCGCCCATGTCGTCGGCGCCCATCGCCGCACGCTGGACCAGCTCGCCACCGCTGTGGCCATTTTCGGCAAGGATCAGCGGCTGGTGTTCCACAATGCCGCCTATGCCAGCCTGTTCGAGCTCGACGCCGCCTTTCTCGACGACCGCCCGACCGACGGCGCGGTGCTCGACCGGCTGCGCGCGGCGCGGCGCCTGCCGGAACAGGCGGATTTCCGCGTCTGGCGCGAGGATCTGCACGCCGCCTACCGCGCCATCGAGCCGCGCGAACATTGGTGGCACCTGCCGGGCGGGCGCACGCTGCGCGTCGTCACCGCCCCCAATCCGGAAGGCGGCGTCACCTATCTGTTCGACGAAGTCACCGAGCGTCTGGCGCTGGAAAGCCGGTTCAACTCGCTGACCCGCATCCAGAGCGAGACGCTGGACGCACTGGCCGAGGCGGTGGCGGTGTTCGGCAGCGACGGGCGGCTCGGCCTGTCCAATTCCGCCTTCCGCCGGCTGTGGAACCTCGACAAGGCCGCGCTCGGCGCCCATCCGCATATCGACGCGGTGGCGGAGGCCTGCCGCCGGCTGACCGCCGACGCCGCGGTGTGGTCGAAGCTGCGCGCCGCCGTCACCGGTATCGAGGCGCGGGTGCCGACCGAATTCCGGCTGGAGCGCAGCGACGGCCTCGTGCTCGACGGTTCCACCCAGCCGCTGCCGGATGGCGGCACGCTGGTGACGCTGCGCGACATCACCGACAGCGTGCATGTCGAGCGCGCGCTGGTGGAGCGCAACGAGGCGCTGGTGGCGGCCGACCACCTCAAGAGCACCTTTGTCGGCCATGTCTCCTACGAGCTGCGCTCGCCGCTGACGACGATCATCGGCTTCGCCCAGTTGCTGGACGACACCGGCATCGGACCGCTCAACCCCAAGCAGCGCGCCTATGTGAACCACATCACCGAGAGTAGCGCCGCGCTGCTCGCCATCATCAACGACATTCTCGACCTCGCCACCATCGACGCCGGCGCGATGACGCTGGAACTCGCCGAGGTCGATCTGCGGGCGGCGATGGAGGCGGCGGCGGAAGGGGTGCGCGACCGCCTCGCCGAGGGTGATATCCGCCTCTCCATCGAGCTGCCGCCCGCCGCCGGCACCTTCCGCGCCGATGCCAAGCGGGTGCGGCAGGTGCTCTACAACCTGCTCTCCAATGCCGTCGGCTTCGCCCCCGAAGGCTCCACCGTCACGCTGTCGGCCGAGCGGCACGACGACAAGGTGGTGTTCCGCGTGCGCGACCGCGGCCCGGGCATTCCGCCGGAAATCGGCGCGCGGGTGTTCGACCGTTTCGAAAGCCACACCGCCGGCTCGCGCCATCGCGGGGTCGGGCTCGGCCTGTCCATCGTCCGCTCGCTCGTGGCGCTGCATGGCGGTACGGTAAGTCTCGGCGCGGCGCCGGGCGGGGGCACGCTGGTGACCTGCACCTTCCCGCGCGCGGCGGATGCCGGCCGGGACGCGGCGGAGTAGGGCGATGATCGAGAGCCGCAACACGGGCGCCGTTCCCACCTCGCCGGTGGCGCATTGGGACGTGGTGCTGCCGGACGAGACCGCCACCGGCCGTCTCGCCATGGACCTCGCCGCGCTGCTGCGGCCGGGCGATCTCGTCACGCTCGGCGGCGATCTCGGCGCCGGCAAGACCACGCTGGCGCGCGCCATCATCCGCGAACTGGCGGGCAACCCCGCTCTCGACGTGCCGAGCCCGACCTTCACCCTGATGCAGACCTATGATCTGCCGCGCCACCGCGTGGTGCATGCTGATCTCTACCGGCTCGGCGATTCCTCCGAACTCGATGAACTCGGCTGGAGCGAGGAGACCGATGGCGCGGTGACGCTGGTGGAATGGGCCGAGCGCGCCGAGGGCGCGGTGCTGCGGCCCGACCGGATGGAAGTGCACATCACCCTGCCCAGCGAGGGCGCGGAGAAGATGCGCCGGGTGCGGCTGTTCGGCTATGGCCGCATGGCCGGCGCGCTCTACCGCATGAAGGCGATCCGCGCGCTGATCGACCAGGTCGGCTTCGGCCCGGCGCAGCGGCGCTTCCTGCAGGGCGACGCCTCCTCCCGCACCTATGAGCGGCTGATCGGCGCCAAGCGCAACGCCGTGCTGATGAACGCGCCGCGCCGGCCGGACGGGCCGCCGGTGCGCGGCGGCAAGCCCTACAGCGCCATCGCCCATCTCGCCGAGGATGTGAGGCCCTTTGTCGCCATGGCGCGGGCGCTCCGGGCGCGCGGCTTCTCGGCGCCGGCCATCTATGGCGGCGATCTCGATGCCGGGCTACTGGTGATCGAGGATCTCGGCCATGAGGGCGTGCTGGAGGGCACCCCGCCGGCGCCGGTGCCCGAACGCTATGAGCTGGCTGTGGACGTTCTGGCGGCGCTGCACGGGCAGGATTTGACCGCCACCGTCGCCGTCACCACCGGGCTCGACCATGTGATTCCGCCCTATGACCTCGACGCGCTGCTGATCGAGGTCGAGCTGCTGCTCGACTGGTACCTGCCGCATTCCGGCAACCGGCTTTCCGCCGATGCCCGCCGCTCCTTCGGCCAGCTCTGGGCGGCGGCGCTGGCGCCCTCGCTGGCGCAGAAGCCGGTCTGGGTGCTGCGCGACTATCATTCGCCCAATCTGATGTGGCTGCCCCAGCGCAGCGGGCTGGCGCGGATCGGCCTTCTGGATTTCCAGGACGCGGTGATGGGCCCGCCAGCCTATGACCTCGTCTCGCTGGCGCAGGATGCGCGCGTTGACGTGCCCGAGGCGCTCGAACTCGCCTTGCTTTCGCGCTATGTGAAGGCGCGCCGCACCGCCGATCCCGGCTTCGACACCAAGGCGTTCGCCGCGTCCTATGCGGTGATGGGCGCGCAGCGGGCGACCAAGATTCTCGGCATCTTCACCCGGCTGAACCAGCGCGACCGCAAGCCGGTCTATCTCAAGCACCTGCCGCGCATCTGGACCTATCTGCAGCGCTGCCTCGCCTTTCCCGAACTCGGCGGGCTGGCGAGCTGGTACAAGGACCATGTGACCGCGCCCGGTGCCTCGCGCCTGCCGCCCGGCGTGCGCCCGGCCGTGTTCCCGGTGAGGGTCGCGCCTGCCGCCGCCACGCCTTCTGGCTCGACGCCGTCCGCTTCCACGCCGTCCGCTTCCACATCTCCCGCATCCCCTCCGCCGAACGAATCCGGCCGTTCATGACCGACATCACCACCGCCATGGTGCTCGCCGCCGGCCTCGGCACGCGCATGCGCCCGATCACCGATCGCCTGCCCAAGCCGCTGGTCGAGGTCGGCGGGCGGGCGATGATCGACTTCGCGCTCGACAGCCTGGCGGACGCCGGCGTAACCACCGCCGTGGTCAATCTCCACGCCCATGCCGACCTGCTGCAGCGCCATCTCGCCCGGCGCACCCGCCCGGAGATCCTGCTCTCCGACGAGCGCGGCGAATTGCTGGAAACCGGCGGCGGCATCCGCAAGGCGCTGCCCTTGCTGGGCGACGCGCCGTTCTTCGTGATGAACGCCGACACGGTATGGATCGAGGGCATCCGCCCCAATCTGCGCAGCCTCGCCGCCCGCTTCGATGCACAGGAGATGGACATCTGCCTGCTGCTCGCCTCGGCGGCGGCCTCGATCGGCTATGATGGACGCGGGGATTTCCTTATGGACGGGCTCGGCCGGTTGACGCCGCGCCCGGAGCGGCTGACCGTGCCCTTCGTCTATGCGGGGGCGGCGGTGGTCTCTCCCGCGATCTTCCGCGACGCGCCGGAAGGGGCGTTCTCGCTCAGCCGGCTGTTCCGCCGCGCCGCCGAGGCGGGGCGGCTGTTCGGCCAGCGCATGGAAGGGGTGTGGATGCATGTCGGCACGCCGGAAGCCATCGCCGAGGCCGAGGAAGCCATTGCGCGTTCCAAGGACTGACGCCGTGCCCGCACCGCAGGGAGCGCGCGGATGAGCGCGGACGCCCCGCGCCGCGACCCGCGGCTGTTCACCATTCCGCCCTCGGCGCCCTTTGTGGCTGTCCTCGCCGACGCGCTGCTCGACGGCGTGCTGGTGGAGGGCTTCGCCCCGCGTGGCGATCCGCTGCTTCTTGCCACCGCCACCGTCTATCTGCCGACCCGCCGCGCCGGGCGCCTCATGGCCGAGGCGCTGCGCCAGCGCATGGGCGCGGGGGTGACGCTGCTGCCGCGCATCGTCCCGGTCGGCGATGTCGACGAGGATGCGCTGGCCTTTGCCGAGATCGTCACCGACCCGCCGCGCGCCGTGCCGACCACCACCCGCCGGCTGGCGCTGGCGAGCCTGATCCGGCTGTGGCGGCGGGCGCTGGCGGGCGATGACGGGCGCACCGCCGTCGCCGCTGGGCCCGGGGCGGAATTCGCCCTCGCCGACGAGCTGGCGCGGCTGATCGACGAGATGGCGGCGCAGGAAGTGCCGTGGGAGCGGCTGGACACGCTGGTGCCCGGCGAACATGACCGCTACTGGGACATGGCGCTCGACTTCCTCAAGATCGCCCGCGCCTTCTGGCCGGGCTTCCTGGAGGAACAGGGTCAGGTGGATGCGGCGGTGCGGCGCGACCGGCTGATCGCCGCCGAGGCGGCGCGGCTGGCGAGCCTGCCCGCGGGCGGCCCGGTGATCGCCGCCGGCTCGACCGGCTCCATGCCGGCCACCGCCCGGCTCTTGGCGACGGTGGCGCATCTGCCGCGCGGCGCCGTGGTGCTGCCGGGGCTCGACATGACGCTCGACGGGCCTTCCTGGGACGCGCTGACGCGGGAGGAGGGCGCGCCGAGCCACCCGCAATATGGCCTCGCCTTGCTGCTTGAGCGGCATATGCGCGTCACCCGCGCGGCGGTGCGCGAACTCGCCCCGCCGGCCGCTCACGGCCGCGAGCGGCTGCTGTCGGAAGCGTTGCGCCCGGTCGACTCCACCGAGCAATGGGCGACGCTGGCCGAGCGGCTGAACCCCGCCGCCCTCGACGCCGCGCTGGCGCAGGTGAGCGTGATCGAGGCGGAGGATGCGCGGGAGGAGGCGCTCGCCATCGCCCTCGCCCTGCGCGAGGTGCTGGAGGCTCCCGGCCGCACCGGCGCGCTGATTACTCCCGACCGCGACCTCGCCCGGCGTGTGGCGGCGGAATTGCTGCGCTTCGAGGTCGCCATCGACGATTCCGCCGGCGAGCCACTGTCCGAGAGCGGCCCGGGGCGCTTTGCCCGGCTGGTGGCGGATGCCTGCCGCGACGCGCTGGCGCCGCTGCCGCTTTCCGCTTTGCTGCGCCACCCGCTCGCCCGCTTCGGGCTGGACCGCGCCAGCCTCGACGCCGGTGCCGACGCGCTGGAAATGATGGTGCTGCGCGGGCCGCGCCCGGCACCGGGTGGGGACGGGCTGACCGAGGCGGTGGCCGGGTTCAACCCGTCCGATTTCCACCCGCGCGACCCCCGCGCCCGGCTGGGCGAGGAGCGCCGCGCGCTGGCCGAGGCGCTGGCGGGCCGCCTCGCCGGCGCCCTTGCCCCGCTGCTGGCGCTGGGGGAGGGCGAGCACCCCTTCGCGGCTCTGCTGGAGGCACACCGCGCCGCCATCGCCGCCGCGTGGAACGGGCCGGAGGCCACAGGCCCCGAGATCGACTCGCCCGCCGAGGCGACGGCGCTGACTGAGCTCGCCCGTGCCTTCGAGGCGCTGGGCGAGGGCGCCGCCCATGCGCCTGATATGACGCTGGCGGATTACGCCGCCGCGCTGGTGCTGCTGCTGTCCAGCCAGCCGGTGCGCCCGCCGCTGGTGCCCGGCGCGCGGCTGCGCATTCTGGGGCCGCTGGAAGCCCGCCTCGTCGGCGTCGACCGCGTGGTGCTGGCCGGGCTGGTCGAACAGACCTGGCCGAACGCGGTGCGCGCCGACCCGTGGCTCAGCCGGCCGATGCGCGCCGCGCTGGGGCTGGAGGCGCCGGAGCGGCGCATCGGCCTTTCCGCCCACGATTTCGCCCAGGGCTGCGGCGCGCCGGAGCTGGTGCTGTCCTATCCGCGCAAGCTCGGCGGGGCGCCGACCGTGCCCTCGCGTTTTCTGCAGCGGCTGGCGGCGGTGAGCGGGGAGGCGCGCTGGCGCGCGGCGATTGCGCGCGGCGACCGCTTCCGCCGCCTCGCCGGCTTCATCGAGGAAGAGCCGCCCGCCGCCCGCATCGCCCGGCCGGAACCGGCGCCGCCGCTGGAACTGAGGCCGCGCCAACTCAGCGTCACCGAGATTGAGACCTGGCTGCGCGACCCCTACACCATCTATGCCCGCCACGTGCTGGGCCTTTCCCCGCTCGACGGTCTGGACGAGGCGCCGGGCGCTGGCGAGCGCGGCAGCGCCATTCACGACGCGCTCGGCACCTTCGCGCAGGCTTATCCTGAGGGGTTGCCCGAGGAAGCGGAGGCGGCGCTGCTCGCCTTCGGCCGGCGCGCCTTCGCGCCGCTGGAGCGCTTTCCCGCCGAGCACGCGTTGTGGTGGGCGCGGTTCGAGCGGCTGGTGCCGCGCCTCATCGGCTGGGAGCGGGCCCGCCGCACCCGGACACGGCGCGTCTTCGCCGAGAAATATGGGCGGCTGCCGCTCGCCGGCGGGCGCTTCACCCTGACCGGCCGCGCCGACCGCATCGAGCAACTCACTGACGGCGGGTTGGCGATCCTCGACTTCAAGACCGGCGCCGTGCCGACGGCCAAGCAGACGGCGGTGCATTATTCCCCGCAACTGCCGCTGGAAGCGGCGATGGCGGCGGCCGGCTGCTTCCCCGACGTGCCTGGCGAGGAGGCGGCCGGCCTCGCCTATGTCAGGCTCGGCACGGCCGAGGTGAAGGAGGTGAACGCGGTGGACAAGGAGACGACCGCCGCCGGCCTCGCGGCCGACACGCTGGCGCGGCTGCAGACGCTGATCGCCGCCTTCGAGAACCCCGCGCGCGGCTATGCCTCGCTGGCGCGGCCGATGTTCGGCGGGCGCTATGGCGATTACGACCATCTGGCGCGGGCCAAGGAATGGTCCACCGGCGGGGAGGGCGAGGAATGAGCGGGACCGACCTCGCCCCCGGCGCGCTGCGGGCGGCCACCGTGCTGCAGACCTCCGCCTCCGACCCGCTGCTTTCCGCCTGGGTTTCGGCCAATGCCGGCTCCGGCAAGACCCATGTGCTGGCGCGGCGGGTGATCCGCCTGTTGATGCGCGGGGTGAAGCCGGGGCGCATTCTCTGCCTCACCTATACCAAGGCGGCGGCGGCCAACATGGCCAACCGCGTGCTCGGCGAATTGCGGCGCTGGACCACGCTGGACGACGACGCGCTCGACGCCGAGATCGTCCGCACCGATGGCGGCGCGCCCGGCCCTCTGCGCCGGGCGCAGGCGCGGCGGCTGTTCGCGCAGGCGCTGGAAACGCCGGGCGGGCTGAAAATCCAGACCATCCACGCCTTTTGCGGCGCGCTGCTGCACGCCTTCCCCTTCGAGGCCGGCGTCCCCGCCGGCTTCGGCGAGTTGGAGGAAGCGGCGCGGCTGGAACTGCTGGCCCGGGTGCGGGCGGACGTGGTGCTGCACGCCGCCGGCGCCCCCGAGAGCGACCTCGGCCAGGCGCTGGCGCTGATCGTCGGGCAGACCTCCGATGCCGGCATCAACGACCTGCTCAGGGAACTGGTCGCCGACGCGCGAGCGCTGGCGGCGAGCGAGGACGACCTCGCCCGCGCCGTCGGGCTCGACGCGCCCATCGCCGCCGCCGACATCGAGCGCGCGATCATCGAGGCGGCGCTGATCCCGCGCGGCGCGTGGCTGGGGCTGGCGGAAGCGCTGCTGCTGGAAGGCGGCAATTGCGCCAAACGCGGGCAGGGGCTGCGGGCGGCGGCGCTGGCGCCGGAAGAGGCGGTGGCCGACACCTATGCCGGCGTGTTCCTAAAGGAGGACGGCGAAGCTTATTCCGACGGGCAGTTCGGCAATGCGGCGGCGCGGGCGAAATACCCCCAGCTTCTCGCCGAGCGCGACCGCATCGCCCCGCTGGCGCGCGAACTCGCGGCGGCCCGCGCCTTCGAGCGCAGCCGGGCGGTGCTGATCCTCGGCCGCGAGGCGGCGCGGCGCTATGAGCGCGCCAAGGCGGCGCGCGGCGTGCTCGACTTCGCCGATCTGGTCGATGCCGCCCGCCGGCTGCTGGCGTCGGGCGCCTCGGCCTGGGTGCACTACAAGCTCGACCAGGGCATCGACCATGTGCTGCTGGACGAGGCACAGGACACCAGCCCGGAGCAATGGGAGGTGATCCGCCCGCTGGTGGCGGAGTTCTTCGCCGGCGAGGGCGCGCGCGAGGACCGCCAACTGCCGCGCACGCTGTTCGTGGTCGGCGACGAGAAGCAGTCGATCTTCTCCTTCCAGGGCGCCGATCCGCGCCGCTTCGACACGGTGCGGCGCGAATTCGAGGCGGCGGGCGGCGAAGGCTTCGTGCATGTGGAATTGCAGCACTCCTTCCGCTCGGCGCCGGGCATTCTCGAAGCGGTGGACGCGGTGTTCGGCCGCGAGGCCTCCTATCGCGGGCTTTCCGCCGAGGCCAAGCCCCCGGTGCATGCGCCGATCCACGCCGCGCTGCCGGCGCTGGTGGAGATGTGGGAGCCGGAAGCGCCGAGCGAGAAGGTGGATGTCGACGCCTGGCAGCGCCCGCTCGACGCGCCCGGCGCCGACGATCCCAAGGGGCGGCTGGCGAAGAAGATCGCCGCCCATATCGCCGCCCGCATCCGCGAAGGCTTCCCCGTCACCGGCCGCCACGGCACCCGCCCGGCACGGCCCGGCGATTTCCTCATCCTCGTGCGCCGGCGCGACGGGCTGTTCACCTCGATCATCCGCGAGCTGAAACAGGCGCGGGTGGAGGTGGCCGGCGCCGACCGGCTGGTGGTGGCCGAGCATATCGCTGTCATGGACCTGATGGCGCTGGGCGACGCGCTGCTGGCGCGTGATGACGAGCTGGCACTGGCCAGCGTGCTGAAGAGCCCGCTTTTCGGCTTCGATGATCATGATCTCATGAAGCTGGCGCCCGGTCGCGATGGGCTGCTGGAAGACGCGCTGAACGCCCGCGCCGGGGAAAACCCGAAATGGCGCGCCGCCGCGATGAGGCTGGCGCGGCTGCGCGACGAGGCGCGGCGGTTGCGGCCGTTCGATTTCTACACCCGCGTGCTCGGGCGCGAGCGCGGACGCGCCGCCATGCTCGCCCGGCTGGGGCCGGAAGCGGCGGACGCGCTCGACGAGATGCTGGCGCTGGCGCGGTCCTATGAAAGCCTGGAAGCGCCCTCGCTCGCGGGATTCTTGGCCTTCCTGCGGCGCGGTGGTGCCGAGGCCAAGCGCGACATGGAGGCCGGGCGCGACGAGGTGCGGGTGATGACCGTGCACGGCGCCAAGGGGCTGGAGGCGCCCTATGTCCTCCTCGCCGACACCACGTCGGGCCCGATGACCCGCCGCAGCGCCGGGCTGCTGCGCGTGGAACTGGCCGACGGGCGCCGCGTCGCGCTGCACGCTCCGGCCAAGAAGGGCGACACGCCGGCCATGGCCGCCGCCCGCCAGCGTGGCGACGACGGGCAGCAGGACGAATATCGCCGCCTGCTCTATGTCGCGCTGACCCGCGCCGAGACCGCGCTGGTGCTGTGCGGGGCGGATGGCGCCCGCCAGCGCCCCGCTGATTGCTGGTATGATCTCGTGCGTGGCGCGCTGGAACCGGAGGCGGTGGAGGCCCCCGCCGCCGGTTTCGCCGGCACGGTGCTGCGCTGGCGCGAGCGGGGTGCGGCGAGCCCGCTTGCCGCGCCGTCCGCGGCCGTGCCGTCGCCCGACGAAGCGGAGATGCGCGAAGGTGAGCGCACGCTGGCACGGGCGCTGGCCCGGCCGGTGCGCGAGACGCTGGCACCGGCGAGCCTTCGCCCCTCCGGCGCCGATGTCTTTGGCCCCGCGCCCACCGGCGATGCCGCCCGCGCGCTGGAACGCGGCGACCTCTTGCACCGGCTGATGGCGGCGCTGGCGCCGCTGCCGGACGGGGCGCGCGCGGAGCCCGGCCGGCGGCTGCTGGCGTCGAGCACCGACTGGCCGGAGGCCGCGCGCGAGGAACTGCTCGCCGAGGCGCTGGCGACGCTCGCTCTGCCGGAACTCGCCGCGCTGTTCGCGCCCGGAAGCCTCGCCGAGGTGCCGCTGGCCGGTGAACTGGAGGACGGCACCCCGGTTTCCGGCCGCATCGACCGGCTGAGCGTGACAGAGGGGCTGGTGCTGCTCGCCGACTTCAAGACCGACCGGCATGTGCCGCGCGCCGCATCAGCCATGCCGCCGGCGCATATCCGCCAGGTCGCGCTCTATGCCCGGCTTCTCGCCAAGCTATTCCCAGGCAAGCCTGTGCGGGCATTGCTGGTCTACACCGCCGGCCCTCTCGTGCACACGCTCGACGGCGCGACGCTGGAGAGGGCGGTGGAAAGAGTCACGTTGGGGTGACGCTGCCTTGACGCACAGGGGGGCGGATACCTACCTTCCCGTCAACTTCTGTGGAAATCACACGATTCTAGAAAGGTGTCCAAATGGGCGTCGAAAAGGTTTCGGACCAGAATTTCGAGTCCGAGGTGCTGAACTCGTCTTCTCCCGTGATCGTCGATTTCTGGGCGGAATGGTGCGGTCCCTGCCGCATGGTCGCCCCGGTGCTCGATGAAATGGCGAACGAGCTCGGCGACAAGGTGAAGATCGTCAAGCTGAACGTCGACGAGAATCCGGCGACGGCCTCCAAATACGGCATCATGTCGATCCCGACCCTGCTGCTGTTCAAGGATGGCCAGCTTGCCTCGCGTCAGGTCGGCGCGGCGCCGAAAGCGAAGATGCTGAGCTGGGTCGGCAGCGCGATCTGATCGCCTGCTCCCTGCTCCCCGCGAACAACCCCGGCCGGTCCTCCGCGCCGGGGTTTTTCGTTCCCGCCGCGCGTGCCATCGCCGGACGATGATGTGGCGCGGATGATCCTGTCGCACTCCCCTTCTGGAGATTTCCATGCCGCTTTCCCTGTATGACGCCTCCGTTCCCGTGTTCCAGCGCGCGCTGGGCAATCTCGATGCGATTCTGCGCAAGGGCGAGGAACACGCCGCCGCCGCCGGGCTCGATCTCGCGGAACTCGCCTCCGCACGGCTCGCGCCGGACATGTTCGCGCTGACCGGCCAGGTGCAGAGCGCGTGCGATTCCGCCAAATTCGCCGCCGCGCGGCTGACCGGCACCGATGCGCCGAGCTTCCCCGACACCGAGACGACGTTCGAGGAACTGCACCAGCGCATCGCCGCCACGCGGGATTACCTCGCCAGCGTCGATCCCGCGGGCTTCGAGGGCAGCGAGACGCGCGCGATCGTGCAGAAGTCGCGGCGCGGCGAGCGGCACTTCGTCGGCACGAGCTATCTGCTCACCTTCGCGCTGCCGAACTTCTTCTTCCATGTCACCACCGCCTACGACATCCTGCGCCACAAGGGCGTGCCGGTGGGCAAGATGGATTATCTCGGCGCGCCCTGAGGCTGCGGCGCGGCAAGCGGGGGCGCGGGAAAGGCCAGCGTCTGGCTTGTGTAGCTCTCGACCAGCGCGCTGAATGGCGTGCCGTCGGGGAGCGTCAGCACGGCGCGGTGTTCCAGCACGAAGGGCGGGAGGGCGAGGGCGCCGTCGCCGGCGGGCGGCAGCGGCGCACCCATCGCCCAGCCCTCGGGCAGTGGCTGCCACAGCAGCCGCGCGCCGAGCGTGGTGCGGCGGAAATCGAGCGGCTTCACCACCCGGCCGAAAGAGGTGTCGGTGGTCTCCAGCGCCGTGTTCATCGCCGCGGTCAGAAGCGCCGGCAGGTACCAGTTATCGGCTTCCGACAGCACCTTGTCGCCGCAGGTGAGCCGTACCCGGCGGTAATTCACCCGCGCGTCGGCATCGACCTTGAGCAGAGCGCGAATCTCCGGGCCGGCCGGCTTGTCCTGCCCGCGCACGCGGTCGGCGACGATGGTGGGCTGCTCCGCCAGCCGGTGCGTGGCACACCAGCGGTCCAGCGTCAGCGTCGCGCTGGGATTGGACAGCAGATCGGCGTTCAGCGTCTGCAGCAGCGCCAGCGCGGCGAGGCGGTGGACGGCGTCGTCCGGCCAGACGGGAGCGCCTGCGGGAGCCCCGGCTTGGGCGTCGGCTTGGGCGTCGGTATGGGCCGGCGCCGCGAGAAGCAGGGCGAAAAGCCCCAGAGCGGCGAGCCGCCGCCCCCTCTTCACCCCCTGTCCCCGCATGCCGGCCTCCCGCCTCGTCGTGCCGAGGACATGGCGGAAATCCCTCTTCCTGTCGAGACGGCGCGGAGCCTGCGTAGTCCTCCGCTTGCCGGCGCCAGGGGCCCCGGCCGATAGTCCGCATTCGGCCCCGGGGCCGGGAGGCGAGGCCGGCATGGACGAGATGGAGATTTTCCGCCGCCTGGCGCTGGCGATCGCCATCGGCGCGCTGGTGGGGGTGGAGCGGCACTGGCGCGAGCGCGACGAGGATGACGGCGCCCGCACCGCCGGCATCCGCACCTTCACCCTCATCGGCATGCTGGGCGGCCTTGCCGGCCTGCTGGAGCGGCTGCTTGCGCCCGCCGCGCTGCCGGGGCTGGTGCTGGTCGGCTTTCTCGTCACCCTCACTGCGGTCATCGCGCTGTTCCAGTATCGTGAGGGCGTGGCGGAAAACCGCTTCAGCGCGACGGCGGTGGTGGCGGCGATGCTGACCTTCGCGCTCGGCGCGCTGGCGCTGCTCGGCGATGTCACGCTCGCCTCGGCCGGCGGGGTGGTGCTGGCGGTGATTCTTGCCAGCCGCGATTTCCTGCACCGGGCGATCCGCCGGCTGCGCTGGGCGGAACTGCGCTCGGCGCTCATCCTGCTGGCGCTCGCCTTCGTGCTGCGGCCCATCGTGCCGGCCGAGCCGATCGGCCCGTATGGCGGCATCTCGCCGGCCCGCATCCTGGCGATGGCGATCGTGCTCGCCGCCATTTCCTTCTGCGGCTACATCGCCGTGCGCCTGTTCGGGGCGACGCGCGGCGAACTGGTGGCCGGCACCATTGGCGGGCTGATCTCCTCCACCGCGACCACCATCACCAATGCCCGCCGCTCACGCCAGAGCGAGGGGGTGCGGGCACTGGCGGCGGGGGCGGTGAGCGCGGGCGGCGTGTCGCTGCTGCGCACCGCGCTGCTGGTGTCGGCTCTGCTGCCGACGCTGACCGAGCGGCTGCTGCTGCCACTGGCGGCCGGGGCGGCGGTGATGTTCGCCGGTGCGCTGGTGCTGATCCACGGCGTCGCGCGCGGCAAAGGGGAGGCAGAGCGGCCGGAGCCGCGTAACCCGTTCGATCTTCTCGCCGTGTTCAAGATGGCGCTGCTGCTGGTGGCGGTCGCCTTCGCCGCGCGGGTCGCCAGCGAAATCTGGGGCGATGGCGGGCTCTATGCCGCCGCCGCCCTTTCCGGCCTCGCCGATGTCGACGCGGTGACGGTAACGGTGGCCGGCATGCTGCCTACCCTTGATGCCGCCGTGGCGGCGCGGGCGCTGGGCCTCGCCGTGCTGGCCAACATGCTGGCGAAGACGGCCTATGCCGCGCTGCTCGGCGCGCCGCGTTTCGCCCTCGCGCTCGCCGGGGCGACGGCGCTGGCGCTGCTGGCCGCCGGTTCGGTTCTGCTGCTGCGGTAAAACGTGCTCTAGAGCGTTTTCGAGCGAAGTGGATACCGGTTCGCGTGAAGAAAACGCGACAAAAGAAAGAGTTAGGGCATTTCACTGTTTCCATGAAACAGTGAAATGCCCTAAGGGGGCGCATGGCCGACCGTTTCACCCTCACCTGCGTCACCACGCAGCAGCAAGAGATCAAGAAGAGCCGCTTTCGCGCCACCGCCGGCCCCATCGCGGACGAGACGGCGGCGAAAGCGTTCATCGCCGCGCAGTCCGATCCCGCCGCCAATCATAATTGCTGGGCGTGGCGGCTCGGGCCGGCCTACCGCTTCAGCGATGATGGCGAGCCCTCCGGCACCGCTGGCAAGCCGATCCTCGCCGCGCTTGACGGGCAGGGGCTCGACCGCGTCGCCGTGGTGGTCACGCGCTGGTTCGGCGGCATTCTTCTGGGCAGCGGCGGGCTCATCCGCGCCTATGGCGGCACGGCGGCGCTGTGCCTGCGCGAGGCCGGCAAGGTCGCGCTGGTGGAAACCGTGGCGGGGACGGCGGAATGCGGCTTCGGCGATCTGGCTCTGGTGCAGGCGCGGCTCGGCGCGCTGCCGGGCGTCGAGGTGGCGGTGCAGTCCTTCACCGGCAGCGGCGCCGTGCTCGCCGTCTCGGCACCGCATGCCGAGGCCGGCACGGTGGAGCGGCTGCTGTCCGACCTCACCAGCGGACGCTCGCCGATGCGCTGGGAGGGTGCGGCGCCGAGGGAAAACGGCACTGGCGAAAAGTTGGGCTGACGAAAAGCCTGCACAGGTTCTAAGCTGTGGCCGCGCGGGCGCCGTCCGCGCCTGCCAGCCGACATGCGGATAAATGACCTTTCGAGATTTTGCCAAAATTAAGAGTTGCGTTCCGCGTCTCAGAGTCGCGTAATTGTAACCTTGCGAGGTTTCTAGATGAGTTAGTCATCAATGCGACACCCGATCATGAAGATCGCGCCTTTGGCGCTCGCGGCATTGTTGATTGGCTGTAATACAAATTCATCTAATTCATCTATTTCTGAAATGGGTCCGCCACCTCAAGGTTATAGAGAAATCGCTGTTACGGAAGTGCGCGCATCGTTTTTCGATCCATATAGCGTTCGGGATGCTTACATTTCTAACCCATTGTATGTAAATTATATTTTTGATGGACAAACGCCTATTCCGAGGTCGGCCTGGATTGTATGTATTCGGGCTAACGCTAAAAATAGGATGGGTGCCTATGCTGGTCAGCAATTGACGTTGCTGGCATTCAATGGTGAGCAAATTCAGTTGGTTCTGTCCGGTCCTGACTTCGCAGGCCAGATAGAAGCGCATTGTCGCGAGGCTGTTTACCAACCTTTTCCGGAGATTGAATTGATCGGCTAGTCCTCGTGGTTTTTCTCCGCCTCTCGTACCGTTGGCGAAAAGTTGGGCTGACGAAAAGCCTGCACAGGTTCTAAGCTGTGGCCGCGCGGGCGCCGTCCGCGCCTGCCAGCCGAGCACGCTTCGATGAACATCGCCGCCCCGCCGCCCGTCCCGCATGAGGATGCGCCCTTCGCCCACACCCCCTATGACGGGTCGCGCAAGGCGTTCTCCGTCGGCCTCGCCCCGCTCGACCTTGCCGAATGGATCGAGCCCGACACCGATCTCGCCGCCACGCTGGCAGAGCGCGCGGCGCTGATCCGCGACAAGCGCGACATCGTGCTGTGCGAGGAGCCGGACACCCGCGCGGCGCAGCGCGAGACGCTGGACCTGCTGGTGGAACATCTCACCGCGCGCTTTCCCGCGCAGTACCGGCTGGAGGGCCGCGACCTCACCGTGGCGGCGACCGGCCGAACCTTCGATCTCGACGATGAGCGCGAAGCCCCGCTGGCCGTCGCCGGCCAGATCGTCTCCGACGATCTCGTGCTGCTGCGCAAAGGCGAGGCCGGCTATCGCCTCGTCGCCGCCGTGCTGTGCTTTCCCTCCGCCTGGTCGCTCACCGAGAAATTCGGCCAGTCGCTGGACGAACTCCACCGCGCGGTGCCGGGCTATGAGAGCAAGCTCGCCCGGGTGATGAACCGCATTTTCGAGAATCTGAAGGTCGACCAGCCGGTGTGGCGGGTGAACTGGTCGATCTATCCCGATGACGAGCTGCACCATCCCGAGTCCAAGGAGCGGCCGCGCCACTGGTTCGACGATCCCGACCAACTGGCGCCGGAAGCCTTCGTGCGGGTGGAGCGGCAGACGCTGCGGCGCCTGCCGGAGAGCGGCGACATGCTGTTCACCATCCGCATTCATGTCGACCCGTTCCTCGCCTTCCGCCGCCACCCGGAAGGGCGCAGCCTCGCCGCCTCGCTGCGCGAACAGATTCTCGGCCTCGATGCCGACCAACTCGCCTATAAGGGACTGACCGCGCATCGCGACGCGGTGGCGGCGGCGCTGGAGCGTCTCGCCGCCGGGGAGTAGTTTTCAGCCGGGCAGGGGGATGCGCCGATGGTTTTCTGGGTTCCGTTGATCGCCTGGGCGCTCGCCATCGGCGTCGCCCTGCTCATGTCGTGGCGCGGGCCGCACCCGTTCTCGCTCGCGGTGGTGGTGGACCAGCTGCTGCGCTATATCCTGCTCTTCCCGGTCGGGCTGATGGGGCTGTGGGCGTTTCTCGGCCATGTGTTCTTCGCCGCGCAGGCGGCGGCCTCGATCGGCTGGGCGCCGAGCCCGTTCCAGTTCGAGGTCGGCATGGCCAATCTCGGCATCGGCGTCGCCGGGGTGATCGGCGCCTTTCTCGGCTCGCCCGGCTACCGCGCGGCGGTGGGCATCGTCGCGCTCGGCTTTCTCGGCGGCGCCGGCATCGGCCATGCCATCCAGATCGAGGAGACCGGCAATATGGCCAGCGGCAATGCCGGGCCGATCTTCTACACCGATTTCCTCACCCCGCTCGCTGTGCTCGGCCTGCTGCTGATCCAGCGCGTGCTCGGACCCGTACCGAAGAGGTGATGGCCCGCTCCGGCGGGCGCGCTTGCCGCGCGTCCGGTTCGGCCTAAGTGATGGGCCATCCCGCGAGGCTGCCTTGACCGATTCTCCCGACCGCGAAGCCAACCGCCTGTCCGCCCGCGCTTTGCGCTATGCCCGCGTCGGCACCAGCGTCGGTGGCGTCGCCGCCCGCATGGCCGGCACCCGCCTGTTCGGCAATGGCGCGAAGCAGGGCGACGCCGCCGCGCTCGCCGCGGCGCTCGGCGGGCTGAAAGGGCCGATCATGAAGGTCGCCCAGCTCATGGCGACCATCCCCGACGCGCTGCCGCCCGAATACGCCAAGGAACTCGCCACGCTGCAGAACCAGGCCCCACCCATGGGCTGGGCCTTCGTCAAGCGCCGCATGGTGGCCGAGCTCGGCCCGGACTGGCAGGCGCGCTTCCTCTCTTTAGACAAGGAGCCCGCCGCCGCCGCCTCGCTCGGCCAGGTGCACCGCGCCCGCGCCCTCGACGGCACATCTCTGGCGGTCAAGCTGCAATATCCCGACATGCAGTCGGCGGTGGAGGCCGATCTCCGGCAGCTCGGCGTGCTGCTGGCGATCCATAGGCGCATGGACCCGGCGATCGACACGGTGGAGATCGCCGAGGAAATCGGCGAAAGGGTGCGCGAGGAACTCGACTATAAGCGCGAGGCCGCCCATGCCGGGCTCTACGCCGCCATGCTGGCGCAGGAGCCGATGGTGCGGGTGCCGCGCGTGCATCCCGACCTCTCCACCGGGCGCCTGCTCACGCTCGACTGGCTGGAGGGCCGGCGGCTGCTGGATTTCGTCGACCATTCGCTCGAGGAGCGCAACGCCATCGCCCGCGCCATGTTCGCGGCGTGGTGGGGGCCGTTCTCGCGCTATGGCGTCATTCATGGCGACCCGCATCTCGGCAATTACACCGTGTTCGAGGAGGCGGGCGGGGAGAAGGCGTCGCCGGCCGGTATCAACCTGCTCGACTATGGCTGCATCCGCATCTTCCCGCCCAGCTTCGTCGGCGGCGTGGTCGATCTCTATCGCGGCCTGCAGGCGGGGGACGAGGCCCGCATCGTCCATGCCTATGAGGTCTGGGGCTTCCGCGGCCTCTCGCGCGCGCTGATCGACGTGCTCAACATCTGGGCTCGCTTCATCTATGGCCCGCTGCTCGACGATCGCGTCCGCACCATCGCCGATGGCGTGGCGCCGGGTGAATATGGCCGGCGCGAGGCCTTCACCGTGCATCGCGCGCTGAAGGAACAGGGCCCGGTGCGGGTGCCGCGCGAATTCGTCTTCATGGACCGCGCCGCCATCGGCCTTGGCGGGGTGTTCCTGCACCTCAAGGCGGAGCTGAATTTCCACGCTTTGTTCGAGGAAGCGATCGCCGATTTCACGGTCGAGAGCGTGGCGGCGCGTCAAGGCGCCGCGCTGGTGGAGGCCGGCCTGCGCTGACCTGCCCCGGCGCGCGCCGTTGCCGCAGGCGGAGTCTTCCGCTAAAGCGGAGCATCGCGCGCTCATTATTCTTTGGGAGGGGGTCGACATGGCCGATCACGGAGTGACCGAATACGCCAAGGCGGACGGTAACGACTATGCCGAGCACCGTGGCACCTATCAGTTCTTCACCAAGCTGACGCTGGTCGGCACGCTGGCCCTGTCCTGCTTCATGGTCGCCTTCGCCATTGGCGGCGCCAACGGCCATTGGGGCATCTTCACCATCGGCACGCTCGCCTCGGTCGCCGCCTGCGCCATCGGCCTCGCCTCGGAAGACGGCAAGCCCAAGCTGCTGTTCGGCCTGCTCGGCGTTCTCGTGCTCGCCCTGATCATCACCTCCTGAGACCAGCCATGCGTATCGCGATTGTCAAAGAGAGCTCTGCTTCGGAGCCACGGGTCGCCGCGTCCGCCGACACGGTGAAGCGTTATGTCGGTCTTGGTGCGACGGTTGTTGTCGCGTCGGGGGCGGGGGCGGCGTCGGGGATTGGCGATTCCGACTATGAGGGCGCGGGCGCGACCGTGGTGGCGGACAATGCCGCCGCCGTCGCCGGCGCCGATATTGTGCTGGCGGTGCGCCGGCCGGAGGCTTCCGCGCTGACGGGCGCCAATAAGGGCGCGCTGGTCATCGCCATCGCCGACCCGCATGGCCATGAGGCCGCGCTGACCGAGATCGCCGGCACCGGCGTGTCGCTGTTCGCCATGGAGCTGATGCCGCGCATCACCCGCGCGCAGGTGATGGACGTGCTGTCCTCCCAGGCCAATCTCGCCGGCTACCGCGCGGTGATCGACGCCTCCTCCGAGTTCGGCCGCGCCTTCCCGATGATGATGACGGCGGCCGGCACCGTGCCGGCGGCGCGCGTCTTCATCATGGGCGCGGGCGTCGCCGGCCTTCAGGCCATCGCCACGGCCCGCCGTCTCGGCGCGGTGGTCTCGGCCACCGATGTGCGCCCGGCGGCGAAGGAACAGGTCGAATCCCTCGGCGCGAAGTTCATCGCGGTCGAGGACGAGGAGTTCAAGCAGGCGGAAACCTCCGGCGGCTACGCCAAGGCGATGTCGGCGGAATACCAGGCCAAGCAGGCGGCGCTGGTCGCCAGCCACACGCCCAAGCAGGACATCGTCATCACCACGGCGCTGATCCCCGGCCGCCCGGCACCGAAGCTGGTGTCGGCCGACATGGTGGCGTCGATGAAGCCGGGCTCGGTCATCATCGACCTCGCGGTTGAGCGCGGCGGCAATGTCGAAGGCAGCGTGCCGGGCGAGGTGGTGACCACGGCGAACGGGGTCAAGATCGTCGGCCATCTCAACGTGCCGGGGCGCCTGGCGGCGACCGCCTCGCAGCTCTACGCCAAGAACCTCTATGCCTTTGTCGAGACGCTGGTGGACAAGGGGTCGAAGGCGCTCGCGGTGAAGTGGGACGACGAGCTGGTGAAGGCGACGCTGCTGACCAAGGACGGGGCGGTGGTGCATCCCGGCTTCCGTCCGGCGGAGCCCGCTGCAACACCGGCCGAGGGCGCGTCGGCGGCGTGAGCCGGGTGGGCTGAGGGCGGCACCCTTTCTTCCTCATGCCCGTCCCCGGACTTGATCCGGGGACGGGGATGAGGGGTTCAGAGGGAGGGGAACGCCCGCCGGCCCGGCGCCCGTCCGGCGCCCGCCTGTTTTGCCTGCGATCCCGGAGGCCGCCACTGGCGGTTCCGGGATGACGACATCATCACGGATCCGATCGGGCGTCCGGCCGACAGGCTGAGCGGCGCCGCCAAGAGACAGAGACAAGGGAATCGAGGAAATGGCCAATCCGGCAGGGGGCGTGATACTCGCCCAGAACATGCCCGGCGCCGCCGAGGCGGCAGGGCAGGGGGCGATGGCGCAGAACGCGGCCGAAGGGGCGCGGATGGCGGCGGAAGTGGCGCGGCAGGCGGCGGAAGCGGCGCAGGCCTATGCCCAGGCGGCGCAGCAGAGCTATGCGGAACTCGCCGGCAACGCCGCGCATGCGCTGACCGGCGGGGCGATCGACCCCTTCGTGTTCCAGCTCGCCATCTTCGTGCTGGCGGTGTTCGTCGGCTATTACGTCGTGTGGTCGGTGACCCCGGCGCTGCACACGCCCTTGATGAGCGTCACCAACGCCATCTCCTCGGTGATCGTGGTCGGCGCGCTGCTCGCGGTCGGCGTCGATACGGTTGGCGCTGACGGTCTTTGGGCCGAGGGCACGGGCTGGGCGCGCGGCTTCGGCTTTGTCGGCCTCGTCCTGGCGGCGGTGAACATCTTCGGCGGGTTCCTGGTGACCAGCCGCATGCTCGCCATGTACTCGAAGAAGAAGTGAGCGCGACCATGAACGCCAATCTTGTCGCGCTGCTCTATCTCGTCTCCGGCGTGCTGTTCATCCTGGCGCTGCGCGGGCTCTCCAGCCCGGTGACCTCGCGCCAGGGCAATATTTTCGGCATGGTCGGCATGACCATCGCCATTCTGACGACGCTCGGCTCCGCGCCGCCGGCCGGCCCGGGCGGCTGGGCGCTGGTGCTCGGCGGCCTGGCGCTGGGCGGCGGCGCCGGCGCGGTGATCGCCCGCAAGATCGCGATGACGCAGATGCCCCAATTGGTGGCGGCGTTCCACTCGCTGGTCGGCCTCGCCGCCGTGATGGTGGCGGCGGCGGCGCTCTACGCGCCGGCGGCGTTCCATATTGTCAGCGATGGCCATATCCATGCCCAGGCGCTGATCGAGATGAGCCTCGGCGTCGCCATCGGCGCCATCACCTTCACCGGCTCGGTCATCGCCTTCGCCAAGCTCAACGGCAACATGTCGGGCAAGCCGATCCTGCTGCCGGCGCGCCACCTCATCAATGCCTCGCTCGCCGGGCTGATCGTGGTGCTGATCGGCGTGCTGGTGGCGACCGAGAGCCACACCGTGTTCTGGCTCATCGTCATCGCCGCTCTGGTGCTGGGCGGGCTGATCATCATCCCGATCGGCGGCGCCGACATGCCGGTCGTGGTGTCGATGCTCAATTCCTATTCCGGCTGGGCGGCGGCGGGCATCGGCTTCACCCTGCAGAACACCGCGCTGATCATCACCGGCGCGCTGGTCGGCTCGTCGGGCGCGATCCTGTCCTACATCATGTGCAAGGGCATGAACCGCTCCTTCATCTCGGTGATCCTGGGCGGCTTTGGCGGCGACAGCGCCTCCGGCCCGGCCGGGGCGGTGGAAACGCGCCCGGTGAAGCAGGGCTCGGCCGAGGACGCCGCCTTCATCATGAAGAACGCCTCCAAGGTCATCATCGTGCCGGGCTACGGCATGGCGGTGGCGCAGGCCCAGCACGCGCTGCGCGAGATGGCCGACAAGCTGAAGGAGGAAGGCGTCGAGGTGAAATACGCCATCCATCCCGTCGCCGGCCGCATGCCCGGGCACATGAACGTGCTGCTGGCCGAAGCCAACGTGCCCTATGACGAGGTGTTCGAGCTGGAGGACATCAACTCCGAGTTCGCGCAGGCCGATGTCGCCTTCGTCATCGGCGCCAATGACGTGACCAACCCGGCGGCGAAGACCGACCCGACCTCGGCAATCTACGGCATGCCGATCCTCGATGTGGAGAAGGCCAAGACGGTGCTGTTCATCAAGCGCGGCATGGCGGCGGGCTATGCCGGCGTGGAGAACGAGCTGTTCTTCCGCGACAACACGATGATGCTGTTCGCCGACGCCAAGAAGATGGTCGAGGACGTGGTGAAGAACCTCAGCCATTGAGGGGGGCAAAGGGCGGGGGGGGCGCGATCCGGCCGGATCGGTCTCATCGTCCACCTCACCGCACTCATCGGCCACGCGCCGAACACCCGAAAAGGCCCGCCTCAAGGCGGGCCTTTTTGCATGGGGGGGCGTGGATGCTGCACCGCCGCGACGGATTTCGTTGACGGCGTGTGTATTGCATACCAGACTTAGACCAAAGACAAAGAAGCGTGACAGTTGAGGCTCCACCAGAGGGGATACGCCATGCTTGTCGCCGATCTCATGAAGCTGAAAAGCGCCCGCGTGCCGACCATCCGCATGGGCGAAACCGTTGAAATGGCAGCGACTTTGCTCAACCGCGAGCGCATCGGCGCCGTGGTGGTGAAGGATGCCTGCGGCTCCGAAGGCGTCACCGTGGTCGGCATCTTTTCCGAACGCGATGTGGTCCGCGCCGTGGCCGAGCGCGGCGTGGGCGCGCTGCGGCTCACCGTCGGCGAGCTGATGTCGCGCAACATGATCTCCTGCCGGATGGAAGACACGGTCGACCATGTCCGGGCGCTGATGGACACCCACCATGTGCGCCATCTCCCGGTCATGGAAGAGCACCAGCTGGTTGGCGTGCTGAGCATACGCGACGTGATCGCCCATGATGTCCGCGCTGCCGCGGGACTGGCGGGCGAGCCGACCCTGGGCGTGGCGGCGGCACCGCTTTCCGCGTAAGCGCTTTATCCATAAGGAAAACCGCCCGGCGGGCACCGGGCGGTCTCTTCGTTAATTAATCGGCAAAGAAGTTACATAGCCGGCGCGGAATCTTGCCGCATCGGCGCGGTCTCCATCTGGTGCACGCGGTCGATCACCGCCTTCTGCACCTTCTCGAAGGCCCGCACCTCGATCTGCCGCACGCGCTCGCGCGACACGCCGAACTCGGCGGCGAGGTCTTCCAGCGTGATCGGATCGTCCGACAGCCGGCGGGCCTCGAAGATGCGCCGCTCGCGCTCATTGAGCACCGACAGCGCTCCGGACAGCGCATTGCGGCGATTATCCATCTCCTCATGCTCGACGAGCACCGATTCCTGACTGTCGTGATCATCCGCCAGCCAGTCCTGCCACTCCCCCCCGCCCTCGACATCGCCGCGCAGCGGCGAATTCAGCGAGGCATCGCCGCCGAGGCGGCGGTTCATCTCCACCACTTCCTGCTCGGTGACGCCGAGCTTGGTCGCGATCTGCTGCACCTGGTCGGGACGGAGATCGCCGTCTTCCAGCGCGGAGATCTGGCTCTTGGCCTTGCGCAGATTGAAGAAAAGCTTCTTCTGCGCCGCAGTGGTGCCCATCTTGACTAGGCTCCACGAGCGCAGGATGTATTCCTGGATCGAGGCCTTGATCCACCACATGGCATAGGTGGCGAGGCGGAAGCCCTTGTCCGGCTCGAAGCGCTTGACCGCCTGCATCAGCCCGACATTGCCTTCCGAGATGACCTCGGAAATCGGCAGGCCATAGCCGCGATAGCCCATCGCGATCTTGGCGACGAGACGCAGATGGCTGGTGACGAGACGGTGCGCGGCGTCAGGATCCTCGTGCTCGCGCCAGCGCTTGGCGAGCATATATTCTTCCTGCGGCTCCAGCATGGGGAACCGGCGGATTTCCGCGAGGTAGCGGCTCAGGCCACCTTCGGCGGACGGTAGGCTCATAGCGGAACGGGCCATGACTGCACCCTCCTTCTTTCGCGGTCCCCGTCAGCGGGCGACCGGCACGCGGCCGCTTGTCAGCCGGCCTCAGATTTATACTAGCAGGAAGAAGCCGAATTTGCGAAAGCGCAAGCCGAGCCGGGGTCACGATACGTTGAGGCGGCGCCCGTCAACTGCCGGCAGCGAGCGCCTCCTCAAGGCGGGCAAGGTCCGCCGGCAGAGGACTTTCGAACGACAGGATCTCGCCGGTCGCCGGATGCTCGAAACCGAGCCGCGCCGCATGCAGCGCCTGCCGGCCGAGGCCGTCCAGCGCCATGCGCGCGGCCTCGGGCAGGCGGCTGGCGCGGGTGCGCTGCCCGACGCCATAGAGCGCGTCCCCGAGCATGGGATGGCCGATATGGGCCATGTGCACGCGGATCTGATGCGTGCGTCCGGTTTCCAACTGGCACTCGACCAGCGTGGCGATCGGCCGGCCGGCGGTGTCGGCGAAGCTGGCGAGGCGCTGCCAGTGGGTGATGGCGAAGCGTCCGCCGCTGCGCACGGCGATGCGCTCGCGCGCGATGGGATGGCGGGCGAGCGGCGCGTCCACGGTGCCGCTGGGCAAGTCCGGCGCGCCCCAGACGAAGGCGAGATAGGCGCGCTCCAGCGGGCCGGTGCGGCCGTGATCGGCGAACTGAGCCGCCAGCTTCTTGTGCGCGCGATCATTCTTGGCGACGACGAGCAAGCCAGACGTGTCCTTGTCCAGCCGGTGCACGATGCCCGGCCGGCGCACGCCGCCAATGCCGGAAAGGCTGCTGCCGCAATGATGCAGCAGCGCATTGACCAGCGTGCCATCCGGGCTGCCGGGGGCGGGGTGCACCACCATGCCGGCCGGCTTGTCGATCACGATCAGATGCTCGTCCTCATGGACGATCGCGAGCGGGATGTTCTGTGCTGCGGGCGCTGCGTCCTCGGGTTCGGGCACTTCGACACTGTAACAGTCGCCGGCCACCGCCTTGGCCGCGCCGCCGCTCACCGGCTGGCCGGCGCGCTGAACCTGGCCGGAGGCGATCAGCGCCTGCAGGCGGGTGCGGCTGAACTCGGGGAGATGGCGCGCCAGCACACGGTCAAGCCGCTGGCCTTCATCCTCCGGCCCGACGGTGATATCGACACGGCTCGCGACCGCCTCCGGCGCGTCATCGTCCATCTCTTCGCTGAGTTCCGGTGCCGGCATGACCTCTCCTGATTCCGACGACACGCTCGACCCCGCAGCCGAGCGCGTGCTGCGCCGCATGCGCCGCTTCGCCGCCTATTCCGGGCTTATCATGCTTCTGGGCTTTCTCGCCGTCTTCGGCGCTATCGGATACAAGCTGATGAGCGGCAGGAAAAGCGCCCCGGCGGACATTGCCGGGACGATCCAACTGCCCAAGGGCGCCGAGGTGCGCGCCGCCACGGTGTCCGGCGATCTCATCGCCGTGACGGTGGTGCGCGAAGGCCGCGTGGAGACACATTTCTTTGATCTGGACTCCCGCGCCCCGCGCGGCGTGCTGGGTTTCGCCAGCACGCCCTGACGCAGCCGGCCGGGCGGTCTGGCGGGCGGGGAGGGCCGCGGCGCGGGGGATAGCCGGTCGAAAACGTCGCTGAGGCGCATGCACGCTCTTGATCCCGAGGGCAAAGCACTCTAAGAGACCGCCCTGCCTAGATGCGCCCATCGTCTAGCGGTCAGGACGTCGCCCTCTCACGGCGAAAACCGGGGTTCGATTCCCCGTGGGCGCGCCACTTCCGTACAAAACCGCGAACACCCGGCTGGGTGGCGCGGTCGGCGAGTACGGCCCTTTCCAGCACCGACCTTGACCCGTGGATCCGCACTACGTACTGGTCGACTTCGACCGCGTCGATAAGCGACCGCAAATAGGCTTTGCGGAACGGCACCTCGCCCTCTGTGATGTTTGAGCGCATGAGCTGGCCGAAGCGGGCAAGCTTGTCCGGATCAAGCCGGCTTGCGGCGGCACCCTGGTTCTCGATCCGCTCCAGCGCCGAATGTGCACGGTCCCGATCTGCCTTGAGCTCGGCAATCTGCTCCTTGAGCATCTCGTCGGGTTCGGCGATGCCGTCGGCGACAAGCTGGTAGAGCCGCCGCAACTTGTCTTCCGCCGTCGTTCTTTCGCGAGAGAGTTCATCGATCCGCGCCTGGACCTCGGCATCGGCTTTCACTCGCCGGTCAACGACGGACTGTAACAGCGCCTCCAACCGATCGGGCTTCAAGACGCGTTCAGCGACATGGCGTGTGACCAGATAGTCGAGCTTCTCCATCGGCACAGTTCGCCCTTTGCAGGCGGACTTGCCGACCCGGCCGGAGGTCGAGCAGCTGTAATAGCGATAGACCCTGCCGCTCTTCGAGGTGCCGGTGCGCAGCGTCATGGCGCTGCCGCAACTGGCGCAATAGGCCAAGCCGGTCAGAAGGATCGGACCTGAGATGACCCGGGGCGGACTGTTGTGCGGGCTCTTGGCCCTGAGGGCCTTCTGCACCTTGTCGAAGGTGCGGCGATCGAGAATGGCTGGCACCGAGATGGGTATGACCTCGTGCTGCGGCTTCACCCGGCCGGTCTTGGAACTGCGCTTGTTGAAGCTCCATTCCCCGATATAGACGGAATTGGTCAGTATCCCGTGGATGGTGCCGACGCCGTAGCGGGCTCCGAGGCGGGTGCGGTAGCCCTTGGCGTTGAGGTGCTTGGTGATCTCCTTGATGCCCATGGGACCCGATGTGCCATCTCCCTGCAGGTAGAGAGCAAACATCAGCCGCACCAGCTCGGCCTCAACCGGATCGACGACGATCCGCTTCTTCGTGCGATGGCCGCGCTTCTCGACCTCTTCAAGGGTGAAACCAAGCGGCAGGCGGGAGCCGTTATAAAAACCCTGCCGGGCGTTCTCTTTCATAGCCCGCAGCACATGCTTGGCATTCTCGCGGGACTGGTATTCGTCAAACAGGGCGATGACCTGCCGCATCATGACCTGAGCCGGATCATCGCCAAGTTCCTGGGTGATGGAGACGAGCCGCACGCCATGCTTGGCTAGGCGGCGGATATACATCTCCAGCCCAAAGGCATCGCGGAAGAACCGGCTGAAGCTATGGACGACGATCACATCGAATGGGCGATCGTCATCGGATGCCCGCTCGATCATCCGCTGGAACTCGTGCCGGCTGTCGTCCATGGCGGACGCGCCCGGCTCGACATACTCCGCGACAACGGACCAGCCCTGCCGCTCGCAATAGGCGGCTGTCTGGAGGCGCTGGTCTGGGATGGAGAGGTCAACGTCGGCCTGCCGCGTGGTAGAAACGCGGAGATAGAGGGCGGCCCGGCTGGTAATCGGCAAGGTTACGTTCATGGCCCAATCGCCTCCCTCAGGTCCCTTCGGCAGCACCGTCACCTCAGCAGCGCATCGATCTCCCGCCTGAAGAAGGCTTCGACAACATCGACCTCGTCAGGTGTGACCGGAACGTTCGACGGCCAGTCGTCGGTGAGATGCGCGACCTTGGAAACATGCTCGACGGAGTCAGCGGGCGCAAGGTTTTGCTCAGCATCTCGAATGACGCGCGCATCACGGTGCGGGATCTTTGAGAGTGGTGCGCCAGCCAAGCTCGAAGCTGGCGATGGAGCATCGCTGCCCACACTGAATATTTTCTTCGTACGAAACGGACGCGAGTGGCGCATGCGCGGAGGATCAAGGGCATCCCCTCACTCGCCAAGGGGCCGATTCTACGCCGCAGAATAACTGCGTGCAGCAGCGCAAAAATGCTTGTCAGATGCGGCGCGGGAGTGTTTCCCGGGATACGCTTGGTGGAGCGGTCTCGCGGCAACGACCCATACTTGGCGTTCGCCTGCCCCTGCAGCGAAGTCTGCTTTGCGCCCCGATATCGGACGTAGAGATCAAATTATCTAATTCTTGAAGGCAGACGTTTTCGCTCACCGCTCTGGACGTCAAGGTTGCGCCAAAAGCAGACTTTGTGACCTGAGAACCAGACGTTCCAAGCGTCAGCAATGGGTCAGTTCCGGACTCGGACCTTCATCGGCGTTATGTCCGCTTCTCGTTTAAAGTCCCCAATAGCGGACAGTCTGCATACGGCCCCGAACCAGCCATTTGTCGTCGCCGCAGCGTATTTTCGCTACTGGCGCGCCCCCGACCATTCCCTGACTCAGGGGCAATTCTCAGTGAGAATGCAGGGTCACTCCTCACCGGCAATCAACATTCTGGCGCTTTGAACGCCTATCCACCGCCATACTGCGCTTCACCGCTGCTCGCGTACGCCTCGGCATAGGGGATGGTGAAGGCAAAGATGGCCCCGCCGCCCTCACGCGGGCGGGCCCAGAGCCGGCCCTCGTGGCGGTCGATGATCGACCTGCTGACCGACAGGCCGATGCCCAGCCCCTGCGGCTTGGTCGTATAGAAGGCCTCGAAGATGCGCGGATAGGCCTCGGCCGACAGGCCATGACCGGTATCGCGGACCTCGAGTTGCCCGCTTGCCGGGCTCGCCTCGCCCGTCTCGACGAAAATCTGCCGCGCTGGGCCAGCGCCGAGCTGCACCGAATCGGCGGCGTTCAGCACGAGGTTGAGAATCACCTGCTGAATCTGGATGCGGTCCCCGGTCACCGGCCTCAGCCCGGGATCGAGGCTGGCCGTCAGCGATATGCGGCGCCACTGCAGATCATGCGCGCAAATGGCGATTACTTCCTGCGCAGCCTCATTGAGATCGAAGGGCTCGGGCACGAAATCCTGTTTTCGGAACAGGCTGCGCAGGCGCTTTGTCACCTCGGACGCCCGGTTGCCATCGCGAAGGGTGCGCTGGGCCGTCTTGATGGCCCCTTCTATGTCGGGCGGGTTCGCGGCAAGCAGGCGCTGGCATGTGCTGGCATTGGTGATGATACCGGCAAGGGGTTGATTGACCTCGTGAGCGATGGAGGCGGCAAGCTCGCCGAGGCTTGCCGCACGTGCCACGTGAGCGAGCTCGCTTCTGACCTTTTCCAGCGCTTCCTCGGCGGCACGGCGGGCCGTCACATCCTGCACCGCACCGACCCGCTGCACCCGGCCGCCGGGCTGCCGGATGACCTGGACGAAGGCGCGCACATGCCTGAGACGGCCCCGGGCTGTATAGAATCTGAGTTCATATTCGACATCCCTGCCCTTCGCGAGCTCGGCGGTCTTTGCTTCAAAGAGCGGGATGTCGTCCGGGTGGATCCTGCTCCTGAAGTCGGCGCCGGTGAACTCCACTCCCTCATCGAGTTCGTGCAGCAGACGCAGCTGTTCCGAGGCGACAATGGTGTCAGTCTCGGAATCCCAGGCGAATGAGCCGGTCGAGCTGACCCGCTCGCCAATGGCGAGATAATAGGCGCTTCGGCGCAGTTCGTCCTCGGCACGCTTATTTTCGGTGATGTCCTGAACCGATCCCATGACGATCGGGTTGCTGGGGTCCGCGGTGAGGAAATGCGCCACGGCATGGACGTATTTTGTCGTGCCGCCGGGCGTGACGATCCGGAAAACCTCGTCCAGCTCCTCTTGACGGGCCATCGAGCGCGCGAAGCTCGCTTCGAAGGTCGCCACGTCTTCGGGATGGATCCGCTGCATGAAGGCGCGAAGCGTGGGTGGTTCCTCGCGGTCGTACTCCAGGATCTGATAAAGCTCCTCGGACCAGACCTGCGCATCGGCGTTCACATGCGCCCTGAAGCTTCCGGTATGGCTGAGACGCTGAGCCTGGCTGAGGTGATCAAGAGCTTCTCTCAGATTGCGTTCGCGCGCGGCAAGCTCCTCTTCGGCGCGCCTTCGATCTTCGATATCGGTATTGACGCCATACCACTTAACGATCTCGCCTTTCTCGTCGGTGAGGCTGCTCGTCTGGAAAAGAAACCAGCGATAGGTGCCGTCATGCCTGCGTAACCGGGCCTCGGCCTCGCCGTCCTTGCCGGCCGCACGGCACGCCTCCCAGGCGGCCGCGATTGCGCCGAGATCGTCGGGATGCACTAAGCGGGTCCATTGCCAGCCGCGCAGGTCATCCCGGCTCTCGCCGACATAGTCGAGGTAATGCTGGCTGAAGAAGTCGGCGGTGCCATCGGCGTTGGCCGACCAGACGAGGGCGGGAATGGTGTCGATGATCAGTTGGAGGTTGCGCTCACTGGCCTTGATCGCGTCCTCGGCGAGCCGGCGATCATGGATGTCGTCGACGACGCCATGCCAGGCGAGAATACGGCCGTCCTTGTCGCGCAGCGGCCGGGCCCGCACGTCGCACCAGCGATACTCTCCCGAGCGGTGGATAAAACGGACCTGGCGCCGGTAGGTCGTGCCCGCCGCCACCGCGCTCATCCACGCCTCGACCGTGCCCTTGCGATCGTCGGGATGCACCAGATGCACCCATTCGTCGGCCATGATGGTGTCGTCGGCCCGCCCGAACCATTCCCCCATCTGCGGATTTAGGTAGTTGACCATGCCGTCCGGGCCCGCCCCGAACAGGTTCTGCGGGATCGTCGCGATGATCTGGGCGAGGTGGCGCTCGCTGGCCCGCACCGCCTGCTCCGCCAGCTTGCGATCATGGATGTCGACGCAGGAGCCGTACCATTTGACGATGTGGCCTTCCGCATCCCGCAGCGGGAGCGCCAGGGTGAGGATCCAGCGATAGGTCTGGTCGGCGACATGGAAGTGGCGCACCTCGACCGAATAGGGATCTCCGGTGGCGATGCAGTGCATCCAGATCCGGGCGGTCGGCTCGCGGTCGTCAGGGTGCAGCAGGTTCACCCAACGCTCGTTCATCACCTCGTCGGCCGAGAGGCCGCTATATTCCAGCAGCCGCTCGTTGCAGTAGTCGATGTCGCCCGTCGCCGTGGCGCTCCACAGCATCTGCGGAAAGGTCTCGGACTGCTGGCGCAGCGCGCCCTCGCGCACGCGCAGCGCCTCTTCGGCGCGCTTGAAGTCGTCGATGTCGTTCAGCAGCACGTGCCAGGCGACGATGGCGCCGGTCGTGTCGCGCAGCGGATGGCCGCGGTTGTCGAACCAGCGGTATTCGCCGTCGAAGCGACGCAGCCGCTGCTCGATCTGGTAGGGCGTGCCCGACGCGATCGATCGGCCGAACATCTCCGCAACATGGGGCAGGTCGTCGGGATGCACCGTGCCGTTGCTGCCCCAGTTGCGCAGTTCCTCGAGCGTCTGGCCGGTATAGTCCTGGATCGGGCGGTTCACGCGCTCGACCCGCCCGTCCGGGCCGAGAACGGCCACCAGCCCCGGCAACCCCTCGATCAGCGCGGCGGCACTGAGTTCGCTGGCCCGCCGGCTTTCCTCGCGTCGCAGCTCCGCCTCCTGAAGCGCCAGCAGCATCTGGTTGCGCGCGACGTTCAGCACGAGGGCTTCCGGCTCGGTCGGGAAAACGGGCCGGCCGCTGCCAACGACGAGCAGGCCGAACGTCGCCGCGACGCCGACGGGGAAGATGGCGAGGGCCAGCGGCCGGCCCGAAAGTGCGCCGTGCGCGCGTGCCGGCCAGGCGCGATGGTCCTCGCCCAGCATCTGGCGCAACTCGCCTTCGACGACAGCCCGGTCGATGCCCGCGCCGGCGGCGAGGAAGCCGCGTCCGGCGTGCTCGCCCGGCAGCACCAGCACCAGGTCGAGCCGCAGCATCGCCTGCAGCGCCTCGCCGAGCAGCCGGGCGACCTCGTCCGGCCCGCGCCCTGCCCATGTCGCAGACAGCCCGAGCAGGCTCATCAGGTCGCCGAGGCTGGCGCGTAGCTCGGCGAGTTCCCGATCCCTCGGGTCGGCCAGCAAAAGACTCACGGAGCGCCCCCGCCGGCGCCGTGCGGCCCCGCAGCGTCGGCGATGTACCGGTCGGGCGGAACGAAGAACGGGTTTTCCTGCAGGCTGTCGCCGATCAGCACCATCGGATGGGTGCGGATGATGTCGATCACCATGTCGCCACTGAGCTTGCCGGCGTCATAGACGCAGATCACCACGTCGTCATGCCGGCTCCACAGTTCGTTCACTCGGGCTTCGAAGGCGATGAGATCGGTCATCGCCGGGCGGGCTCCGCTCGCCCAGTCCATGTCGCAGACGATCCGGCTGAGAGGATAGCCCTGCTTCTCCTCCGCCATGGCGGTGAACGAGCGGAGCATGCGCTCGCCGTCGAAACGCCCGTCGGGCAAATAGGTGTCGATGGTACTGCGCAGATCGAGCTGGCCGCCGGCCAGGGCCGCCTCGACGTCGATCCCGCGCTCGCGCAGGCGCGCGCGATGCTCGCCATGGCGGTGCGGGGGAACGATGTGGATCGCCTTCTCGCCGGCGGCAAATCCCTCGGCGACGAAGGGCAGCAGAATCCGGTACGCCTCCTCCTCGCCATGGAAGAAGGCGCACACGTGTCGCATCCTCCCCAGTGTTCGGCAGCCCAGATGGATCGACGGCACTTCCCCCACGCGACGGCCCCTACGTCAGCTCGAAGGCAACAGCGAAATTGCGCCAGATTTCACGCCTTCCCCAAGCGGGGCATCTCATGGCGGCGATACATTAGTCCACGTCGCCGCTGAATACCAGAAATCGCTCTTCGTTTCATCTCGATACAGCGCCGGGAAGGCTAGACCGCAGCGTGATGACGGTGTGTCCTGCTGCAGTAGGTCGGCATCAATACCATGGTACTATTTTCCTCGCGCAACGGCACCCCATGTCGTCTGGATCGGCGCCACCCGGCGCCCGCCATGACATGATGGGAGAATTCAATGCCGTTCGTTACTGTCCAGTTGACCCGGGAAGGCACCGAGCCAGGCACCGACTCGCTGACCCCGGCGCAGAAGTCCGCGATCTTTCACGGCATGAGCCAGGTGTTGCTCGACGTGCTCGGCAAACCACCAGCGTGGACCTGGGTGGTGATCCAGGAAATTGACACGCAGGACTGGGGATGGGGCGGAATGCCCGTGACGTTGCCCCCTGAAATGACCCCGCTCAGAAGCTAGGATCCGTCGAGAGGAGACGGACGATGCGCAAGAGCCGGTTCAGCGAGGAACAGATCATCGGGATCCTGAAGGAGCACCAGGCCGGAATCCCGGTCGTGGACCTCTGCCGGAAGCACGGGATCAGCGACGCGACCTTCTACACGTGGCGCACGAAGTACGGCGGGATGGAGGTGTCCGACGCCCGCAACCTTAAGGCGCTCGAGGAGGAAAACCGGAAGCTGAAGAAGCTTCTGGCCGAGTCGATGCTCGACGTAGCCACTCTCCGCGAGGCTCTTGGAAAAAACTTCTGACGCCCAGTTCCCGGAGGAAGGTCGTGACCTGGGCGATCGAGGAGAAGGGCTACTCGCAGCGGCGTGCGTGCGGCCTCATCGGCATCGAGCCGAAGACCTATCGCTACGCCTCGACGCGAGGCGACGATACCGCGCTCCGCCAGCGCCTTCGTGAGCTGGCGAGCTTGCGTCGGCGGTTCGGCTATCGGCGTCTGCTGATCCTGCTTCGGCGAGAGGGCAAGGAGATCAACCACAAGAAGCTCTTCAGGCTCTACCGCGAGGAGCGGCTGTCGGTGCGCCGTCGCGGCGGACGCAAGCGAGCGCTTGGCACGCGAGCGCCGATGACCTTGCCGCAGGCACCCAACCAGCGATGGAGCCTGGACTTCGTCTCCGATGTGCTCGCGGACGGACGCCGGTTCCGCGTGCTGGTGATCGTCGACGACTTCACCCGGGAGTGCCTGGCGCTCGTGGCCGACACGTCGCTGTCGAGCCACCGGGTCGTACGGGAGCTGGACGCCATCATCCAACGTCGTGGCAAGCCGCTCATGGTCGTCAGCGACAACGGCACCGAACTGACCTCGCACGCGGTCCTGCGTTGGCAGCAGGACACAGGTGTCGAGTGGCACTACATCGCTCCCGGCAAGCCGGTTCAGAACGCCTTCGTCGAGAGCCTGAACGGCCGCTTCCGCGACGAATGTCTGAACGAGCACCTGTTCCAGGGCTTGCCGATGGCACGTCGGATCATCGAAGCTTGGCGGATCGACTACAACGGCCACCGGCCTCACACGAGCCTCGGCGGCCTTACCCCAAACGAGTTCGCAGCCCGGTCCAGGCAGGACCACAACCAGAACGGATTCTGGTTATGAACGAGGGCATTCAGGGGGCAACGTCACACGTAGCAGATAGATTCCTGACGAGTCGTCGTTCCATGGCTCACCGCCGAGTCCTAGCCGCTCCAGCTTTCCCGCCCTGACATCCGATCCGACAACCCAGCTCGATAGGAACGCAATACCCAAGCCTGCCTCAGCTGCCGCGCGCAGGGCTTCAAAATCATCTGACCGGAGCGTCACCGTGCCTTTGCCGGCGTGGCCCGCCGCGCAACCGAGCACGTCGCGCCAACCAAGGAGATCGGCGCCGTGAAGCTTGTCGAGCAGCCGATGTGATGACAGATCCGCCGCGCGGCCGGGCGTGCCCGCCCGCGCCAGGTAGGCCGGGCTCGCCACCAGCAGCCGCGTGAGCGGCGCCAGCCTCGTTGCGATCAGCGTACTGTCGGTCATCGTGCCCATGCGGATGACAAGGTCGAGACGCTCGGCCACCGGATCGGCCAGCCGTTCCGTCAGGTCGAGCTCGACATTCAGAGCCGGATGTTCGGCCTGCAACGCCGCGACAACCGGCAGGACATAGCGCTTGCCGAAGGTTGGGAAGCAGGCAATCCGCAGCGTGCCGGAGACGGAACCGTCGAAGGCGGCAACCTCGGCATGGGTGTCGGCCAGTTCGTCGAGATGCCGCAGGGCTCTCTCGTGCAGGCGCTGGCCGGCATCGGTGAGCGTAAGCGCGCGCGTCGAGCGGATGAGCAGGGCGACGCCGAGATCGTCCTCCAGTGCGTCGATCTGGCGAACGATCGCCGACGGCGTCACCGCGCGCCGGCGGGCGGCACCGGAAAAGCTCCCTGCGCGGACGACATCGACGAAGGTGGCGAGATATTCGGCGAAATGGGGTCTCATCTTTGCGATCCCGGCAAAGGCGTTTGCAGCAGGCTCCGGCTTATCGCCGGCCCCGGACACTCGCATATTCGCGGAGTTCACACAGCGGCGGCACCTCGTCGTCGGCACGCCATCGTCGCGGCAGAACGGGCAGACGTTCCATCTCGCAAACAGGCACAGCGATCATGGAAATGTCGAAATACCTCGGACTCGGCCGCCGCGCATAACGGGCTTCCGCATCGTTCTTCATCGTATTGGCGCTCGCCATTCGGGATGGAGATGACTGAAATCTAATACACACGTATAGTCAAAGGGCAGAGCCATGAATATCCTCACCGAAAAGATCCTCTCGCAGTCCGCCTATACCGCCGATATCGACGTTGCGTTCGAGAAGGTCGATATCGCAGACTGGCTTTTCACGCTTCCGGAGGCGGAATATCTGCGCTGCTGTCCGCCCGACCATATCGGCTCCGGCGTCACCACGACCGATGATGGCCGCCGCATGGTGATCAATGTCGAGATGATCGGCACCGGACTGGTGATCCAGCACTATGTCGCCGAGGAAGCCACCGCCAGCTATTGCCGGATGAACTCGATCTCCGACGTGTTCACGCCGGTGGGACGGACGCAGGTCAACGTGATCTGGGAGCTGATCGCCGAGGCCGTCGAGGGCGGGCGCACACGCTACACCAACCGCGTCACCTCGCATCCGACCGACGTGTTCATGGAGTTCCTCGCCGCGCACGGCCAGACCTTCGAGCAAGCGGCCATAGCCCGGCAGGAAGCCGGCGGCGACCACAACCGCCGCGAGACGCCACTCTTCGCCGCCAGCATCGCCCGGCGCGCGGTTGCCAAGGCTACAACGAAATGAAAGCGGTCGTGTTCGACGAGTACGGTACGGCGGATGTCCTCCGCCTCGCCGAAGTGCCTATGCCGGAGGTCCGCCCCGGCGATCTTCTGGTTAAGGTGCACGCGACTGGCGTCAACCGCGCCGATCTGTTGCAGCGACAGGGTTATTACGGCCGACAGAGCTACGGGGACAGCGACCTGCTCGGGCTTGAAGTGGCGGGCGAGGTGGTGGCGGTCGGCGCCGGTGTCACCGACATCGGGCTCGGCGAGCGGGTGATGGGAATCGTCGGCGGTGGCGCCTACGCCGAATTTGCCCGCGTCGACCGCGCCATGGCGGTGCGCATTCCCGAGGATCTCGATTATGTCGGGGCGGCGGCGGTGATGGAATCCTTCGTCACCGCCTGGGAAGCCGCCGTGCATCTCGGCGAGACAGCCCGCGGGATGGCCGTGCTCATCCACGCGGCGGCGGGCGGTGTCGGCTCCGCCGGTGTCCAGATCGCCCACGCCTTAGGTGCGCGCGTCTTCGCAACCGCCAATGCCGAGCGCCGCGCCGACGTGCTGGCGCTGGGTGCCGAGGCGGTGTTCGATTATCGTTCCGAGGACTTCGAGCTTGGGGTACGTGATGCGACCGGTGGGCGCGGGGTCGATGTGATCGTCGATTTCGTCGGCGGTGACTATCTCGCGCGCAATCTGCGGAGCCTCGCCCCGGGCGGCCGACTGGTTCAGGTTGGCCTGCTGAGCGGACACGACACCGCCACCATTCCGCTCGCCCTCCTGCTGCACAACCACCTGCGCCTCATCGGCACCGTGATGAAATCGCGCAGCTTGGAAGAAAAGCGCGCCATGGTGCAGCGCTTCGCGGAAAGCGCGCTCCCGATGTTCGCCGATGGCCGGCTTGAGCCGCTGGTCGGAACGGTCTTTACGCTCGCGCAGGCCGCCGAGGCGCATCGCGCCATGGAGGCGGGCGGCGGATTGGGGAAGATCGTGCTGAACGTGACCGCGTGAGGCACGGCGGAGTGCTCCGCCTGGCGCCGTGGCCAACCCGATGACCGAGATGGCGGCGAGAAGCGGACGTATCGGTTAGGCCGCTTGTGGGCAAGTCAGTTTCGGCCTCGGGCATTTATCGGCGATATGCCCGCTTCTCGTTTGATGTCCCCATTAGCTCACCGTCTCCTCGCGGCCCCAAAACCGGTTGCTCATGAAAGGAGCTGAAAACGGATCATCCTAGCGCGCCTCGCCTTGATAGCGACCGCCACGTTCTCGGCAACCCCACAGGTGTAGGGCCTCGTGCTCTTGATGTCGGAGCGCTCTGCTCAGCGGGCAGCAAATGGAGCGTGACTCAAATCCGTGGCCCCGGTGAACCCGGGGGGCTCGGTTCTCGGCATCCTCTGCCCGCTTTGATGAGCACGAGATAGGTCCAATCGGCAGTCATCCAGCGATGAGTTTCAGCTTGGAAACGGACGCAAATTTCCTTTTGTCATCAATGCCAAAGTTGAGATTGGTTGGATGGGCTAAGTTATTGATGCAGTGTAATAAGGTCCCTCCCCTAGGGCGCGCCAAAACTACGCCATGTAACGCCGTGACCGCCAATTGCGTCCTGCGTTGACATGGGCTGGAGCGAGTGCCGCCTTTTGCCGGCGGCGCCTCGTCAGTAGACGGCGCGTCCGCCGGAGATGTCGAAGACGGCGCCGGTGGAGAAGGCGCAGTCCTCGGAGGACAGCCAGCCGATGAGCGCGGCGGCCTCTTCGACGGCGAGGAAGCGGTTCATCGGGATCTTCGACAGCATGAAGTCGATATGTTCCTGCTTCATCTGGTTGAAGATTTCGGTCTTCGCCGCCGCCGGGGTGATGGCGTTCACCAGCACGTTCGAGGTCGCCAGTTCCTTCGCCAGCGACTTGGTCAGCCCGATCAGCCCGGCCTTGGAGGCCGAATAATGCGAGGCGTTGGGGTTGCCTTCCTTGCCGGCGATGGAGGCGACGTTGACGATGCGGCCCCAGCCGTTCTTCAGCAGCTCCGGCACCACGACCTTGCAGGTGAGGAACGGCCCGACCAGATTGACGTCGACCACCCGGCGCCAGGTCTCGGTGTCGAGTTCCCAGAGCTTGCCATTGCCGCCGGTGATGCCGGCATTGTTGACGAGGATGTCGATCTTTCCATGAACGGCGACGACGGCGGCGGTCGCGGCGCGCACCGAGGCCTCGTCGGTCAGCTCCACCACATGGGTGGAGACCTTGCCGAGGCCGGCGAGCGTAGCGGCGGCCTCGTCGAGGCGCGCGGCGTCGATGTCCCACAGCGCCACGGCGGCGCCGGAGGCCAGCATGCGCTCGGCAGCGGCATAGCCGATACCGCGCGCGCCGCCGGTGATGATGGCGACGCGTCCGTTGAGGTCGAGAGCGTTCATGAGCTGGCTTTCCTTCAGGCCGCGTCGACGGTGGTCTGCTGCTGCTCGCCGAGGCCGGAAATGGCCAGGCGCATGGTCTGGCCGGCCTTCAGATAGACCGGCGGCTTCTGCCCCAGGCCCACGCCCGGCGGGGTGCCCGTGGTGATGATGTCGCCCGGCTGCAGGCTCATGAACTGGCTGATATAGGAGACGATGGTCGGCACGCTGAAGATCATCGTGCGGGTGGAGCCGTTCTGGTAGCGCTTGCCGTCCACCTCCAGCCACATGTCGAGCACATGCGGGTCGGTGATCTCGTCCGTGGTCACCAGCCAGGGGCCGATCGGGCCGAAGGTGTCGCAGCCCTTGCCCTTGTCCCACTGGCCGCCGCGCTCAAGCTGGAAGCCGCGCTCGGAGACGTCGTTGACCACGCAATAGCCGGCGACATGGGCATAGGCGTCCTCGACCGAGACATATTTGGCCGGCTTGCCGATGACGATGCCAAGCTCGACCTCCCAGTCGGTCTTGGTCGAACCGCGGGGGATCTCGACCGTGTCATAGGGCCCGACGATGCAGTTCGGCGGCTTCATGAACAGCACCGGCTCGTCGGGAATGGCCATGCCGGATTCGGCGGCGTGGTCGGTGTAGTTCAGGCCGACGCAGACGAACTTGCCGACCTGCCCGACGCAGGCGCCGATGCGCGGCGTGCCCTCGACCGCCGGCAGCACGGCGGGATCGACCGCGCGGATGCGCGCGAGATTTTCCGGCAGCAGCGCCGCCCCGGCGATGTCGGAGACGATCGACGACAGATCGCGCAGCACGCCCTGCGCGTCGAGGATGGCGGGACGCTCCGCCCCCGGTTGACCGTAACGGACAAGCTTCATCGTCGTCTTCTCCCTTGATATCGATACGGGGCGCTCAACTGAACGGCCAGTGGGCTTCTCGCAGCAAACCTCACGCTGCTGCGAAGAGCGACGCGGGGGTCTGCGTGAATCGCGCCAGCGCCTCGGGATCGAGGCTGACGCCGAGGCCCGGCCGGTCGGGAATATGCAGCTTGCCCTCGTCGTCCAGAATGAACGGCTCGGCGACGATGCCGTCGACATAGGCGCTGCCGCCGATGAACTCGACGAGGTCGCATTGCGGCAGCGCGGCGGCAAGCTGAAGATCGGC
This sequence comes from Ancylobacter sp. IITR112, assembly GCF_041415945.1. NCBI lineage: Bacteria > Pseudomonadati > Pseudomonadota > Alphaproteobacteria > Hyphomicrobiales > Xanthobacteraceae > Ancylobacter > Ancylobacter sp. IITR112. The sequence continues at coordinate 2,661,383 of NZ_JBGCUS010000001.1, read as the reverse complement.
AGCCAGCCCCAGCGCGGTGTTCCAGCCATGGCCGACATAGCGCAGGCCGAAATCGTCGGCGAGCCAGGCGATGCGTCGCTGCTCGCTGAGGCCGCCAACTTTGGTCACGTCCGGCTGCACGATGTCGAGGGCGCCGGTGGACAGCCAGGGAACGAAACTCTGACGGCGGGTGAGCACCTCGCCGCCGGCGATCGGCACCGGGCTCGCTCGGCGCAGCGTGCGGAACCCTTCCAGCGCATCCGGCCGTAGCGGCTCCTCGAACCAGCCCACATCATAGTCGCGCAGCATCTGCGCGGTGGTGAGCGCCCATTTCAGCCCCTGTGGCCAATAGGCGTCGGAGGCCCCCGCGTCGACGAAGAGCTGGGCATCCGGTCCCGCCGCCTCGCGGGCGGCCCGCACAATCGCCTCGTCGAGCTTCGCGCTGCCGCGCCGACCGAAGGGACCCCAGCCGATCTTGAAGGCCTTGAAGCCGCGCGCGCGATGCGGGCCGATGACATCGGCCATGCGCTCGGGCTCCTCCATCAACAGCGAGCAATAGGGCGTGACGCGGTCGCGATAGGTCCCGCCGAGCAGTCTCCCCACGGGCTGACCAAGGCTTTTGCCCAGAATGTCCCACAGCGCGATGTCGATGCCGCTGATCGCATGGGTGAGGCTGCCGCCGCGCCCCATCCAGAAGCTGTTCTGATGCAGCTTTTCAGCGACCCGCTCGGGTTCGAGGGCGTTCTCGCCGCGCCAGAGCGGTTCGAGCACGTCGACAGCGGCCTGAACGAGCCGCCCGTCGGTGAACACGCTGCCATGGCCGGTGATGCCCTCCTCCGTATGCACGGCGATGAGTGCGTGGACGGAGTCTTCCGGTTTAATCTCAGCCGACCAGCCGCCCTTCGGGCTTTCGCCGAACAGCGGGGCGACGGCGATGGAGCGGATGGTCACTTTTGGCAGGGTGATGTCGGGCATGGAGATGACTCAGGACTTTCGGTCAGCCGACGCCCAGCCGCGCCGCGACCAGTGCTCCAGACGGCGCACGAGAAGGGCGGCGGGAAAGCCGACGGAGAAATAGAGGATGGCCGTGACAGTGTAGACGGTGAAGTACTGGTAGTTGCGCGCGGCGACGATCTGCCCGGAGAACATGAGCTCCTGCACCGTGACCACCGACGCCAGCGCCGTATCCTTGAACAGGGCGATGAGATAGTTGCCGAGTGCCGGCAGAACCGTGCGGAAGGCTTGCGGGAAGATGATCTTGACGAAGGTGATGGTGGGGCTGAGCCCCAGGCTCTGGGCCGCCTCATACTGGCTTTTCGGCACCGCCTGGATGCCCGAGCGATAAACCTCGCTCATGAAGGCGGAGTAGTTCACCGTGAGGCCGATGATTGCCGCTGTCACGGGCTCTAGCCGGATGCCGGCGCTGGGCAGCACGTAATAGATGTAGATGAGCTGCAGGATCAGCGGCGTCGCCCGGATGAACTCGACATAGAAATCCGCCGGCCAGCGGATCCAGCGCCGCGCGGACATCCGCGCGAGCGCCAGCGGGACAGCGAGCACGCCTGCCAGAAGGATGACGACGAGAGTGAGAAACGTCGTCACAGCGAGACCTTGCAGGAAGACCGAGCCGTATTCGTTGACGACCGAGAGATCGAGAAGGTTCATGACGTAACCTGCCGCGGAAGCCGGAAGGGACGTGCGGGGGAAACCGCCTCGCGCGTCCGCTGGCCGGGTCTGGCGGCTGTCAGAGCGGGAAGAAGAACAGGTTGCGGTTGGTGAGCCCGTACGTCTTCAAGATCGCTGTGGCCTGACCATTGCCGCGCACTTCGGCGAGCCCCTGAGTGAAGGCGGCTCGCAACGAACAATCGTCCTTGCGGAGAGCGTAGCGGGCATAGCCGTAGCCGTATTTGAAGATGAGCTCGTCTGGGATGGCGACATTGGCGACGATCTCGATCGGCGCCGAACCGTTTGCCTTCATGAACTCGATGATCTTCACGTCGTCGTCGAGGATGGCGTCGACGCGCCCGGTGGAGATTGCCGCGAATTCCTCGGCGTCGGTCTGGAAGGCCGTCACGGCCACGCTGATCTTGCGCAGATATTCATCGGCCGCCGAGCCGGCGATGGCCCCAATCTTCTTGCCCTTCAGGCCCTCAAAGGAGGTAATGCCAGCTGGATTGCCCTTCGCCACCACGATGGCCGGTCCGTACCACCAAGCCGGGCCGGAGAAGGACACCGCCTTGAGCCGGTCTGGGGTCACGTGGATGTTGGCGGACACAACGTCGATACGCTTGGCGAGCAGGGCCGGGATAAGCTGGCCGAACGGCATCACCTCATATCTGAACTTGGAGACGCCGGCCCATTTCAGCGCCGCCTCCACCAGCTCGATGTCGAGCCCGCCCGCCTTTTTGGTCGCCGGATCGAGAGAGGAATAGGGCGGTGAGGGCGAGAAGCCGAGTGTCACGCCTTCGGTCTTGGCTCGGGCGAGGGAGGAATCGCCGCAATTGTCGAACAGCGGCTGCGCCTCGAACTGGAATTCCTGCGCGCTCGCGCTGATGCTGACGCAAGCCGCGAGCACGGCCGCCAATACGGTCCTGAACATGCCATTCTCCTGATCTGGGAAGGGTGGTTCTGTGTCGACTGAAAAATATTATTTAATCCGCGTGATCTGTCTAGACGTCCTAGCGTCGCCAATGCTTGTTTGGCCGAAAAATATGATTTAAATGAATTCTGTGGACATGGTCACGGCCTGGCGGGCGGCGGAGCTGCCGTGCCCGGCGTAGGCTATCGTGTTCCGCAGGGATGGACCCGAGCCCGCACATCATCAGGCGGTGCAACGACTGAAAACGGAGAGCGCCAGTGACGGAGCGCCCATCGACGCCACGCCAGCGCCCCGAGGTCGAAGCCCAGTCCGGCGAGGGGCGCCCGGCCCGTCCGGCGCGACCGTCCGGCTATCGCATCAGCGGCGTGCAGGGTCATGTGATCACCGAGCTCGGCCGCGCCATCGTCTCCGGCCGTTTCGCGCCCGGCGAATTGCTGCCACGCGAGCCGGACCTGATGGCGGAGTTCGCGGCGAGCCGCCCCTCTTTGCGCGAGGCGCTGAAGGTGCTGGCGGCCAAGGGGTTGATCGAAATGCGCCAGAAAGTCGGCACGCGGGTACGCCCGCGCGACCTGTGGAACACCTTCGACAGTGACGTGCTCGCTTGGCATTTCGGCGACGGCAACGGGTCCGCGGCGCTGCGCGACACCATGATGCGCGACCTGATCGAGCTGCGCCTGATGATCGAGCCCGCGGCCGCCCAACTCGCCACCGGCCGGGCGACGATCGAGGATCTGCGCCGCATCCGGGCGGCCCTGCACGCCATGGAGGCGACGAGCGGCGATCTGACAGCCTATGCCCATGCCGACGTCGCCTTCCACATGGCGGTGTTCGCCGCGAGCCACAACGTGCTGCTCGGCAGCTTCGCCCATCTGGTCGCCGACTTCCTGCATCTGAGCTTTTCCATCCAGCAGCAGGCGCTGAAGGCGGACAAGAGCGTCGAGGACGATATCAGCCAGCATCGGGCGGTGTTCGAAGCGATTACCGGCGGCGAGGGAGAGGGGGCGGCACGGGCCATGCGCGACGTGATCCTCGACGGCAAGGATTCGCTGCTCGCGGCGCTGAAGTGAGCGACGCGCCGCTCGACCTCCTCGCGCTCGACTGGCCGCATGGCGCCCTGCGGGTGTCGCCGGTGGGCGCGATGCTCGCCGATCTGGTCTTCCATCTGCCGGATGGCCCCTTCGCGCCCTTCGCCCGGCCGCATTGGTCGCCGGACGATCCCTCGCTGGGCGCCCTGCCCGCCCATTTGCGCCATCTCGGAGCGGAGTTCGTCTGTCTACCCTTCGGCGTTGGCGGGAAGCTTGATGCGATCGCACCAGGCTGGGGCGGGTTCGGTCTCGAGCGCTGCAATGATCTTCCGCACGGCCTGGCCGCAAATGCCACATGGAGTGTGGAAGAACAGGATGCCGATCACATCCGCCTGACGCTCGACTACCCGGCGGATCATGCGGTGCGACGGCTCACCCGCACGCTCGCGGTGCGGCCCGGCGCTCCGGCGCTAGACCTCGAGCTCGCGATCGATGTGCGGCGCGCGACCCGTCTTCCCATCGGCCTGCATCCCATCCTGTCGCTGGATGTTCCGACGGAAACCCTGCGCCTTCAGGCCCGTTTCCGGCGCGGCCTCACCTACCCGGCCTCGGTGCCCGGCGGGGCGATGCGGGTGGCCATCGGCCGCGATTTCACGAGCCTCGCCACGGTGCCGGCACGCGCGGGCGACGTTATCGACCTGGCGTGCCTGCCGAAAGCGGCGCCCATGGAGGACGTCCTTCAGCTCTGCGATATCGAGGGGGCGGTAGAGGCCGTTTTTGCGGAGCGTCGCGCGGTGCTGAGCCTAGACTGGGACCGGAACCTCCTGCCCTCGTGCCTTTTATGGATCAGCGACCGGGCGCTGGCCGGCGCGCCCTGGGGCGGGCGCTATCGTGGCCTCGGCATTGAGCCGATCGCTTCCTGCTTTGATTTCGCCGAGCCGGTGTCGCTTGCCGACAACCCGATCGCGTCCGCCGGCACGCCGACCTGCCTGGCGGCGACGCCGGAGCGGCCCACCGTCCTTCGCTATAGCCTCGCGGCGCGCCCGCTTCCCGGCGCCTAGAAGGTTGCGGAGAGGCCGCCGTCGACGAGCAGTATCTGGCCAGTCACGTAGCGGGCATCGTCCGAGCAGAGGAAGAAGGCCGGGCCGGCGATGTCCACCGGTGTGCCGGGTCGTCGCAGCGGGATGCGGCCGTGGCGGATATAGATGTCGCGGAACCAGTCGGTCTCGTGCTCGTGGCCGCTGCCATCCGGCAGTTGCGCCATCCGCGTATCGATGAAGCCGGGCGCCAGCGCGTTGACGGCGATGCCTTCCGCGCCGAGATCGCAGGCCAGGGCGCGGGTGAAATTGACAAGCGCGCCCTTGGCGGTGGCATAGGCGAGGGAATCGCGAGTGCCGCGCATGCCCTGGATCGAGACGATGTTGAGGATGCGCCGGCCTGCGGCGGCCTTGCGCATGAGCGGCAGCAAGGCGAGCGTTACCCGGACCGCGCCATCCTGGTTGATGTCTGTCACCGAGCGATAATGATCGAAACTCATGGCGTCCACTCCGGCGGCGTCGAGGATGGCCGCGTTGTTGACGAGAATTTCGCAACGGCCGTAGCGCCGCTCGACGGTCTGCGCCAGCACCGCGATCGAGGCGGCATCGGCGATGTCGACGCGCAGTCCCAGCGCCTGCGGGCCGAGCTCGGTGGCGGCATGAAGCGCTTCCGCCTCATCGATATCGGCCACCACCACCTGCGCGCCCTCGGTGGCGAAGCGCTCGGCAATGCAGCGGCCAATGCCGCGCGCTCCGCCGGTGACGACGGCGATCCGTCCTTCCAGGCGTCGGGCGGCGGGTGGGACAGGCTGGGCCTCGGTGGACATGAGCGGTTCCAGAATGGTGGGCGGGAAGGCGTCGATATAAAATATGATATTTTGAGGCGTCAATCGAGAGTCGTTCGGCGGCGTGGGGAGATCGCCGCGTAGTCATAGCGCTTTTTGGTCGTTTTCTTCAGGCGTCGAATTGACCGCGAAAATTAAATATGATTTTTTTCGCTAAAGCCAAATGGCGCCAGATGGAGAACGGACGATGAATTGGATGTCGAGGGCGGTAGCTGCATCGCTCGCCACGCTTACCCTTCTCTCCTCGGCGGCGGCCGTCGCCCAGCCGAAAGGCGAGGTCCGCTTGCTGGCCTATGAGGGCTATGCCGATCCGGCCTGGGTCGAGGAATTCGAGAAGGAAACCGGCATCGCCGTGAAGGTGACTTATGTCGGCGGCGTCGACGAGCAGATCGCGAAGATGAAGGCGTCGAACGGCAAGGACTACGACGTCGTCACCATCGATACAGCCAGCCTCAAGGCCTATGCCGACCAGAAGCTGATCGCCCCGATCGACAAAGCCAAGCTCACCAGCGCCGGCAATCTTCTCCCCGACTTCCGGGGCATGGCGAACGCCACCTTCGACGGTGCCACCTATGGCGTGCCGTGGGCGTGGGGTTCGCTGGGCATGGTCTACGACAAGAAGACCTTTCCGACTGCGCCGGAGAGCTGGGAGGTGCTGTGGGACCCCAAATACAAGGGCAAGGTCATCTCGCTCGACGACGCCAACAACGCCATCAATTTCGGCGCCATCGTGCTCGGCATCAAGGACCCGTTCCATCTCACCGACGCGCAGTTCGCGCAGGTGAAGGACAAGTTGATCGCCCTCAAGCGAAACCTGCTCACCTATTTCGCCGGCTTTGACGAAGGCACCACCATCTGGACCGAGAACGACGTAGTGCTGATGTTCTCCATGGGAGAACTCGCGGCCATCAACCTGCAGAAGAAGGGCTTCGATGTCGGCTACGCCATCCCGAAGGAGGGCGCGGTTGGCTGGCTCGACAATCTCACGGTGAGCGCGGGCACGTCCAATCCTGACGCCGCCTATGCCTGGATAAACTTCGTCTTGCAGAAGAAGATCGGCGCCGACATGGCGAAGAAGTTCGGCTACGGCTCGACCACCGACGCCCCCGAGGGGATGGACTATGCGAGCCGCCTGATCTGGGCGGACAATCCAGAGGACTACACTCGCCGCCAGGCGATCTGGAACGAGGTCAAGGCGGCCGAGTAGCAGCCACCTCCGATAGAGCCGGCCCGACGGGCCGGACGTGACCTCGGGCGGCATCGGGATGCCGCCTTCCTCGACCAGATGACGGAGCGACACGCGTGCAGCCTCTCCTCCATCTCGACAACGTCTCGAAACGCTACGGCGCGGTGCGCGTGCTCGACGGTATCGACATCACCGTGGCCGACAACGAATTCCTCACCATCCTCGGGCCTTCCGGTTCAGGCAAGACCACCATCCTGCGCATCATCGGCGGCTTCGAGGGGATCGACGGCGGAAGGCTGATGTTCGAGGGGCGCGACCTCTCCGCCGTGCCGATCAACCGACGCCCTTTCAACACGGTCTTCCAAGACTACGCATTGTTCCACCACATGACGGTCGCCGAAAATGTCGGTTACGGCCTGAAGGTGCGCGGGCGCCCGAAGGTGGAGATCGCCGAACGTGTCGCCGAGGTGCTGGATACGGTGGGGCTGGGCACCTTCGGCGGACGCTATCCCGCGCAGATGTCCGGCGGCCAGCGCCAGCGCGTGGCGCTGGCCCGCGCCATCATCTGCGAGCCGCGGCTCATCCTTCTCGACGAACCGCTGTCGGCACTCGACGTCGAATTGCGCGCGCAGATGCAGCGCTTCCTCAAATCGTTGCAGCGCCGGCTCGGCATCGCCTTCGTCTTCATCACTCACGACCAGGAGGAAGCGATCGCACTGTCCGACCGGATCATCGTGGTCAATCAGGGCCGCATCGAGCAGGAGGGCGCGCCCGAGGAGCTTTATCGCCGCCCCCGCACGCTTTTCACCGCCTCCTTTCTCGGCGACAACAACCTGATTCCGGGAACGCTGGCCGCGGTCGACGGCCGGCTCTGCACGGTCGACACCGCCGCCGGGCGCCTCGGCGCGACCGTCGATGGGCCAGCGCCGGTGCCGGGAAGCGCCGTGCTGTTGGCGGTGCGCCCCGAGCACGTCCGGCTGGACGCCGATCCGGCCGCCCCGGACGGGCTGCCGGCCGAAGTGGCGGATGTGCGCTTTCTCGGGGCCAATGTGATGATCGAGTTGCTCGCTCCCGCGCTGCCGGGGGCCGTGATCAAGGTGCGCCGCCTCGCCGATGGGGCGGTCGCCGGGCTTCGGCCGGGGGCATCCGTCAGGCTCGGCTGGGCGGCCGACGACGCCGCTCTGCTGCAGGCGGCACCGTTAGGATGGGCGCGATGACCCCCCCCCTTCGACGCGATCGCCAAGACCTCCTGCGCGCCGGCCTTGGCCATGCGCTGAATCTCGGCCTGCCGCTGCTCTTCGTGGTGATCCCGATACTCTCCTTCGTAGTGGTGAGCTTCTGGACGCTGCAGGATGGGCAGATCCTTCTCATCCCGACGCTCGCCAACTACCGCGCCTTCTTCACCGAGGGTAGCTACCTGTCCGTCTATCTGCAGACGGTCGGGCTGTCGCTGCAGGTGACGATGGTCAATGTGGCGCTCTCCACCGCCATCGCGCTGTTCATCTTCCGGCGTACCCCGCGGATGCGCTTCCTGATCCTGATGAGCTTCATGCTGCCGCTGTTCATGAGCTACATCATCAAGGTCTATTCGATCCGCTCCATTCTGGGGCAACGCGGGTTGCTGAACGAAGCCATGCTGGGGCTCGGGCTGATCGATCAGCCGATCGAGGCGCTGCTGTTTTCGCGCACGGCCATCTTCATCGCTCTCGCGGTGCTGTATCTGCCCTATGCGATCCTGCCGATCTATCTGGCATTGGATCGCATCCCGGCGAACTACCTCGCCGCCGGCGCCGACCTCGGCGCCACGCCGCTGCAGGCGCTGCGCGACGTCGTCTTGCCCCTCGCGCGGCCAGGCATCGCGGCTGGCGCGGTGTTCACCTTCATTCTCACCTTCGGTGATTTCGTCACGCCGCAAATGGTGGGTGGCACCCAGGGCTTCACCTTCGGACGCATCGTGTTCAGCCAGTTCGGCCTCGCGCTCAACTGGCCGCTCGGCTCGGCCCTCGCCGTCATTCTGCTCGCTACTACGCTGCTTGCGGTGGCGCTCGCCGGCCTGAGCCTCCGGCGGGAGCATGTGCGATGAAGCAGAAGGCGCCATTTCTCGATGCGCTGCTCGGCCTCGTCGCCGGAGTTGGCCTTATTGCCCTCTATGCCCCGCTGCTGGCGACTGCGGCGCTCTCCTTCTTCCAGATCGTGAGGGTGCGCGGCACGCTCGGCTTCGCGCCCTTCTCGCTCGATCCATATGTCGCCCTGCTCGCCAATGGCGAAATTCTCTCGGCGCTCTCGACCTCGCTCGCCGTGGCGACGGTGTCGAGCCTTCTGGCGCTGGTGCTGGCGCTGATGTTCGCCTTCTACTTCGTCTCTGCACGGCGGGGCCTCGGTATTGCCATGCAGATCATGGTGTTCCTGCCGTTCCTGCTGCCGCCGATCATCACCGGCCTCTCGCTGCTGATCGCCTTTCGCGAGATCGATCTCGGCCGCGGGCTGGTGACGATCATCATCGCCCATGTCGTCTTCATCGTGCCGGTGGTGTACCGCACGGTGCTGGTGCGGCTGCAATTGCTAGGCAGCAGCCTTACCGAGGCCTCGCTCGACCTGGGTGCGTCGCGGGGGCAGACTCTGCGCTACGTGATCCTGCCGCAGATGCGACCAGCACTGATTTCCGGTGTCCTCCTGGCCTTTGCCATCTCCTTTGACGAGACGCTGATCACCCTCTTCGTCGCGGGATCGCAGACCACGCTGCCGATCCGCCTGTGGGCGATGATGCGGGTGGGCTTCGTCCCGGAGATCAACGCCCTGGCGACGCTGATCTTTCTGTGCACCGCCGCCATCACCTTCGCCATCGGCCTGATGCAACGCGCCGGCGAGCGTGTCTGACACGCCACGCCGCCCGACCCAAACCTGCCTTTTGAGAGAAGACGCGTCCCATGAAGATCGAAGCCGTCGACTTTTTCTATCTGGCCATGCCCGAGATCACTACCGCGGCCGATGGCAGCCAGGACGCCCTCGTCGTGCGCGTCACGGCCGGCGGCCATATCGGCTGGGGCGAGTGCGAAGCGGCTCCGTTGCCCTCCATCGCCGCGTTCGTCTGCCCGATGTCGCATGGCGCCTGCCAGCCGGTACAAAGCGCGGTGCTTGGCCAGCGGCTCGACGGGCCGCAGGACATCGCCCGCATGGCCGCGCAGGTCGAATATGATAGCATGGACTTGCTACAGGCCGCGCACACATGGTCGGGCATCGAGATGGCGCTGTGGGACCTACTCGGCAAGGCGCGCGGCGAGCCGGTCTGGAAGCTGCTCGGCTATGACCGTACCTGCCGCAAGACGCCTTACGCCTCGCAGCTTTTCGGCGACACGCCGCAGGAGACGCTGGAGCGCGGCCGGCGCTCGCGCGCCCAGGGATTCCGGGCCGTGAAGTTTGGCTGGGGCCCGATCGGACGCGGCGCGCTGGGTGTCGATGTCGATCATTTCGTCGCCGCTCGCGAGGGGCTGGGCGCCGATGGAATCCTCCTCGTCGATGTCGGCCAAATCTTCGGCGAGGACGTCGAGCGCGCGTCGGAGCGCCTTCCAGCCCTCGAGGCAGCGCGAGCCACGTGGCTGGAAGAGCCGTTCGCCGCCAGCGCCTATGGCGAATATGCCGCGCTCGGCGCGCGCAGCACGGTGAAGATGGCCGGCGGCGAAGGCGCTCATAATTTCCACATGGCCCGCAATCTCATCGATTTCGGCGGCATCGGCTATGTGCAGATTGATTGCGGGCGCATCGGCGGGATCGGACCGGCCAAGCGGGTGGCCGATCATGCGCGGGCCAAGGGCGTCACCTATGTGAACCACACCTTCACCTCGAACCTCGCGCTGAGCGCCTCGCTCCAGCCCTTCGCCGGCGTGGCCGAGGCGACGCTCTGCGAATTTCCGGTGGCGCTGCAGCCGCTCGCGGTGGAACTGACGGCCAACCACATCGAGCGCGACAGCAATGGAGAGATCGCGGCACCCGAGGCGCCGGGCTTGGGGGTTGAGATCGACCCTGCCGCTCTCGAGCGATACCGGGTCGACGTGGAAATTTCCGTCGGGGGCCGTATCCTCTTTGCTTCGCGCGCCGGAGACGATGCCAGCTCGGCCGTTATGACGGCGATGGACGTGGCGTCCTGAGGCCTCGGGAAGGGCGGACGATGACCCGTGGACCGATCTCCTCGCGCCCGACCTTTCGGGTCGTCGCTCAAACCGGGGACGCACTCGGCGAGGCGCCGCTCTGGCATCCCGTGGATGGCCACCTCTACTGGCTCGACCTGGCCCTCACCCGCCTGCACCGCATGGACGGCGAGGGCCGGGTGGAGACCCGCCGGATCGATCGTCCACCGCCGCTAGGCGCCATCGTCGCCGGCGACGGGCCCGGTCGTCTCATCCTGAGCGCCTCCGACGGCCTGTGGCTGTACGACTGGGAGCGCGACGGCATGGAACAGCTCGGCCATCCCGAAGCAGGACGAGGCGGCGTCGGCTACAACGATGCCAAGGTCGACCGGTGGGGACGCCTCTGGATCGGTACGAGCGATCTTGCCGAGCGCGATCCACGGGGGGCGCTGTGGTGCTGGGTGCCGGGATCGCCTCCCGTTCTGGCGGACAGCGGCTTCACCGTGGTCAACGGACCGGCCTTCTCGCCCGATGGCGATGTGCTCTATCTCAGCGACAGTGTTGGACGGCGGATCCTCGCCTATGATCTTGCGCCCGATGTCGTCGGTCTCCGCAATCGCCGGGTTTTCGCCGAAATGGCGATCGACGAGGGATATCCAGACGGACTGACCGTTGACGCCGACGGGGGTGTCTGGGTGGCGCACTGGGATGGCTGGCGGGTTACCCGCTTCTCGTCGGAGGGGGAGCGCGAGCTTGTGATACCTTTGCCGGTACCGCGCCTTACGAGCGTTGCCTTTGGACGGCAGGGGCTGGCTGTTCTTTTCGCGACCAGTGCGCGGCTGGACCTTACGGCTCCGCTGCTGGAAGCGGCCCCGCTCTCCGGCTCGCTTTTCGCCTTGCAAACGGGCTTCGTGGGGATCGCCGAGCAGACATTCAGAGGTCGGTGAAAATCACTCCTTGGACAAACTGTCGCTCCGAGGAGTGGGCGTGCGCTGTGGTCGGTCATCTAGAGCGGCGACGCAAACCGGCCACTCCAAGACGGCTCCCTGCGGCGTCTATCCATCATCCCTTCGCAGATGACCAGATCGCCACTCGTCTAATTGAAGGCAATTTCAACGACATAAGTGTTCGCAGTTTCACCTTGGTCGGCGCGCCATTTCACTTTCAGCCCTTCCAAAAGCACCCAAGACCTTGAACGGTAAGGACAAATCTGCCGTTCTAAACCCTGTTTTTCGCATGTAGCGAAGCCGCTCGGCAAATGCGAGCTTGAGCACCGCACGGCGGTCCTCAAGTCGCCCTGAATCCCAGAGATTCCAGGGGTTTGAGAGAAACTCGAGCGCCGTTCTAAGTGTGTCGTCGAAGCTGCTCGCAGGGCGGCCCAGCTTCGAGGCCTTTTCCCGCAGGACGATCTTCTCTTCCTCCAGCGCGCGGATGCGATCCTCATAGGCTGCGATCACGCTTGGCACGCTGGCATCGACAACGCGATCGAGCAGCTTCTCTATGTCGCGGTCGATCTTGATCAGTTGGGCTCCGATGGCCTTTGCCTGCGATTGAGAGCCTTGGGCCAGGTGATCCCACCATTTGCGCAGCATGCGCTCCGCGATCGACATGACAGGTGCGCTTGGCTGCACGGCGTGCAGCAGCTCCGAGAACTCGCCTTCGAGTACGTCGCGCTTGATCGACTTGCCGTAGCTCTCTCAGCCTCGCTTGGGGCACAGATAGTAGGGATAGCGGCCGTGCGACCCTTTAGACCAGCAGGCGGTCAGAGGCGTGTCGCAGTCGGCGCAGAGGACATAGCCGCGAAGCGGGAAGTCCTCGTTGAGGTTCTTGCGGCGGGGTGCATAGGTCGCACCGTTCAGCCGGTCCTGAATGCGTTTAAAGATTTCATACGAGATCAGACCCTCTGGCCTGCTGCCGGTTTCGTGGACGCGCAGTTAAGCTAATCCCACCTTCCGCTCGAACTCCATCGGGCTGACGTAGCCGATGGTCGAGTGCCTGCGGACAGCGTTGTAGAACGTCTCAATATAGTCGAACACGTCAGCCCGGGCCTCGTTGCGTGTCCGGTAGACCTTGCCTCTGATGCGCTCGGTCTTCAGCGACGAGAAGAAGCTCTCCATGGCGGCATTGTCCCAGACGTTGCCGGATCGGCTCATCGAGCAAGCGACGCCATTGTCGGCCATCAGCTTCTGGAACTGCTCGCTGGCGTACTGGCTGCCCTGGTCGGAGTGATGCAGAAGAGCATCGGGCTTGCCACGGCGCCAGATCGCCATGATGAGCGCGTCGGTGACGAGCTGCGCGGTCATCTGGGCCTGCATGGACCAGCCTACCACGCGGCGCGAGAACAGGTCGATGACGGCCGCTACATAGAGCCAGCCCTCGGCAGTCCAGACATAGGTGAAGTCGGCGATCCATTTCTGATTTGGGGCCGAGGCCTCGAAGGCGCGATCCAGCAGATTGTCCGACGCGGCGGCCCGCAGGCCGACATCCTTCGGCAGCCCGCGCCTGCGTGGCCTTGCGCGAAGCGCTTGTGCCCGCATCAGCCGCTCGATGCGGTGAAGCCCGCAGTCAATCCCTTCCGCCAGCACGTCCCGCCAGACGCGCCTTGCGCCATAGGTGCGCGCTGAGCCGATGAAGCTCGCCGGCACCTTGGCGCCGAATCTCCTCATCCTCCTGGCTGCGCTGGCTGGGCTTCCGGCTGAGCCAGGCATGGAAGCCCGACCGCGACACATCCAGCGCTTCGCAAAGCCATGCCCGATCCTTAAACGAGGAATCGCCAGATCCCCCGGTGCTTCGCAATGAACGCGAACCTCATGTCACGTCCTTCGCGAAGGAGGCTGCGGCCCGTCTTAGGACGTCACGCTCCGCCTTGAGCTTGGCGACCTCCCGCCGCAGTTTCTCGATCTCAACCTGCTCCGGCTTCATCTGGCCGTGACCCGGAAAGGCCTGGCGGGGATCGGATGCCAGCTCCCGCACCCACTTGCGCAGCACGTTCTCGTGCACGTCGAGATCGCGCGCTGCCTGAGCCGCCGATACGCCCCGCTCCTTGATCAACCGAAACGCTTCAACCTTGAACTCCCGCGAAAACTTCCGTCGCTGGATCTGCCACCTCCGGCTTCATGAAACACCCAATCTCGGTGTCCACGAAACCGGCAGCAGGCCAGTACTGATGATCGCCGTCGCTGTCTTGCTGCCCCTCGCGCCGCTTCTGGTCCTGCTGCCGCTGCTCGGGCTTACGTTGAACGGCACGTCGTCGGTGCTCTATGGCACGGTGCCGGAACTGGCGCCGGCCGACCGCACCAAACGGGCCTTCGCCATCTTCTACACGGGGGTGATCGGTTCGGGGGCGCTGGCGCCGCTGCTGTTCGGCGCGGTGGGCGACCAGGCGGGACCCGTCATCGCGACGCTCGGGACCGCCGTCGCGGCGCTTGTCAATCTGCCGCTCGCCCTCGCCCTTGGGCCCCGATTGGCCAGGCAGTGAGCGGCGGCCGTCGCGCGATCCAGCCCGCGCCTCAGGAGACGTCGATAGGGAACCACATGACAAGTGACACGAAAAAGCGTTTTGGCCAGTGCCATTGCGGGGCGGTGCGCTTCCAGGTGGCGCTCAACGACGGTTTGAGTTCGATCCGGCGTTGCACCTGTTCCTATTGCCTTATGCGCGGCGCGGTCGTCGCGATGGCCGAAATGGGCGGGATCGAACTGCTGCAGGGGGAAGAGGTGCTGACCAGCTACCATTTCCACACCGGCCCCGCGCAGCACTTCTTCTGTTCGCGTTGCGGGATCTACACCCACCATCAGCGCCGCTCGGACCAGCAGCTGTACGCGGTCAACGTCGCCTGCCTCAACGGCGTAAGCCCGTTCGATTTCCCCGAAGTGCCGGTCATGGATGGCATCAACCACACCAGCGACGCCGGAAAGCCGCCTCGCCGGGCTGGGACGCTGCTGTTCATTCCGTTCAACTGACCGTCACGAATCCGCAGGCTCTGCTGAACCGCTGTATTTATCCGCCACTACCACCATAAGCGCCGGTTTCATGCTTGGTCTTACCGCGGAACACCCAATAGGCGTGCGCCTGATAGGCGAGGACGATCGGGATGATGACCGCGACCCCCACGGCGAGGAAGGCGAGCGACTGCGGGTCGGACATGCCGTCCCACACCGTGACGTGGCGGGGGACGAGATAGGGCCAGAGGCTGACGATGAGCCCGATTAGCCCGAGGGCGAACAGGGCGAGCGCGAGCAGGAAGGTACGGAGCTGCGCGCCTTCCCAGATGCCGTGCCACAGCGCGAAGACAACCGCGAGCGTCACCAGCGGCACGGGCGCGAGCAGGAAGAGGTTCGGCAGGGCGAACCACCGCGTGGCCACGTCCGGCACGCTCCACGCACTCCACCCGCTCACCAGCACCATCATCGCGCCGGTGAGGATCAGCGCGGCATGGGCGATCTCGCGGGCGAAGACCTGCGTCGCGCCATCGGTCTTCCAGATCAGCCAGCCGGCGCCGATCAGCGCGTAGCCGCCGACCAGGCCGACCCCGCACAGCACGCCGAGCAGGCTGAGGAAGCTGAACGGCCCGCCGGCGAACATGCCGTTCTCCACCGGCACGCCATTGATCAGCCCGCCCAGGATCAGCCCCTGGCAGAAGGTCGCCAGCACGGAGCCGGCGAAGAAGGCGATGTCCCAGACGAGGCGGAGGCGCGTCGCCTGAAGGCGGAAGCCGAATGCCACGCCGCGGAAGATCAGCGCGAACAGCATGAACATGATCGGCAGATAGAAGGCCGGCAGCAGGATGTAGTAGCCGGCGGGAAAGGCAGCGAAGAGCAGCGTGCCGCCCATGACAAGCCAGGTCTCGTTGCCGTCCCACACCGGCTCGATCGACGCCATCATCAGGTCGCGGTCAGCGTCGCGCGGGGCGGCGAGGAAGAGGATGCCGACGCCGAGATCGAGCCCGTCGGCGAGCACATAGACCGTGACGCAGAACACGGCGACGGCGGCGAAGACCAGCGGGATATAGTCCGCCTGCAGAAGTTCGGTCATGGTCAGGCCCTCGCTGGGTCGGTGCCGCGCATGGGCGACGGGACAGGAGACGGGGTGAAGGCGCCGAGCGTGCTGCGCTCCATGCCGGGGTGCTCGCGGGTCGGCGGCGACGTATCGATCGGCCCCTTCAGGGCGACCCGCCCGGCGAACCAGACGAAGGCCAGCAGCAGCACATTGTAGACCGCGAAGAAGATCAGCAGGCTGGTCGTCACCGCCCCGGCCGCCACCGGCGCGGCCGCATCCGCTGTGCGCAGCGCGCCATAGATGATCCAGGGCTGCCGCCCCGCTTCCGTCACCGTCCAGCCGGCCAGCACAGCGAGGAAGCCGAGCGGGGTCGTCGCCATGGTGAGAAACTGGAACCAGCGGGCGGTGAACAGCCGTCCCCGCAGCCGCAGCACCAAGCCGGTGAGTGCGGTGGCGAGCAGCACCACGCCGATGCCGGCCATGATGCGGAAGGCGAAGAACACCACCGGCACATTGGGCTGGTCGGCCGGCGGCACCGCCTTCAGCCCCTGCACTTCGCCGTCCCAGCTATGGGTGAGGTAGAGGCTGGCGAGGTGCGGAATGTCGATGGCGAAGAGGTTCTTCTGCGCCGCCATGTCCGGCCAGGCGATCACGGTCATCGCCGGCCCTCGGGTCGTCTCCCACAGCCCCTCCATCGCCGCGAGCTTGGTCGGCTGCTCCACCATGGTGTTGCGGCCATGCAGGTCGCCGATGAAGATCTGCAGCGGCGCCAGCACCAGCGCCAGCCACAGCGCCATGGAAAATCCTTTGCGCGAGGCCACCACATGCTGGCCGCGCCAGAGATGGAACGCCGAGACGCCGGCGATGACGAAGGAACAGGTCAGGAAGCTCGCGCACACCATATGGGCGAGGCGATAGGGGAAGGAGGCATTGAAGATCACGTCCCACCAGCTCACCACATGGAAGATGCCCTCGGCATCCGCCACCGCGCCGGCCGGGGTCTGCATCCAGCTATTGGCGGCGATGATCCAGGTGGAGGAGATCAGCGCGCCCGTCGCCACCATCAGGCAGGCGAAGACATGGGCGCCCTTCGACACCCGCCCTTCGCCGAACAGCATGATGCCGATGAAGCCGGCCTCCAGGAAGAAGGCGGTCATCGTCTCATAGGCGAAGAGCGGCCCCAGCACATTGGCGACCGAGCGGGAGAAGCCAGCCCAGTTGGTGCCGATCTCGTAGCTCAGCACGATGCCGGTGACGACGCCCATGCCGAAGCCGAGCGCGAACAGCCGCATCCAGAACCGCATCAGGTCGCGATAGACCGTGTTGCCGGTGCGCCACCACAGGGCGCTCAGCACGGTGACGAACCAGGCGGTGCCGATGGTCAGCGTCGGCCACAATATGTGGAAGCCGATGGTGAAGGCGAACTGTAGGCGGGAAAGGGCGACCGCGTCCATGTCAGTGGGCTCCCATCTGGGTGGTGGTCTTCACGAGACGCACCGGCACGCCCTTCGACGAGGGGGTGAAGCTCTGCGGGTCATGCGCGTAAAGCGGCACCAGTGGGTTGGTCTCGGGGTAATAGGCAGCACAGCTGCCATCCGGGAAGCTGTAGGGCACGATCCTGAAGCCGCGCACCGCGCGCTCGATGCCGTCTTGCGCCACGGTGACGATATCGACCCGGTCATCGGCCTTCAGGCCGCGCCGCTCCATCTCCTGCGCGTTGAGGAAGATCACGTCGCGCTGGCCGTAGACGCCGCGATAGCGGTCGGAGAGCGAATAGAGCGTGGTGTTGTACTGGTCGTGGCTGCGCACCGTGGTCAGCCACAATGCCTGCGGATCATCGACGCTCGGGTCCTCGCACAGCCCCTCGCAGACCAGCAGGTTGGCCTTGCCGGAGGGCGTCGCCCAGATACGCTCGCGGGCGAGCGAGGTGAGGTGGAAACCGCCCGGCTGTTCGATGCGAGAATTGTAGCCCTGGAAGATCGGGAACACCGCCTCGATGTCCTCGCGGATCCGCGCATAGTCGGCGATCAGTTCCTCCCATGCGATCTGGGAGCGCGCGCCGAGCGTCGCGCGTGCCATGCCGGCGATGATGGCGGGCTCGCTCTTCAGGTGCGCGGAAGCCGGCCGGTTATGGCCGCGAGAGGCGTGCACCATCGACATGGAATCCTCGACCGTGACCGCCTGCGGGCCACCGGCCTGCTCGTCAATCTCGGTGCGGCCGAGGCAGGGCAGGATCAGCGCCTCGCGCCCATGGACGAGATGGCTACGGTTCAGTTTGGTCGAGACATGAACGGTGAGGTCGAGCCGGCGCATGGCGGCCTGGGTCTGCTCCCAGTCCGGGATCGCGGCTGAGAAATTGCCGCCCAGCCCGATGAACACCCGGGCCTCGCCGCGCACCATGGCCTCCAGCGCCGAGACGACATTGTGGCCGGGCGCCCGGGGCGGCGCGAAGCCGAACCGCGCCTCAAGCGCATCGAGCAGGGCATCGGTCGGCACCTCGGTGATGCCGACGGTGCGGTCGCCCTGCACGTTGGAATGGCCGCGCACCGGGCAGATGCCGGCACCCTCGCGGCCGATATTGCCGCGCAGAAGCGCGAGATTGGCGAGTTGCTGGACATTCTGCGTGCCGTGGCGGTGCTGGGTGATGCCCATGCCGAAGACGAGGATGGCCCGTTCCGCTTTCATATAGGCGTCGGCGGCAACGGCGATATCGGACCGCGCAATGCCGGATTTACGTTCGATATCCTGCCATTGCGTCGCCTTCAGATCGGCGATCAGCGCGTCGATGCCAGTGGTGTGGCCGTGGATGAAATCCCAGTCCAGCACCGGGCCACGCCCCTCCGCGCGGGCAGCCTCGTCCGCCTCGACCATCAGCTTCATGATGCCCTTGATGAGCGCGACATCGCCGCCGACCCGGACCTGAAACAGGCGCTGGGAAATCGGCGTCGAGGTGAGGGTCGCCATCTCCACCGGGTTCTGCGGCGCCTGGAAGCGCTCCAGCGCCCGCTCACGGAACGGGTTGAACGACATGATGGTGGCGCCGCGCCGCGAGGCGTTGCGCAGTTCCGTCATCATGCGCGGGGAATTAGTGCCGGGGTTCTGGCCGAAGATGAAGATGCAGTCGGCCTTCTCGAAATCCTCCAGCAGCACCGTTCCTTTGCCGACGCCTAGCGACTGCGGCAGGCCGACGCTGGTGGCCTCGTGGCACATATTGGAGCAGTCGGGAAAGTTGTTGGTGCCGTATTCCCGGGCGAAGAGCTGGTAGAGAAACGCGGCCTCGTTGGAGGCGCGGCCCGAGGTGTAGAAATCCGCCATATTCGGGTCCGGCAACGCATTGAGATGCGCCGCGACGATTGCGAAGGCCTCGTCCCAGCTCACTGGCACATAGGTGTCGGTGTAGGCGTCGTAACGCATGGGATGGGTCAGGCGCCCCTGCATCTCCAGCTCAAAATCAGTGAAGGCCTCCAGCTCGGACACGGTGTGGGCGGCGAAGAAATCGGGGGTGCAGCGCTTCGTGGTCGCCTCCCACGCCACCGCCTTGCCGCCATTCTCACAATATTCAAACGGCGAGGGGGTCTTCGGGTCGGCCCAGCCGCAGCCGGGGCAGTCGAAGCCGCCATGCTGGTTCATGCGCGACAAGGTGGCCATGCCGGAGAGGGCGATATCCTGCTCGACCAGCGCGGTGCCCATTGCCTTCAGGGCGCCCCAGCCGCCGGCTGGTTCATGATAGGGACGAATGGTCTTGACGATGCCCATAAAGGTCTCCTGTCGCGCGTGGCTTGAGCGATCGGCGGGAAGATCAAATCCGAATGGGTGCCGTCGCACTTAGCAAAAGATCTCATCAACCCCGCATCATCTAAATTTAAGAGCGTCCGCGGATAAATGATCTGACGATATGCGGTGGGCAAACGTAGGTATTAACGCGTCGCACCATCAGACGACCGTCGCCGCCCGCCACCGCACGACAGTTGCGCAACTTCGCGTCTTGTGGTCGGCAATGCGTTCTCGCTATTGGAGGCACAGGTGCACCGCTATAGGCAGACGGGCGGCGAGTTCGGTAACATCGTTCTGGAGATTGGAACCAGACCACCGCAAATGACCCCGTTTCGGTCTTTGTCGAAGGGGCTCTATTCCGACGGGCAGTCGCACGAGCGACAGACGGGCCGAAGAACATGGAGCGATCCCGCCGAGGATGATGCGGCCCTCGGCCATGAAATGCCGGCCCGAAACCGAGACGCGGGCGGACAAAGGCGTCACCTCACCTCGGAGCGGCTTCGAGGGCGTGCCAGATCCTTCGTGCGTTACAGGTGATGTGAGACGCCGACTCCGAAATCTCAGCGCGTTCCTGCTCGGTCGAGCGGCGCCTGATCGCCTCGGCATGAAGAAGAATGGCAGTCAGCGCATTAGCGATATCGGGGGTCCGGGCCATTTTTGACGTCCTCGAATTGGTGAGATCGGTACAGCTCGGTCCGGCACTTTTTGGGATGTCGCGCTCTTCCTTCACGCCCTGCAACTCTCGCTTCAGCCGGCGAACCTCAGCGGCTTGATCATCATCGC
Source organism: Ancylobacter sp. IITR112 (assembly GCF_041415945.1). Taxonomy (NCBI): domain Bacteria; kingdom Pseudomonadati; phylum Pseudomonadota; class Alphaproteobacteria; order Hyphomicrobiales; family Xanthobacteraceae; genus Ancylobacter; species Ancylobacter sp. IITR112. The sequence continues at coordinate 2,641,035 of NZ_JBGCUS010000001.1, read as the reverse complement.
TGCCACGTCGGCAGGCTTGCCGTGCCGTTTCCTCCACTCGATGCGCCTACTGATCCCAGCCGAGCTGCGACCTCCGCAACCGGACAGACCGGCTCGGTGATCTGACCGGCCGCGTCGCGCTTGGAGTTCTCGGTAAAGTTGGCTTTGCTCATCTGGGCCCGTTGCCTCAAATTTGGGAAAGAAGGCATCCAGGAAATCTAGGCGCGGTTCAGGCGGAGCCCGCCGCCGCGCCTCACGCGGTCACCTTCAGCACGATCTTGCCGAACCCGCCGCCCGCCTCCATGGCGCGATGCGCCTCGGCAGCCTGCGCCAGCGTAAAGACCTTACCCACCAGCGGCTTCAACCGGCCCTCAGTGAACATCGGCAGCGCGCCTTCCGCGAAGCGCCGCACCATGGCGCGCTTCTCCTCCACCGTGCGCGATTTCATCACCGTGCCGATGAGACGCAAATGATTGTGCAGCAGGAGCGAGAGCGGAATGCTGGCGCTATCCTGTCCGCCCAGCAGGCCGACCTGAACGAGGCGTCCGCCCGGCGCGAGGCTGCGCAGATTGCGGGCGAGATAGTCGCCGCCAACGAAGTCGACGATCACGTCCACACCGCGCCCGCCGGTGGCGCTACGCACGCCCTGCTCGAAGTCCTCGCTGCGATAGTCGAACACGGCCTCCGCGCCCAGTGCCAGAACGTCGGCGCGCCGCTCGACATTGGCGGTGGCGAAGACGCGGGCGCCGAGGGCATGGGCGATTTCCACCGCGGCGGAGCCGACGCCGCCGGCCGCCGCGTGGATGAGCACGGCGGTCCCGGAAGCGGTCTCGCCGAGATGCACGGCGGCTTCCCAGCCGGTGACGAAGGACTCCATAACCGCCGCCGCCTCGGCGAAATCGAGGTTGTCAGGAATGCGCACCGCCATGGCGCGGTCGACGCGGGCATATTCGGCATAGGCGCCGCCGCCGACGATGCCCATCACCCGCTCGCCGGGGCGGATGTCGGTGACATCGGTGCCGAACGCCGCCACCTCGCCGGCCACTTCCAGCCCGAGCAGGTCGCTGTCGCCATCGCGCTGGTGACCATAATAGCCCTGACGCTGCAGCAGATCCGCGCGGTTGACCCCGGCCGCATGCACTTTCACCAGAACATCGCCGGGGCGGACCTCCGGTATGGGCGCATCGGTGAGGCGGAGCACGTCCGCCGCACCGAAATCATCAAAGGTGATCGCCTTCATTGCGCCGCCGCCTTGGCCGTCGCCCGACGGGCGATGCTGGCGGCGAAAAGCGGCGTCTCGCGGCGGTTATGGTCGCCCCCGGCTTCCTGCCGGGCCACGGCTGCCTGCTCGAAGGTCTGGCCGTGCGCGGCGAGGAAGTCCATGAACACGTCGGTCGGGTGCGAGGTGACACGGTTGGTGTAGCGCGTGCGGCCGCCCTCGATCGACTCGGCGATCAGTTCCCAGATCACATTGACCTGCGTGCGTCCCACGGGTGTGAACACGTCGGAGATCGAATTCATCCGGCAACAGCTCGCCGTGGCTTCCTCGGCGACATAGTGCTGGATCACCAGCCCGGTGCCGATCATCTCGACATTGATGACCATGCGGCGACCATCGTCGGCGGTGGTGACGCCGGAGCCGATATGGTCCGGCGGGCAGCAGCGCAGATATTCCGCCTCCGGCAAGGTGAACAGCCACTCGGCGATGTCGACCTTCTCGAAGGGCACGTCGATATCCGCCGTGTAGGCCGACTGTGAAAGGATCTTGTCGGTGAGGATTTTCATGGCATTGCCTTCTCGTTGAAGCGGAGTCACAGGCGTCGACAGTCGGCTCGCGGTGGCCGGTCCAAGGTGGGCACGCGCCCTTCCGAACACGGTTATGCGCGGGTGCCGGGCGCCGAGGCTTTCGAGATTCCATGGTCGCCGTTAGGACTTGCGAGATGGAACGCCGATCCTCCTTTCCCCGGGCGAATGCGGTAGGGCGAACGGGTGCCGCCGCTGTGTGAACGCCGCAAATATGCAAGTGTCCGGGATCGGCGATAAGCCGGAGCCTGCCGAAAACGGCTTTGCCTGGATCGCAAAGATGAGACCGTATTTCGCCGAATTCCTCGCCACCTTCGTTGATGTCGTGCGTGCGGGAAGCTTTTCCGGGGCCGCGCGCCGGCGCGCGGTAACGCCCTCGGCCGTGGTGCGGCAGATCGATGCGCTCGAGGATGATCTGGGTGTCGCGCTGTTCATCCGCTCGACACGGGCGCTCACGCTCACCGATGCCGGTCAACGCCTGCATGAGCGGGCACAGCGCCATCTCGACGAACTCGCCGATACGCATGCCGAGGTCGCCGCCTTCGACGGCTCCGTCTCCGGCACGCTGCGGATCGCCTGCTTCCCGACCTTCGGCAAGCGCTATGTCCTGCCGGTCGTCGCGGCGCTGCAGGCCGAGCACCCGGCTCTGAATGTCGAACTCGACCTGACGGAGCGGCTCGCCGATCCCGTGGCCGAGCGGCTTGATGTGGTCATCCGCATGGGCGTACTTGCCGATAGTACGCTGATCGCCACCAAACTGGCGCCCTTCACGCGGCTGCTGGTGGCGAGCCCCGCTTATCTGGCGCGGGCCGGTACGCCTGACAGCGCGGCGGACCTATCGTCGCATCGACTGCTCGACAAGCTGCATGGCGCCGATCTTCTCGGCTGGCGCGATGTGCTCGGTTGCCCTGCGGGCCATGCTGGCGCCGGCGTCGTGGCCTTCCGCTCGGATGATTTCGAGGCCCTGCGCGCGGCAGCCGCGGAAGGCTTGGGTGTTGCGTTCCTATCGAGCTGGGTTGTCGGACCGGATGTCAGGGTGGGAAAGCTGGCGCGGCTAGGAATCGCCGGTGAGCCATGGAACGACGACTCGTCAGGAATCTATCTGTTGCGGGCCCTGCCGCAGCCGAGCGCAAAGGTGCGAGCCTTCGCCGAGGCATTGCGTGCTTCCATTGGAAGTCCGCCGATTTGGGAGCCGTGATCGGTAGCGAACCCGTTGGGCGAGGATCGCCAGCAGCAGACATGTTCCGGTGCGTGTCTGAACGTCCGCTCCGCGGCCCGGCAGCGGAACGGCGGCTATCTGCACAGCAGGAGCCAAGACCGGCCAGTCCGCTGTCGGACGAGATCGGCCATCTCCTCGGCGAGCCTGGGCGGCGCATCGAGCGCCGCTCAGCATCACGCTGAAGCTTTTCCCTCTCCGAGCCGGACGGTGCCCGGCGCGCCGCGACACGCTTCACTGTGACGTGGCCGCGGCGCGCCAATTCACGGCGCAGCGCATCAAGGCCGGGCGCGAGCACGCGGCCGGCGCGCTGCAGATCGGTGTGATCCACATCACAGGCGTGAGCGATCGCATGCCAATCATAATCGCGCTCGGTCAGGGGCAGCGGCATGCGCGCGGCGAGGAGATCGAGGAGCCAGGTCTGGAACAGGTCGACGTCGCGAGGCGACAGGACGGTCGTGGCGCGCTGCTGGCAGAACTTCACCAACATGCGCGCGAAGCTCGTACGGGGCATCGGCGGTCAGTGCAGGCACGTTATGGAGAGGCGACTCGCCTCGGTCAGGGGCGGCGTTTCTGCCGAGAAGCCGCTTTTTCGGCTACGCTCCAGAAGTGGCCGGCCCCGCGATCCGAAACCGAGAGGTGATGGCCCTCAGGCCAGCATCAGACGGCAGCAATGTGTGGCTAATCGGTCAGCCAAAAAGCTTCCCGAGAAGCCCACACATTGCTGTCGAGCGGCGCAATTTGTCGATATTTAGCAAATATCCTGCAAAAACAACCATCCGACCGACGCGAAATGTGCGCGCTTTTATCCTGCACTCAAGCTAGCGCGCTTCGCCGGCGTCAAACGAGACCACGTCACATCTCTGCGATACTAGGAAAGGTCGACAGAAAACGCGCAACGGGTGCCGAGCGCTACTAGCTGTACAGAAAGCTCTCCGGAAATGCGATGCCAGCCTGGTGCGGGCGCCGCCAACTGGGGCGGCGACGTCACCATCCAGCGCCTTAGCGCAGAAAGTGGGGATGCGGCCGCTCACCCCCCGGTCTAAGAGCGATCTCCACGGGCCCGACGAGCGCGCCCCACCGGGCGCCGAGCTCCTGTTATGCTGGCGCAAGATTGCCAAAACAACAATCGATGACAGGTATTAAGTGCCTTGGTTTGGGCTGGCTCCATGTTGCTGCGGGCTTCGACCTGTGCTTACGACGTGCCGTCATCTGGGCGATGAAGGCGGGGTGACGGTACCGTTGGTCACCGACGCCCTCTTCATCGCGATCTGGCGCCGTGGCAAGATGGGTAGCCGATTTCATGAAAGCGCTGAGCCGGGGGGGCGATGCCCGGCCGAGAGAGGCCCGGCATCGCCCGCACCTTGTCAACGCGTCGTACGCGAAGAACGGGCGTTAAGCTCGATCTGCTGCGCGATATAGGGCTCGACGCCCAAGGTTTCGACACGATGGGTCGTCGTCACATTCCGGCCCTCATGGATCAAGCTATCCGGCACGTGTTCGCTCGCAACGGTATTCCTCCAAGCCTGACGCTCACGCCGATCCTGCTTTGCCTCCGAGGCGCCCACATACGAAACAGAAGCGGCGGCCACCAGAATAAATGCGAAATTTCTCATTACAATCTCCATTCTTATTAATCTGCGGGCGGCATGCGCGCAGATGACGTAACAACTATAGATAATTGCTGAGGTCGTTATTGAGAGCGTTTGCGGTTATTGTAGGCTGATTGCCATGTTATTTTTCAGAAACTTAATTGAATTGTATTCTAAATTAATTGTCCGCACGATAGGCGTTTACTCCTATTAGAGCCCTTGGCGCGGGCACGCACTATGGCCTCCGCATCTATTCGTAGGTGCGGGCACGTACACCAGGCTTTGCGCGGGAAAGGCCAGGGCAAGCCCATCTGCTTTGCACTGGCTGTGGATGAGCTCGATGATCTCGTTCTTGGCGAGCGTTCCCATGGCCAGGCTGGCGACGCGGAACTGCAGCTCCAATTCGACCGCCACGGCATCGATGGACTTCAAGGCAACGGCCGGCGGTGGATCCTGCACGATGCGGATGCTCGCTTGCAGTACGCTCCGCATTGCTTCCTCGATCCGGTGCGGGCTCTGCACGGCGGCGAAGCGCACGACCAATGTGATCTGATGCGTCTCGTCGGGACGGCTGAGGCTGGTCAGGCCTTGCCTCGCCAGCATGCTGTTGGGCAGCACGACGATGTTGTTCGCTCCGGTCAGCAGATTGGTGGAGCGCCAGTTGGTCTCGGTGACCCGTCCTGCGGTGCCGTCGTTCAGCTGCACCCAGTCGCCTATCGCATAGGCCTTGCCGAGCGTCAGCGCGATGCCGGAAAAGACATCGCCGAGCGTGTTCTGTAGTGCGAGACCCAATATGAGGGCGACCACGCCCGAGGTCGTCACCAGGGATGCGACGGGCATGCCGAAGACGAAGCCCATAACCGACAGCGCCACGCCGAGATAGATGACGGCAACGGCCATGTCCAAGATGAGATGTGCTTCCCGCGGCTTGCGGTTGAGCCGGACATAAATGTGGATGAGACCGATGATCGTCCATGCAAGGTGGGTCCACCAAAGTATTCTGGCGGACTTCGACAGCAGCGCGGCGAAACCCTCCGTATAGACTGCATCGGGCTGTTGCGGCGCGATGCCCCCGGTATAGACAACGAGGCACATGCCGGCGAAGAACAGGAGCTGGACGATCAGGCGACCTGTCGGGCGGCTTGGGCCCTGAAGGTGCCAGACCACGATGCCTGCAATGCCCAGGATGTTGATAAGGGCAAGCGGCAGGTAATAGTCATCGCCAGACATGGGGAAATTCGTCGGGGTTGCTTGCGATAGAACGCCCCCAGCCGGGCCGGAATGACGGTGGGATCGGGTGTCCCGGAGCATCTCCACACTTCACTGTATCGTAGAGATGCTCCGGGTTGGCGGCAGGCGCTCAGTAGTCCCAGAAGATCGGGACCCAGCGGAAATGGTCGCCTTCGACCGCCACATGACCGACCGACGGGAACGGCAGGTGGGTGGCCACCAGCGATGATCCGGTCGCCGCCAGTTCCTTCAAAAGACGGATCCGGACGCGGGCCGCCTCTTCGGGGTCATGTTCGAAGCCGTTGTACCATTCGGGGTGTTCGAACCCGACCGCGAACACGGCGTCGCCGGCGAACATCAGCCGGTCGCTACCGGACGCTACGCGGACCACGCTGTGGCCGGGGGTGTGGCCGCCGGTGCGAGAGACAACCACGCCCGGCGCTACCTCGGCTTCCTGGTCGAACAGCCGCAGATGGCTCTCATACTCTTTCGCGAAGCGCTTCGCGGTTACGCGAAGCGCGTCCGGGAACCCGGCCGGCATATTGACGTGCGAGAAATCGGGTGCCTTCCAGAACTCGACCTCGGCGGCGGCCACATGGATCCGCAGATCCGGACGCAGCCGATCCTTGACTCCGTCGATGAGGAGTCCGCCGACATGATCCATGTGCATGTGGGTCAGGATCACGTCGGTCACCGTCGCCAGGTCGATGCCCACGGCTGCGAGCCGCTTGATCAGTTGGCCGGCCCGCGGCAGATTCAGGTCCGGGTCGAGGCCGAGCCCGGCATCTACGAGTATGGTCTGCTCGCCGCTGCGGACCACGACCACGTTCAGCGCCCAGTCGAAAGCCTCGGTTGGCAGGAACATGTCATTCAGCCACGTCGCTCGTGCCGCCGGCTCGACGTTGTGTCCCAACATCTTGGTCGGCAGCGGCAGCACGCCGTCGCTGATGATCAGCACGTCGATCTCGCCGACCCGCACCGCGTAGCGCGAGGGCACCAGTTCTTCGTGTCCCGTTCGACGGGGGGCGGAGGTGTTTTGCACGTTCATGTTCGTCTCCTGCTGAGATGGTGGAGCCGACCGGTCGGCTCCGCTGATGGTCTGGGCTGTGGAGAGGTGCGCGCGTCGCTGGTCGCCTAGAGATCGGTGACGCGCTCGGGATCCGCCGAGGCGAGGGCTACGTCGCGCTGGGCACGAGGCGGGTAGATCCACACCGTGTTGATCTCCTGCTTCATCTTCTTGGCCTCAGCGCCGACGAACTCGACGTGGCGGTCCCAGCCGCGCGTGAACAGCGCGCCGGCGTCGCCGAGGTCGAGGCAGGTCACATAGGCTTCCTGGTGATAGGGGATGGTCGGCACGCCCAGCAGCTCGGCGGCGGCGTTGTGGCCGGCGAAGGCGCCCATGCGGGTGGCGTGCTGGCAGGACATCAGCGCGTAGTTGCCGATGTCGTCGCACGCCGCCTTTGCGGCATCGCCGGTGGCGAAGACGCCGCCCACGCCCGGCACGCGCAGGGCGCGGTCGACGAGCAGCCGGCCGGAATTGTCGCGCTCGGCCGGGATCTGCTGGGTCAGCGGCGCGGCGCGCATGCCGGCAGCCCAGATCACCGTCGCGCTCTCGATGCGCTCGCCGCTGGCGAGCGTCACGCCGCCCGCATCCACCGAAGCGACGCCGGCGCCGAGGCGCGTCTCCACGCCCACCTTGCGCAGGGCGTTCTCGATGACCGGGCGCGGACCGGCGCCCATGTCGGGCGCGATGGCGTCGTTGCGGTCGACGATGACGACGCGGATAGCGGCGTTGTCGCCGAGGATAGTCCGCAGGCGCGCCGGCATTTCCGTCGCCGCCTCGATGCCGGTGAAGCCGCCTCCGGCGACGACGACGGTGTCGCGTGCGGCCGACGCCGGCTGGCGCGCCAGAGCGTGCAGGTGGCGGTCGAGTGTAACCGCGTCGTCGAGTTGGTCGACGGCGAATACATGATCGGTGATCCCCGGTATGTCCGGGCGGAACAGGCGGCTGCCGGTGGCAAGCACCAGCCGGTCATAGGGCAGCGTCCTGCGCTCGCCGCCACCAGTGACGATCCCAACCGAATTGGACCGGGTGTCGACCGTCTCGGCGGTGCCCTGCACATAGCGGACGTCGATCTCCTCCAGCACCGGCAATAACGGCGCCGTCAGCGTCTCGGGCTTGGGCTCATAGAGGCGCGGACGAACCACCAGCGTCGGCTGCGGCGCCACTACTTCGATCTCGAGCTCCTCGGGTGAGATACCCTGGAGATCGCGCAGGCGCGCGGCGGAAAGGGCGGCATACATGCCGGCGAAGCCGGCGCCGATGATGACCAGTCGCATGTGAACTACTCCCGTGGGGGTGTCAGAAGGGCGCACATCGCCGCTGCCGCGCCGTCGAGCCGGCGAGGCCTTGGGAAGCGGCTGCGATGCGGTGGGTTGAGGCGTCAGTCCGCTATGAAGGCGAGCAACTCGGCGATGACGAGATCGGCGTGGGTGGTGCAGATGCCGTGCGGCAGCTTCTCAAACGTCTTGAGCGTGCTGTTCTTCACCAGTTTCGCCGAGAGCGGGGCGGAGTCGGCGATCGGCACGATCTGGTCGTCAGTGCCGTGCATCACCAGCGTCGGCACCGTGATGCGGGTGAGATCGTCGGTGAAGTCGGTCTCGGAAAAGGCGCGGATGCCGTCATACTGCGCCTTGGCGCCGCCCATCATGGCCTGGCGCCACCAGTTCCAGATGACCGCCTGCGAAGGCTCCGCGCCCGGCCGATTGTAGCCGAAGAACGGACCGCTCGCGAAATCGAGATAGAACTGCGAGCGATTGGCGGTGAGCTTCGCGCGCAGTCCGTCGAACACCTCGATCGGCAGGCCGCCCGGATTGGCAGATGTCTTCACCATCAGCGGCGGCACGGCGCTGATCAGCACCAGCCTGGCCACGCGACCCTTGCCGTGGCGGGCGACATAGCGTGCCGCCTCGCCGCCACCGGTGGAATGGCCGACATGGACGACGTTGCGGAGATCGAGATGCTCGACTACCGCCGCGACGTCGGCAGCGTAATGGTCCATGTCGTGCCCCTCGCTCACCTGGCTCGAGCGTCCGTGCCCGCGCCGGTCATGAGCGATGACGCGATAGCCCCTGCCGACGAAGGCGAGCATCTGCGCATCCCAATCGTCGGAGGAGAGTGGCCAGCCGTGGTGGAAGAAGATCGGCTGTCCTGTCCTCGGACCCCAGTCCTTGTAGAAGATCTGGACGCCGTCCTTGGTGGTGACGGTACGCATGGTCTTGCTCCTTTCGGTGAGAGGCTCGTTGCCTGCGCCCTCGGCCGAGGGGATCCCGACCGTTGCGGATACCGCCCCGGCGACGGCTGTCAGGAGGACGTTGCGGCGCGAAAAGTGAGGAAGATGTCCGGTCATCGGCTGTCTCCTTTGGTCGGCGGGCACGACATGGGATTAGCGCGAGGGGCATGGGGCCGCCCGAGAGCGATTGCGCCGGTTAGAGAGCGATTGCCGCTAACGTGCGCGGCGGCGCCATTCGCTTGGCGTCTCGCCGATCAGGCGCCTGAATGCGGCGGCGAAAGCGGATTGCGAGCCATAGCCCAACGCCACCGCGATCGAGATGACCGGCTCGTCGGTGTCGCGCAGCATCGTCATCGCCTGCGCCAGCCGGTGCTGGCGCAACCAGGCATGTGGCGACAGACCGGTGCTCTGCTTGAAGGCGCGGCAGAAATGGAAGCGTGACAGGTGCGCATCAGCGGCGAGCTCGGCAAGCGACAGATCGGCGTCGCTGTCCGAGCGCAGGCGCTCGATAGCACGGCGCAGCGCTGCCGGCGCCAGCCCTCCCAATGCCGGCTGATGGCTGGCCGGAGCGCCGGTATGTACGGACAGTAGCCGCGTCGCCAGAAGCTCGGTGAGCTGCTGCCGGAATAGGGCGTCGAGGGCCTCGCTGCCGTCGAGGACGTCCGCCGCGCTCATCAGCAAGCGGGATGTCGTCGGGTCGAGGTGCCCGGTGCGCTCTAGCAGCGGCGCCGCTCCCGATGCATCGGCCTCGGCGGCAACGCGCTCGAGGATGGCGTGCGGCAGGTAAAGCTGGAGCACATTGACCTCGCCGCCAATATCCCAGCGCGAGCTGGAGCCGGACGGAATGATCGTCACCACGCCCGGCCGCGCCGTTCCGGACGCCAGGATCTTCCCCGACCGTCGCTCCAGGCGCTGCATCGTGCCCATGTAGGTCATGATGACATGGTCCTTCATCGGCTCGACGATGTCGTGCAGCTCGCCGTGCGTCCAATGGGCAATGGAGCTGCCGGAAAGCTCGGTGACGATGCGTCGCGGCGTGGTGCCGAGGGCGCGCGCCATCTCGTCTGCCGCCGACCGGGAGGCGGTCCACGGCTGTCCCTCCGTGGGCTCGGAAGTGCGGAACAGATCCTCTAGCGAGGGCACGCGCAGGATGGTCTCGTCCATCGATCCACGCTCACGGTTCAGTTGCATCGTGAGCGCAGAGTGCGTCCGGGCTGGCGCGAAGTCCTTGTGGCGAGGTTGGGTTGACCTTGCTTTTACGTCCAAAGCGACGCGTAGCGGCCTTATGAGAAAAGCACCGTACGGGTCATGATATGAAGGCGGTCCGCAGAGCGGCGCGACAAGCTGCCCCGCCTGCGCGTGTCGATGGAGTGCCGGATTGAAGTACCAATTTGCAGACTGCGTGCTCGACCTCGACCGCCGGGAGCTGACCCGGGGGACGCAGACGGTCGCCGTCGGTCCGCAAGTCTTCGATCTGCTGGTCCATCTCGTCGAGAACCACGAACGGGTGGTGAGCAAGGACGGCCTGCTTGATGCGGTCTGGAACGGCCGCATCGTGTCGGAATCGACGCTCACCAGTCACATCAACGCCGTGCGCAAGGCGATCGGCGACAGCGGCGCCGAGCAGCGCCTCGTGCGCACTGTCGCGCGCAAGGGTTTCCGCTTCGTCGGCGACATCAGGCCGGTGGGGACACCGGAGGCGTCGCGAGAAGCCACGATGATGCCGGAGACCGCTATCCCGGCAACGGCCGTGACGGCGCAGAAACCCTCCATCGCCGTCATGCCGTTCCAGAATCTCAGCGGAGATCCGGAACAGGACTATTTCGCCGATGGCGTGGCGGAGGAGATCATCACCGCGCTGTCGCGCGTGCGCTGGCTGTTCGTCATCGCGCGCAATTCCAGTTTCGCCTATCGCGGCCGCCCTTTCGACGTGAAGCAGATCAGCCGGGAGCTGGGCGTCACTTACGTTCTCGAAGGCAGCGTACGCAAAGCGGCCGACCGCATCCGCCTCACCGGCCAGCTCGTCAATGCCAGCACCAATGGCTATCTCTGGGCCGACCGCTTCGAGGGCGCTCTCGACGATATCTTCACGCTGCAGGACCGCATCTCCAGCAATGTCGTCGGCGCCATCGCCCCGCAGATGGAATTGGCGGAGATCGAGCGCGCGCGGCGCAAACCCACCGAGAATCTGAGCGCCTATGACTGCTATCTGCGCGGCCTCGCCCATCTCCACCGAGGCGGACGGGAATCTATCGAGGGGGCGTTGCCGCTGTTCCGCAAGGCGATCGAGCTCGATGGGGAATTCGCGCCGCCTTACGCAATGGCCTCCTGGGGCTATTTCTGGCGCAAGATCAATGGCTGGACGACCGATCCGGTGCAGGAGACGGCCGAAGGCATAGGTTTCGCCCGCCGCGCCGTGGAGCTTGGACGGGACGACGCGGTGGTGCTGGCGAGGGCCGGCCATGCGCTCTCCCATCTTGCGGGCGAGTTCGACAGCGGCATCAGTCTTCTGGACCGGGCGCTGTTCCTCAATCCCAACCTGGCGCCGGCCTGGTTCCTCGGTGGCTTCCTGCGGGTCTGGCACGGCAACCCGGAAGAAGCGATCGAGTATTTCCAGCGTGCCATGCGCCTGAGCCCGGTCGATCCCGAGCTCTACCGGATGCAGGCCGGGATCGCGATGGCGCATCTTTTCGCCGGCCGTTTTGAGGCGGCGTCGCTATGGGCGGACCAGGCCCAACGGAACCTGCCGAGCTTCCTCATGGCCGTGGCGATCGGCGCAGCCAGCCAGGCGCTGTCGGGCCGTACCGAGGACGCCCGCCGGACCATGGATCGGCTGCGCGAGCTCAGCCCCGCTCTGCGTCTCTCCAACCTGAAGGAATGGCTACCGATCCGGCGGCAGGAGGACCTTGACCTGTTTGCTGAAGGGCTGCGGAAAGCCGGCCTTCCCGATCAGTGAGCCGCAACGATCGAAGGCTTCAGCATTCGTTTCAAAACAGCATACGGACCATGTGATCGACGTGAACCGCGTCACCGAGCCAAGCCCATTGTTCGGACGTTCCTAAGTCGTAGAGATTTCAATAATATAAGTGTTCGCAGTTTCGCTGTGGTCGGCGCGCCAGCGACCTCAAAGGTTTGCTGTGAACAAGGCGGAAAGTACCGGATTTGTTGTGCTTTTTTGGTGCCCCCGGGCCGGTCCCGCATCGGGGGCTGGCTCATTTACACGCGGCCGTGATCGTCCCCTGGGAAGGTGGATGGGAGCGCAGGCCTAGAGGGTTTCGAGCGAAGTGGATGCCGGTTCGCGTCAAGTACCTGGCCCATAATGCCTCCTTCCACGCCCGCGAAAAGGCTGCACCATCAAACCCCGGGATCGGACAACTAGGGTGATCCCAGTGGCGGCTGGCCGGGCGCGGTTTCGTTCTTTCTGACCAAGGCTACGCGCGACACCACCCGGCTCAGCGTGAGCCCCTGAACGAGAATCGTGAACAGGACGACGCCATAGGTTGCCGCCAGCAGCGGCGCGCGGGCGGGCGTGTCGGTCAGCGACAGGGCCAGTGCGACGGAAATGCCGCCGCGCACGCCGCCCCAGGTGAGAACCGCGATGGTGCCGCGGGCGAAGGACTGCCAGCGCGCCAGCAGCGTGACCGAAGCCGCCACCGACAGGAAACGACCCATGACGACGAGAGGGATGGCGATGAGGCCGAGCCACACCGCGCTGGCCTCGAAGCGGAGCACCAGCACTTCCAGCCCGATCAGCAGGAACAGGACGGCATTGAGAATATCGTCGAGCAGCGTCCAGAAGCCGAAGACATAGCGCTTGGTGAGATCGCTCATGGCATAGGCCGCGCCGCGGTTGCCGATGAGAACGCCAGCGACAACGACGGAGATCGGACCGCTCATGTGCAGCGCGTCGGCCAGCGCGTAAGTGCCGGTGACGAGAGCGAGCGAGATCATCACCTCGATCGAATAATCGTCGATGGCCCGGAGCCCGTGATAGGCGATGAAGCCCGTCGCCAGGCCGAGCAGCGCGCCGCCTCCCGCTTCCACCAGAAGCAGCCGGACGACATGTCCCGCGCCAACATCGCCTGTACTGCCCGTGGCCATCTGCAAGGTGATCGTGAACAGCACCACGGCGATGCCGTCATTGAACAGGGCCTCGCCAGTCATGTCGGTTTCGAGTTTCTCGGGCACGTCCACCGAGCGCAGAGTCGAGAGCACCGCGACCGGATCGGTCGGCGCGATCAGCGCCCCGAACACCAGCGCCCACGGGAAGGTGACGGGAATGCCGAGCAGGCCCGTCACCAGCCACAGGCCGCTGGCGATCACCACGGTGGAGAGGCCGACGCCGAGCGTGGCGAGGGCGCCGACGACGAGCGCTCTCCGCCGCAGCCGCTCGATGTCGACATGCAGCGCCCCGGCGAAGAGCAGGAAGGCCAGCATGCCGTGCATCACCGCTTCATAGAAGTCGATCTGCTGCAGGCTCTGGGCCAGCGCCGCATAAATCGGCGTCCGGGGAAACAGGAACTCGACGCCGATCAGCGCCAGGGAGGCGCCCAGCCCCATGGCCAGCAGCCCGATATTTCCCGGCAGCCGAAGGATGCGGTGGTTGAGCCAGGCAAAGACGGCGGTGACCGTCAGCAGCCCGGCAAGCAGTTGGAAAAGCGAGAGCATGCGTCAGATCCTGCGCGATCCCTCGTGCCGCCGACGGGCGCAGCGCCGAGGGAACCGTCGGAGCCCAACCTATGTCCGCCGGTTCGGTTCCTCACGGCCCTCACCGGACCGTCAGGCCGTCACGCCCAGCGTCCGCGTCTGGTGAATCTCGATCAGGCTCGGCCCGTTGCGCTCCTTGGCGGCGGTGAGGGCCGCGCCGAGTTCGCTCACATCCGAGAGGCGCAGCGCAGGCACGCCATAGGCCCCGGCCATGCCGAGGAAATCCGGCGGCGAGGGCTTCACGCCTTCCGGGGTGATGCCGTTGGCGACCATGTAGGTCTCGATTTCCTGATAGCCGTCATTGTTCCAGACGAGGAAGATCACCCGCGTCCCGGCATCCACCGCCGAGCCGATCTCGGCGAGGGAGAACTGGAACCCGCCATCGCCGGTGAGGCAGACCACCGGACGCTCCGGCGCGCCGAGCGCCGCGCCGATGGCGGCGGGCGGGCCATAGCCCAGCGCGCCGAAGCCGGTGGCGGCATTGAACCAGGCGCGCGGGCGGGCGAGATCGAGATAGAGATTGCCGGCATAGACCGCCTGGGTGGAATCCCCGACCACGAGCGCGTCCGGCAGCGCGGCGTAGATCGCCTCGATCACGCCGATCTCGGTGCGGATTTTCGGCGTCAGCTCCTGCCAGGCCGCCTCGCGCGTCGCCGCCGCCCGCGCCGCGCCGTCGCCGCCGCGGGCGGCGATGAGCGGGAGGAGGCCATCGACCGCCGCTTCCACCGTCGACAGCACGGGAAGGTCGGCGCGCGGCGCGCGGGCGAGCTGGAGCGGATCGATGTCCACGCGCACGAATTTGGCCAGCGAGGGAAACCGGCCATCGTCATACATGTCGTAATCGGTCTGGCCCATTTCGGTGCCGAGCCCGATGACGAGATCCGCCTCGGCAATGAGCCGGCGCGTGGCCGCAAGGCTCGGGCTCGCCGGCACGCGCAGGGGATGGCCGGCCATGAGGCCACGCGCGTTCACCGTCATGACCACGGGCGCGTCGAGCTTTTCCGCCAGCGCTTCGACCGCGTCCGCCGCCGCGACGGCGCCGCCGCCGCACATCAGCACGATGCGGTGCGCGTCATCGCACAGGGCAGCGAGCTGATGCAGCGTCGCCGCCGCCGCGCCGGGGCGGGCCGGCACGGTGGCCTTGGCGACGATGTCACCGGCGGGCAGCGGCATCACATCGGTGGGAATTTCGATATGCACCGGCCCCGGCCGCACTGACCCCATGACGGCGAAGGCCTGCGCCACCACGGAGGCGAGGTCGGCCGGGTCGTTCAGCGTCCAGGAGGCGGTGGCGAAACTCTTCATCATCGCCGCCTGATCCGGCAATTCGTGCAGATAGCCGAGACCCTGGCCGAGCGAGGCGCGCCGGTTGACGCCTGAAATCACCAGCATGGGCACGGAATCCTGCCGGGCCTGCGCCATGGCGGTGATGGTGTTGGTGAGCCCCGGCCCGGTGATGACCAGAGCCACGCCCGGCTTGCCGGTGACGCGGGCATAGCCATCGGCCATGAAGCCGGCGCCCTGTTCGTGGCGCGGCGTGATGTGGCGGATCTTCGCGCCGGCGAGGCCGCGATAGAGCTCGACCGTGTGGACGCCGGGAATGCCGAACACCACCTCGACGCCATTGGCTTCCAGGAGGTCGATCAGCGCCTCCCCGACCGTTTTCGTACCCATGACAGCTCCTCGCAACCCGCCTTGCCCGCCAACCCGCCTTGCCTGCCAGTGGCTGGCGCCACCGACATCTAGGCCCGTCGCGCCTTCCGCAGACCCGAACGCGCCGCCAGCGCCGCCATGCGCCGGCACGCCTCTTCGATCCTGTCGTCCGGCACCGTCAGGCTGATGCGGATGAAATCGCGGGCCTCGGCACCGAAGGCGGAGCCGGGCATGACCGCGACCTCCTCCTCGTTCAGCAGGGCCCAGGCGAAGTCCTCGCCGCCCATGCCGGTGCCGCTGACATCGACGACGATGAACATGCCGGCCTCGGGCGGGAACGGCATCAGGCCGGGCGCCTGCGCCAGCATCGTGCAGATGAGGCCGGCGCGCCGGCGATAGGCGGTGCGCATGAGGGCGGAGGTGCCGACGGGGTTGTCGAGCGCATGCGCGGTCATGTCGGCGATGAAGGGCTGCTGGCCGAACAGCATGGTTTCCGACACCGCCAGCAGGCGGGCGCAGAACTCGGCCGGCCCGATGGCCCAGCCGCTGCGGAAGCCCGGCGCGGCGTGCGACTTCGAGATGGAGGAACAGACGATGGTGCGCTCGGCCAGCGCCGGATCGTCGAAGGGCGAGGCGAAGCTGCCTTCGAGGATCAACTCCTCATAGACCTCGTCGGAGACGATCCACAGATCGTGGCGGCGGCAAACCTCGCCGATGGCGGCGATCTCTTCGGCGGTGAGCACGGCGCCGGTGGGGTTGTGCGGCGTGTTGAGCAGAAGCACGCGCGACTGCGGGGTGATCGCCCGCTCCAGATCCGCCGCCTGCATGTGGAAGCCCTTTTCCGGGCGCAGCGGCACCGGGATCATCTCGGCGCCGGTGGCGCGGACGACGCCCTCATAGGTGGCGTAGAGCGGATCGCCCACCAGCACCGCGTCGCCGGTCTCGACCAGGCCGAGCATAACGGCGAAAAGCGCGGTCTGGGTGCCGGGAAAGCACAGCACATTGTCGCTGGCCACATCCGGCCGACGGCTGGCGTATTTGCGCACCAGCGCGTCGACCACCACTTGCTCGCCGCGCCCGTTGGAGTAGCGGTGCCGGCCGGCCGCCATGGCGCGCGTCGCCTCCGCGATCAGCCGCTCATGCGGCGGCAGGTCGGGCTCGCCGATGGTCAGCTCGATGATGGGCCGACCGGCGGCCTTGCGGCGCCGGCCTTCGACATGGACGGCCCATTTCTCGGAGCCGAGGCGGGCGAGCCTGTCGGTGATGGACGCGTAGCGCATTGGGCTACTCCCGGTCGCGAGCGGTGGGGGTTGGCGCGGCGATCGGGTGGCCGATCAGCGCCTCGACGGAGGAAAAGGCGATCGAGACCAGCTCGCTTTCCTCAAAGAGTTCGCCGGCGAGGCAGCCTTCCAGCCAGAGGCCGTCGAGGATGCCGTTAATGGCGATGGCCAGCGCGCGGATGCGATCCGGCGTGACAGGCGCGCCCCGGCCGGCGAAGAAATCCGCCAGCAGCTCTTCCAGCTCGGCGCGGAAGCTCAGATAGCCCTCGCGGTGGATCGCCGCGAGCGCCGGATCGACGCTGACCCGGCTGATGAACGCTGCCCAGAGCGAGAGGCTGCGGCTGTTGGCGACGGGCTCGGTCAGGTTGACGAAGATGAAGTTCGAAAGCCGCTCCTCCGGCGTGCCTTCAAGGTTTTTCGCCTTCTCGGTCAGCCGGGCGATGAGGACCTTGTAGGCCTCCTGGAGGATGATGTCCTTGGAGGCGAAATAGTGCCGGATCAGCCCGGCCGTCACCCCGGCCCTTGTCGCGATCTGGCGCACGGTGGCGCCCTGCAGCCCGGCCTCTGAAATGCAGTCGAGCGTCGCCTCAATGAGGTCGTGCCGACGCTCGGCCTCGGTGCCCCTATGGAAATCCCGGCGGGTCATGCCGCGCGACGCAGCACCGGCCGCGTCAGGCAGGTGGGGCCGCCCTCGCAGGCGATGCACAGCGCGTCCGCCGCGAAGGTCGACACGCTGCAGCCGGCGGCCTCCATCGCCGCCCTGGTGGCGGGGAAGCCCTCGACCATGATCACCTCGCCCGGCCGTGTCGGCAGCACGTTGAGCGACAGGCCGTTGCTGGCGTGGAACTCGTCGGCGGGGGCCTCGATCAGGCGGATGCCGCGCGCCTTCAGCAGCTGGTAGAACGCCGCCGGCAGAAGCGGGGCGAAGACGAGGGCGAGGTCGTCGGCCAAGGGGCTGATGACGCTCATCAGATGCAGGCAGGCGTCTTCCCCCTGCCAGAGCGGCAGATCGAAGCCCAGCACGGCGATGCCGTGGGGGGCGAGGAGGGCGCCGAGCTGGTCGATGCCCGCCTGATTGGTGCGCACGCCGCGCCCGACAATGAGGGTGCGCGCATCCAGCCACACGCAGTCGCCGCCTTCCACCGTGCCGGGGGCCTCGATGCGCCCGAGGATCGGAATCTGGCGCTCCGCATAGGCCTTTTCGTGCAGCGCCGGTTCGCCGGCGCGCAGCGGCTTGCCCATGCGCAGGATCACCGCGCCGTGGTCGGTCATCAGCGAGGGATCATGGGTGAACATGGCATCGGCGAGACCGTCGCCCTGGTCTTCCAGCCAGATGATCTCGGCGCCGGATTTTTCGACCAGGCGGGCGAAGGCGCCATATTGCTCGACGGCTTTCGCCCCATTGAAGGTCGGGCCGTAATGCCACTGCGCCGGGTCCGCCCCGAGCAGGCTCGGTCCCGGGCGGCGCATGAGCACGCGCTGCAGCGCCGCCGACATTTCCTGCGACCCGAAAGGCGACATATGATACCTCTTGGCGATCAATTGCCAAATTTTTGGCACTGCACAAAAACGTTGCGGTGCGATTAGTTATACGCTTGAATAACTGCGAAGGAAAGTGCATCGTGACCCCGTGAAATGACACGGCGCCCGGTGGCGTCGCCCTCGGCCGGTCCTTCCGGCGGGGCGCGCGGTGGCGTCGAAGGGAAAGAGGGACGGCATGAGCCAGATGCCTCGGTCTCGGCCTGCGGAGGCGCCCATCCGATGACGGAGCGCGCCGAGGCCATCGCCATTCGCGACCTGCACAAGCACTTCGGTGCGCTGGAGGTCCTCAAGGGCATCTCGCTCACGGCGCATGAAGGCGATGTCATCGCCATCATCGGCGGTTCCGGCTCCGGCAAATCGACGCTGCTGCGCTGCATCAACATGCTGGAAGTGCCCAGCCGTGGTTCGGTCGCCATTCGTGGCGAGGAGATCGCGCTGAAGCCGAACGGCCTCGGCGGGCTGGCCACGGCGGACCGGCGGCAGGTGCAGCGCCTGCGCTCCCGCCTCGGCATGGTGTTCCAGAGCTTCAATCTCTGGCAGCACATGACCATTCTGCAGAATGTCATCGAGGCGCCGGTGCATGTGCTCGGCGTGCCGAAAGCCGAGGCGGTGGCGCGCGGCGAGGCGCTGCTGCGGCGTGTCGGCCTGTTCGACAAGCGCGACGCCTATCCCGCCTTCCTCTCCGGCGGCCAGCAGCAGCGGGCCGCGATCGCCCGCGCCCTCGCCATCCAGCCGCATGTGATGCTGTTCGACGAGCCGACCTCGGCGCTCGACCCCGAGTTGGTGGGGGAGGTGCTGACCGTCATCGGCGATCTCGCCCGCGAGCAGCGCACCATGATCCTGGTGACGCATGAGATGAAGTTCGCCCGCAATGTCGCCAGCCACATCGTGTTCCTGGCCGACGGCGTGATCGAAGAACAGGGCCCGCCGGAACAGATCTTCGGCGATCCAAAATCGGAGCGGTTGAAGAAGTTCATCAGCTCCAGCCACTGAAAAAGCCCGAAAACCAGAGGGGACAAGCATGAAACACGCATTCAGGACGATGATCGCCGCTGCCGTCATCGGCATTGCCGGCATTTGCGGCGCGGCCGCCGAGCCGCTCAAGGTCGGCTTCGCCGCCGAGCCCTATCCGCCCTTCGCCTCGCCGGACGCCAGCGGCAAGTGGGAAGGCTGGGAAGTCGAGTTCATGGAGGCCATCTGCAATCAGGCCAAGCTCGAATGCGTGATCACGCCCGTGGCCTGGGACGGCATCATCCCGGCGCTGACCTCGAAGAAGATCGACATGATCGTCGGTTCGATGTCGATCACGCCAGAGCGGCTTAAGACCATCGATTTCTCCGACAAATACTACAACACGCCGACCGGCGTGATCGGCCCGAAGAGCGAGAAATTCACCGCGACGCCCGAAGGGCTGAAGGGCAAGACCATCGGCGTGCAGGTCGCCACCATCCACCAGGACTATGCCAACAAATATTTCGGCAAGGCCGGCGCGACCGTGAAGGAATACCAGACGCAGGACGAGGCCAATGCCGACCTCGCGGCCGGGCGGCTCGACGCGGTGCAGGCCGACGCCATCGCGCTCGCCGCTTTCCTCAGTACCGACCAGGGCAAGCAGTGCTGCGACCTCAAGGGCAATGTGAAGGATGACCCGGAAATCCTCGGCGCCGGCGTCGGCGTTGGCCTGCGCAAGGGCGACACCGAGCTGAAGAACAAGATCAACGCCGCCATCAAGGCGATCCGCGCCAACGGCACGTACGACACCTTCTCCAAGAAGTATTTCGACTTCGACATCTATGGCGGCTGATCCTGTGCGGGCCGGGCCGGCACGTGATGCCAGCCCGCGCCCGCCGGAGCCCGGGAGGGGCTGATGGCGGCCGACCTGATCAATTGGGGCCTGCTGGCACTGGAGCCGCCCGGCTGGGGCGGGGTGCTGCTCGGCGGGCTGATGAACTCGCTCAAGATCGCCTTTGGTGGCTACGCGCTCGGCCTCGTGCTCGGCACGGGCGGCGCCTTCGGCAAGCTCTATGGCGGGCCGGTGACCAAGGACCTGATGGAGGTCTACACCACGGTGGTGCGCGCGGTGCCGGAGCTGGTGCTGATCCTGCTGCTCTATTATGCCGGCACGGACCTGCTCAACCGCCTCTCCGCCGCGCTGGGCTATGGATCGGTGGACATTAGCGGGCTGGCGGCCGGCATCTTCGTCATCGGCGTGGTGCAGGGCGCCTATTCGACCGAGGTGCTGCGCGGGGCCATTCTCGCCGTGCCCGCCGGGCAGATCGAGGCGGCGAGGGCCTTCGGCATGTCGCCGCTGATGGTGCTGCGGCGGGTGACGCTGCCGGCCATGCTGCCGCATGCGCTGCCGGGGCTGTCCAATCTCTGGCTCATCTGCACCAAGGACACCGCGCTGCTCGCGGTGGTCGGCTTCAGCGAGCTGACGCTGGTGACGCGGCAGGCGGCGGGCACCACCAAGGCCTATATGCTGTTCTTCTGCGCGGCGGGCGTGCTGTATCTGCTGCTGACGCTGGCTTCCACCCTTGTCATCCGCTTCATCGAGGCCCGCGCCCGGCGCGGCTGGGTGGCGCGATGAGGCCCGAACGCCGCGCCGCCGCGCCGGAACCGCTGGTGGAACTGCCGCCGGAGGAAAGCACGCTGGAGGCCACGGCGCTGACCCGGCTGCCACGGGCGCGGGCTCTGCTCCAGCCGCACCGCCTCGCGCTGATGGCGGTGGCGGGCGCGCTGGTGTCCTGCGCCGCGTGGTTCATGCGCTGGGACTGGCTGCCGACCTATGCCGGCGCGCTCGTCTCCGGCGTTGGCGTCACGCTGCTGATGCTGGTGAGCACGGCGCTGCTCGGCTTCGTGCTCGCCGTGCCGATCGGGCTGGTTCAGGTGACGGGGCCGTGGTGGCTGAGCCTGCCGGCGCAGGGCTTCTGCACCCTCATCCGTGGCACGCCGCTGCTGCTGCAGCTGTGGCTGCTCTATTACGGCCTCGGCTCGCTGTTTCCGCAATTTCCGGAAATCCGCCAGTCCTTCCTCTGGCCCTATCTGCGCGAGGCCTGGCCCTATGGCGCGGCGGCGCTGACCTTTTCCTTCGCGGCCTATGAGGGCGAGGTGATGCGCGGCGCCTTTGCCGGCGTGCCGAGGGGCGAGCTGGAAGCGGCCCGCGCCTATGGCATGGGCCGGTGGAAGCTGTTCTGGCGCATCTGGCTGCCGCGCGCCGTGCACCGCGCCTTGCCCACGCTCAATGGCGAGACCGTGCTGCAGCTGAAGGCGACCCCGCTGGTCGCCACCATCACGGTGATCGACGTCTACGCCGTCATCTCCAAGATTCGGCAGGTGACCTATCTCACCTATGAACCGCTGCTGCTCCTCGCGCTGATCTACCTTATCCTCACCGCCCTGCTGGTGGCGGGATTCCGCTATTTCGAGAACAGAATACCCAACCGGAGTGCCTGAACATGAACGCGCGCGCCACGCTCACCAATGCGATGCCGGAATTGGTCGCGCTGCGCCGGGACCTTCACGCCCATCCCGAACTCGGGCTTGAGGAGGTGCGCACCTCCGATCTCATCGCCCGCGAGCTGACCGCGCTCGGCTATCAGGTCACGCGCGGGCTCGCCAAGACCGGGCTGGTGGCGACGCTGGCCCATGGCAGCAGCGGGCGCTCAATCGGGGTACGCGCCGACATCGACGCGCTGCCGATCCTCGAAGAAACGGGCCTGCCCTATGCGAGCCGGACGCCGGGGCTGATGCATGCCTGCGGCCATGACGGGCACACCGCCATGCTGATCGGCGCGGCGCGCGCCATCGCCGAGAGGCGCAATTTCGACGGCACGGTGCATCTCATCTTCCAGCCGGCGGAGGAGAATTTCGGCGGGGCGAAGATCATGGTCGAGGAGGGGCTGTTCGACCGCTTCCCCTGCGACGCGGTGTTCGCCCTGCACAATGATCCCGACGTGCCCTTCGGCACTTTCGTGTTCCGCGACGGGCCGATCATGGCGGCGGTGGATGAGTGCCGCATCACCGTCCATGGCCGGGGCGGGCACGGGGCCGAGCCGCAGTCGACGGCCGATCCCATCCTTGCCGGGGCCTCCATCGTCATGGCGCTGCAATCCATCGTGGCGCGCAACATTCACCCCATGGACCCGAGCGTGATTACGGTCGGCGCCTTCCATGCCGGGGCGGCGAGCAATGTCATTCCCGAGCGCGCCGAACTGGTGATCGGCATACGCTCCTTCGACGCGGGCGTGCGCGACGAGCTGGAGCGCCGTATCCGGCTGATCGCCGAGGGACAGGCGGCGAGCTACGGCATGAGCGCGACGGTTGACTATCAGCGCAGCTATGACGCCACCATCAACCACGCGGCGGAGACGGACTTCCTGCGCGCGCTCGCCACCCGTTTCGCCGGGGCGGACAAGGTGCGCGAGATGGCGCGCCCCAGCATGGGCAGCGAGGATTTCGCCTATATGCTGAAGGAGCGGCCGGGCAGCTATTTCTTCCTCGGCGGAAGGATGTCGGAGGCGGACCGCCCGCTCCACCATCCCGGCTACAATTTCAATGACGATCTGCTGCCGATCGGCGCCGCCTTCTGGACCGAGCTGGTCGAGACCTATCTGAAGCCGGCGTGAGCGGGTGCCGGGGCACGGGGCGCGGTTGCGGCGGGCGAAAGACGAGGTTTCATGCGAGTGCCCTCGACACAGGCGCTGCGGGCGCTGGAAGCCTTCGCCCGCCATGGCACGGTCTGGCAGGCGGCGGCGGAGCTGAACATCACCCGCAGCGCGGTCAGCCACCAGCTGCGCTTCCTCGAACAGGATCTCGGCTTCGCCCTGCTCCAGCGCGCCGGCAAGGGCGTGAGCCTGACGCCGCAGGGCAAGCGCTACGCCGCCGATGTGCGCACGGCCCTGGCCCTCCTGGCCGACGCGGCGGTGCAATATGGCGATCGCGGGCTGCTGCAGGGGGCGATCACCATCAGCTCGACGCCGGGCTTCGCCACCTTCTGGCTCTGCACCCATATCGCCGAGTTCCGACAGCTCCATCCGGGCGTGACGCTGCGCATCGTGACGCCGCCGCGGCTGGAGGATGTCGACGCGCCGGGCGTCGACGCCTTCATCGCCTATGGCGACGGCGACTGGCCGCGCCACAGCGTGGAACTGCTCAGCGTCGTCGACTTCATGCCGGTGTGCAGCCCGGTGCTGCTCAACCAGCTCGGCGGCTTGAGCGAGCCGGTGGACGTGTTCCGCACGGTGCTGCTGCATCTCGACGGCCTCGGCGACTGGTTCACCTGGCTGTCGGCGGCCGGTGTCGTGGCGCCGCGCACCGACCAGGGGGTGATCTTCTCCGACATGAACCTCGTTCTGGCGGCGGCGCTGGCGGGGCAGGGGATCGCCATCGGCGACAATTTCGTCTGCCGGCAGGCGGTGGAAACCGGGCGGCTGGTGGTGCCGTTCGATCTCACCATCCGCGCCTCGCGCGCCTATTACTTCGTCACCCCGCGCGACCGCCCCGGCAATCCCGCGATACAGGCCTTCGCGGACTGGCTGAAATCGCGCCTCGTGCAGACCGCGCCGGTCATGCGGATATGAGTGCCGAATTGATAGGCGCCGTACACTCCATGCTTATCACGTCAACAATGGCGTGAATTTATAGCTACAGCATTCGGCATTTTTATTCATTTGAGGTGAGCGGATCGCGAGATTAGGATTTCTACATATACAGGGAGCACGCGGCAAACGTGAGCAAGCGCGCGGTCGGGTTGCAGGCGGTCGGGATCGGCAAAACCTTCGGCCACTTCACGGCGCTGGAGGACATCACGCTCGACATCGCGGCGGGTGAGTTCCTGACCCTGCTCGGCCCCTCAGGGTCCGGCAAGACCACCTTCCTGATGGTGCTGGCCGGTTTCCAGGCCGCGAGCACGGGCCGGCTCTTCAGCGACGGCACCGACATCACCCGCAGCCGGGCGGAAGACCGTTCCTTCGGCATGGTGTTTCAGGGCTATGCGCTGTTTCCGCACAAGAGCGTCGCGCAGAACATCGCCTTTCCGCTGCAGGTGAGGGGCGTGGCGCGCGAGGACATCGCCCGCCGGGTCGACGCCATCATCGCCCGGGTCGGGCTGGTGGGGCACGCGAACAAGCGCCCCGCCCAGCTCTCCGGCGGGCAGCAGCAGCGCGTGGCGCTGGCCCGCGCGCTGGTATTCGAGCCGCCGGTGCTGCTGCTGGACGAGCCGTTTTCCGCCCTCGACAAGCATTTGCGCGGCCGCATGCAGGACGAGGTGGCGCGGCTGCATGGCGAGTTCGGCACCACCTTCGTCTTCGTCACCCATGACCAGAGCGAGGCGCTGTCGCTGTCCTCGCGCATCGCCATCTTCAATCACGGCCGGCTGCTTCAGGTCGGGGCGCCGCGCGACATCTATGAGCGCCCGTGGAGCCGCTTCGTCGCCGAGTTCCTCGGCGAGATCAACCTGTTGCCCGTCGGCGGCATCGGCCATTGCGCGCGCGGCACCAGCGGCCTGTTCGAGGAGGTGCGCCTGACCGCGCCACGGCATGAGAATCTCAACGGCAACGCCGTGCTGGCGGTGCGGCCCGAGCACATGTCGGTCAGCGCCGAGCCGCCAAAGGAGGGTAATGGCGTGCCCGCCCGGCTCGCCGGCACCACCTATCTCGGCTCGGCGATGCGCCTCGCCTTCGCCACAAGCAGCGGCACCCCGCTGACCGTCACCCTGCCGAGCGAGGCCGCCGGCCGCATCCTCGCCCACGGGCCGGATGTCTGGGTCACCTGGTCCTTCGAGAATGGCTTCCTTCTTCCAGAGCAAAGCTGAAAACAGCAGGAGCACGCCGTGAACGACGCATTCCAGAAAGACTGCCTCGACATTCTCGCGGCGAAGGCCGCGCGTGGCGAGATCGACCGCCGCCGCTTCACCCAGCTCGCCGCGCTGATCTTCGGCGGCGCGCCGCTACTGCTGCGCACGCCGGAGGCGCTGGCGCAGGTGCGCCAGCTCGTGCTGGTCAATTGGGGCGGCGACGCGCTCAAAGCCTATGACAAGGCCTATGGCCAGCCCTTCGAGAAGGCGACCGGCATCGTCGTCAAGGAGGACGGCACCGGCCCGACCGAAGGCGCCATCGCCGCCCAGTTCAAGAGCGGCAAGCCGACCTGGGACATCGTCGATGCCGATCCGTTCTCGGCGATCGCGCTCGGCAAGCAGGGGATGATCGAGCCGATCGACTACAGCGTCGTCGACAAGGCGAAGATGCGCCCCGGCTTTGACTGGGAATATGCGGCCTCGACCTATTTCTTCTCCTATGTCCTCGCCTATGACGCGGAGAAATACGGCGCCAACCCGCCCAAGACCATGGCCGACTTCTTCGATGTGGCGAAATTCCCGGGCAAGCGCACCATGTATAAATGGGGCGCGGGCATGTGGGAGGCGGCGCTGCTGGCCGATGGCGTCGCTCCCGACAAGCTCTACCCGCTCGATCTCAAGCGTGCCCATGCCAAGATCGCCGCGCTGAAGCCGGATGTCGCGGCCTATTGGGGCGGCGGCGCGGAAAGCCAGCAGCTGATGCTGAGCGGCGACGCCTCGATGGGGCTGATCTGGTCGACCCGCGCCTCGCTGATCGAGAAGGATTCGGGCGGGCAGATCAAGTTCACCTGGAACCAGGGCCTGCTGTCGCCGGGCGCGCTGGCGGTGATCAAGAACAATCCCGGCGGCAAGGAGAACGCGATGAAGTTCATCGCCTCTACCTCCGTGCCCGAGCGCCAGCTGGTCATGTTCGAGATGCTGGGGCAGGGGCCGGCCAATCCGGCGACCGATGCGCTGATCCCGGCCGACCAGCGGCGCTACAACCCGGTCGACCCCGCCAATATGAAGGGCCAGGCCGTGCTCGACATGCCCTGGTACGCCGACAATTACGGCGCCGCGCTCGACGAGTTCACCAAGGTCATTTCGGCCTGAGGCCCGCACCCTCCCGCGCCGCGCGGGAGGGTTTTTCCTCCGACGGATTGCCCCCATGCGCCCGCGCTCCGCCTTCCGGCCCGCACTCGCCCTGACAGCGCCTCTGGTGCTGTTCCTGGCGTTTGCCTATGCGCTGCCGTTCCTCGGCGTCGCGCTGTGGAGCGTGACGCTGCCGGAGCCGGGGGTGGGCCAGTATGAGCGGCTGGTGAGCGATCCCTTGGTGCTGTCGGTGTTCCTGCGCACCTTCCGCATCTGCTTTCTCGTCACGCTGATCGCGGTGGCCTGCGCCTATGCCGTCACCTATGTCTGGGTGCGGGGCACACGGCTGCAACGGCGCCTCATTGAAATCTGCATCTTCGTGCCGTTCTGGATTTCGCTGCTGACGCGCGCCTTTGGCTGGCTGGCGCTGCTGTCCAATCGCGGCATCGTCAATAGCTGGCTGCAGGCGCTCGGCCTCATCGACGCGCCGCTGGCGCTGGTGCGCAACGAGCCGAGCGTGATCGCCGGTATGGTGCATGTGCTCATCCCGTTCGCGGTGCTGCCGCTCGCCTCGGCCATGCGGACGGTGGACGAGCGGGTGCTGCTCGCGGCCCGGGGCATGGGTGCCTCGCGCCTGCGCATCTTCTGGTCGGTGTTCTTTCCCATGACGCTGCCCGGGGTGATCGGGGCGACGCTGATCGTGTTCGTGTTCAGCCTCGGCTTTTTCGTCACCCCGGCCATTCTCGGCGGCGGCCGTTCGATCATGGTGGCCGAGCTGGTGTATCTGCGCATGTTCCAGAGCCCGGACTGGGGGCTGGGCGCGGCGATCAGCGTGGCGCTGGTGGTTCTCGTCGCCGCGCTGATGGGCCTGCTCGCGCGCTTCGCCCGGCTGGGGCTGATGGGGAGCGGGCGATGAGGCTGCAGCGTCCCGGACCCGTCGCGGTCGTTCTCGCGCTGCTGGTGGGGGTGTTCCTGCTGCTGCCGCTGCTGGCGGTGGTGCCGATCTCCTTCACCCCCGGCCGGCTGTTGACCCTGCCCAAGGGCAGCCTGTCGCTGACCCATTACCGCACGCTGTTCGAGAATCCGGACTGGCTGACCAGCATCCTGCTGAGCGCGCGCATCGCGCTGTTCACCAGCGTGATCGCGACCGGGCTGGCCACCAGCTTCGCGCTCGGCATCTGGATGCTGCAGCCGCGCTTTTCCCAGCTGCTGGTCGGCTTCGTGCTGCTGCCGATGATCGTGCCGCCGGTGGTGTCGGCGATGACGCTGTATTTCCTGCTCACCGGCATGTCGCAGGTCTCGCACGCCATCGGCTTCGACAGCGTGATCGGTGTCACCCTCGCCCATGTGGTGATGACGGTGCCGTTCGCGGTGGTGATGGTGCTGGTGGCGCTGGCGCAGGTCGACCGGCGCATCGACCTCGCCGCGCGCGGCATGGGGGCGGGTGTCGTCCAGCGCATCGTGCACGTCATCCTGCCCAACATCGGCTTCGGCGTGGCGACGGCGGCGCTGCTGGTCTTCGTCCTGTCCTGGGAGGAGATCGGCGTCACGCTGTTCATCACCAGCGTCGACGCGATCACCCTGCCGCGGCTGATGTGGATGGGGCTGCGCGACAATGTCGATCCCGCCGTCGCCGCCATTTCCGTCGTGCTGATCGTGGTCACGACGCTGATCCTGCTGGCCCGCATGGCGCTGCAGCGCCGCCCCGATTTCGAGGAGGAGTAAGATGGACGAGGTATTCGGCCGCAAGGACATGATCAGTCCCTCCCGGCTCAAGGAACTGAGCGCGAAATCCGATGTGTCGGGCTTCATCCAGCTCGGCAGCCATCTCGGCGCGCTGGTGATCACCGGCACGGCGCTTTGGTTGACCTGGGGCTCGTGGTGGATGGTGCCGGCGTTCATGCTGCACGGCGCGCTGATCAATTTCCTCTATGCCGGCCAGCATGAGATGAGCCATTCCACGGTCTTCAGGACCAAGGGGCTGAACGAGTTCTTCGGCCGGCTGTTCGGCTTCGTGCTGATCTATCCACGCGATTTCGACCAGATCCAGCATTTCGCCCATCACCGCTACACCCAGGACTGGGAGGGCGATGGCGAGCTGGGGCGCGAGCGCTACTCGATGCTGTCCTATCTGCTCTGGGTGCTGGGGCCGACCTATTGGTACAGCCGCATCCGCCGGGTGCTGCGCTTCGCCTTCGGCACCGTCAGCGAGCACTACATTCCGCAGGACCAGCACGCCAAGGTGATCCGCGAGGCGCGCTGGCATCTGGCGGGCTATGCGCTGATCGCGGCGCTGTCGGTGGCGACGGGCAGCTGGATCGCGGTCAAGCTGTGGCTGCTGCCGATGCTTGTCATGAAGCCGGTGCACCAGCTGCAGAACACCATCGAGCATCTCGGCCTGCCGCATGTCGACCAGATCACCGAGAATACCCGCACCACGCGCACCAATGCGCTGATGCGCTGGATGTGCTGGAACATGCAGTTCCACACCGCGCACCACGCCTTCCCCGGCGTGCCGTTCCACCGCCTGCCGGACCTCCACCGCACCATCTTCGTGGAGAAGGGCCGCAAGCCGCATTCCATGACCTATCTCGGCTTTCAGCTGGCGGTGATCAAGGCCTTCTGGAACGGGCGGACCGAGGCGGACTATCCCGACGACAAGATCTGGATCATGGACGACACCGACCTCGAACCGGTCGGCCCGCGCGCCGCCAAGCGGGTCTGAGCCATGCCGCTCAAGGTCTACCAGTCGCTCTGGGCCACCGAGCAGCGCCGCCCCGGCGTGCCGGAGCGGTCGGTGGCCGAGCGCTTCGATGCGGTGAAGGCGGCCGGTTTCGACGGCATGGCCATCGATCTCGGCGCCATGGATATCGAAGCCGCGCGCGGCACGGTGGCGGAGTTCGCCCGCACCGGCCTTGGTGGGCTGCTGACCGCCTTTCCCCGCTCGATCGAGGAGCTGCGCCCGGCGCTGCACCTCGCCAAGGAGATCGGTTCGCCCTTCGTCATCGTCATCGGCCAGGTGATGCCGCTCTCGGTGGCGGAGATGGTGCCGGTCATCGAGGCGTGGCTGCGCATCGGGCGGGAGGAGGGCGTCCCGCTGCAGTTCGAGACGCACCGCAACTGCATCACCAACGACATGTTCGCGACGCTGCTGCTCATGGACGCCATCCCCGAGCTGCGGCTCGCCGCCGACCTGTCGCACTATGTTGTCGACCGCGAGATGATGCTGCCGATCAGCGCCGACTATCAGGCGCAGGTGCAGCGGTTGCTGGAGCGCTCGGACAGCTTCCAGGGCCGGGTCGCCAATCGCTGCCAGGTGCAGCTGCCGCTGCATTTCCCGCAGCACCAGCCCTGGGTCGCCGTGTTCCGTGACTGGTGGCGGCGCGGATTCAGCTCATGGCAGGCGCGCCACGGCACCGAGGCCGACTGCCTGTTCCTGTGCGAACTCGGGCCGCGCGACTACGCCATCACCGATGCGCGGGGCGAGGAATTGTCGGACCGCGCGCAGGAAGCCCTGCAACTGCGCCAATGGGCGCTTGAGGACTGGGACGCGGCCGCCGCGCGCCCCGTCGTCGAACCGAATTGAGGAGAATCCATCATGGTCGTCGCCCGCCTGAGCCCGGAGATGAGCGCCGCTGAATGGCAGCAGCGGGTCGACCTCGCCGCCTGCTACCGGCTGCTCGCGCATTACCGGATGACCGACCTCATCTACACCCATTGCACCGTGCGGGTGCCGGGCGAGCCGGGGCGGTTTCTCATCAACCCCTATGGCCATCGCTGGGAGGAGATCACCGCTTCCTCGCTGGTGAAGATCGATGTCGACGGCAACAAGGTCGGCGACAGCCCGCACCGGGTGAATCCCGCCGGCTTCACCATCCATTCCGCCGTGCATATGAGCCGGCACGACGCGGCCTGCGTCATCCACACCCATACCCGCGCCGGCATGGCGGTGGCCTCGCTGAAGGAAGGGCTGCTGCCGCTCAACCAGATCGCGTTGCAATTCTATGGCCGGCTCGGCCTGCATGAGTATGAGGGCATCGCCCTCGACCTCGACGAGCGCGAGCGCATCATCGCCGATCTCGGCACGCATTGCGGCCTGCTGCTGCGCAATCACGGCCTGCTCACCGTCGGGCGGAGCGTCGCCGAGGCGTTCAACCTGATGTTCTATCTGGAGCGCGCCTGCGAGGTGCAGGTGGCGACGCTTTCCATGGGCCGCGAGATTGTGCTGCCGCCGCGCGAGGTCTGCGAGAAGGTCGGGGCGCAATACGACCAGATGAATTTCGACGACGGCGACCTGCAGCTCGAATGGGACGCGCATCTGCGCCTGCTCGACGCGCTCGATCCGTCCTACCGCACCTGAATATTCAAGGGATCAGCAAGATCCGAACGCCTGGGAGCACGCACATGACCACCGAGACGAGTGCCGCCGCCGGCAGCTTCGACTGGACCCTGCCGGCCAGCGATTATTGCGACCCCGCCCTTTACCAGCGCGAGCGCAAGGAGATCTTCGCCCGCAACTGGATGCTGTTCACCTGGTCGGAGCGGCTGCAGAAGCCGGGCGACTATGTGACCGGCACGCTGGCGGGCTATCCCGTCTTCGTCATCCGCGACGATGACGGGGTGGTGCGTGCCTTCCACAATGTCTGCCGCCATCGCGGCGCGCAGCTGCTGGAAAAGGAGGAGGGCCATTGCGGCAAGCTGGTGGTCTGCCCCTATCATAGCTGGAGCTTCACCCGTGACGGCGCGCTGAACAAGGCGGTGGATTTCGGCGAGGGCATTACGTTCGACCCGAAGGCGTGGGGCCTTTACGCCATCGACGCCGAGGAATGGCGCGGCCTCGTCTTCCTGCGCATCGCCCGCGGCGGCGAGAGCCTCATCGACTGGCTCGGCCCGATCCACGCCATGGCGGCGGATTATCCGCTGGAGCAGCAGCATTACTTCATGTCGAAAGACCGGGATTGTGCCGTCGACTGGAAGGTCTATGGCGAGAACTATCTCGAATGCTACCACTGCCGGACCATGCATCCGGGCCTGTGCGAGTCGATGGACATCGACAATTACCGCATCGACACCTATCCGAAGGACAAGTTCTTCCACCTGCACGCGCCCAAGCGCGATGGTGGGCTGACGCGGGGGCTGTATTTCTATCGCTTCCCCTTCCTCATGCTGAACCTCTACGATTGGGGCTCGTCCATCGCCACCATCGAGCCGCTGGGGCCGGGGCGCATCCGCCACATCAACTGGTACTTCTTCACCGATGTTTCGCCTGAAAAGGCGGAAGAAAACCGCCGCTCGGCCGAGTGGTCGGCGCAGATCGTGACCGAGGATCTCGACATCATCACCGGCGTGCAGCGCAACCTTGAGGCCGGAATCTACACGCGCGGGCCGCTGTCGCCGAAGAATGAGTATTCGGTCAAAGCCTTCCAGGACATGTGCCGCGAAGCACTTGAGCCCAAGGCCCCGCTGCGCGGCGTCGCCGCGGAATAAGTCGTGCCGTCCTTCGAAATGCGATCCGTCAGCGTGGGGGTGAAGCGATGAATGCCGACGTTACCGTGGGCAAGGTTTACGACGCCATCATTATCGGCGCCGGGCATAATGCGCTGGTCTGCGCCAATTATCTCGCCAAGGCGGGGCAGAAGGTGCTGGTGCTGGAACGCCGCGACGTCGTCGGCGGGGCGGCGGTGACGGAGGAGATCGCGCCCGGCTTCCGGGCGTCGATCTTCTCCTACCTCATGAGCCTGCTGCACCCGCGCATCATCCGCGAGCTGGAGCTGAAGAAGCACGGGCTGGAAGTGTTGCCCTGCTCGGACATGGTCTCCCCGCTCGACGGGGAGGACTACATCCTGTTCTCCGACAACATCGCCAAGTCGCAGGCGAGCTTCGCCCGCTTCTCCAGGCACGATGCGGACATCTATCCCGAATTCGACCGCTATCTGAACGAGGCGGCGAACATCGTGCGCAAGCTTCTGTGGGAGACGCCGGTCGACCCGGCGAAGCGCGACTGGCGCACCTTCAAGGACGGGGCGTCGCTGCTGTGGCGGCACCGCAAGATCGGGCGGAAGATGTACCGCATCGTCGATATGCTGACGATGAGCGCCTATGACTTCCTGCGCGAATGGTTCGAGGATGACCGCGTGATGGCCGTGCTGGCCTATTACGCCTCGATCGGCACCTTCGCCGGGCCGAAATCGCCGGGCTCGGCCTATGTCATCATGCACCACATCATGGGCGAGCATGAGGGCGCCGGCGGCTGGGGCTTCATCAAGGGCGGCATGGGGTCGATCACCCAGGCGTTGGCCTCTTCCGCCCGCGAGAAGGGCGTCGACATCGTCACCGGCGCGCCGATCCGGGAAGTGCGCGTGCAGAATGGCCGCGCCACGGCGGTCTCGACCACGACGGGCGAGAGCTATGCGGCCAGGACCATCATCTCCAATGCCAGCGCCAAGACGCTCTATCTCGACCTCGTCGGCGAGACGCATCTGCCGGAGGAGGTGGTGCGGGAGATCAAGGGCTATCGCACCTTCTCGACCGCCTTCAAGATGAACATCGCCTGCGAGCGCCCGCCGCAATACCGCATCCTCGACCGCGTGCGGCGCGAGGGAACGCTGGGGAATTTCGACTACCCCACCTACATGCACATCGCGCCCGACATCGACTATCTCGAACGCGCCTATGACGATGCCAAGCATGGCTGGTACTCGTCGCGCCCCTTCATCACCCCCGTGGTGCCGACCATGGTCGACACGACGCTGGCGCCGCCCGGCAAGCATGTGGTCAATCTGTTCGGCGGTCACGCGCCCTACACGCTGAAGGGCGGCGACTGGGCCACGGAGAAGGAGAACTTCCGCAAGACGGTGTTCGACACCATCGAGGAATACGCGCCCGGCTTCCGTGACGATGTGATCGAGGCGCAATTGCTCGTCGCGCCCGATATCGAGAACATCGTCAACCTGCCGCAGGGCCACATCTTCCATGGCGAGTTGTCGACCGACCAGCTGTTCTTCCAGCGGCCGGTCTCGGGCTATGCGGATTACCGCACGCCGGTGAAGGGGCTGTATATTTGCGGCTCCTCCATGCATCCCGGCGGCGGCGTCTCCGGCATCCCCGGCTTCAACGCCGCCCGCGAGGTGATGCGCGACATCAAGGCGAAGCGAAACTGAGCCGGGACGACGGGGCCCTGCGGCAGCGGGGGCCCCGCCGTGCGTTGCGTCAGCCGAGCGTGGCGGCGACCGCCTCGACCGCGCCGCGCGTGGCCTCGACCACACTATCGGCTTCCTCCCGTGTCAGGCACAGGGGCGGGGCGAAGCCGAGTATGTCGCCTTGCGGCATGGCGCGGGCGATGACGCCGCGCTCAAGCATGGCTGCGGCGATGCGCGGGCCGACCTTCTCCGCCGTGTCGAAGAAGGCGCGGTCGTCCTTGTCGCGCACCAGTTCCACCGCCGCCAGCAGGCCCTCGCCGCGCACCTCGCCGACGAAGCGGTGGCCGGCGAGCGCGTCCTTCAGCGCGGCGTTGAAATAGGCGCCGGTCTCGCGGGCATTGGTGACGAGGTCGAGCTCGTCGACCAGTTCGAGATTGGCGACGCCGGCCGCCGTGCAGAGCGGGTGCGAGGAATAGGTCCAGCCATGGCCGATCGGGCCGTATTCGTCCGATCCCTGCTCCAGCACCCGCCAGACTTTCTCCGAGACGATGACGCCGGAGAGCGGCGCATAGGCGGAAGTGAGGCCCTTGGCGATGGTGATCAGGTCCGGCGCGATGCCGTAATGATCCGAGCCGAACATGCTGCCCAGCCGACCGAAGCCGGTCACGACCTCGTCGGCGATCAGCAGGATGTCGTATTTCTTCAGCACCGCCTGGATTTTCGGCCAGTAGCCGGCTGGCGGCGGCACGATGCCGCCGGTGCCGAGCACCGGCTCGCCGATGAAGGCGGCGATGGTGTCCGGCCCTTCGGCCTGAATCATCTCTTCCAGCTTGTCGGCGCAGTACTGGGAGAACTGCTCCTCGCTCATCGCCCGATCGGGCCGGCGGAAATAATAGGGCGCCTCGGTGTGCAGGATCGGCGCGCGCGGCAGGTCGAACAGATTGTGGAAGCCGGCCAGCCCGGTGAGGCTGCCGGTCATCACCCCGGAGCCGTGATAGCCGCGCCAGCGCGAGATGATCTTCTTCTTCTGCGGCCGGCCGAGCACATTGTTGATGTACCAGACCAGCTTGATGTTGGTCTCGTTGGCGTCCGATCCTGACAAACCGAAAAACACCCGGCTCATCCCGGCCGGCGCGCGTTCCACCACCATGCGGGCGAGGTTGATCGACGGTTCGGAACCATGGCCGGCATAGGCGTGGTAATAGGCCAGCTTCGAGGCCTGCTCGGCGATGGCGTCGGTGATCTTTTTACGGCCGTAACCAACATTGACGCAGTAGAGCCCGCCAAAGGCGTCGAGGCTGCGCCGCCCCTCGCGGTCGACGATGTAGACCCCTTCCGCCCCGGTGATGATGCGGTTCGGGGTCTCGCCGCGCGCATGCTGGGCCATGTGGGTGGAGGGGTGGAAGAAGTGGTCGCGATCCCAGCTTTCGAGTTCGTTGCTGGCGGGGGCGGGGTGGTCGAGCATCTCAATCTCCTGATGTGCCCGCCTCAGCCGAGGTCGAGGCAGACATATTTGAGGTCGGTGAAGGCTTCGAGGCCGTGGCGTGAACCTTCGCGGCCGAGGCCGGACTGCTTCACGCCGCCGAACGGAATCGGGGCACCGGTGATCTTGACGCGGTTGATCGCGACCATGCCGTAGTCGAGCGCCTGCGCCATCCGCGCCGCCCGCGCGCCGTCGCGGGTGACGACATAGGCGACCAGGCCATATTCAGTGGCGTTGGCACGGGCGATCACTTCCTCCTCGCTGTCGAAAGCAGCGAGGGCGGCAACGGGGGCGAAGGTTTCCTCGCGCATGATGAGTGCGTCTTCCGGCACGTCGGCGAGCACGGTGGGGGCGAGGAAGAGCGGGCCGGGCATCGCCCGCTCCGGCGTCAGGCGGCGGGCGCCGTGGGCCAGCGCATCGTCGATCTGCGCCTGCGCCTTGGCAATGGCCCCCCGATGCATGAGCGGGCCGATCTCACTGCGCGGGTTCAGTCCGGGGCCCACGCGGAGAGCCGCGACACGTTCGGCAAAGGCGACGCAGAAACGCTCATAAAGCCCGCGCTGCACATAAATCCGATTGGCGGCGAGGCAGTCCTGACCGGAGGTGGCGAATTTGGCGTCGAGGGCGATATCGACAGCGCGATCGAGGTCGGCATCATCGAACACGATGAGCGGCGCATGGCCGCCAAGTTCCATCACCATGCGCTTCATGCTGCCTGCCGCATTGCGGGCGACCAGGCGGCCAACTTCCGTCGATCCGGTGAAGCTGACCGCCCGCACCCGCAGATCAGTGCACAGCGCTTCGGCAATCGGCGCCGGCTCGCCGGTGACGACGTTGAATACGCCGGCGGGAAAGCCGGCGCGCTCGGCCAACTCGGCCAGAGCGAGGGCCGACAGCGGCGTATGCGAGGAGGGGTGCGCGACGACGGTGCAGCCGGCCGCCAGAGCCGCCGCCGCCTTGCGGGTGAGCATGGCGGAGGGGAAATTCCACGGTGTGAGCAAGGCGGCGACCCCCAACGGCTCGCGGCTGAGCGACATCTGCGCGCCGGGCAAATGGCTGGTGACGCTCTCCACATTCACCCGCAGCGCTTCCTCGGCGTAATAGGCGATGAACGAGGCGGCATAGGCGATCTCGCCGCGCGATTCCGCCAGCGGCTTGCCCTGCTCGAGCGTCATTAGCAGCGCGAGATCATCGGCCGCATCCTGCATCAGCGCGTGCCACCGCCGCAGTGTCGCGGCGCGCTCCTGCGGCAGAAACTGCTTCCAGCCACGAAATGCGTGATGGGCGGCATCCACGGCCCGCACCGTTTCCGTGGAACCGAGGGCGGCGACCTCGGCGACGATCGTGCCGTCGGCGGGATCGGTGACGGGAAAGCTTCGCCCCTCAGGTCCGGCGGTCCATTTGCCGTCGACATAGGACAGGCTGCGCAGGAGGCGTGGGTCGCCCAGCCGCGACAGCGCCGGGTGGCCGGCGGTCCGGGCAAAGCGTGGGCTGTGGGCGGGTGCGGTCATGGCGGCTCCTCTCTCGATGGCTGAAGCCTAGGATGCGAAAGCCCGAGAGGGTTTCCGAACATGCGGGCCACCACCGAAGGCCCGCCGGAAGTTCGTCCGCCTGCCGAACAAGTGTCGGCGGGCGGGGCGACTAGCCCAGCACGGAGGCGAGGAACTCGCAGGTGCGGGGGTGGCTGGGGGCGGTGAAGATCGCCTCCGGCGCGCCTTGCTCGCAGATGCGGCCCTTGTCGAAGAAACAGACGCGGTCAGAGACCTCGCGGGCGAAGCGCATTTCATGCGTCACCAGCAGCATGGTCAGGTCGTGCTCATGGGCGAGGTCGCGGATTACCGCCAGCACCTCGCCGACGAGCTGCGGGTCGAGCGCCGAGGTCGGCTCGTCGAACAGCAGCACGCGCGGGCGCATGGCCAGAGCCCGGGCGATGGCAACTCGCTGCTGCTGGCCGCCGGAAAGCTGGGAGGGGAAATGGTCCTTCTTGTCGGCGAGCCCGACCAGCGCCAGCAATTCCACAGCGCGCGCTTCCGCCTCGGCACGCGAGAGTCCGAGCACACGCACCGGCGCTTCCGCCACATTGCGCATCACGCTCATATGCGGAAACAGGTTGAAGCTCTGGAACACCATGCCGACATGGCTGCGAATCTGGTGCAGATGCCGCTCCGACGCCTTGAACGGGCCGCTGCCGCCGGGCTGGTGATAGTCCATTCCGGCGAGCGTCAGCCGTCCCTCCTGAAACGGCTCCAGCGTCATGAGGATGCGCAGCACGGTCGATTTGCCCGAGCCGGACGGGCCGATCAGCGTGACCTTCTCGCCCGGTGCGACCTCGAAATTGAAGTCGTCAAGCACGGTGAGCGCGCCGAAACGCTTGGTCACGCCGGCGAACTGGATCAGGGGCGCGGGGGCGTTGTCGGTCATCGCAGCGGGATTCCTGCCTTGGGGAGCACCTTCTGCAGCCGGTGCAGGCCGGCCGAGCAGATCAGCGTCAGGATGAGGAAGATCAGGCCGACCATGGTCAGCGGCACGAGATATTCGAAGGTCCGTTCGCCGATCATGTTGGCCAGCGCCATCATGTCGAGCACGGTGATGACGGAGAGCACGGGCGTCTCCTTGATCATCGCGACCATGTAATTGCCCATGGCCGGCAGGATGCGCGGCACGATCTGCGGCACGACGATGTCGCGATAGGTCTGCATCCGGGTCATGTTGAGGGCGGTAGCGGCTTCCCACTGGCCGCGCGGCACCGCCTCGATGCCGCCGCGATAGACCTCCGACGTGTAGGCCGAATATTGCAGCCCGAGCGCCAGTGCCCCGGTCAGGAAGGCGGGCAGGGTCACGCCATATTCCGGCAGCACGTAGTAAAGAAAAAAAAGCTGCACCAGCAAAGGCGTATCGCGCAGGAACTCGACCACGAAGGCCGTGGTCCAGGAGACGCTGCGAAAGCGGCTGCGCCGCAGCATGGCGAAGACCAGCCCCAGCACCAGCGCGATGCCGAAGCCCGCCGCGGCCGCCTTGAGCGTCACGGTGAGGCCGATGAGGATGATCGGAAGGATCGACCAGGCATAAGCGAGCGGGGTGGCCGTGTCCCAAGCGTAGCCATACATCATCGCGCCGCCCTCACGAATGCGCCGCGCGCGGGAAGGCCGCGCCGCGCCGGGCGAGCCGCTCGATCAGACGCATCGCCAGCATCAACACCAGTGACATGGCGAAATAGCCGAGCAGCGTCAGCGTGTAGACGCCGGCGCTGTCGAGGGTGAGGTTGCGGATCGACTGGGCGCGGAAGGTGAGGTCGGCAATCGAGATCAGCGAGACCAGCGACGACAGCTTCAGCGTCTCGATGGCGAGATTGCCGAAGGCCGGCAACATCTCGATGATCGCTTGCGGCAGGGTGACGTGAACGAGCGTGTGCAGCCGTCCGAAGTTCAGCGCCCGTGCCGCCTCGTGCTGCTGCACCGAGACGGAGGCCAGCGCGCCGCGCACGATTTCCGAACCATAGGCGCCTACATGCAGGGCCAGCACCAATATGCCGGTCGCCACCGGCTCGAAGCTGATGCCGACGAGTGGCAGCGCGTAGTAGAACCAGAAAAGCTGCACCAGCAGCGAGGTGCCGCGGAAAAGCTCCGTATAGCACAGAGCGAGCGCCGAGACGGCGCGTCCGCCCTCAACCCGGGCGATGCCGGCGACGAAGGCGAGCAATGCGCCGATGGCGATCGCCGCCAGCGTGATCCACGCGGTGACGAAGGCACCCTGCGCCAGCGAGGGCAGATAGGAGACCCACTGCATCGTCAGTTCCCGGTTTGAGCGGCGGAAAGCGCCAGCCCTCCGCCACGGCGTCGCCGTGGACGGAGGGACGCGCCTTGCGGGATGCGCGGGCTACTTGCCGGCGCAGAGATCGGCGACCTTGCGGTCGGCCGCCGCCTTGATGCTCTCCGGGGAGAGGCCATAGCCGGCCAGGATATTCTTGTACTCGTCCGTGGTTCGGAATTCGACCAGCGCGGCGTTGAACGCCTCGTAAAGGTCCTTGTCTTCCGGCCGGAAGGCGAAGCCGCCGAAATTGCGCACCGGCTTGCCATCGACCACCGGGTCGGTGAAGGGCGCCGCCTGCTCGACGCCGTCCTGGCCCTTGGCGAGCGCGGCGACGGTGAGTTCGGTGGCGGCATAGGCGTCGGCGCGGTTCTTCACGGTGGCGAGCGCATCGGCATTGGCGGTGATGAAGATCACCTGCTCGTCCTTCACGCCGACGGCGCGCAGGAAGTCGATATTATTGGCGCCGGACACCACGGCGACAGTGAGCGAGGGATCCTTGGCGATGTCGGCATAGGTGTGCAGCTTCTTCGGGTTGCCCTTCTTCACCAGCAACCCTTCGCCATAGGAGGAGTTCGGCTCGGTGAAGGCGACCTGCTTGCAGCGCTCCGGCGAGATGTTCTGCTCGGCGGCGACGAAGTCGAAGCGCTTGGCCTTGAGGCCGGGAATGAGCGTGCCGAAGGGCGTCACCGTCCAGGTGACATCGGTGATGCCCATCTTCTTGAGCACGGCATTGGCGACATCCGGGCCGATGCCGGCCGAGGTGCCGTCATCCTTCATGTAGGAATAGGGCACCTCATTGGCGGTGGCGGCGCGGATGTAGCCCTGGTCCTTCACGTCCTTGAGCGTGGTCGCGCCGGCAATGGAGAGGCCACCGGCGAAGGCGAGGGCGGAAAGCCCGGCGATCTTGAGAAACGACATGTTTTTCTCCTCTGGTCGGTTTGGAGCGGAAGGCGGTGCGCCGTGAGCCGGCGTGCTGTTGGGCCGTGCGGCCGGTTCGATCAGGCGTCCGTCACCACGGCGAGGACGGAAAGACAGTCGCCGGCCTTGATCAGGCCGGGAACATGGCGGGCGGCGAGCACGCCATCCATGGCGGCGCGGTACTCCGCCGGCGCTTCGCCGGTGCGGCCAACGGGATAGATGCGGGCGATGAGGTCGCCCTGCCGCACCGTCGCGCCGAGATCGACGGCGAAGGCGATCAGCCCGTCATCGCCAGCGAAGGCGAAGCAGTCGGCGGATGGCATGTCGAGCCAGCGCGTCGGCGCGTGCTCCGGTTCTCCCGCCACGATGCCGGCATGCCGGAGCAGATTGGCGACGCCGCGCCTTGCGATGCCGATGCTGGTGGCGCTCGCCGTGCCGGCGCCGCCGAGTTCGGTGGTGACGAACACCTTGCCCATGCTCTCTACCGTGGTGTCGAGCATGCCGACCGCGTCGATCTCCAGCATCTTCATCGAATAGGGAGCGGAGAACGCCGCGACGGCGGCGAAGCAGCGCGCCTCCTGCGCCTTGTCCGGCAATTCGTGCGCGGCGGCATAGGGCAGGAAGTCCAGCGTCTTGCCGCCGGAATGAAAATCCAGCACCACATCGGCCAGCGGCACGAGATGGCGGCTGACGAAATCGGCGATCTTCTCCGTCACCGTGCCGTCCGGCCGTCCGGGAAAGCTGCGGTTGAGATTGCCGCGGTCGATGGGTGAAGTGCGTGTACCGGCCCGGAAAGCGGGATAGTTCAGCGCCGGCACGATGATGACGCGCCCCTGAATGTCATCGGGCCGCAGTGTGCGCGCCAGCTCGAACAGGGCGGCCGGGCCCTCATATTCGTCGCCATGATTGGCGCCGGTCAGCAGCGCGGTCGGGCCCTCGCCATGGGCGATGACGCAGACCGGGATCATCACCGACCCCCAGGCGCTGTCGTCGCGGCTGTAGGGCAGGCGCAGATGGCCGTGCTGGACTCCTTGGGCGGTGAAATCCACCGTCGGCGTGATCGGGGAGGGACGGGGCGTGAGCGACAGCATCGCGATCAGCCCTTCACAAAGAGCTGGCGCGGCACGTTGGACAGGCATTCATGCCCGGCCTCGGTGATGGCGATGCTCTCGGTGATTTCCAGCCCCATGTCTTCCAGCCACAGGCCGGTCATGAAATGGAAGGTCATGCCGGGCTTCAATTCGGTGCGGTCGCCGGGGCGCAGGCTCATGGTGCGCTCGCCCCAATCCGGGGGATAGCTCAGCCCGATCGGGTAGCCGGTGCGGTTGTCCTTGATGATCCCGTATTTCTTCAGCACCGCGAAGAAGGCGTTGGCGATGTCCTCGCAGGTGTTGCCCGGCCTGGCGGCGGCGAGACCGGCCTCCATTCCTTCCAGCGTTGCCTTTTCGGCGTCGAGAAAGGCCTGTGTCGGCGTGCCGAGAAAGACGGTGCGCGAGAGCGGGCAGTGGTAGCGCTTATAGGCGCCCGCGATCTCAAAGAAGGTGCCTTCCCCGGACCGCATCGGCTTGTCGTCCCAGGTGAGATGCGGGGCGGAGGCGTCCGCGCCCGAGGGCAGCAGCGGCACGATGGCGGGATAGTCGCCGCCGAACTCGGCCGTGCCGCGAATGCCGGCATCGTAGATTTCGGCCACGAGATCGCATTTGCGCATGCCGGGCTCGACCACCTCGACGATGCGCTTGTGCATCAGCTCGACGATGCGGCCGGCCTTGCGCATATAGTCGAGTTCGGTCGGGCTCTTGACCGCGCGCTGCCAGTTCACCAGCCCGCCTGCATCGTGGAAGCGGGCATTGGGCAGGTGCTTGACCAGCGAGGCGAAAGCGGCGGCGGAGAAGTAGTAATTATCCATCTCGACCGCGATGGAGCCCTTGTGCCAGCGGCGATCCGCGATGATCTGCGACAGCAGGTCCATTGGGTGGCGCTCGGTCGACTGCACGTAATGGTCGGGATAGCCGATGATGTTGTCGTGCGCGAGATAGGCGGTGCGCTTGGCGCCATTGGCGTCCTGCTTGCGCCCATACCAGATCGGTTCACCTGTCGGCGGCACCAGCACGCACTGGTGGACGTAGAACGACCAACCATCATAGCCGGTGAGCCAGTGCATGTTGGACGGATCGGTGACGACCAGCAGGTCGAGGCCGGCCCTGTCCATCGCCGCGCGGGTCTTGGCGAGGCGTTCGGCATATTCCTCGCGGGTGAAGTTGAGGGTGACGGTCACGCGATGTCTCCGGCTGCGGCCTTGGTGTCGATGGCGCGCCCAGCTCCGGCGGCGCGCGCGCGGGCGAGGGCGAGATTGGCGATGGCGGTGTCCTGAACGCCGGTGCCGGTGAGATCGGCCAGCGTGATCTCGTCGGGGCGGACGCGGCCGGGCCGCGTGCCGGCGATGACCTCGCCGAGTTCGGCGAAGTTCTTATCTTCGCTGACGATTCCGGCAGCGATGGCGTGGTGGAGTTCGCCCAGGCGCCGCGTCTGGCTCAGCCGGTCGGCGATATAGGTGACGCGGGTGAAGGCGGCGGGGTCGATCTCGTTTTTGTGCTCGCTGTCGGCGCCCATGGCGGTGACGTGCTGGCCCGGTTCCAGCCATGCGGCCTCAAGGACCGGACGCTCCGAGGGAGTGGTGGTGACGACGATGTCGGCGCCACGCAGCGCGGCTTCCGGGGCGGCCATGGCGGCGACGGGGAAGCCGAGATGGGCCGAGAGATCGTCCGCCGTCGCGGCGGCCTTGGCCGGGTCGCGCGCCCAGATCCGCGCCTCGCGGATCGGCCGGACCAGTGTGAGCGCTTCCAGTTGCAGGCGCGCCTGAACGCCCGCGCCGAGGATCGCGGCGACCGACGAGTCGGGGCGGGAGAGATGGCGGGCGGCGACCGCACCGGCGGCGGCGGTGCGCACATCGGTGAGATAGCCATTGTCCAGAAACAGCGCATCGACCAGACCGGTGTGGGTGCTGAGGAGGACGATGAGGCCATTCAGGCTCGGGAGACCGAGAAGCGGGTTGTCGAAAAAGCCGGGGCTGATCTTGATGGCGAAGCCGTCGAGCCCGGGCACATAGGCGGTCTTCACATCCACCTCGCCGCGATGCTCGGGGATGTCGAGACGCAGGATCGGCGGCATGGCGACGGGCTTGGTCGCCAGCGCGGCGAAGGCGGCTTCCACGCAGTCGACGGCGCTGGTGTCGAGCCGCAATATGGGGCGCAGATCGGTTTCGGTCAGGACGAGCATGCGGCTCATGCGGGCGCTCCGTTGACGAGGCGGCGGTGCCGGTCGGGGTCGATATTGCCGCCGGAGAGGATGAGGGCGGTGGGCCCCTCCGGGCGGACCTTGCCGGCGCGCAGGGCGGCGATGCCCACGGCGCCGGCGCCCTCCACCGTTTCGCCCTCGGCCGTCGCGGCATGGCGGATGCCGGCGGCGATCTCGTCCTCGGTGACGAGGACGACCTGATCGAGCAGGGCGCGGCAGAGTGGGAAGCTGTAGCGATTGGCGAGGCCGATGCCGCCGCCGAGCGAATCCGCCAGCGTCTCCTCCTCCACCACCTCGACCGGGTGGCCGGCTTTGAGCGAGGCGGCCATGGCGGCGCCCTTTTCCATCGACACGCCGATGATGCGGGCGTTCGGGCGCAGGGTCTTGACCGCGAGCGCAATGCCGGCGGCCAGCCCGCCCCCCGACAGCGGCACCAGCACCGCCGCCAGGTCCGGCAGGTCGGCGACGATTTCGAGGCCGATCGTGCCCTGGCCGGCGATCACCTCGGCATGGTCGAAGGGCGGGATGGCGGTGAGGCCGCGCTCATTCACGAGCCGCTCCACCTCGACCTGGGCGTCGTCCTGCGAGCGGCCGACGATCCGCACCTCGGCGCCGAGCGCGCGCACCGCCTCCACCTTGTTCGCCGGCACCAGGGCCGACATGCACACCACCGCCGGCACGCCGGCCTCGCGCGCGGCATAGGCGACGGCGCGGCCGTGATTGCCGGTCGAGGCGGTCACCAGCCCGCGCCGGCGCGCGGCATCATCAAGCGCCAGCAGCGCGTTCATCGCCCCGCGCAGCTTGAAGGCGCCGACCGGCTGGCGGGTCTCCAGCTTGAGATGCACCGGTACGCCGCAGAGCTGCGTCAGCGCGGGCGAGGCGAGGAGCGGCGTGCGCGTCACCCGGCCGGCGATGCGGCCCGCCGCCGCCTCGACAGCCGCGAACGCGACGGGCAGGTCGGGCACTCCGGAACCGGAAGCGGGGACATTGGCGGCGGGCTGCGACATGAACTGAAATTCCCTCTCACTTGTGATGGTGAGAGGCATCAAAAATCATGTCAATTATTATATTGTAATGATCCAATCATCCTCGCGGCCGTCGGTCGCGGAACGCCGCGCACGCGGCCGCAGGTCACGGAACGCCGGGCACCCCGACCGATGGCACCCCAACTCATGGTGCCTCAGCCGATGGCGCCGATGTCGAAGACAGGGGGCAGTTGCTCGAAGGTCTGGCGCACCGTGGTCAGCGCCTGGGCCAGCGTGGCGGGCGAGAAATGGCCGCCAAGGCAGATGCGGATGCCGCCGCCATGATTGCTGCCGGCGATGAACGGATCGGATGGCGTCACCGCCACCCGCCGCTCCGCCAGCGAGCGCACCAGCCCGTCCTCGGTCCAGTGCGGCGGCACGTTCAGCCAGGCGCAGAGCGACAGCGGGTGGGTGGAGGCGACGTGCGGCCCGAGCAGGCGCGCCACCAGCGCCTGTCGCGCCTGCGCTTCCTCCCGCTGCACGGCGAGCAGGCGCTGCGCCGTGCCGTCCTCGATCCAGCGGGCGGCGATCTCGGCCAGAAGATAGGAACCGCTCCAGCTCGTGACGCGCAGGATCGACGCGGCGCGGATGAAATAATGGGGCGGCACGACGAGATAGCCGACCCGCAGCCCGGTCAGCACGGCCTTGGTGAAGCTGGTGACGAAGAAGCCGAGATCCGGCACCATCTGGCTGATCGCGGGTAGCGGCGTGTCGACCAGCGGCTTGTAGACCTCGTCCTCGATCACGAATACGCCGTATCGCCGGGCAATGGCGGCAAGGGCCTCGCGCCGGACCGCACCGGCGACATGGCTGGTCGGGTTGTTCAGCGTCGGGATCAGCAC
Organism: Ancylobacter sp. IITR112; assembly: GCF_041415945.1. Lineage (NCBI taxonomy): Bacteria > Pseudomonadati > Pseudomonadota > Alphaproteobacteria > Hyphomicrobiales > Xanthobacteraceae > Ancylobacter > Ancylobacter sp. IITR112. The sequence goes on along the minus strand of NZ_JBGCUS010000001.1, from coordinate 2,596,305 downwards.
CAGGGCGCGCGGGCTGCCGGCGAGGCACGCCGCCTCGAACGCCTCCGGCAGCACGCCTTCCTCGTCGGTCGGCAGCCCCTTCAGGCTGAAGCCGAGCACATTGGCGAGGCCGATCACGCCGTGGTCGGTGAGGTTTTCGGTCAGCACCACATCGCCGGCGCGCACGATGCAACTCAGTGCCAGAAACAGCCCATGCGCGGCGCCATTGGTGACGAGGATGCGCTCGATGCCGGCCTCGACGCCCAACGGCGCCAGCCATGCCCGCGCCGCCTCCCGGTGCGGATCGAGCCCGGCAATGGGCCTGCAACTGCTGAGAAAAGCGTCATTATCGGCACCGGCCAGCGCCGCCAGCACGGCCCGCGACGCCTGCTCATGCGCCTTGGTGTAGACTCCGCGCACGATGGAGAGATCCACAGCCTCATCGGGGTTGCGGTCCAGCATCAGCCGCCCGGCGCGCTCGGTGACGCGCGCCCTGACGAAGGTGCCACGACCGATCTCGCCGGAGAGATAGCCCAGCCGCTCCGCCTCGCGGTAGCTCAGGCTCACTGTCTGCACCGACAGGCCGAGATCGCGGGCGAGATCGCGATGCGTCGGCATCCGGTCCATCGGCTTCAGCACGCCCGAATCGATGTCGGCGATGATGCGTTCCGTCAGCGCCGCATGCTTGGTCTGGCCCTTGGCCTTGGTGAGGCGGGGGCGCCAGTCCACGCTCTTGCCCGTTCCCGCGCCGGCAGGTGCCGCGGCCGGAGCGTCGACTTGACGAAGCATGGAATTGTCTCGTTCTTAGGGAGTGACATTCATGACATTATGCACGCGCGGTCGCGAAAGATGAAGCTCGATGCCATTGATCACCGGATTCTCGCGGCGCTGCGCCGCGACGGACGGATCACCAAGCTGAAGCTGGCGCAGGAGGCGCACCTCTCGCCCGCCGCCTGCTGGGAGCGGCTGCGTCGGCTGGAAACCGCCGGCGTCATCAAGGGCTATACCGCCATCATCGACCTCGGCGCCGAGGAGCCGCGCACCACCGTCATTGTCGAGATCAGCCTGCAGGGCCATCAACAGGCGGATTTCCGCCGCTTCGAGGAGGCGGTGGCACGCGAGCCGGCGATCGTCGCCTGCGACGCCACCGGCGGCGGCATCGACTATATGCTGCGGGTGGTGGTGCCCGACATTGACAGTTATCAGCGCCTCATCGACCGGCTTCTGGAGGAGGAGGTCGGGATAGCGCGCTATTTCAGCTATGTCGTGACCAAGAACGTGAAGCGGGGGCCGGGCTAGGTCATTTCACTGTTTCACGGAAACGGTGAAATGATCTCGTTCCTCGTTTGGTCGCGTTTTCTTCAGGCGAACCGGTGTCCACTTCGCTCGAAAACGCTCTGGCGGGCACCAGATGGCGCGACTCAGAGCGCGTTCCCGTCGCAGCTCGTCGCCACCAGCACCGGCGCCAGGGTGAACAGCGTGGCGACGAGGCCGATCCACAGCCCGAGCCGGGGAAGCGCGGCGTGCGGGCCGAGGGCCGTGCGTGCCCGTGCCAGCAGGACGAGGCAGGCCAGCGCTCCGGCAAGGCCGGTTGCCGCGATGGCGAGGCGGTGAAGGCTGAGCGGGCCGAGCGCGACGCCCGGCCAGCCGAGTTCGCAGCCCAGCCCGTGCAGCCCATAAGCAAGGGTGAAGGATGCCGCCCAGAGCGTCGGGCCGGCGATCAGCCAGCCGAGCCAGGCCATGCCGCCGACGCGCCTCACGACGCGGTCTCCTGCGCCCAGAGCGCCGCCGCCGCGAGGGCCGCTGCGGCGCAGCTGTAGCCTTGCCAGAGCCCGGCATTGCGCAGCGCGCCGCTGGCTCCCGGGATGAGTTCGCCCCGCCGGGCCTGATCGGCGGCGAAGGCGCTGAACAGGGCAGCCAGTGCGATGTGCAGGCCGACATAGGCGATGAGCGCGGCGCGCACGGCGTCGGCGGCATGGCGGGTGGGGTCGGGAAGCTGCCAGAGCGCCAGCGCCACCAGGGTGGCCAGCGCCAGCAGATTGGCGAGCAGCGCGCCGAGCGGAACCACCCCCGCCCCCCGGCCGGCCTCCGCCCGCGCCAGCGTCCAATGGTGCGCGAGGGCGCCGATGGCCAGCAGGGCGATGATGGCGCCCGCCATCACCGGCACCGTTCCGTCGGCGTCCCAGACCGGACGGGGCGGGCCGGGCGAGACCAGAGCGAGAAAGGCCACGCCGAACAGCAGCGAGGCGAAGAAGGTGCCGTTGGCGAACAGCAGGGCGGCGAGTCCGCTGCGCGTCAGTGTGGACCCATCTGCCGGCCGCACCGGCAGGGCGAGCCCTGGGGCGACCTCCACCGGGGTGACGTCTGCCGGCGCCGCCAAGCGCCGTGCCCATATCCAGATCAACCCGGCAACCGGGATCAGCGCGACGGGAGCGAAGGCATAGAGCCCCGCCAGCATCAGCAGCACGAAAGCGCAGATGGCGAGCGCCACCAGCAGCGGCAGGCCGGTATTGATCGGCAGCACCGCGACGTGCTCCGGCCGAGCCGCCCCGACCGAGGTGACGAGGATTTCACGCCGGCCGCGCGGGGCGCCGGGCAGCAGGCCCTCGCCGCGCGCCAGCTTCAGCATCGCGGCGGCGCCCGCCTGCTGCAGCTCGGCGCCGGGCAGGGAAGCGAAATTGTAATTGGGCGGCGGCAGCGGCAGCGCCCAATCCAGCGAGGGCGCGTTCCACGGGTTGCGCACGCTGCGCTTGCCGAGCCCGGCCTGCAGCATCAGGTCGATGGCGAACAGCGCGAAGCCGATGGTCATGACGAAGCCGGAAAAGGAGGAGGACAGGTTCAGCAGCGTCCATTCGGGATTGTCGGGATAGGCGGGGATGCGGCGCGCCATGCCCATCAGCCCGGTGAGATGCATGAGAAAGAAGGTGCCGTGAAAGCCGAACAGGATGAGCGCGAATGCCGCCTCGCCCAGCCCCCTGATGCGGCGGCGCCCGCTCATCAGCGGCATCCACCATGTTGCGGCCGCCAGCATGGGGAAGACGAAGCCGCCGATCAGCACGTAATGCAGATGCGCGGTCACAAAAGCGGTGTCGTGCGCCTGCCAGTTGAACGGCACCACCGCCAGCATGACGCCGGTCAGCCCGCCCATGACGAAGGTGAAGAAGAAGCCCAGAATATACAGCATCGGCAGCTTCAGCTCCGGCCGGCCGCGCCACATCGTGCCGATCCAGGCGAAGATCTGCACGGCGGTGGGCACCGCCACCAGCATCGAGGCGGCGGAGAAGAAGGCTAGCGCCAGATGTGGGATGCCGACCGTGAACATGTGGTGCACCCACAGGCCGAAGCTGAGGAACACCATGCCGAGAATGGCGGCGACGATGGCGCCATAGCCGACGATTGTCGTGCGGCAGAGCACCGGAATGACGGTAGAGAGCACGCCCGCCGCCGGCAGGAAGATGATGTAGACTTCCGGGTGGCCGAACAGCCAGAACAAATGCTGCCATAGCAGCGGATCGCCGCCGCGCGCGGGATCGAAGAACGGCCAGCCGAAGGCGCGCTCCAGCTCCAGCAGCACCGAGCCGAGAATGAGCGGGGGAAAGCCCGCCAGCATCATCGCCGCCGTGCCCAGCATGTACCAGGCGAAAAGCGGCATCTGTGTCAGCTTCATGCCCGGCGCGCGCAGGCGCAGGATCGATACCATCAGTTCGATCGCCGCCGACAGCGCGGAGATTTCGACGAAGGTGACGCCGAGCAGCCAGACATCGGCGCTGATGCCCGGCGAATAGGTCTTGCCCGAGAGCGGCGTGTACATGAACCAGCCATCGCCCGGGGCGACGCCGGCGAGGAGGGCGGCGATGAGAATGGCGCCGCCGAGCAGATAGCACCAATAGCCCAGCGCCGAGAGCCGGGGAAAGGCGAGGTCGCGCGTGCCGAGCATCTTCGGCAGGAGATACATCGCCAGCCCCTCCAGCATCGGGATGGCGAACAGAAACATCATGATGCTGCCATGCATCGTGAAGATCTGGTTGTAGAGCGCGGTGTCGAGAAAGGCCCCGTCGGGGGTCGCCAGCTGCGCCCGGATCAGCATCGCCAGCAGGCCGCCAATGCCGAAGAACACGAAGGCCGTCACCATGAAGCGCAGGCCGACCGTGCTGTGGCTGACGGCGGTGATCTGCCCCCACAGGCCCGGCGCGTTGCGCCAGACGCGGTCGAGTTCGCGGTGCAGGGCGAGCGCGCGGCGCGGCGGGTTGGCGGGCGTCATCGCAGGCTCCGGCGGTGAGGAGGGCGTGATCATTGGAGCGAGCCCTCCGGCGACACGGGTGGCCACTGGGCCGGATCATGCGCGATCACCTCGAAGCGCATGCTGGCGTGTTCCAGGCCGCAGAATTCGGCGCACTGCCCCTCATAGGTGCCGGGCTGCGCCGCCTCGATGCGCAGCCGGTTCTCGCGGCCGGGAATGGCGTCCATCTTGCCGCCGAGCTGCGGCACCCAGAAGGAATGGATCACATCCTGCGAGGTGATGAGCACATCGACCGGCTGGCCGGCCGGTATGTGCAGCACGCCCTCCGCCCGCACCGGGCCATCGGCACCGGGATGGGTGAAGCTCCAGGACCATTGCCGCGCATGGGCGCGCACTTCCAGCGCCGGCCCATGCGGCAGGATGCGCTCACCGACCCACAGCGCGGCGGCGAGGGTGAGGCTGAGCACGCCGAGCGCGAACCACACGCCCATGCCGAACACCCAGCGGCCCTCGCGCACCTCGCGGGGCCGGCCGAAGCCCAGCGCCAGCAGCACGAATACCAGCATCGTCAGCGCCGTCGCGCCGGCCAGAAGCCCCCACCACAGACTGGCAATGTCCTGCGCGACCGGCCCCGCCGGGCTCAGTGTCGAAAGCGGGCCCCGGCATCCCGCCACGGCGAGCGGAACCGTGGCGAGGGCTGCGCACTTCACCCGGGAGACCGGCCGCCACATGAAGGGAACCCGATGGATACGCGCCCCGACCTGTTCGACCCGTTGGAAGAGCGGCGAGCCCTTGCGGATACGGAATCGAAAATCGCGATTGCCGGCCATCCGCTGCACGCCATGCTCGTCACCTTTCCCATCGCGCTCTCCTTCAGCACGCTGGGCGGCGATCTGCTGTATTGGTGGACCGGCAGCAGCTTCTGGTCGCATGTCTCGGCCTATGCGGTGTTCGGCGCCTTCGCGATCGGAGTGCTGGCGGGCATCACCGGCACGGCGGAACTTCTGATGGTGCGCGGCATCCGCAACCGTTCCGCAAGCTGGACGCATTTCATCCTCGCGGTGATGCTGCTCTCGCTGATCGGTACCAACTGGATCATCCGCATCGGCGACCCTGACGGCGCGGTGCTGCCGGTGGGACTGGCCCTCTCGGTGGTGATGGCGGGGATGACGGCCCTGACCGGCTGGCATGGCGGTAAACTCGTCTTCGACTATCAAATCGGCACCAGATCGGCCGGCAGCGGCTGATGTTGCGGCGTGGTCAGCACCGGCGGCAGCGTCTCGATCAGCGGCTGCAGGTCGGGCTTGGCCAGCACGAAATAGAGCACCGCTCCCATGCAGATGAGGCTGGCCGGAAGGGCGGCGATGGCGTGCGGCATCTGATAGGAGCCGCGCCCTTCCGACGCCTCGACGGTGAGATGGCCGAGCCAGGCATGGGCGAGCACCATGCCCGCGACCGCGACCAGCTTGGCCACCAGCCAGGGCTGGGTGATCCCCACGGCGAAAATCAGCCCCGTGCCGGCGACGATGGCAAGGATGGCGGCCGGGGTGACGATGCGTGTATAGGCGGCGTGCATCAGCAGCCGGAACTCGGTGAAGCCCGCCTGGGTGCGCACTTCCTCGCGCCGGCCGTAGATCTGCAGCACCAGTGGCAGGGCGATAAGCCCGGCGCACCACAGGCTGAGGGCAGCGATGTGCACCGCCTTAAGCAGGGCGATCATCAAAGGCTCGCCTCGCGCCAGCCGCGGCGCAGCAGCAGCGCACCGAGCCAGGCGAGCGGCAGCATGCCCGGCACCCACATGACGAGCCCCGCCAGTTGCTGGTCGGCCAGCGCGCTCAGGCCATAGCCGGCGGTGACGCCGAGGTGCTGGGCGTAGAGCGGGTGAGGAGCGAAGGTGAGAATGGCGCCGATCAGCCCCATCTGCCCCGCCAGCGCCAGCAGGAGGCCGGTGGAGGCCAGCCGCTCGGCCGGCTTGCCGGCATGGAAAATCTGCGACCAGAAGGCGACGGCCGAGCCGAGCAGGCCCGCCTGCATCAGCCAATAGACCGTGTGGCTGTTCCAGGCGAGCGTATAGGCGGCGGGCAGATGCCAGAGCCACAGAAAGGCGGAGAGGCCGACAAAGCCGAGCGGCCGCGCCAAAGGCAGGCGGCGCGGCCAAGCCAGCGCCAGCGCCGGGGCGGCGAGGAGCACCAGCACGAGATGATGCAGTCCGCGCGCGGTAAACAGCGCCACGGTCAGCGCGCAGAGCGGCGAGACGAAGGCGAGGAACAGCGCCGCCGCCGCCAGCAGCGCCGGGCCGCGCGGCACATCGCGACCAAGGGCGGCGAGAAGCAGCGGCGCCGCGCATAGGGCGAGGGGGAGCGGAGCGACATTCCATGCCGCCCAAAGGTTTTCCGGAGCGGGGCCGCAATAGGGAACGATCGGATCCATTGCGGCCTCCTTCACGTCAGGGTTGATCGGCACGCCGGCCCGCTTTCCGACCGAACAGACTCGCTGGCGCGTGGTAGCGGGAGACGCACCTCTGGCCTAACGCTTCGCCCCGCCTCGGGTTCCGGCGCGACAGGGCCTCCGGTTTTCGTTGAGTGATCAGGCCGGACGTATCCGCACCGGCACCGATTTCGCCGCCGGCGTCTTGCTGCCCTCGGCATGGTGCCAGAGCGGGATCAATGCGTTGCATTCGGGGAAATAGGCGGCGCAGGTGCCGGGCGGCAGGTCGTAGTCGATCACCTGAAAGCCGCCCATGGCGCGGTGGATGCCGTCATCGACCGCGGTCACCAGTTCGGCCCTGCCGTCCTCGGCGAGGCCGAGGCGGATGCGGTCGTCGCGGTTCATCATCACCACCATGCGTGAGCCATGAATGCCGCGCAGCCGGTCGGCATAGCCATAGACCGTGGTGTTGAACTGGTCGTTGGAACGCAGCGTGACCAGGCGCAGCACATCCGCGTCGCGGCCATCGTCGAAGCTGGCGGACAGTGCCTTGGGCACCTGGAAATTGGCCTTTCCGTTTTCCGTCTCCCACCGGCGCTCGCGCGCCGCCACCGGGCGCGGGAAGCCGCCGGGCGTGTCGAGGCGTGCGTTGAAATCATGGAAATCCTCGGGGAAGCTGGCGGCGATGGCTTCGCGCACCCGCGCATAGTCCTCGACCCAGCGGTCCCATGGCACGCGCGGATTGGGCGGCAGCGTCGCCTTGGCGATCCCGGCGACGATGCGCGGCTCCGACAGCAGCGTGTCGGCCGCCGGCTCGAACCTGCCGCGCGAGGCGTGAATGCAGGTGGTGGAGTCCTCCATCGTCACCACCTGCGGCCCGGTGGCCTGCCGGTCGATCTCCGAGCGGACGAGGGTGGGGAGCAGATAGGTCGTCTTCGCCGTCACCAGATGGCTGCGGTTCAGCTTGGTGGCGATCTGCACCGAGAGGTCGAGATCTCGCCACTTCTGCTCCATCAGCTCCCGCTCGGGGATAGCGCGAACGAAATTGCCGCCAAGGCCGATGAAGGCACGCACGCGCCCGGCGATGATCGCCTCGCAGGCTTCCACCGTGTTCATGCCGTCCGCCCGTGGCGGCTCGAAGCCGAACTGGGCGGCGAGGCGGTCGAGCGGCACGAGTTCGGTCTTCTCGGCGATGCCGACGGTGCGCTGGCCCTGCACATTGGAATGGCCGCGCACCGGGCAGATGCCGGCGCCCGGCCGGCCAATATGGCCGCCCATCAGCAGCAGGTTGACCAGTGTCTGCACCGTGTCGACGCCGAGCCGGTGCTGGGTCAGGCCCATGCCGTAAATGCCGATCACGGCCCGCGCCTGCGAGAAGGTGAGGGCGGCGGCCTCCAGCTCGGCCTGGGCGAGACCGGATGCGAGCTCGATCTCGTCCCAGCCTGTCGCCCGCACCATGGCCTCGAAGGCGGAAAAGCCATGCGTGTGCTCGGCGATGAAGGCGGCGTCGAGCACGCGCGCCCCGCCGGTGGCCTGCGCTTCGTCATCCAGCGCGAGGAGCGCCTTGGCCATGCCGACCATGGCGGCGATGTCGCCGCCGGCGCGCACCTGGTAATATTGGGTGGCGATGGCGGTCGGCTGGTTGGTGAGCATCTGGCCGGGCCGCTGCGGATTGACGAATTCCTCCCAGCCCTTCTCGCGCAAGGGATTGAACACCACCACCGGCACGTCGCGCTCGCGCGCTTCCTGAAGCTGGTGCAGCATGCGCGGGGAATTGGTGCCGACATTCTGGCCGAAGGAGAAGATGCAGTCGGTCTGCGCGAAATCCTCCAGCAGCACGGTGCCGACAGGGGTGCCGAGCGTCGGCGGCAGCGCCACCGAGGTGGTCTCATGGCACATGTTCGAACTGTCGGGCAGGTTGTTGGTGCCGTAGAGCCGGGCGAGAAGCTGGTACATATAGGAGGTTTCGAGCGACGCCCGGCCCGAGGCATAGAACACCGCCTCGTCCGGCTGGTAGCCGCGCAGCTTCTGCCCGATGCCTGCGAAGGCCTCCTCCCATGACACCTCGACATAGTGATCGAGGCTGGCGTCGTAGCGCATGGGATGGGTGAGGCGGCCCTCATTCTCCAGATCGTAATCCGACCATCCCAGCAGTTCCGAGACGCTGTGCCGGGCGAAGAATTCCGGCGTCGTGCGCCGGGAGGTCACGTCCCAGAAGGTCGCCTTGGCGCCGTTCTCGCAGAATTCCGCCGCATGCGGTCGCGCCGGCTTCGCCCAGGCGCAGCTCGTGCACATATAGCCGCCGGCCTTGTTGTGGTCCTTCATCAGCGTAGCGAGGGCGGAGACGGCGTGCTGCTCGGTGGAATGCTTGAGAAGTGACTTGGCCGAACCCCAGCCACCGACGGGTTGATCATAGGCTTCGTGCTCGGCGCGTTCGGTCATCTCGGTCTCCCTGGCTGTGAGACGCTAATGGCCGGATGGCGCAACGGTTCCGGTGCCGCCGCCGAAGCGGCCTAACCCATCGGGGCGGGAGGCCGCGCGCCGCCGGGGCTTCGCGGCCGGGTCTCAAGCCTGCCCATCCTCGCCGCCGAGGCGCGCGCGCAGGGCGGCGTTCTCGGCTTCCAGCTCGGTCAGCCGGTCCCGCAGGGGACGGACCGCCGCGGTGATCTCAGACTCGGTGAAGCGCGGGGTGATGTGCTGGGGGCAGTTCCAGTCAAAGGCGTCGAGGCGCAGCCGGAACAGCCGCTCGGGCTGGGCGCGGTAGCCCTGCGGGTCGACCTTGGCGGTGAGCTCCGGCTCGGCGTCGAGGGCGAGCACGTCGGCATGGGCGTAGATCTTGAGCCGGGTGCGCCGCGGATAATCCATCAGGAACAGGCAGACCCGGGCGCTCGCGGCGACATTGCCGGTGCTGATGTACTGGCGATTGCCGCTATAGTCGGCGAAGGCAAGGGTGCGCTCGTCAATCAGCTTGAGGAAGCCGGCCGGCCCGCCGCGATGCTGCACATAGGGCCAGCCGGTTTCCGAGACGCTGGCCATGTAGAAGCTGTCGCGCTGGGCGATGAACATTTCTTCGCTGCGGGTGAAGCGGTCGGAAGCGCGTTCGCCGCGAAAATTCTCCCACAGGCGGGCGACACCCATCTCCTCCTGCACCGCGCGAACGCTCGGCGTGATCGCAATATCGAGAAAGCCATAGGACATTCGCCACCTCCGGGCGCCGCGTTGCGGCCATGCCGCCGATCGCCCGCAGGGTGGGCGGGCGCACGGGCGGATGCAAGACGCGGCACGCGACTGCGCTGCCGTCAGACCGTCACGTCGGCGTGGGGTGAACGCCCGTGCCGTCAGGAGCGCGGCGTCTGGATCACGGTCGGGGCGTTGCAGGGCGAGGTGACGCAGCTCGGGAAGGGGTTGAGCTGGCGCGCGGCGGGTGTGGGCTGCGGCGCCGGCTGCCAGGTCTGCGGCGGCTTGCCGGCCTGCTTGGGCTGGGGCGTCGTTGCTCCAGGGTTGCGCAGCGCGGGATTGCCGGAATACTGCGCCGCCGCGCCGCCGGCGCTCAGCGTCAGGGCCAGCGCAGCGAAAAGGGCGGTGACGGAAATGCGGTTGTCCATGACGTATCCTTGGCGCGTGTCTGACGCGGGCCCCGGTGCTTAATCAGGCGTTCCGCCCGCCGCCGTCAAGCCCGCCCGTCGGCCCGCCGCCGCTTTTGACCGCCGCACGCGCCGCTGTGGCGCCGGATGGCCGCGCCGGCGTGACGGAACTGTTCTGCCTAAATGGCGTTCACTTCTCACATTTTGTGATCGGAGGGCCATCAGATGACGCGCATTCTGCCTATTCTTGCTGCAATGGCGATCGCCGCCCCGGCCTGGGCGCAGACTCCGCCGGCGGCGCAGGACCCCAACACCCCTGCTGTGACCACCGAAAGCGCGCCCGAGCCGGCGCAGCCGGCCAAGGGCGCCAACAGCTTCACCGAGGCGCAGGCGAAGGAGCGCATCGAGGCGCGCGGCTTCACCGACGTTACCGGCCTCGCCAAGGACGATAACGGCGTCTGGCGCGGCAAGGCGATGAAGGGCGGTGCCTCTCATGACGTAGCGCTCGACTATCAGGGCAACGTCTTTCCGAACTGATTGCACTCTGGACCCTTTGGGAGGACCCCATCATGGCGACCGTTTCCGGACTTTTCGATTCGTATGACGACGCTCTCACGGCGGTGAACAAGCTTCAGGCGCTGGGCATCGACCGCGCCCAGATCAGCCTCGTCGCCAACAATGCCGATGACTGGTATGGCCGCGACACGGCGGCAGCCCCTGCTGCCGAACATCGCGACCACGCCGGCCATGACGAGAGCCATGCCGGGGAGGGCGCGGCGACCGGGGCCGGCATCGGCGCCGTGGTCGGCGGCGCGGGCGGCCTGCTGACAGGGCTCGGCCTCATGGCCATCCCCGGGGTTGGCCCGGTGGTAGCGGCTGGTTGGCTGGTAGCGACCGGCGCCGGCGTGGTGGCCGGCGCAGCCGCCGGCGGGGCGGTGGGCGGCATCGTCGGCGCGATGACTTCCGAAGGCGTGCCCGAGGAACGGGCGCATGTCTACGCGGAAGGTGTGCGCCGCGGCGGCACCGTCGTCTCGGCCCGCGTCCCCGACGACCGCGAGGCGGAGGCCCAGGCCATCCTCGATGCCGAATCGGGAGTGGATGTCGGCGCGCGTGAGCGGGCCTATCGCGATGAAGGCTGGACCCGCTTTGATCCGGATGCCCCGGCCTACACCGCGCCGGAAGTGCAGCGCGAGCGCGCCCGCTATCGCGCCTGACGTGGCGCCGGACCACCTGAACGCATGGTGCCGGGCTCCCGCAGGGGCCCGGCATCTGTGCCTCAGATGGGCGCTCTGCTTATCTGTTAGGCTGGCTTAATTCTCAAGCAGACAACCAAGCTTCGCCTCTTCACGATACTCCCCCCGGGTGTCGCACCCCTAACCTGTGCTTCGTGTCGACGGAAGTCGGCGCGCGGATCAGGACAAAGGTGCGTGCATGACGGCCAATCCCTTCCATCTCGCCTGGTTTCTCCAGGGCTCCAGCGTCCAGGCCTGGGGCGAGCCGTGGACCGGCAATATCGGCCAGGACTGGATGAGCGCCGATCTCTTCGTCGACCTCGTGCGGTCGATGGAGCGCGCCTGCTTCGATTACCTGCTGATCGAGGATTCCATCTATGTCGGCGAGAACTGGCAGGCGTCGCGCGACATTTTCCTGAAGGGCGGCATCTGCGTGCCCCGGCAGGAGCCGAGCGTGGTGGCCACGTTGCTGGCCGCTTCCACCCGCAAGCTCGGCATCGTGCCGACGCTCTCCACCTTCGCCTATCACCCCTATCTCACCGCCCGTATCGTCTCCTCGCTCGACCAGATCTCGGGCGGACGCGCCGGCTGGAACATGGTGACGGGCTCGTCGGACTTCTCGGCCCAGAATTTCGGCAAGGAGAAGCTGCACGAGCACGATGAACGCTATCTGATGGCGGAGGAATATATCGACATCGTCAAGGGGCTGTGGGGCTCATGGGAGCCGGGCGCCTTTCTCGACGACCGCGAGAACGGCGTGCTGATCGACCCTGCCAAGGTCCACACCATCGACTATGCCGGCAAATACTACGCCTCGCGCGGGCCGCTGAATTCCGGGCCGTGCCCGCAGGGCCAGCCTGTCATCGCGCAGGCGGGCGGCTCCAAGAGCGGGCGCAAGATCGCCGCCACCCATGCAGACACCATCGTCGCCGCGCCCAACGGCGTCGCCGCGATGAAGCAGTACCGCGACGATGTCCGCGCGCAGATGACAGGGCTCGGCCGCAACCCTGATGACTGCAAGGTGCTGTTCCTGCTCTCGCCCATCGTCGCCGAGACTGAGGAACAGGCGAAATGGGCGGCCGACCAGCGCCGCGTCTCCGCCGCCCAGAACCTCGACGCGCGCATGGCCCGCTTCGGCTGGAGCACCAATCTCGACCTCTCCGGCCTCGACCTCGACACGCCGGTGAGCCAGCTCACCCTGACCACCAACGGCCACCAATCGAGCCTCTCGCAATTCCTCACCCGCGCCGGCGACAAGCCGCTGCGCCAGGCGATGATCGACCATGTGAGCTGCGGCTATTGCGTCGATGTCGTCGGCACGCCGGACAGTGTCGCCAGCCAGATGGACGAGATCATGCAGGAAGTGGGTGGCGACGGCTTCCTCATCGCCCTGCCGGATGTCTGCCGCCGCTCCGTGGCGACGATCACCGACGGTCTGGTGCCGGTGCTGCAGCGCCGGGGCCTGACGCGGGCCGCCTACACCCAGCAGCACCTGCGCGACACGCTGACCGAGTTCTGACCCCCCAGCATCGAACCCCCGCCCCCCATGAGGACATGACGCCGATGATCTCCCGCGTTCCGCATCATCCTTTCCGCCGGGCCGGTGCTTTCGCCCTCGGCCTGTTCATCGCGACCGCCGGCCTCTCGGCCGCCTCCGCCGAGAAGCTCAAGCTTGGCAATGAGGGCGTCTACCCGCCCTTCTCCATGGTGGATTCCTCCGGCAACCTCACCGGCATGGAGCCGGAGCTGGCGCGCGAGATGTGCAAGCGCATCGGCGCGGACTGCGAAATCGTGGTCATGGATTTCAAGGCGCTGATCCCGTCCATGCTGCAGGGCAAGTTCGACGGCATCGTCACCCAGATTTCCCCCACGCCGGAGCGGATGGAGAAGGCGCTGTTCGCCATGCCCATCGTCTACAATCCCGCGACCTTCGTGGTGAAGAAGGGCAGCAACTACACGCTGACCAAGGAAGGCGTCACCGGCAAGGGCCTGCGCATCGCGCTGCAGCGCGGCGCGTCCATGGTGCCCTACATCCACAAGCATTTCGGCAAGGACACCTTCGTCGAGGTCTATTACGACAATCCCGACCAGATGAAGCTCGATCTGCTCGCCGGCCGGCTGGACCTGATCTTCGATTCCAAGATCAACTGGACGCTGGAACTGATCGCCAAGCCCGAGGGCAAGGATTACGAACTCGCCGGCGGCGACCACTGGCTGGGCGACCCGTCCATCCCCGAGGCCGACCGCGGCTATAGCTGGATCTTCCCGAAGAAGAGCCCTGAACTCGTCAAGCGCGTCAACACCGCGCTCGCCGAGATGATCAAGGACTGCACCTACACCACCATCCGCAAGAAATACGTACCGGTGGCCACGCTCTCGGCGGAAGCCGCCTGCGAGAAGACCAACTGACCGCGCGCCCAGCGGAGCCCGGCCGATGACCAATCTCTCCCCCGCCGACCTCGCAGGTTATCTGCGCCAGCTCGGCGAGGGAGCGCTGATCACGCTCGAACTGTTCCTCACCAGCTTCGCGCTGGCTTTCAGCCTCGGCGTGGTGATCGGCGTCGCCACGCTGTCGCGCAACAGGATCATCCGCGCGGCATGGCGCGTCTATGCCTCCATCTTCATGGGCGTGCCCTCGCTGCTGGTGATCTTTCTCATCTTCTATGGCGGCAGCGCCATGCTGGGCGCGGTGCTCGGCGAATTCGGCGCCCGCATCGACATCTCGCCCTTCGGCGCCGGCGTGGCGGCGCTCGGCATCGTCTATGCCGCCTATATCGCCGAACTGGTGCGCGGGGCGATCGAGAACCTGCCCAAGGGCCAGTTCGAGGGCGCGCGGGCGCTCGCCATTCCCCCGCTCATCATGTGGGGGCGGGTGATCCTGCCGCAGGTGATGCGGCTCGCGCTTCCCGGCCTCGTCAATGTGTGGAGCTTCATGCTGAAGGAGACGCCGCTGGTGTCGCTGGCCGGGCTGCAGGATCTCGTCGCCGCCGCCAAGATCGCGGCCGGGGCGACCAAGGAGCCCTTCGTCTTCTTCATTGCCACGGCGCTGGTGTTCATCGCCTTCAGCGCCGCGAGTCTCTGGGTCGCGAACCGGCTGGAGGCCCGTCTCGATCGCGGCCAGCGCCGTGCCCCTCGTTCCCCAGCGCGGGCCGAGGCATGAACGCGCTTCCCATCGACTTCGCCCTCGCCTGGGAAAGCCTGCCGGCGCTGTTCGCCGGGCTGCGGGTGACGGTGTTCCTCACCGTGCTGCCGCTGATCATCGGGCTCATGCTGGCCTTTCCCATCTGCTTCGCCCGCATGTCGCCCCGCCGTGTCCTGTCGCTGCCGGCGGAGATCTTCGTCGTGTTCTTTCGCGGCGCGCCGCTGCTGATCCTGCTCTATCTCGTCTATTACGGGCTCGGCCAGATCGAGGCGCTGCGCGAGGGGCCGTTCTGGGTGCTGTTCGGCTCGCCCTTCGGCTGCGCCATCGTCGCGCTGAGCCTCAACCATGCCGCCTATATGGTGGAAGTGCTGCGCGGCAGCCTGCTCGCCGTGCCACATGGGCTGGTCGAGGCCAGCGAGGCGCTGGGCATCACACGGCGCAACATCTTTCTCTGGGTGCGCATGCCGCTTGCTTTGCGCTACGGGCTCAAAGCCTACCAGAACGAGGTGGTGAGCTTCGTCAAGGGCACGGCCATCGTCTCCGTGGTTACGATCACCGACCTGATGGCGGTGGCCAACGCGATCTTCGAACAGACCTATGATCCGTTCACGCCGATCCTGTGCGCGGCGGCCTTCTACTGGGCCTTCGTCAATGTACTGCGCCTCGGCTTCCAGTTCTGGGGACGCTGGCTCAACCGCCACAGCGCCGAGGATGCCGCCGTGGTGCCGGCCGGGGGGAAGGTGACGCCATGAGCCTGCGCACGCTCTCCGCCGACCTTGCCGCCGTGCCGGCGATCCATCTCGCCGGGGTGGTGAAGCGCTACGGCGCGCATCGCGCTCTGGCGGGGGTCGATCTCGATGTGCGGCGCGGCGAGAGGGTGGTGATCTGCGGCCCCTCGGGCTCCGGCAAGTCGACGCTGATCCGCTGCATCAACGCGCTGGAACGCCATGATGGCGGGCGGATCGTGGTCAATGGCGTCGAACTCACGGGCGATGAAGGCACGGTGCAGGACATCCGCCAGGAAGTTGGCATGGTGTTCCAGCACTTCAACCTGTTCCCGCACCTCACCGCGCTGGAAAACTGCATGCTGGCGCCGCGGCTCAATCGCGGCCTGTCGAAGGCGCAGGCGGAAAAGCTCGCCATGGCGCATCTGGAGCGGGTGCATCTGGCCGATCAGGCGCGCAAATACCCGGCGCGGCTCTCCGGTGGCCAGCAGCAGCGCGTCGCCATCGCCCGCGCACTGTGCATGGAGCCGCGCATCCTGCTGTTCGACGAGCCGACCTCGGCGCTCGACCCGGAAATGGTGAACGAGGTGCTCGGCGTGATCGAGGAACTCGCCGCCAGCGGCGTCACCATGGTCTGCGTCACGCACGAAATGGGCTTCGCTCGGCGCGTAGCGGATCGCTGCGTGTTCATGGACCGGGGCGAGATCGTCGAGGAGGGCGACGCCGCACGCTTCTTCGCGGCGCCGGAAAGCGAGCGCCTGCGCCATTTCCTCGCGCAGATCCTGCGATGAGGAAAGCCGCGCCGGCCATCCTCACCCCCTCGCGCGTTCAGAACTCCCGCAGCATCTGCCGCAGCGTCGCACCTTCGGTGTAGCGCGTGCGGGCGAGGCCGCGCCGCTGCAGGGCGGGCACCAGCCCCTCGCAGATGTCGGTGATGTACTGCCGGCTGATATTGGCGGTGAAGGGCCGGGTGATGAGGAAGCCATCGCCGCCGACTTCCGCCATCACCTCGCCCATGCGCTCGGCCACCTGGTCGGGCGTGCCGATGAGGCCGTCGAGCCCGCGCGAGAGCTGGTCGGCGCAGAGCTGGCGCAGCGTCTTGCCTGAACCTGTCTGCTGGAAGGCGTCGAGCGAGCCCTGCTCGCCATTGGTGGTGAGGTGGGGCAGGGGGGCATCGAGGTCGAATTTCGAGAAGTCGATGTCGGTGATGGCAGCGATCATCGCCAGCGCCTTCTCGCAATAATCCGGCGCCTCGATGATGCGGGCGGCCTTGGCCTTCGCCTCTTCCTCGGTCTCGCCTAGGATGGGGGCGACGACGAACAGCACCTTGATCTCGTCCGGGTCGCGCCCGCCGGCCTGCGCCCGCGCCCGCACATCGTCGCGATAGGCTTTCAGCCCGGCGACGCCCATGGAGGGGGCGATGATGCTGTCGGCGGTCATCGCCGCGAATTGCCGCCCGCGTGGCGAGCCGCCGGCCTGCACGAAGGCGGGGCGCTGCTGCGGCGAGGGCACGCAGTTGAGCGGGCCGCGGCTCTTGAAATATTTGCCCTCGAAATGGATCGGCCGGACCTTGGAGGCGTCGGCATAGGTGCCGGTGGTGCGGTCGCGCACCACAGCGTCGGCGTCCCAACTGCCCCAGAGCTGCTTGACGAGTTCGACATACTCGTCCGCCATGTCGTAGCGCTCCTGGCGGGGTGGCAGCTTGTCCATGCCGAAATTCTCGGCGGCGAGGTCCTCGCCCGTGGTGACGATGTTCCAGCCGAAGCGGCCCTTGCAGATGCTGTCCAGCGTCGAGCACAGGCGCGCCAGCATGAAGGGCGGGTAGGCCATGGTGGAAAAGGTCGCCACCACGCCGAGATGGGTGGTGTGGGCGCCGATCAGCGCCGCCATCGGCGACGGGTCGGCCTTCGGGCCCATGATGTTGTGCTTGAGATAGACCTCGTTGGAGCCGCCATAGGCCTCGGAGATCATCAGCGTGTCTTCGAGCATGATGTAGTCGAAACAGGCGCGCTCCATGGCCTTGGCCATGTCGATGTAGAACCCGCCATCCCAGGGGTCGCCGCCGCCGCCGGTGAACGGTTTGGTCCATTCGTCGACCGCGAAATTGGTGAACCAGCCGAGATGGAGTGGCCGTGGCGCCATGATGCCTGCCCTGTCTGCCCGTTACCGATAGGCCGAGGCTAGGGCGGGGCTCCGTGTGCGTACCATCGCGAAAAGCCCAAGCGATGTTCGCGACCCGGCGGTTCATCCTTGGGCAGCGGCGCCGGCTATGGCCAATCGCTGGGCAGTCCTCGCCGATGGGGCGGCCGCGAGTGACGGATCGGTCGCGCACGATCGTGCGGCGCACAATTTGCTAGCGGGGCCAGCGGGGGGAAGTGGAGATGTTGACCGGAGAGGCCGAGCCATGTCGTCTATCAGCCAGATCTACGATATCGACCTGAAGCTTCTGCGCTGCTTCTGCACCATTGTGGAGGAGCAGAGCTTCACCGCCGCGCAGGCAGCGCTGAACCTCTCCCAGTCCACGCTCAGCGAAAACCTCAAATCGCTGGAAATCCGTCTCGGCACGCGGCTGTGCCGGCGCGGGCCGAAGGGGTTCAAGCTCTTCCGCGAGGGCGAGGTGGTCTACAAGGCGGCGAAGGAATTGTTCGCCTCGGTCGAAGCCTTCAAGCAGAAGGCCGCCACCATCAACCAGAATGCGGGGTATGAGCTCTCCATCGGCATTCAGGACGGCATTGTCGAAAATCCCTGCGCCCGCATCCACGACGCCATTCACCGCTTCAGCGACTATTATCCCAATGTCCGCTTCCGCATGGAGGTGATGCTCGGCTTCCAACTCGCCGGGCGGGTGGCAGACGGGATGCTGCATGTCGGCATCGGGCTGGTGAACGAGCATTACGCGCAGCTTTCCTATGAGCACCTGTTCGACGAGCAGGGCTTCATGTGCTGCGGCCACCGCCACCCGCTCTACGCCGTCCCGGAGGATGAACTGACGCTGGCGGACATCGAATCCGCCGCCTATTGCAACCGGGGTCATCTCGAATATTACCACCCCGAGCGCACCCGGCGCAGCGACACCTGCGGCGATGTCGGGCTCGGCATCCAGTCGCAACTGGCGCTGATCCTGTCCGGGCGCAATATCGGCTATGTGCTCGACCACACCGCCCAACCGCTCATCGCCAGCGGCGCGCTACGGGCGCTGCGGCCGGACCGGGTGCGCATCGTCAACCCGATCACTGCGATGACCGGGCCCGCCGCCGCCGATTTCAAGCTCGCCCGCCAGTTCGTCGACTGCCTCGTTGATGTGCACATGGAACTCGGCCAGAGCCGGGTGCTGCCACGGCCGGACTATGTCACAAGCTGCGGCACCGTGGTGGACCGCGACGGCGTGTTCAGCGTGCTCTCCAATTCCAAGGCCCCGGCCTATGCCGGCGTGTGAAGCGACGTTCGCGGCTGGAGAACGCCCGCGCGCCTGAGAAGCGTGAGCGCAGATGTTTACCGGAGGTTGCATCCCCGCGTCGCCTTGGCGGTCGCGCGGCGCCGCTCCCAGCGAGCGAGGAGCGAAAAGTGACGCGATTCCGAGGGTTTCGCGCGATCGGCGCGGTTTCAGGTGCCGGGTTTCGGTAGAAAGATACTGATTGCATTTCTTGACGACACAACCAAAAGGTGTAAACCTTGCCTCCATTAGCTGCGGCGCGGGGGCGTTGAATGGCGAGAATTCCTGTTGATCCCAAGAACCTGGACGGTCTGCTGAAGCCTCTCGGGGCAGTCATCAAGGGAGCTGTCGTGCCGCCGCCGGGCATCATAGGGGGTGGGGGAAAGGCGGCCCCCCCGCCGACCCCGGTACTTGCGCACTGGTCAGCCGTCACGTTCGACGACAAGCAGCTTCCGGAGCCGGACGCGAAGCATCGATATGTGAAGGTTCCGCTTCCGCTTTTTCAGTACACCCCCGATTTCGAGGACATAAAGCAGGGCAGCATCGGCGACTGCTATCTGCTCTCCGCGATCAATGCTCTGATCCGCCTGAAGGATCCGAATTTCTTCTTCAATATGATGGGTTGCGCCGGCGATCATGTTTACGTGCAGTTCCACATCGAGAACGCCGGCGTGGTCATGCCCGTGATCGTCGGCGTTCAGCGGACGATCCTGAAGAAGATCGACGGCAAGAAGGAAGTCGACCTGCAGGGCCATCGGGCGATCTGGCCCTATTTCATCGAGAAGGCCTATGCCTTTTTCCGCGCCTATTATCTGCAGCCGCTGAAGCACACGAACCTGATCCCGGTTCCCGATCCGGCCAAGCCCCAGCCATCCATGCCGCCCTGGCCGTTCCCCAGCGTGAGCGCTCCGGCCTTGCCTGCGAATGAGCGCCGTGCCGTGCACTATCTGGAGGCGATCGAAGGCGGCAATTCCGGGAGGGCCTATCAACATCTCACCGGCGAAAAGATTGAGGACGTCACGGCCGCGATCGACTTTCACGGCCCGAAAGGATGGGTCAGGCTGGACCAGCGGGTCTACCGCAGCGAATTGCTCTGCTGCGCGCTGGATGAAACGCGGGCGAACCCTTTTGGGCAGCCCTGGGACGCGGTTCTTGATCGCCTGCTCGCTGTGCTCGGCCGGACGGTTGTGGGCCTGACCACATCCCTCGCGGGTCCGGCTGCACCCGTCAACGAGGTCGCCCTCCGAGCCGCGATCAGGAAGCATATTGCGGATACGCGCAAGAGCAACCGCTCGGCCATCGCCGATCTCATTGGCATGCTCGACACGAAGAAGCACTTGATGCGGGAGGTGCGAACCACTGACATCAAGCCCTATCTCGCGAGGATCGCGCGCAACCCCATCCCGCTTGCCGCGTCCGGGATGACGGATGTCGATTTCGGTCGGCTCCTGCAAGATTTCGTCGCCACGTCGTTTCCCGGAAAACGTGGAACAGGAGAATATGCCGACTATCACCACGCGCTTTTCAAACGTGTGAAGGATGTGTGCGTCCCGAAGACGCCAAAGGCGGCTTTTGCATCGACCCGAGATGTTGCGAGGATCTACGATTTTTTCGTTACGACCTATGCCTCCGAAGGCAAACGCAAAGGTCTGGTGCCGGGGCATGCCTACGAGATTTCCGGCACGGCCAAGATAACGATCCTGCGCGGCGGAAATCCGGTCGATATCTGCTTTGTGCTGTTGCGAAATCCCTGGCGGGACTATGTGCGCAGCTACGTCTTCAAGCTCAACGATTCAAAGAGCGGCGATATCGTGAAATCCTTGTCGGGAAAAACGGTTGAGCAGTTCAACGCGCTGTCCGAAGACGCTCTGACCATCCTTCAGTTGCAGGGTCAAGGTTTCGCAGAACAAGCCAAGAAGCTTGAGGCGGATGCCTCGCAAAGCGTGCGCAAAAGCGCTCAGTTTCCTGTCGAACTCTCCGATATCACCAAGTTCTTCGACCAGGTTCAGGTGGGTTCCTGAGGCACTCGCCTGTCTCGACGGGCATGACATCTGCAGCAGGGGGCAAGATCATGGCCGGCGGCAAGGAGGGGATGAGGGCGGACGGCCTGACCCCCGTGTCGGAGATAGATCCGCAACAGTTCACGGCACTGGGGTTGAAGGATCACGGCTGCGCGCAGCTCGACCTCTGGATGGCGGCGCTGACCAGGGGCGACGGCGACGTGGTGGCGTACCAGTTCGACCTGCCGGTCTATGCACCGGATGGAGGGCGGACGACGCCGACGCGGGTGTTCGTCGCCGCCTCCGTGCTCCGGGAGGCCTGGCGCCCCGGCGACGCCTATGAGGCGCTGAAGCCGGCCCGCGCGGCGATCGACAAGGCACTGGCCGTCACGTCGGCGCAACTGGCCTATTCCTCCTATGATTTCGCCGCCATTCATGCCGTTGAGGGCAATGTGGCGGAGGGCGATGTCGCGCGCGTTTCGGCCACGGCGCGCGCGCTTGCAAGCGACTGGCCGCACGCGCTGACACCCCTGCGGGCCGGCATCAATTTCACCGGGGAGGCGAGCCTGCTGCCGGAGGTAAGCCCGGCGTTGCGCAAGCGCTTCGGGCTCGACGGCAGCGTGCGCGTCGCCGGCAGTGTCGGCCGGCTGGAGCGGGGCTACTGGATCGAGGCGAGCACGGCCGTCAATGTCGCGCCGCTCGATCTGCTGGGCGGGCGTCTGTCCATCGCGCTGCAGCGTGCCGGCGTGCGGGTGGACGGGGTGGCGGCTGAGGGGGTCGGCAGCAGCGAGGTACCGCCTTTCGCCCTCGGCCTGAGCGGGACCATCACCCTCGACACGCAGAAACTCGCCGTCGGTATCGAACTGGATCCCGTTGCCGCGCAACTGGCACTGACCGCCGATGCGCCGGAAGTGCTCAGGGCCGGCGCGCTGCTGAAAAGCCTGGCCCCGGAACTCGACACTGCTCTCGGCGGCGTTCTCGGCACGGCGGACAAGGTGGTGCCGGGCCTGCGGCGGCTCGCTCTGAGCACACCGCTTGATGGCGTCGACGGTGCGAAACTCGCCGTGTGGCTCACTTATGCCGAGCCCTTCACCTTGTTCGATCTCATTCGGGTCACGCCCAGCCTGTTCGCCGCTGGTACCTATAGCGGGTCCGCCTTCAGCTTCGAGGCGGAGCTGAGCGGCGAGGGCATCATCGGGAGCGGGGCGCTGGCGATGCGCTTCGAGACCAGCCTTTCCCTGCCCGATGGCGCGTTCCGGGCGGGGGCGGTGGGGGGCGAGGTTCGTTTGCCGGCCGATGTGGCCGGCAAACTGGGCAAGGTGGCCGGCTGGGAGAGCCTGCGCCTGATTGATCTCGCCCTCACCGGCAATACCCGCGAGGGGGCCTATTCCTTCACCATCGTCACGCTCGGCTTCCTCGATTTCCGCATTGGCGGCGGCACGCTGTCGATCGGCGATGTGCGCTTCGAGGTGGGCAAGCGCCGGGGCGAGGGGCTCACGGCGCAATTGGAAGCGAGCCTGGTGATCGGCGATGTCGAGGCTGATGTGTCCATCGACATCGACAAGGGCGTGCGCGGCACGGTGACGGTGCCCGTGCTCCCCATCGGCGCTCTCGCCGCCGATCTGCTGCAGATCGAGGCGCCCGGCGATCTCGCGGCGGTGGAGATCAACGGCTTCCAGCTCGACATCGCGCTGGGCGAGCAGACGGAATTCGCTTTCTCCGCGGAATCCAACTCCCCCTTCACCATCGCCGGGCTGAGGCTGACGCTCGGCAAGCTCGATGTGCGCTATGCCGGCGCGCTGTCGCTGCAGGGGCGGGGGCAGATCCGCCTCGATGCCACCGACATCGCGCTAAACCTCGATTATGCCAAGGAAAACTGGAACTTCTCCTTCAGCGCCGACACCCGTGTCGATCTCGGCCGCGCGCTGGCACCCCTGGCGCAGCACCTTGGCTTCACGCCGCCTTTCGAGGAGGGGCGCGTCACCGTCTCGCGCGTCGCTGGGGCGCTGCGGCTGGGGTCCGAGGGGACGCGGCTGGCGCTGAATTTCGAGTTCCGCCTCAATGACGGCGATTTCCGCCTGACCCTGGTGGCGGCGCGACTCGGCGAAAAGGGCTGGGAGTACAGTCTCAAGATCGGGCCGGTAACGCTCGATTTCCGGAGCCTTCCGGTGGTCGGAGGGGCGATACGGGCGGGGGTGGAGGCCTTCGCCAAGGACGGGGACGCCAAGCCGGTCGGGGTCGACGGGCTGCGGGTCGGCGTGCTCTCGACGCTGGATGCGGCCACCCTCGCGGCGCTGTTCAAGAACCTGCCGGACCAGGATTTTCCGCCGCCGCCGCGCGACGTGGCGGGCAAGCTCTCGCTCACCGGCACGCTGCAACTGCTCGATTACAGCAAGCCGATCATCTACCCGAAGCCGAAGGCCGATGAGACCGGCAAACAGGCCGATGAGAGCGCCAGTCAGGCCGATGAGGCCGAAAAGGCCAAAGGCGACAAGAACGTCAAACCGGAGGTGGAGGTGCTGCCGCCGGTGGCCGCTCCCGCAAAAGCCGAACCCGATGCCAAACCCGCCGACGATCTGAGCTGGGTCACGGTGCAGCGCGATTGCGGGCCGCTGCATCTCTCCAAGCTCGGCTATGGCGTGCGCTCGGCCGAGGGCAGTTATGAGGTCACCGCCGCCCTGGCGGGCAAGGTCAGCGTCGCCGGGGTTCAGCTTGAGCTGATGGATGCCGGCGTCAGCGTCCGCCTGAACGCGCTCACCGCCCCGCGCGGCCGGCTGAAGGGCATGAGCCTCAGCTTCAAGCGCGGCGCGGTCGCGGTCGAGGGCGGTTTCCTGCAGATGTCGGAGACCGTCTATGGCGGCCAGTTGAACATCCAGTTGCCGAAAGTGTCGATGGGGGTGGTCGGCGTCTATGGCAGCTACAAGACCCCTTCCGGCGGCGCCTCCACCTCGCTGTTCATCTATGGCACAGCGAGCCTGACCGGCGGCGCCGGCATCAAGCTCGGGGCCCTCACCCTCACCGGGCTGGCGCTCGGCTTCGGCCTCAACCGCCGGGTGATGGTGCCCGAGATCGGCGGGGTGGCGGATTTCCCGCTGGTGGCGCTGGTCATGAAGGACAGCGCGGCGGAGGCTCCCCAGCCTTCCGCCATGGAGATGCTCACCACGCTGGAGCGCCACCTGCCCTTCGCCGAGGGCCAGATCTTCGCCGCGCTGGGGCTGCGCTTCACCATCGCCGAGGCGATCGACGCTTTCGCGCTCGCCATCGGGCAGTTTGGCCGCGAGGTCGAGTTCTCGCTGCTGGGCCTCGCCCGTTTCGAGAAATCGGTCGGCAGCCAGAAATTCTGCCGGGTCGAACTCGCCATCAAGATGACGCTGCGGCCGGAGGAGGGCGTGTTCCTGCTGCAGGCCGAACTGACGACGAATTCCTGGGTGCTCGACCCCTCATGCCGGCTCACCGGCGGCTTCGCGCTGGGTGTGTGGTTCGCCGGGACGCGCAAGGGCGATTTCGTGCTCACCCTCGGCGGCTATCACCGCGATTTCAAACCGCCGGCGCATTACCCCGCCGTGCCGCGCCTCGGGCTGAACTGGGCGGTGACGAACGAGCTGACGCTGAAGGGCGAGCTTTATTGCGCGCTCACCCCCTCGCATCTCATGGCCGGCGGGCGGTTCGAGGCCTCGTTCATCCATAGCCGCATCAAGGCCTGGTTCATCGCCGCGGTCGATTTCCTGCTGCGCTGGGCGCCGCTGCAGTACAGCCTCGATGCCGGCATCTCGATCCGCGTCGAGGCCGACCTCTCGCTGTTCTCGATCAATCTCAGCCTCGACGTGCAACTGCGGCTGTGGGGCCCGCCCTTTGCCGGGCGGGTCCGGGTCAAGCTGTCGGTGCTGTCGTTCGAGATCGCCTTCGGCGGCGCGCCGGCGCCGGCGGAAATCCGCGGCTGGGCCCAGTTCGGCGCGTTGTTCCTCGACAAGGCCAGCCCCCATTGGCAGGCCGTGCCGCTGCCTGGCCTGCCGGTGGAGGCGCCGGCCATCTGCGGGGTGGTGCTGACCGGCGGGCGGCTGGCGCAGCCGGACGACCGGCAGCCGAGCGGGCCATGGCGGGTGCGCGGCGACGAACTCAGCGTCTCCATCGCCTCGGTGCTGCCGGCCACCACGCTGGTGCTCGGCACGCTGGCGGGCGCCGTGCCGCCCAAGGCGCGCAGCGGGACAAACCTGGCGCTGGCCGCGCCGCTGGCGCTGGAGGCGGTGGCGGCCACCCATGCAGCCGAAGGCGCGGCGCTCGGCATCGTACCGCTGTCGATCACCCAGGCGGAAAGCCGGCTCACCATCGGCCTCGTCCGCGACCTAGCCGGCGGCGTGACCGTGGCGGTGGATCTTGCCGGCTGGCACAGCGAAGCCGAACGCCAGGGCATGCCGGCCGCGCTGTGGGACCGGCAGAAGCCGGGCGACGCGCCCGCCGCCAAGCTGACCGGGGCCTATCTCACCGGCCTCGCCCGCCTCGCCCCGCCGCCGGGGCGCCGCCGGGGCGAGGGGATGCGGGCCGCCCTTGCCCGCCACCGCGAGAGCGACCTGATCTTCCGCGCGCCCGCCCTTTGCGAGCCGCCGGTGCAGGCCGCACGGGCGGGGGCGCCGGCGCCAGCAGCGGCGGGCGTGCCCTCGGCCGAGCTTCTCAAAACCCTGGGCGCGCTGGGCTTTCCCGTTTCGCTGGAGGCGTCGGCGGGGGAAGCGCGCCGCCTCCGCCACCCGCCGCTGCACCGCGCCTGGCCGGAAGGAGCCTGACCCATGCCCGCACCCGGCCCCGAAGCGCTGGCCGTCGATCTCTACGACGCCTATCTGCCGGCCCTTTCCGCCGGCAGCCACCGCCTTGTCGTGCAGCAATCGCTCACCTATTCCGACGCTGGCGGCGCGGCAAAGGCGCATCATTATTACCGTGACGAGACCTTTCTGGTCCGTGGCCCCCGCTTCTTCCTCGACGAGAGCGACATTCACGCCCGCTACCCCGCGCCGGGGGCGACGGGCGATTTCAACCGGCACATCCCCAATATCGTGCTGCGCAAGCGGGCGCTGCCCTGGGAGCGCGAGCTCAGCCTGACCGGCACCGCGCGGGCGCCGTGGATGGCGCTGTTCCTCCTCAGCGAGGCCGAGTTTCAGGCGCAGGGCGGCGAGGCGGCGGTGCAGACCCTGGCGCCGGAGACGCTGTTCACCGCGAACCGCCGCAGCGCCGACGGCACGGTGCTGTTTCCCAGCCTCGAACCGGAGCCGGACAAGGAGGCGGGCCAGCAGCGCGTCAGCGTCATCGACCTCGACCGCGCGCTGGCCGCCGCCCTGTGCCCTTCGGCCGACGACCTGTCGCGGCTCGCCCATGTGCGCCAGGTCGAGATGGGCGACAAGCCGCGCGCGGCGATGCATGGCGCCGGGGAGTTTCCCGTCATCTGCGCCCGCCGCCTTCCCGCCGCCGGGGCCCATCTCGCCCTGCTGGTGTCGCTGGAAGGCTGGGAGGAACTGATCGAGGCGCGGCTGCCGGAGGGGCCGGCGCGGCTGCGCTTCGTGCTGCTGGCGCGCTGGGGCTTCACCCATGACCCGGATTTCGCCCACAGCTTCCCCGGCCTCGCCCGCCGCCTCAGCCTCGACCTGCTGCGCAGCCCGGCGCCGCCGGGCCTGCCCGCCAGCGCCGCCGGCCTGCTGGCGACGGGCCACACGCCGATGGCCTATCGGCGCGCAGAGGGCGGCGCCGGCCTCGGCTGGTATCGCGGCCCGTTCGCGCCGGCCCCGGTGGCGCCGCTGCCGCTGGATGCCATCGACCATGCCGATGCCGCGCTGATCCTGGCGCCGGAAGACGGGTCGCTGACCCTGTCCTACGCGGCGGCGTGGCAGCTCGGCCGGCTGATGGCGTTGGCCTCTCCCGGCTTTCTCGCCGCCACCCGCGCCTTCATCTCCGACAATGCCGGCCCGCGCGAGGTGGCGTTCCGGCTCGACACCTATATGCGCACCCATCTGGCGGCGATCCGCCGCGAATGGAGCGCGCCGGCGCCGGCGCCGGGGGACGACGCCGCGCCGCCCGACAGTCTCCACGCCGTGCTGCGGATGGCCGGCTGGCTGCGCGGGCTGCTGCGTCTCGACGGCGTGCCCTTTCCCTATCTGGTGGCGGGAGAGCCGCTGCTGCCGGCCGCGAGCCTGCGCTTCTTCCATGTCGACGCGAACTGGCTTCTGGCGCTCGCCACCGGCGCGCTGAGTCTGAGCGGCACCGCGACCGGGGAAGGCGCGCGCGCCGGCCTGCCGCTGCGCCGCCTGTTGTCGCGGCTGATCGAGCGCTGCGAGGCGGGGCCGATGGCCGAGCCCGACCCGCCGGGCGACCTGCTCGACCGGCCGTGCACCGGATTCCTGCTGCGCGCGACGCTGGTTTCGGACTGGCCGGGGCTGGAGACGCAGGTGGAGACCGCGCCGGCGGGCGCCCGGCTGCAGCGGCTGGAGCGGCTGGCGCCGGATGTGCTGCTCGGCCTCGCCGAGGGGCGGATCGCCCGGGTGACGCTGAAGGAGCCGCCGGAGGGGCTGGCGTTCCGGCTGGCACCGCCGCGCGAGGGGGTGCCGGAGCCCGATGCGCGCGGCCTGTTCAGCCCGCTGGCGCGGCTGACGGCGGAGCAGGCGCTGGGCCTCGCCCGGCCGGGGCTGGCGGGGGCGGACCCGCTTTCCGCCGCCGCCTTCGCCGCCGGGGCGCTGAGCAGCGGCAGCATCCAGAGCTATGTGTGGGAGATCCCCAGGTGAGCGCTGTCGACACCGCCGCGCAGGCGGATTCCCAAGTGGCAACGCCGCTGCTGGTGCCGATTCAACTCGACGCGCTGGTCGTCGAGGGCGAGGCCGGCCCCGAGGGCGACCTGCTGCTGGCGCGGCACACGGCCGAGCGCGGCGCTTCGCTGCGCTGGAAGCCGGGGCGGGTGAATTACGCCCCGGGGCTGCGCACCCTGGTCGATCCAAGGTTGACCCCGTTTCTCGGCGCGGTGCCGGCGGCCGGCGACCGGCTGGCGCTGCGCGACAGCGAGCGGCCGGTGAAGGGCGATCGCGGCGTGTATCTGCGCTGGATGGTGCCGGAAGGGCTGCGCAAGTCGCTGGTGGAGAACGGTCTCAGCTTTCCCGCTTTGCCGGACCAGTGGCTGATCCTGCGCCTGCTGCGCCGCGCCGGCTCCCGCCGCGAGGTGGAGATCAAGGCGTGGATGATCGACGGCGCGGCCTATCCCGGCGATGCCGGCTCCGCCAGCCTGCCGGTGCCGGCCCCCGGCCGGGGCGGCGCGGGGGCGCCGGAACTGGCGGCGCAGCCGGTCGGCCTCGTGCGGACGCTGGAGACCTACGATCCCGCCCGCCAGGCGCAGATGGCGCATATCGAGCTGACCGCGCTCGGCACGGCGTGGACCGGCTCGCCCACCTTCGCCACCTCGCTGGCGGAAAACCGCAACATCCTGTCCTGGCATGACGGGCTGGCCGATCTGCGCGACGGGCAGGACAAGCTGCCGCTCGCCAGCGTCAGCTATGCGGTGGTGGGGTGGTATCGCGTGCCGGGCGCCGATCCGCTCACCGCGCTGCCGTCACGTCTGGCGGACGAGGCGGGCGGGCCGGCCGATCTCGCCGCCGTGCTGACGCATCTCGGCTGGGCGCTGCCGCCGGGTGTGGAGGCGCCGGGGCCGTGCCTGTTCCATGGCACCGTCGCCCATATCAATTTCTGGGACCCGCAGCGCTATCGCGGGCCGCTGCTCGGCTCGCCGCAATCGCCCCCAGCCCATGGCGGGCTGATGCCGCCGGAGCCGCGCATCGAGGTCGGGCTCGGCGCCTCGGCGCCGGCGGCGCTGGCGGCGCTGGTGTCCGACCGGTTCTGGGACGACGAGGTCGACCCGGCCGACCGGCCGAAATGGGCGGTGCTGGAAGGCCATCTGCTCGGCGCCGCTGATCCCGCCGGGCTCGATGCCGCCACCCGCCGCAGGCTCGACCATCCGCTCGGCTTCACCTCGCTCGACGCCGGCCAGCGCCATGTCCTGGTGCAGGACAAGGAGGCGGCCGGCGAGGCGGGGGCGCCGACCGCCGGGCAATGGCAGGAACTGGCGCGGCTCAATGAGCGCCAGTCGGCGCTGAACGCAGAGGTGCGCGCGCTGATCGCGCGGGCCAATGCCCTGCGGATCGCCTGGCGCGCGCGCATCGTCGCCGTCCGCACCGGAACGCTGCGCCCGGACGCGACGCCCGACCCGCTCGCCGGGCTCACGGCCGATCTCGACGCTTTCGTCGCCGACATTGGGAGGGCGGGCGATAGCTCGGCCATCCTCTCGGCCGCGCTCATCGCGTTCGGTGCCGATCTGCCGCCGGGCTGGCGGCTGGAGACCGAGCCGGAGCCGCCCTTCTGGGTGGCGGCGGACCCGGTGGTGATGCTGGCGGGCATGCCCGGCGCCAGCCGTGCCGCGCTGCCGGACAGGCTGCCCTGCCGCACGCCGGCCGGGCTCGTCACGCAGGCGCCGGTAGCGCCGGAGCGGGCCGGCTTTCCCGAGGCGGCGCTCGCCGCGCTGGCGGCGACCCTGGCCGAAAAGGATCTCGCGCGCGTCGGCCTGCCGCAGGTCGGCCCCCTCGCCGGGCTGCTGCGCGAGGCGGCGCTGATGGAACAGGCGGTGGCCTCCGCCGCCTTCGCCGAGACCGCGCCTTTCGCCGGCCAGATCGAATGGGCGGGCTGGAAGGACGCCCTGCAGGCCCGTTTCCGTTCCGGCACGCCGGGCGGGTCGCTGGTGCTGGCCGGCGGCGACGGGCGCGAGGTGGCGCCCGAGACGCTGGTGGCGGTGTGGGGCCAGCAGCCCTGGTCGCCGCTCTATATCGACTGGAGCCTGGGCTGGCACGCCAGTCCCGCCGGGCCGGGCGACTGGAGCTTCCCGGCCGGCCAGCACCCGCTGCATTACGATTATCGCCAGCCGGCCGGCGTGCCGGCCGCCGGGCGCGACACCACGCTGCAGGTGAAGGGCCGCAGCCTGATGGCGCCGATGGATGGCGGCTTCATGCGCGAGGCGCTCGCCGCCGCCCTTGCCGAGTCACGGCTGAACAATGGCGATTTCGCCGCGCTGACCCACATGCCGCTGGTCGGGCAGGAACTGTCGGGGCTGGGGGCGGGCGTGCGGCGCCTCAACGCGCAGGCGCTCACCCCCCGGCCCGATGCCGCGCTGGTCTGGCTGACCCCGGCGACCGACCGGCCGTTGCAGACGGGCCTGGCCGCGCTGGCGCGGCTCGCCGCCGGGCTGCGCATCGCGGTGCCGCCGGCGCTGCCGCCGCTGCCGGCGGCGGGCGAGATGCCGCCGCTGGAGGCCGGCTGGTTCCGCCTTGACCATCTCTGGGTGATCGACGATTTCGGCCAGTGGGTGGAGCCGATCGCCCGGCCGGAGACGCGGGTGCAGCCGCATCCGCGCTCCCGCCTGCGGCTCGGCCCGGCGGTGGACGACACCCAGTGCGGGCCCTTCGCCCGTCCGCCCCGGCTGACCGAGGGCGCCCGGCTCGACATCTCCTTCGCTGGCGGCGAGACGCCCATACGCGGCTGGCTCTATCTCAACCGGCTCGACCATGCGCTGGTGCTGTGCGACGGGGCGGGCAGGCTGCTCGGCCAACTAATGGCCGAACCGCCTTTTCCTGTCGGCACCGGCGGTGCGGTCTGGCGCGCCTTCGCGCGGGCGGAGGAGCTTTCGCCCGATACGATCGCCGATCCGCTGCTCGCCCGTCTCGCCGCCTGGCTGGCTCACCCGTTGCTCGGCGGCGACCGGCTGGAGCGGCTGCTGGCGGGAATCGACGACGCGCTCCCCACCATCCGCGCCCGCGAGGCGGCGCCGGAGGAAATGCTGATCGGCCGGCCGCTGGCGGTGGTCGCGGCACAGGCGCGGCTGCGCGCCTTCCGCGGTGACCCCGCGCCCGGCGCCGCCGCGCTGCGCCTGCCGCTGCGGCTCGGCAACCGGCAGGACGGGCAGGACGGGCTCGTCGCCCATGCCGAGGGGCTGCGTTTTTCCGATCTCGTCGCGCTCGACACGGCGACACCCGCGCAGGTGGGCTTCGCGGCGCCGAGCGACCTCGTGCTGATCATGGACCCTCTGGCCTCGGTGGAGGTCGCCTGCGGGGTGCTGCCGGCCGGCAGGGCGAGCCTGCCACCGGAGACGGTGCGGGCGGCGCTGGCGCGGCTGGAGATCGGCTTCGCCGCCGGCCCGGTGCTGTTCCACGGCGCGCTGCCGCTGCTGCCGCCGCCGGCCAGTACCGGCGGGCGCTGGGAATGGCAGACGGCGGACGGCGCCGGAACCGCGCTGGCCGCGCTCGGCCTTGAGCCGCGCTTCGACGGCGCGCCGCCCTCCATGGGGGAGGGGTGGCTGATCCTGCGCCGTTCCGAACCGGCGGCCGAAGCTTTACCCCTCGCAGCAGAAGGCAGACTGGCATGACCCGACGCCCGCGGCTTTCCACCTTGCTCGCGGCCATTGTGCTGGTGGCCGTTCCGCTCGCCGGCGGCACGCCGGCGCGGACCCAGGGCGCCGCCCCGCCGCTGGAGGCGCGGGTGGTGCCGGGCACGCCGCCGACGCTGCAACTGGTCATTCCCCCCGCGCCGGGGGCGGGCGCCGCGCCGCGTCCGCGCGTGGTGCAGGTGATGCTCGACCGCGACAGCCTCGCCGATGCGCTCATCCGCGACCAGAGCGACGAGCTCTGGCAGGATATCGGCAAGGTCAATGGCGTGCTGCAGGATGCCGGCGGCGATGCGCTCTGGCATGTCATGCGCAGCGATGCCGCCGACCCCGCGAAGGTCCGCATCGGCATCGCCAATGTCGACCTGAACGCCAGCGACGCCGGGACACCGGTGCCCGGCGACCCGACGCTGCGCGTGCTGCTGCCGCTGCGGGCGGGCGACCGCGCGCTGCCGCTTGAGGTCAGCACCGGCCCCAGCATCGACCGGCTCTCGCCGCCGGTGACGGTGGAGGCGCGGCTGGAGAAGCCGGCCGATGTCGACCCCGGCGCCAAGCTGCGCTTCGCCGCCGATGCCGCCACGCCTCTGGCGCTGGCGCTGGGCACCCCGGTGACGTTGAGCTGGCACATCACCGACTGCGTGCAGGCGACGCTGAGCGGGCCGATCGACTACCGCCAGCCGGTGCTCGCCATCACCCCGGACAAGGGCGTGTGCGCCGGCTCGAAGAAAGTGCTGGCGATGGGCCCCGCCACCTATCAGCTCACCGCCGAGATCGCCGGCACGGCGCCGAGCCGGGTCAGCGCGGTGGTCACCCGCATGGTAGCGCTGGATGTTCGCCGCTTCGACCAGTTCGCCCATCTGACGCTGACGCCGCCTTCCGTCCTGCCGGGCGGCAAGGTGCGGGCGCGCTGGTATATCCGTGAACTGCCGGTGGACGATCGGCGCGAGGTGATGCTGTCCTGGACCGACGCCAATGGCAATCGGCGGCTGCAGCGGCTGCGCGCTTCCGCCAGCCAGACCAGTTCCGGCGAGATGAGCTTCGCCGTGCCGCAGAGCGCCGGCGCGGCCGACACCGCCGTCCGGCTGCATTATGGCGACGAGTCCATTGCACGCTCCTTCGAGATCGAGCGCTGGCAGGTGGCCGGAACCTCTCCGCCGGCGGCGGGGGCGCTGCGCGGCATGGCCTTCGCCGGCGGGCGGCTGGTGCTGTGCGGCGAGAACGGGCTGTTCCTGTCGGATGTGGGCGCCGGCGGCGGCATCGAGCCGGACGGCACCGGCAAGACCAATGACCCGTTTCCCGCCTTCACCCGCGTGCCGCTGCGCCTGGGCGCCCGCGCCGAGGGCGAGCGGGCGGACCGGCTGCCGCTTCAGGAGGCGCCCTGTCTCGCCGTGCGCGCGGTGGATGCCGACCGCGTGGCGGTGCTGGCGCAAATCGACAAGCCGGTGCCCGGCCAACCCGCCTATGCCGAACTGACGCTGCTGGCGCCGCGCGACCAGGCGGCGAGCACGCCGGTGACGCTGGCCGACGATCCGATCAACATCGCTGCGGCGCAGCGCCGGGACTACCAGATCGCCCTGCTGCGCGGGCGGCTGATCGTGCAGGTTGAGATCGGCCCGCTCGACCGCAGCGGCGGGCTGAATGCGCGCTCCTCGGTCAAGGCGTTCTCCATCGCGGAAGGCGACATACGTACCGGCCGGGTCGGCTGGCGGGCCGAGCCGGCGCTCGCCACCGACGAGCTGAGCCCGCGCTATGGCTGGCATCTCGTCGATGGTTTCGGCACCGATAATGAGGCGCTGCTGCTGGTCAACGAGGTCAGCGGGGCGACGGCGCGCTTCGAAGCCGATCCCCGGAGCGCGGAGCGGCTCGCCCAGGCCCGTGCCAGCGGCTCCCCGGCGCGGCTCGCCGCCGCGCGCGAGGCGGTGGAGATCGACTTTCCCACCGCCGCCAGCAGCGTGCCGAAGGCGCAGGCCGCCGCGCTGGCCGAGGGGCCGGTGCTGAATGTCGGCGGCGTGCTCGTCGCGCTGGGGGCGGGGCTCGCCTATAACCCGCAGACCAATGAATGGCAGAAGGGCGCCTTTGGCGAGACCGGCGGACGCGGCAGCGTCGCCGCCTATCGCGGCGACAACGAGCCGCGCCTGTGGCTGATGACGGCGGAGGGCAAGCGGCTCAGCCTGACGGTGGAAAGCCCGCGCCTGTTCGCCGCCGACTATTTCGAGAACACCCGCGCCGCCAGCCTGCCCTATCTCGTCCTCGGCGCCAATGTGACGATCCGCACCCGCGAGCCGCTGAACTGGCGCACCGACAAGCGCACCCGGCTGGAGAAGACGGGTGAGCAGCCCGACACGGTGAACTGCACCGTCAAGGGCGTCACCAGCGCCGTGGCGATGGTGACGAGCAGCTACACGCTGTTCTATCCCGACCGCGATTTCGAGCTCGTCGGCACCTCCGCCGACCGCAAGACCAACATTTCCAAGGCGCATCTGGGCAAGGGAAGCTGGGACGTGACCGTCAGCTCCGATCCCTGCGCGTCGGTACGGGTCGAGCCGGCCCCCGTGCCGAGCCGGTGAGGTCTTCCCAGCACGTCGCCGCCCGGCGGCACCCCGAGTCAAGGAGCAGGACGATGAGCGACGATACCGTAACCCCGCTATGGACGCTGACCCGGGTCCGCCAGATCGACAGCGACACCGGCAGCCTCAGCCTGACGCTGGACGGGGAAAGCACGCCGAAGGTCGAGATCACCGCTGATGGCCGAGCCGCCTTCAACACCGCGCTGTCCGTCACCGGCCCGGTGATCCTGGAGGCGCTGGCCACCGCCCTGTCCGGCCTCACCGTGACCGGCGCGGTGAAGGCGAGCGGCACCATTGAGGCGGAACAGGGTCTGGCCGGCATGGGGGCGGTGCCGGTTGGCGCCATTCTCATGTGGTCGGGCAGCCCGGCCAAGCTGCCGGCCGGCTGGTACCTGTGCAATGGCAGCGGCTGGCTGGCCAATGGCGACCCGGTCCCCGATCTGCGCGGCAGCTTCATCGTCGGCCATGATCCCGCCAGCGCCGACTACAAGACCGTCGGCAGTCGCGGCGGCGCGCCGAGCTGCACGCTGAAGGTCGCCAACCTGCCCAAGGACGACCTGCTGACGCTCAAGCAGCTCGTGGTGGCCGTACCCTATATCCCGGGTGACAATAACGCCCTCTCGCGCAATGTCGGGGACGAGGTCAAGCTGCCATCGAACGGCGCGGCGGAGCCTTTCGACATCCGCCCGCCCTGGTACAGCCTGGCCTATATCATCTATGGGGGGCCGAATTCGCGCATTCCCTCCGATCCCGGCATTCGCGCCGTCCTGCGCGCCGGCGAAGCGCTGAGCCGGGGAGGCAGCGTCGTCTCCCCGTCGGGGCGCTACAGCCTGCTGCTCGACGCATCGGGCCGGCTCAGCCTTCGCGACGATCGCGACAGGCTCAAGCCCCTGGAAATCTGGGTCGCCATGAAGGACCGCAGCGACGCGATCGGTACGATCGCCCGGATGCAGGCCGACAGCAACTTCGTCCTGTATGCCGGCGCCCGAGGGGCCGTGTTCGCCTCCGATACCTTCCAGAAAAACGGCGTGCTGCTGCGCGTGACGGACGACGGCAAGGTCCGCATCGACGACGGCGAGGGGCGCGCCATCTGGTCGAAGCCCTGACATATGGCGGCACACCGGCCCCTGCCCGACACCCCGCGCCCCTGAAAGGACACCGAGATGAACGACCAGACCGTGACGCCGAAATGGCGGCTGACCCGCGTCGCCTATGAGGACGACGACAATCTCAAGCTCACCTGCGTCGACCAGACCGAGTCGGCGCTGGAAATCACCACCGATGGAAAAACGACGCTCAACACCTCGCTGACAGTGAACGGGCCGCTCACGCTGGCGCAGCCGGTCTCGGCGTCGCGCGGCCCGGTGAGGGTGACGGGGGGCCTCTCCGTCAGCGGCGCGGTCGAGGTGCCGGGCGGCATCACCGGGCCGGGCGCCGTGCCGAAGGGTGTGGTTGTCATGTGGGCGGGCGATCCGGCCCACCTGCCCGAGGGGTGGGCGCTGTGCGACGGCCAGAACGGCCGCCCGGACCTGCGCGGGCGGTTTCCTGTCGGCGCGGATGGCGGCAGCTTCCCGGCACATCAGGCGGGTGGATCACGCGAGCATTCTCACCATATCGACCATACTTACAGGCTTACCTCCACGCGCGATGCGGACGGAAAGAATTTCGGCGTCATCGCGCCGGAGACGCTGCAACGGCTGACGTGCGATACCCATCACGCCTCGCACCTGCCGCCCTATCTGGCGCTGCACTTCATCATCAAGCTGTAGCGTCACACCCGGTGCCGGCGTGCCGGCGCCCGGCCGCGCCTGACAGCGCCCGCCGCATCCGCTATAGGCGGGTGCGTGGTCCATGGGGGCATGCGGGCGGGAAACTGCTCCTGCGGCGGTCGGGCGGGCATGAGCGAGACGTTGAGGCAAGAGCCGGGCCGTACCGAGGCGGCGTTCGCGCTGCTGGCGCACCTGTGCGCCGAGGCCGGCGCCCACCGTGCGGCGACGCCGGCCTCGCCGGCGCTGCAACGCGCGGCGGCCAGGGTCGAGGACTGGGCAGGCTTCCTCCGCCTGGTGGAGCGGCACCGTGTGCCGGGGCTGGTGCATGTCGGGCTGGGGGGGCTTGCCGGCACGGTGCCCGAGGAGGTGCGGCGCACCCTCGCCGGCAAGGCGCAGGCGCTGGCGCGGCAGAACCTCGCCACGGTCGCCGCGCTGGTCCGGCTGCAGAAGCTGTTCGACGCCGCCGGCATCGAGGCGGTGTTCTTCAAGGGCGCGCTGGTCGGGCAGCGGGCCTATGGCTCGATCGCGGTCAAGCACGGCAAGGACATTGATTTCCTGGTGCGGCCCGAAGACCTTGACGCGGTGTTCGCGCTGCTCGCCGGCGAGGGCTACCAGCCGGACTTCCCCGCGCCGCCGCTGACCCCGGCGAAGATCGACGCGCTGCGGGCCTTCCAGATGGAGGCGGTGATGAGCGATCCGGTCCGCGGCGTGCAACTGGAACCGCATTGGCGGCTGACTGAGAACCGCCGGCTGCTGCCGCTGCAACCGCTGCTGGCGGCGGCGGGCCGGCGCGAGAGTCTCGCCGGTGTGCCGATCCACGGCTTTCACCCCGACGACGAATTCGCCTATCTCTGCGTCCATGGCGCCCGTAGCGGCTGGTTCCGGCTCAAATGGCTCGCCGATCTGCACGCTTTGCTGGTGGGGCGGACACAGGAGGAGCGGCTGCGTCTCTACCGCCATGCCGAGGCGCGGGGCGCCGGGCCGGCCGCGCTGCTGGCCTTGGCCCTCTGCCGCGATCTGTTCGACCTGCCTCTGCCGACGGCGCTGGCGCGGCCGGCAGAGGCGCCGCTGCAGCGGGCGATGCGTCGGCTCTGCCATGCCTTCCTGCGCGAGGAACGGCCGCAAACCTCGCTGCGCGCGGTCGCCCTCCTGCCGATGCTGCACGCCATGGCGTGCGGGCCCGCCCATGTCGGCACCGAGATCCTGCGCTGGACGGTGAACTGCCAGGACGCCCTTGACCTGCCGCTGCCGCGCCGGCTCTACCTGCTCTACCCGCTGCTGCGCCTGCCGCTCTGGCTCGGGCGGCTGCTGACCGGCAAGGGCCTGCTGCGCCGCCGGCAGCCGGCCCGCTGACCGCGCCGCCGCGCGCGAGCATATTCTCTCTCCGCGATGTGACGGCCCCTTCACCCGACAGGTTGATTCGGCCCGATCGGATCCGGCTCCGTCGGCGTGCGCGGCGGTTGCCAGGGACGGGGCGGGGGTGGCAAGTGTGCCAAGTGTGGCGGCGCCGGGCTGGTCCGGCAGGCGCGCATGAGGATTGGCGCCTGCGGGCGCGAGGCGGAGGGACCATGCCGGCAATCGAGATTTCCGGGCTACTCACCTTCACCATCGCCATTGTGGTGTTCTTCGCCGGCTCCGGCATCAACCGGGCGATCCCGCCGCTCGGCCGGTTCAACATTCCGGAAGCGGTGACGGGTGGCCTGCTGGCAGCGCTGGTGACGCTGATCGCCTATCGCTTCTTCGACACCGCCATCGTGTTCGATCTCGGGGCGCGGGACATGCTGCTGCTGTATTTCTTCACCGGCATCGGCCTCAATGCCCGGCTGGACGACCTGCTGGCCGGTGGGCGGCCGCTGGTGATCCTGCTCGGCCTCACCGTTCTCTATCTCGTCATCCAGAACGCGATCGCCCTCGGTGCCGTCAGCCTGCTCGGCCTGCCGGAAGGGCTCACCGTGTTCCTCGGCTCGGCCTCGCTGATCGGCGGCCACGGCACCACCATCGCCTGGGCGCCGCTGATCGCGGAGCGGTTCGGCGTGGCGAACGCGCTGGAGGTCGGCATCGCCGTGGCGACGCTCGGGCTGGTGCTGGCGAGCCTCGCCGGCGGGCCGATCGCCCGCTACCTCATCACCCGGCATCATCTCAAGAGCGAGCGCGGGCAGGAGGCAATCGTCGGCCTGCCCAAGGCGGTGGATGAGCGGCGCGACGACGACATCAGCCATGTCAGCCTGCTGCGCACCGTGCTCGTGCTCAATGTCGCCATACTGATCGCCTTCGGCCTGGAGGAGGCGGTGGAGTGGACCGGGCTGAAGCTGCCCATGTTCGTGGTGTGCCTGCTGGTCGGCATCGTGCTCACCAATACGGTGCCGCGCCTGCTGCCGCGCCTCAACTGGCCGACGCGCACGCGGGCGCTGGCGCTGGTCTCTGATCTCGCGCTGAACATCTTCCTCGCCATGTCGCTGATGAGCATGCAGCTCTGGAGCATTGGCGGGCTCGGTCTCGCCCTGGTGCTGGTGCTGGCGGTGCAGACGCTGGCGGCGGTGGCCTACATCGTCTTCGTGGTGTTCCCGGCCATGGGGCGCGACTATCAGGCAGCGGTGATCTCCGCCGGCTTCACCGGCATCAGCCTCGGGGCCACGCCGACCGCCATCGCCAACATGACGGCGGTGACCAAGGCGCATGGGCCTTCGCCCCGCGCGTTCATCATCCTGCCGCTGGTCTCGGCCTTCTTCATCGACATCATCAACGCGGCGGCGATCGGATTTCTTGCCCGCTGAAGCGGCGGTTCAGTCCGCCGCCGGGTCCTCGACCGTTTCGCTGAGCGTCTGGCCGAAGCGCTCCACCTGCCCCTGATAGGTGCGGCGCGTCTTCGGGTCGATCACCGCGATCGGGGCGCTGAGTGCGAGGCCGGCGGCGCTGCCCACCGTCTGGCCGACACCGATGGCGCCGGCGGCGATGCGGTCGCCGAGGCTGATTTCGGAATCGGTCACGGTCTGTCCGTTCACCAGCCGCTGGCCGATGAGCTGCACCACTTCCGGCGAGGAGGCGAAGCGGCCATGATTGAGCGAGTCGCCGCTGCGCATGGCGGTGAGGTCGATCACCACGATGCCGGACTTCTCCAGATCGGCGTAGTATTTCTGTGTGTCGATCATGCCCAGCCGGTCCACGCCGCCGGCGATGCGGCGGGAGACCTGCAGCGCCCGGTCGTCCTGAGAGACGAACAGGGTGAAGCGCGCCTGCGGCCCGTTCAGCGCCCGCCATTGCGAGGCGAACACGTCGACATCGACATCGGGCGAGGCGAGGATGACGTTGCGGATCTTGGCCGGCAGCTTGCCGCGGCGGATGGCCATCTGCCGCAGGCTCTCCATCGCCAGCCACGCCCCCATGGAATGGGCCATGATGGTCACATCCTCGACGCGCGGATCGCTCGCCACCTGCCACACCGTCTCCTCGAAGGCGTCGCGCGAGAAGATGGTGCTCTCGCGGTCGAAGAGATAGTCGAACACCCGGGCGCGTGAGGGCCAGGTGAACAGCACCGGCGCCACCTCGGAGCCCGAGTCATGCACGATCTGGGCGAAGCGGTAGACCGCGTCCTCGAAGCGGTTGTTGAAGCCGTGGACGAAGATCAGCACCCGCCGGCTCGGCGGCAGATGGCTGTCGAGCCAGCCCTTCGCCGCCTTCACATTCGGCAGCGGCGTCACCGCGAGGGTGGCGAAATCGGTTTCCGGGTTGGGCGGCAGGCGGCGCGGCCACTGCACCTCGCCGATCTGGCGGCGGCTGTCCGGCGGGATGGAGACGGTGAAGGCGTCGAGCGACACGCCCGCGCCGCGCTCGCCGGTGTAGAGAATGCCGGCATCGGTGGAGGGTTCGCGGGTGGTGGCGACGAGAAGATTGACCTTGGTGGTGTCGGGCACGGCCGCTTCCACCGGCGTGAGCACGCCCACCGGCCGGTTCGAGCAGCCCGCGCACAAGGCGAGGGCAAACGCAACAATGACGAGACGCATCCAGCCTCCGCAGGCCCGGGCCTGTGACAAGCGCCAGCATTAGCCTGCCGAGGCGACGATGGCGAGTCACCCCGCCGTGTCGGCCGGCCGCCGCGCCTTGGGAGGCCGACGCGTCCGGCGCGGCTCAGGGTGGCGGCGCGGTCGCCGGGGCCGGGGGCGGCATGATGCGGTCGTTCATATAGGCGAAGAACGGGTTCGACGACATGCGCACCAGCGCGTCGAGGCTGACAATGAGCGCGCCGCGCTCGCCGCGCACCGCCATGGCGCCGAGTTCGAGGCCGAAATTCTCGTTCGGGTCGGGATGCGAGCCATAGAGCCCGTCTTCCGGCGGGAAGGGCAGGGCGACATGGGAGAGCGAATAGACATCCGGGGGATAGGCGAGGCCGAGCGGGCGCACGGTCTCTTCCGTGCTGCCGGCGGGAATCGCGTGCTCGACCACCTGATCGGACCCCTCATTCTCATTGGTGATGATCACGGTGCGGAAGGCGCGCGGGAGCGGTGGCAGCAGGCGCAGCAGCGCGGAATAGGAGGTCGCGCGCAGCAGCGGGCCAAGCTTGGTGTTGCGGTTGATGTCGAACAGCACGAGTTCGCTGCCATTGGCCGGTAGCTGGCCGTACAGCGCGTCGATGATGGCGCGGGTGGAGACGGTGAAGTCCATCACCGACTGGAAGGTGAGCGTCGGCGCCAGGTCCTTCAGCCGTCCGGCCCGCGCCTGGGCGCTGATGGAGGCCTGCAGCGCCCGGGTGAGGCGATGCGACTGCACTGCGCCATTGACCGGGAAGCTGTTGTACTTGAACGGATTGAACTCCGGGACGATGCCGAGCCACGCCGCCTTGTCGAAAGCTGGCAGCCAGGCCGGCAGCGCCGCCAGCCCGGCGAAGCGGGCGAAGCGGGTGATGCCGATCATCGGCGAGATCAGCACCAG
Source organism: Ancylobacter sp. IITR112 (assembly GCF_041415945.1). Classification (NCBI taxonomy): domain Bacteria; kingdom Pseudomonadati; phylum Pseudomonadota; class Alphaproteobacteria; order Hyphomicrobiales; family Xanthobacteraceae; genus Ancylobacter; species Ancylobacter sp. IITR112. The sequence continues at coordinate 2,555,831 of NZ_JBGCUS010000001.1, read as the reverse complement.
CCGGTCGGGGCGGACGAGTGTGTCATCGCTCAGCGCGTCGAGTGCGTATTTCAGCGCAAGCGCCCCGCCATTGGAAAAGCCGACGATTTCCAGCTTCTTGCCCGGCGCCCGCGCGGCGGCCTCGCGCACCGCAAGGCGGGTGGCGGCGAGCCAGTCCTCCCATTCGACGGCGGTGAGGCCAGCCGGCACCGTGCCATGGCCGGGCAGGCGCGGGGCGATGACGAGGAAGCCATTGGCGAGGTAGCGCCCGGCGACATGGCGCAGGCTGTAGGGCGAATCGGTGAGGCCGTGCAGCAGCACGACGACGCCAACCGGCGCGCCTTCCGGCACCAGCTCATAGGAGCGGTTGAAATCCTGCGACAGTTTCGGCGGGTAGACGACGCTGCCGGCGAAATAGCGGTTGGAGGGCACGCGCTCGTCATCGGGCAGCTTCTGCACCACTTCGCGGGTGACATCGGCGAACAATTCGTCCTCGCGGGCGAGATAGCCGCGCCAGTCCGCCTGGTCGAGCTCGTCGACGCTCAGCTCCTCCGGCACGAAAATGTGCCAGGGCTCCAGCGGCGGACCGCTCTGGGCGAACCAGATGCGCGAGCCGAGAAAGGCGACGAACAGCACGAGCGCGAGCACGCCCAGCCATTTCAGAATCTTGCGGAGAAGGCGGAGGACAGTGGTCATGACGCTACGGCAGGCTCCTCACGGCCGGACATCAGCCGGGCGATCCAGCGTGTGCCCTCGCCCTCCTCGCAGAAGGTGAGGGCGGCGATGACCAGCGGCACGCCGATGAAGGCGCCGGACAGGCCCCACATGAACGCCCAGAAGAACACGGCGAACAGCACCAGGAAGGGCGAGATGGCGAGCGCCTTGCCGGCCACGCGCGGCTCGATATAGCTGCCGCTGAAGAACTGGATCACGTTCATGGCGAGGAACACCGCCACCGCCGTCTCCCAGGCGCCGAACTGCGCCAGCGCGAAGAAGGTCGGCAGCAGCGTCGCCACCAGCGGGCCGATGAACGGGATGTAGTTGAGCGCGAAGGCGATGACGCCAAAGGCGAGCGCGAGATCGAGCCCCATGGCGGCGGACAGCGCCCAGACGAACAGGCCGGTGAGCAGGCTCATTACCGTGCGCACCACCATATAGGTGCGGAACTTCGCCGCCGTCGCCGCGCTGGCGCGTACCAGGCGGCGGCCGGTCTCGCCCGCTTCCGCCACCAGCTTGGTACGGACGATGTCGACCTCCAGCAGGCCGAGCATGACGAAGATCAGCGTCACCACGCCAAAGCCGAGCATGCCGTTGAGCCGCCCGGCCAGCCCCTGAAACGTGCCGATCAGCCAGCTCGCGTTGAAGGTGTCGGCCAGCATGCCGGCGGAATAGAGTCCCATTTCCTCAAGCTGCGCGGCGGTCTCGCTATAGATCGCCTGAAAACGCCCGGCATTGGCGATGAGCCAGCGCCCGGCCTGGCTGAAGCCCCAGATGGTGGCATAGAACAGCACCGCCAGCACGAGAATGGTGAGCACCAGAGTCGCCATCATCGCCAGCAGCGCCGGCACGCGCTGCTGCAGACGCTGCTGCAGCGGCCAGACCAGCGCGATGATGAACAGGGCGAACGCCACCGGCGCCACCACGGAGCGGGCGAGATAGATCGCCCCCGCCGCGAGAATGAACGCGCAGATGCCGAGCGGAAGACGGAGCGCGCCGAGCGTCATGGGAGCTTTCGTGAAACGTGGCAACAAGATGACATGGGGGATAACACGCCGCGCCCCCTGGGGAAATCCGCGCCGGCCACCTCGCCTGTGGACCCGCTTCCGCTGCGGCATGGCGAGGGCGCCCCATGCGCGCGGCGCGGCGGCCCGACAAGGCGGGTTAAATTGGCTGAGACGATGGTCTATCTTGCCGTCCTCGGCGGGGGCGGCGATGGGGGCGCCCCGGCCGCAACGAGAACAGCCGGTCAGTTCGGGGGGATGGAATGGGAGGGCTGCTCGCCTTCAGCCGTATCGTTGACGGTCTCAACGAGAGATTCGGCCGCATCGCCGATTACTGCGTGCTGTTCGCCTGCCTGATCAGCGCCGGCAATGCGACGGTACGCTACCTCTTCAGCTATTCCACCAACGGCCTTTTGGAAGCGCAGTGGTATCTGTTCGGCGCGGTGGTGCTGCTCGGCGCCCCCTATACGCTGAAGCGCAACGAGCATGTGCGGGTCGATCTGGTCTATATGGCGGTGTCGCCGCGCGCGCGGCTGTGGATCGACACGCTCGGCTTCCTGCTGATCCTCATTCCCGCCGGCTGCTATCTCACCTGGCTGAGCTTTCCCTTTTTCTGGCAGTCCTTCACCGCGGGCGAGGTGTCGCAGAATGCCGGCGGGCTGATCCTGTGGCCGGCCAAGCTGCTGCTGCCGCTCGGCTTCGCGCTGCTCACCGTGCAGGGGCTTTCCGAACTCATCAAGCGCGTCGCCGCGCTGTCGGGCGTGCTCGACATCTCCACCGACTACGAGAAACCGCTGCAATAGGGCGGCGCGACACCCCGCTCTCCAGCCTTTCCCGCCCTCCAGCCTTTGTCCGACGCGCGAGCCCCGCATGTTCTCCTATGGCGTGATGCCCCCGCTGATGTTCGCCGGCATGATCTGCTTCATGCTGGCCGGCTTTCCCGTCGCGTTCTCGCTGGTCGCGGTCGGGCTGTTCTTCGGCACGCTGGGCATTCTGACGGACCATTTCACCTTCAGCTTCCTGCAGGCGCTGCCGTTCCGCTTCTACGGCATCATCTCCAACGATCTCCTGCTCGCTATTCCCTTCTTCACCTTCATGGGCGCGATCCTGGAGCGCTGCGGGCTTGCCGAGGATCTGCTGGAAGGCACCGGCAAGCTGTTCGGCAAGGTGCCGGGCGGGCTCGCCTATGCGGTGATCATCGTCGGCGCCATTCTCGGCGCCATCACCGGCACGGTGGCGGCCTCGGTCATCGCCATGGGCGTGATTTCGCTGCCGGTCATGATCCGCTACGGCTATAATGAGCGCCTCGCCACCGGCGTGATCGCCGCCTCCGGCACCATCACCCAGCTCATCCCGCCCTCGCTGGTGCTGATCGTGCTGGCCGAACAGCTCGGCCGGCCGGTGGGGGAGATGTATCTCGGCGCCATCGGCCCCTCGCTGCTGCAGGTGCTGATCTTCCTCGCCTATGTGTTCGTGCTGTCGCTGTTCAAGCCGCAGCATATGCCGCCGCTGCCGCCGGAGGCGCGCGGGGAGGGCGGCTGGCCGCTGATCCGGCAGGTGCTGTGGGGCATGGTGCCCTCCATCGTGCTGATCCTGCTGGTGCTCGGCACGCTGGCCATGGGCCTTGCCACGCCGACGGAAGCGGGCGCCATGGGCGCGATCGGCGCCATCCTGCTCGCCGCGCTGCATGGGCGGCTGACCTGGACGCTGCTGCGCCAGGCCATGGCCTCCACCGCGCGCCTTACCGCCATGGTGGTGTTCATCCTGATCGGCGCCACCGTGTTCAGCCTGGTGTTTCAGGGCATGGACGGGGCGTTGTGGATCGAGCACCTTTTGTCGCAGCTTCCGGGCGGCAAGGCGGGATTCCTGATCTTCGTCAATGTGTTCATCTTCTTCATCGCCTTCTTCCTCGACTTCTTCGAGATCGCCTTCATCATCGTGCCGCTGCTGGTGCCGGTGGCGATGAAGCTCGACATCAATCTCGTCTGGTTCGGCGTGCTGCTCTGCGTGAACATGCAGACGGCGTTCATGCACCCGCCCTTCGGCTTCGCGCTGTTCTACCTTCGCGGCATCGCGCCGAAGTCGATCCGCACCTCGCAGATCTATTGGGGCGCGATTCCGTGGCTGCTGATGCAGCTCGTCCTCGTGGTCGTGGTCATCCTGTGGCCGGAGGCGGTGACCTACTGGATCAGCGCGCCTCCCAGCGTGGACCCCGCGACCATCGAGCTCAACATCCCGCAATATGACGCGCCGCCGCTCGACCTGGCGCCGCCGCAGTTCTGAGGTCAGGCGGGGAGGGCGCTCGGTCCCTTGCCGCGCACCGCCGCGATGCCGGCCGCCACGAAGAACATGAGGACGATGCCCTGCGCGATGGCGAAGGGCGGTTCGGCCTGGGTGGGGGCCAGCGCGTGCAGGCCCGGCACCTTGGCGAAGAGCTGGGCGACGGCGACGAAAACCAGCAGCCATTGGCTGGCGACGATGCCCAGCGCGTAAACCATGTTCCAGCGTCCGGCGCGGTGGAAGACATAGTCCGCCGGCACGGTGACCGCGAGGACGAGCAGCGCGATGACGCCGACAATGTGCGAGGGCAGCACGCCGGTGAAGGGAAAGCCGAAGCCGGTGGCGCTGGTGGCGACGGCGGTGACAAGGAAGAGGACCGTCCAGCCCCGCCGTTCATGGCCGGTGATGAGGCTGGCGATGACGACGAAGCCGGCGGCGATGGCGATGAGGCTGAGCCAGGTGTGGAAGCCCGTCCACGTGGTCGGATCGAACATGCGCATGCTCCCCGATGGCGCCTCCGCCCGACGCGGTGCGCGGCGCCGGCAGGCCGCCGCCGGCGCATTGATGATACGCATCACTTTTATTGACGCCAGTGTGAAGGCCTGCGGCGCCTGGCTTTGCGCGCCGCACGCGGCGAATTCGCCCGTCTGTGTCTTTCGGCCTATAGGCCGGGCGGGCGCCGCGCGCTAAGGCGGGGCCCGGCAGCCGCCACCGTCCTTGCCGCCGCCCGTCTTGCCGACGGGGCGCCCCCTGCATATTGGATCGCCTATGTCCGCCCCCGCCTCCACGCCGGCATCGTCTCCCGCCGGCATCCCGCACCCGGGAATGGGCTTCCGGGAATTCGTGCTGTTCATCGCCGGCCTGATGGCGACCAACGCCATCGCCATTGATTCGATGCTGCCGGCGCTGCCGGAAATCGGCGAGTCGCTCGGCATCGACACCGCGAACCACACCCAGCTCGTCATCACCGCCTATCTGCTCGGCTTCGGCGGGGCGCAGCTCGTCTATGGCACGCTGGCGGATCGCTTCGGGCGGCGCAGCGTGCTGCTGTTCGGGCTGGCGGTCTATACGCTCGCCTCCATCGGCGCGGTGTTCGCTGGCACGCTCGGCGTAATGCTGGCGGCGCGGGTGATGCAGGGGGTCGGCTCGGCGGCGACGCGCATCCTCGCCATCACCATCGTGCGCGACTGCTATTCCGGCTCGCATATGGCGCGGGTGATGTCGCTCGCCTTCCTCGTCTTCCTCTCCGTGCCGATCGTGGCGCCTTCCATCGGGCAGGCGATCATGCTGATCGCGCCCTGGCGCGGCATTTTCCTGATGCTGTGCCTGTTCGGCGCGGTGCTGTTCGTGTGGACGCTGGCGCGCCTGCCGGAGACGCTGCATGCGGAGGACCGCTCGCCGATTTCCTTCGCCGGCATCTCCCATGCCTTCGGTCTGATCGTGCGCAGCCGCATCACCGTTGGCTACATGCTCGCCATCACCATGGCGATGGGAGGGCTGTTCGGCTTCATCAATTCCGCCCAGCAGGTCTTCGCCGACGCCTTCGACGCGGAAGAATTCTTCACGCTGATCTTCGCGCTGATCGCCGTGTTCATGGCGGCGTCCTCGCTGCTCAATGCCCGCATCGTCGAACGGCTCGGCATGCGGCGCGTCTCGCACGCGGCGCTGTGCGGCTATCTCGCGGTGACGCTGCTGCATGCGGCGATCGTGCTCGGCGGGGTGGAGAGCATCTGGAGCTTCTCCATCCTGCAGGGCGTGATGATGTTCTGCTTCGGCCTGATGGTATCCAATTTCAACTCCATGGCGATGGAGCCGGTGGGCCATGTGGCCGGCACCGCCTCCTCGGTGCTCGGCTTTGTCAGTACGGTCGGCGGGGCGCTGGCCGGCTTCGCGCTGGGGCAGAATTTCGACGGCACCACGCTGCCGCTGACACTGGGCTTCGCCGCGCTCGCCACCGTCGCGCTCGCCTGCGTGCTGTTCGCCGAAGGCGGCAGGTTGTTCCAACCCGACCGCCGCGTTTCCGATACCGAAACGTGAGTATTTGTAAGAGCAGAGGTATTTAGTCGCCGTCTTCTGTCGCCCTTCTGCACTTTGGGAACAGCTTTGCCGGAGCGGCGTTGAGGTGCCGCACATCAACGGGGCAGGGCGACAGGAGTAATACCATGATACGACACGCGATTATTGCAGCTTCGCTGATCCTTGCCGCGCCTCTGGCGGCGAATGCGCAGGACGGCGCCGGCACCGCCGCCGGCGCGACCACAGGCGCGGTGGGCGGCGCGCTGGTCGGTGGCCCGGTCGGCGCCGTGGTCGGCGGGGTGGCCGGCGCGGTGGTCGGCGGCATCGCCGAAGACCGGCGCTCGCGCTTCCGCGGCTATGTGGTCGAGGAGAACGTGCCGTCCTATCGCGTCGAGCGCGAGGTTGTGGTCGGCACCGAACTGCCGCCCGACACGGTGCACTATTACGAGGTGCCGGCGGAATATGGCGTGAAGGAATATCGCTACACCGTCGTCAATGAGCGCACGGTACTGGTCGATCCCGCCACCAACCGGGTCGTGCAGGTCATCGAGTGAGGCAATGCCGGGTCCGCTGCCGTTTCTAGACGGCGGCGGGCCCGGCAGCGCTCGCCATGGCACTGCGCGGCGCGCGCGGGGAGGTCTGTTTCTTCGGCGCCGCCAGCAGGTGCGCGGCACGCGACTGGGCGAATTCGAGCAGAATGGCGCCGAGTTCCGGTTCGTCGATGAGCAGGGCGGCGTCCTCGGCGGGCAGCCATGCCTGCATCCGCTCATGGCGCTCCGGCCAGTCGGCAAGCTGCCGCCGCACGGCGAGCGGATAGACCGACACTTTCACCAGGGCGAAATGTGTGTCGAGCCGCTTCCAATAGAGATACTGGCCGAGCCGCTTGCGGCCAACATCCCCGACCACGCCGGCTTCCTGCCGGGCCTCGATCTCGGCGGATTTCCAGTCCTTCCGGTTCTTCATCGGCCAGCCCTTCGGGATCACCACGCGCTGGGTCTCGCGCGAGGTCATGACGAGAACCTCGATCTGCCCGCCGGGCGTCACACGGTAAGCCAATGCCGCCACCTGATTGAGGGGCCGGCCATCGGTCATCCGGCGCCTGATCTGCTTCTGTTTGGACATGATGTGCTACATGTAGTGCATCGCGCCGGAATAGCGATGGCTTTCAGTGCGCTTTCTCACCCAACGGAATCCCGCATGACCACCGAACTGACCCTTCTGGCCTGGACGCTGGTTCTCGCCGTGGTGCAGGTGCTGCTGCCCGCCGCGTGGCGCAACCGGGAGACCGGGCTCGACTACAATGCCGGTCCGCGCGACGAACCCGGCCCGCCGGTCGGGGTCGTCACCGGGCGGCTGCGGCGCGCGCAGGCCAATCTCTACGAGACGCTGCCGCTCTTCGCCGCCGCCGTGCTGATCGCGCATGTCGCGGGCCGGGAAGGGGCGCTCACCCTCTGGGGCGCCTGGCTCTATCTCGGCGCCCGCATCGTCTATGTGCCGCTCTACGCGATGGGCATACCCTATCTGCGCTCGATGGTCTGGTCGGTGGCGCTGCTGGGCCTCGGGCTGGTGCTGATCGCCGTGCTGTGGCCGGCGTGAGGGGGGCGGGCTGATGGCGGTCGATTTCTCCTCCTTCGATTTTCTCGTCATTCCCGGCCGGGAAAACGCGCCGGCCGACCATTGGCAGTCATATTGGCTCGGCGCGTTTGCCAATTCGACCCGTCTGATCCAGGCCGACTGGAGCCGGCCGGAAGTAGGCGCCTGGACCGAGCGGCTCGATGCGGCGGTGGAGGCCGCGCCGCGCCGGGTGGTGCTGGTGGCGCATTCCGTCGGCGTGGCGACGGTGGTGCGCTGGACCGCCGCGCAGCCGGCGCGGGCGCGGGCCAAGGTGGCGGCGGCGTTTCTGGCGGCGCCGACCCATGTCGACGATCCCGACCCGTCCTTCGACCTGGTGCGCAATTTCGGCCCGATGCCGCTGGCGCCCCTGCCTTATCCCACGCTCATCCTGTCATCGCGCGATGATCCGCGCGTGACACCCGAGCAGGCGCGGGCCTTCGCGCAGGCCTGGGGCGCCGATCTCGCCGATGTCGGCGAACTCGGCCATATCGGCTCGGCGGCCCGGCTCGGCCTGTGGCCGCAGGGGCTTGTGCTGCTCGGTGGCTTGCTGGCGCGGATCTAGCGGCGCTGCCGCTCAGTGCTGGGCGAGGATCGCGGCGATGGCCTGGGCCACGGGTTTGGTCACGCGCTTGCGGTAGCGGCGATGGACGAGCTGGCCATTATGGAACACGTCCTGCTCGACATAGAGATTGCTGCCGTCCCAGCGCAGGATGTTGTCGGATTCGACCGTCTCGATGACGCCGATCCCCGGAATCAGATGTCCTTCCGGTGCGGTGGAGCTCATGCGCTTTCTCCTGCGTGTTCCGGCGCGCTCTGCGGCGGCCTCCGGCGATGATAGCCGAGCGCGCGGCGAAAGCCATCGGGAGCTTTGCGGGCCTCACGCGGCCGGCGGGGGGGAAGCGCCGGCTTCGGGCCCGGCACCATTGGCGCTCTCCACCTTGCCGCGGCGCTGCAGCAGCAGCACGGTGATCCAGCACAGCAGCGCCCAGCCGCTTCCGGCGCACCAGCCGGCGAGCACGTCCGTCGGCCAGTGGACGCCGAGATAGATGCGGCTGAAGCCGACCAGCAAAGTGAGGCCCACCGCCACCGCCAGAGCATAGGCCTTCACCCGGCGCTTGCGTTCGGTGCGCACGATGAGGACGCCGAGGGTGAGGAATGTCACCGCCGAGCCCATGGCGTGCCCGCTGGGAAAGCTGAGCGTGCGGACATCGACGAGATGGGCGACGAGGTCGGGCCGCGGACGCTCGAAGCCGAGCTTCAGCGCATAGCTGAGCAGCCCGCCGGTCGAGGTCGCCACCAGCACGAACAGCGCGGCCGCGCGCTTGCCGTCAATGGCGAGGAAGCCAGCGACGATCAGGGTGAGCAGCGTCAGTACCGTCGTCCCGCCCAGCGCCGTCACGTCGCGCATGACAATTTCCAGCCAGGGCGGGCCGAGCGGGTCGGCCGGGTCGCCCGGCGCGCGGAAGGCCAGCAGCACCGCCTCGTCGAAGGCGTGGGTCTCGCCCTCCACCACCTCGTCGGCGATGAAGGCGAAGCCCAGCAGCGCCAGCGCCGCGCCGCCCAGCGCAAGGAGCACGGCGAGCTCGGGCAGGACGAGGCCGGACAGAAGGCGCAGGCGGAGGGGTAGGCGTCGAGTCACGGGCTGCAGGAGACGGCGGGCGGAGAGAAAGGACATCGTTCACCGGCACTGAGGAAATGGGCGTTGTCGGGCCCGTCGGCATTGGAACCGATGACGGCCCTGCGGTGTTCCCTTGCTGCACATGCAGGAGGTGGTCATGTTTAAGGGCGCAGCTCTCTGGATGCTCGGTATTCCTTTGCCGATCATTCTTATTCTCTGGTTCATGGGATATCTCTAGGGCGCGCGCAGAGCCGCAGCCGGGCCCCGGCCGCGGCTGACGCGCGGCCGGGGCCCGCGCGGGCATCCGGCGAAGGGAAGGCGAGACACATACGGCGGTCATGAGCATCATCGGGACCCACAATAGCGCGCTGGTGGCGCTGTCGATCCTGATCGCCGTCGCGGCGTCCTATACCGCGCTCGACCTCGCCGGCCGCATGACCCGCACCCGATCGGCCGGGCTGGTTTGGCTTGGCGCGGCGGCGGTGGTTCTCGGCGGCGGCATCTGGTCGATGCATTTCATCGCCATGCTGGCGCTGAATGTGGGCATGGAAGTTTCCTACGGCGCCGAGCTGACGCTGGCTTCGCTGCTGCTGGCAGTGTTCGCCACCGCCCTCGCCCTGTTTGGCGCCAGCCGGCCCGGGATCGGCATTGAGGGCATTCTGCTCAGCGGCATCTTCATGGGGCTCGGTATTGTCGGCATGCACTATACCGGCATGGCGGCGATGCGGATGCCGGGCTCCATGAGCTACGACATGATCCATGTCGGGGCGGCCATTGTCCTCGCCATCTCCGCCTCCACCCTCGCCATCTGGCTCGCCTTCCGTAACCATTCGGCGCTCCAGCGGGCCGTGGCGGCGCTGGCGCTCGGCTTCGGCATTGCCGGCATGCACTACGTCGCGATGATGGGGGTGACCTTCACCAGCCATGGCGACGCCCATGATGCGGCGGCCGACGCGGCCAGGGCGGCTATGACCGGGGGCATCGACAATGCCGCGCTGGTCGCGGTGGTGACGGCCGCGACCTTCATCATATTCACCGCGCTGCTTCTCGCCGCGGCCTATGACCGGCGCGTCGCCCTGCTCGCCGACAGCGAGGCGAGCGCGTGGCGCGAGAGCGAGGAGCGCTACCGCAAACTCTATCGCCACACGCCGCTGCCGCTGCACTCTCTGGGGCCGGACGGCTGCATCGCCCAGGTCAGCGACCGCTGGCTGACCCTGCTCGGCTATAGCCGGGAGGAAGTGATCGGACGCCCGCTGACCGACTTCATGACCGAGGAATCGGCTCAGCGCCGCAACCGCGAGCACTGGCCGCGCCTTCTCCAAACGGGCGAGCTGCGCGAGGCGGAATACAAGCTCATCGCCAAGGATGGGCATATACTAGACTGTGTGCTGTCGGCGGTGGCGGAACGCGACTCCGCCGGCAATCTGACCAACACGCTGTGCGGGCTGGTCGATGTCACCGAGCGCCGCGCCACGGAGGATGCCCTGCGCCAGGCGCAGAAGCTGGAAGCGGTCGGCCAGCTCACCGGCGGCATCGCGCATGATTTCAACAATCTGCTCGCCGTCGTGCTGGGCAATCTGGAGCTCGCGGCCAAGCGCGCGCCGGACGATGCGCGGCTGCGCACCCTGCTCGGCAACGCCATGCAGGCGGCGCAGCGGGGGGCGGCGCTGACGCAGCGCATGCTCGCCTTCGCCCGACGGCAGGATCTGAAGCCGGAAGCTGTCGATGTGCCGGAACTGGTGCTCGGCATGGCGGAGATGATGCGCCGCTCCATCGGCCCGGCCGTGCGTATCGAAACCCGCTTTCCGCTCGGGCTGCCGCTGGCGCGGGTGGATGCCAACCAGCTTGAACTCGCTTTGCTCAACCTCGCGGTGAATGCGCGCGACGCCATGCCGGATGGCGGCGTCATCACCATCGCCGCACGCGAGGAGACGGTCGGCGATGGTGATGACATGGCCGAGCCGGGCCGGCTCAAGCCGGGGCGCTATTTCTGCCTCTCGATCACCGATACCGGCAGCGGCATGGACGGTGAGACGCTGGCGCGCGCCGCCGAACCCTTTTTCACCACCAAGGGCGTCGGCAAGGGCACCGGGCTCGGCCTCGCCATGGTCCACGGCCTCGCCGCCCAGTCGGACGGCCGGCTGGCGCTGCAGAGCACGCCCGGCAAGGGAACGACGGCGACGATCTATCTTCCCGTCGCCGACATCGTGCCGGCGGCGCCCGCCGTCGCGGTCGAGGATGAGAGTGGCGTGCCGGATGGCGAGGACGGCGCCCAGCGTGTGCTGGTGGTCGACGACGATCCGCTGGTTCTCTCCGCCACCGGCGCCATGCTGGAAGATCTCGGCTGCGTCGTCACCGAGGCGCTGTCCGCGCGCGAGGCGTTGGAACTGCTGGAGTCCGGCCAGATTTTCGATGTCGTCCTCACCGACCAGGCCATGCAGGGCATGACCGGGGTGCAGATGGTGGCGGTGATCGAGGAGCGCTGGCCGGGCCTGCCGGTCATTCTCGGCACCGGCTATGCCGAGCTTCCCGCCGACGCCAAGGCCGGCCTGCCGCGCCTCGGCAAGCCCTTCAGCCGCGAGGCGCTGAAGCGCGCCATCGTCGCGGCCACCCGCAAGGTGCCGAGCAATGTGGTGCCGCTGTCCCGGCGCGGCTAAAGGCGGCGGCCCGAATATTGTGGACCGCCGGTGACATTCGCCGGGCGAGTGATTATATCCAGACCGTCCGGGGGAGCCTCGTCAGGAGGCTGAGAGGCCATCATCGCGTCGGCGCGGCATGGCGACCCTTCGAACCTGATCCAGTTGACACTGGCGGAGGGAGGGAGTGCATGGTTTCTCCTCACACGAAATCGACTGATATGACAACGGTTTACCCCACGGCCAACGCCATGCGGGTGAAGGTTGTTGGCGCCGGCGTGGCCGGGCTCACCTGCGCCCACGCCTTCGCGCTGCGCGGCGCGCAGGTGACGGTGGTGGACCGCCGGCCGGGTTCGGGGCAGGGCTGTTCCTGGTATGCCGGCGGGATGCTGGCGCCGTGGTGCGAGCGCGAGAGCGCGGAGCCGCTGATCGTCGATCTCGGTTTGGAATCACAGGCTTACTGGCAGGTGGCGGTACCTGATGTGCCCAATGAGGGCTCGCTGGTGCTCGCCCAGCCGCGCGACCGCGCCGATCTGCGCCGGTTTTCCCGCCGCACCGAGCATTATCAATGGCTTGACGGGGCGGGGATCGCCGAGCTCGAACCCGATCTCGCCGGCCGCTTCGAGCAGGGGCTGTTCTTTCCCAGCGAGGCGCATCTTGAGCCGCGCAAGGCGCTTGCGGCGCTGACCCGGCGGCTGGTCGATGAGCATCAGGTTACCTTCCGCTTCGAGGCCGATGGGTTCGATGAGGTGGACGATGAGACCAGCGCGGCCGATGAGGCCGATCTCGTGGTCGATTGCCGCGGGCTGGCGGCGCGCGACACGCTCGCCGACCTGCGCGGCGTGAAGGGGGAGATGCTGGTACTCTACTCCACCGAGGTGGCACTGAGCCGTCCGGTGCGCATGCTGCACCCGCGCATCCCGGTCTATATCGTGCCGCGCGGCGACGGGCATTTCATGATCGGGGCCACCTCGATCGAGAATGACGAGCGCGGCCGGGTGACGGGGCGTTCCATGCTGGAACTGCTCGGCGCGGTCTATGCGCTGCACCCCGCCTTCGGCGAGGCGGAAATCGTCGAGATCGGCGCGGATGTGCGCCCGGCCTTTCCCGACAACCTGCCGCGCCTGCGCAAGCGTGGCAACACGATCTATGTGAACGGCCTCTACCGCCACGGTTTCCTGGCCGCGCCGGCGCTGGCGCGTCGGGCGGCGGAACTGGCGTTTGACGGGGCGTATTTCCCGGAGGTGATGGATGAAGATCATCGTCAATGGTGAGCCGGCCAGCACCGACGCCGCCACGCTGGCGGAGCTTCTGGCCGAACTCGAACTCGCCGACGCCATCGTGGCGACGGCGGTGAATGGCGACATGGTGAGGGCCGCGCGCCGCACGGCGACCCCGATCGCCGATGGCGACCGGGTGGAAATCCTCGCCCCCATGCAGGGTGGATGAACCATGGATGCGATGACCGATACGATGAGGACCGCCGGGGCCGACCCGGTGACCTTCTACGACACGCAAGTGTCCTCGCGCCTGCTGCTCGGCACGGCGCAATACCCCTCGCCGGCGATCCTCGCCGAGGCGATCCGCGCTTCCGGCACCGACATCGTCACCGTGTCGCTGCGGCGCGAATCCGGCGCGGCCAAGGCCGGCCAGAGCTTCTGGCAGCTTATCCGCGACCTCGGGGTGAAGGTGCTGCCCAACACCGCCGGCTGCAAGACGGTGAAGGAAGCGGTGACCACCGCCGAGATGGCGCGCGAACTTTTCGGCACGCCCTGGGTGAAGCTGGAGGTGATCGGCGAGGACGACACGCTGCAGCCCGACGTGTTCGGGCTGGTGGAGGCGGCGCGTATCCTCACCCGCGACGGCTTCCAGGTGTTCCCCTACACCACGGAGGATCTCGTGGTGGCGGAAAAGCTGCTCGCTGCCGGCTGCGAGGTGCTGATGCCCTGGGGCGCGCCGATCGGTTCCGGCCGGGGGCTCAACAACCCCTATGGGCTGCGCTCGCTGCGGGCGCATTTCCCCGGCGTGCCGCTGGTGGTGGATGCCGGTGTCGGCGTGCCCTCGCATGCGGCGGCGGCGATGGAACTCGGCTATGACGCCGTGCTCCTGAACACGGCAGTGGCCAAGGCCGGCGATCCCGTGCGCATGGCGCGCGCCTTCGCCGCCGCCATCGCCGCCGGCCGCGAGGCGGTGCTGGCCGATCCGATGGAGGTGCGGGACATGGCCGCGCCCTCCACCCCGGTCATGGGCCGGGCCGTTCTCGGCTCCTGAAGCTTGCGTGAGTGCGTGATGAAGCTCGATCCGTTCTATCTCATCGTCGACCGTGCCTCCTGGCTGCCGCGCCTGCTGCCGCAGGGGGTGAAGCTGGTGCAGCTTCGCGCCAAGGACATGGACGAGGCCGAGCTGCGCCGCGAGATCGCGAGCGCGCGCGAGGTCTGCGCCCGCTATGGCGCGCAGCTCATCGTCAATGATTACTGGCAGCTCGCCATCGAACTGGGCTGCGATTTCGTCCATCTCGGCCAGGAAGACCTTGCCGAGGCCGATGTGCCGGCGATGCGCCGGGCGGGGCTGAAGCTCGGCATCAGCACCCATGACGAGGCGGAGCTGGAAGCCGCGCTGCTGGCGGGGCCGGACTATGTCGCGCTGGGTCCGGTCTACCCCACCATCCTGAAGAAGATGCGCTGGGCGCCGCAGGGGCTGGAGCGGGTGACGCAGTGGAAGAAGCGGATCGGCGACCTGCCGCTGGTCGGCATTGGCGGGCTCACCATCGAGCGCGCGCCGGGCGTGCGCCAGGCGGGGGCGGACAGCCTCGCCGTCGTCACCGACGTTCTCTTGAACGCCAACCCGGAAGCGCGCGCCCGCGAATGGGTGCTGGCGACGCGGTAGGGTCTCCTCCGCTCTATGCCGCCCTCATCCCCGGGCTTGGCCCGGGGACCCAGACTTTTCCGTGCGCGCCGGCGACACAGGCGTGGCGGGGGCCGTTCCAAGCCTGCTGGGTGCCCGGGTCAAGCCCGGGCATGAGGGACGGAATGGTTCGTCATCCCGGACGACGCAGCGCGTCGATCCGGGATCGTTGTCCGGGGCAGATCGGCGCGCGATCCCGGCTCTCCGCTTCGCTGCGGCCGGGATGACGGGTGGGGGGATCGCACCGGAGCCCTACATGCCCGGGTCAAGCCCCGGGCATGAGGGGGAGCTGCCGGGGGCAGGTTGCACCCCGGCATGAGAGGCCTGCGCAAGGTGAGGGCGCGGCCTCAGCCGGCGGCCCGGCGCTGGCGCAGCAGGGCGGCGAGCTTGGCCATTTCCGGCGGCGGCTCGCGTTCGATGCGGGAATATTCCCGCCCGTCCGGCGTGCGGCGGAACAGGCCGAACTCCACCATTTCCCGCCGCAGCAGGGCGTGGTCGCCGAACAGATGCTCGGCGTTCAGCAGTTCGTTCATCCGCCGCTCGGGAAACACCTCGCCGCTCGGCAGGCGCGACCACAGCAGCCACAGGCAGAGGATCTGCTGGTTGCGCTTCTTCGGCCAGCGCACCAGCCGGCCCTGCGGATCGAACAGCCGCAGCGCCTTTTCACAGCGCGTATGGTCCGCCGGCGGAGCCGGGGGCGGCGCGGGGAGGGCGAGCCGGGCGCGGGCAGCCCGGTCGGCCCGCAGGTGCTGGAAATTGCGGTAGCCGGCGCCGCGCGCCAGCAAATTCAGCAGCTCGACATGGCCGGGGGCATGGCCGAGGGCGGCAATTCCCTGATGCAGCGTGCGGGCGAGCGCGGAAATATCCGGCGCCTCATAGGCGAGATGGAGTCTGGACATGACCTATCCTCGTTGGTGCCCTTTCGCGAGGAAATGTCGGGGTTGCCGTCTTGCGACCGGGCACAAGGACAAGTGCGGGTGCGGGAATTGAGCAGGTTTAGCTCCCCTTGCGGGGCGGCAACGCCTCGGTGAACTGCAGACCGTGGCGCAGAGATAGGCGAGGCGGCGCGCCATGTCCAGAGGTTCGCTGTTGCCGCCGTGCCGGAGGACGCACAGCTCCCTGCCGTCATCCCGGACGACGCTGCGCGTCGATCCGGGACCGCACTCCACTATGGATGACCGCGCGATCCCGGCTCTCCGCTACGCCGGCGGCCGGGATGACGTGCGAAGATCCAGGCGCCCATCGCCTACGCCGCGCCGGCGAAGCTGCGCTCCATTTCGCGGCGCAGGCGCACCGCCGGGCTGTCCTTCACCTCGACATCGGCCCAGCCGACGATCTCGCCTTCCGCGATGTCGCGGGTGAGGGTGACGTGATGGGCGAGGCCGATGGGCAGGCCGCCCTTGGCGAGCGAGGTCGCGGCGGGAAACAGCTTGCCCCAGACGGTGAAGCCGCCCTCGCCGTCCAGCGTCTCGCCGGCGCGCAAGGGGCGCTTGGCGACCGCCACCACATCGGCGTTGAAGGCTTCCGTCACCCCGGTCGGCTCATGGCGCAGCGCGGCGGAGGCGACGCTAACGCCGAGTTCCAGCCCGATGAGGTGATAGGGCCGGTAGAGCGCGGTGTACCGGCCGGAGGCATCCGTCACCACGCCATATTCCTTAAAGCAGCGCCGGGCATAGTCGCCGCGCGGGCTGGGATCGGCCTCGAACACGACATAGACGCCCCAGCGCAGATCGCGAAAAACCGGGCGGCCGTCGCGCTCCAGCGAGGAGACGGTTTCCACCGTGCCGGAATGCTCCAGCACGCCGCCCTGTTCGTGCGGGCGGAGAATGGTGGCGAGGTCGTCGACGCCGCAGGGCGGGAACAGCAGGCCGTCGGAGGGCGCCTTCAGCCCGGCCGCATTGGCGATGGCGGCCATTTCGATGGAGGATTTGGTGCCGTCGGCGAAGGAGTTGAACATCTGCGCGTTCATGCCGCCCTCAGCCGCCTGTTCGGCGGTGAGGCCGTACAGATCCCAGATCGTGTCGGGGGTGGAGCGGTGGAAGCTCGGCAGGTACTTCGTGCCCTTGCCGGCGCAGACGACGCTGAAGCCGCAGGTGCGGGCCCAGTCCACCATCTCGCACACCAGCGCCGGCTGGTCGCCATAGGCCATGGAATAGACCACGCCGGCCTTGCGGGCGCGCTCGGCCAGAAGCGGGCCGACCAGCACGTCGGCCTCCACCGTCACCATGACGATGTGGCGGCCATGCTCGATCGCCAGCAGCGCATGGGCGGCGCCGGCGGCGGGGCTGCCGGTGACTTCGACCACCACATCGAGCCCGTCGGTGGCGATCAGCGCTTGCGCGTCGTCGGTGAGCATGGTGCGGCCGGTGCCCAGCGCCTCGGTGAAGGAGGAGGCGATGACGGCGTCCGCGTCCCAGCCGGTGGCCTCCAGCGCGGCGCGGGCGCGCGGCACGGAGAGATCGGCGATGCCGAGCAGGTGCAGCCCCGGCGTGGTGCGCAGTTGCGACAGGAACATGGAGCCGAACTTGCCGGCGCCGATGAGGCCGACACGGACGGGGCGGCCGGCATCGGCGCGAGCCTTGAGCAGGCGGGCGAGATTCATGGGGCGTATCCTTGGCGTTTCGTCCCGGGAAGGCGGCCGGGCTTATGGCGCCCGGTCCGTGCGGTCGGCCCGCCGGTCGCGACCGGCGGGAAGGGCTCAGCCGGCGGCGGCGCGGCCCTGCGGCCGGGCCTCTTCCGCCGCCACCGCCTCGATGATCGCCGGCGCCGGGGCGGCGACGCTGTCGGCGGGCTGGACCGGCGCGGCGGCGCGCTCGGCCTCGGCGGCCTTGAGATCGAGAATGCGGTCGGCGAGGCTCGGCGGGGCGCCCGGCACGCGGGTGTGCTCGGCCAGCAGCGCCTCGATCTTCGAGCCGGGGCCTTCCATCCGCGCGGTGAGATGGGCCACCCCGGCGGCGATGTCGCTGATATGCTCGCGCAGCAGCGCGGCGGCATCGCCATTCACCGGGCCGTCGCCGACAGGGCGCACCGTGGCGGCGAGCGCGGTGAGCTCGGCGATGCGCGCCTCAAGCGCGGCCCGTTCGTCCTGCGCGCGGGCGAGCGCGTCCTGCACCTTGGCCAGTTCGTCCTTCATCGCGTGGTTCCGGCGCAGTTCGGTTGCGAGGCTTTCACTGGTGGTGCGCACCGTCTCGCGCTCGCTCGCCAGATGGGCGTTGGCGGCGACGAGCTGGCGGTCGAGTTCGTGGATGCGGTCTTTCAGCGTGTCGCGCAGCGTGGTCAGCGCCACATGCTCGATCTGCAGCCCTTCCTCGCGCGTGCGGGTGTCCTCGAAGGATTCGCGGATGCGGGCGAGCTCGGCGCGGGTGCGGGCGAGCGCGTCGCGCGCCTCCGCAAGCTCGGCGCTGGTCGATTCCAGCTCGGCCAGCAGATGGTCGCGATGGGTGGCGACGCTGGCATGCTCGGTCTGCAGCGCCTCAAGCTCGGTCGAGAGCCGCTCGATCGTCTCCTGCCGCTGGCGCAGCGTCTCGCCTTGGCGGACGATCTCGCCATATTGGGCGGCGGTGCGGACCTGCTGGCGCTCCACCTCCATTTCCAGCCGGCGGATGCCGACGGCGAAAATGGCGCGCTGCTGGTCCTTGTCGGCCTGCACCTCGGCGATGGAAACGGGAATCGCGCCCTCGATCCGCTTGCGGGTGAGCCGCACCGCCCGCCGCCACACCGCCGGCAGCGTGATGAGCGCCAGCAGGGTCGCGGCCAGGAAGCCGATGGCGCAATACATGATCGCTTCGATCATGCGGCGATCTCACCTCACAACGCGGCGGCGGTCCGGGGCGGACAGCCGGCCAGGAGCCAGCAGGTTACAGAGGCCAAAACGCCCGGGCTAGCCCGGGCGCACGGCAATCGGGGAGGCGGTTCAGAACGGATTCCACGTCGCCGACGGCGTGAATTTGAGATAGCCGATATTGGCGCCGAGACGAACGCCGACACCGGAGCGGATCGGCACCACGACGATATTGTCGGAGGCCAGCGCCGTCATGCCGAAGCCGGCGACGAAATAGGCCGAGCCGGAAATGCCGCCGAAGCGCCGGTAGATGTCGTTGATGCCATTGAGGTTGTACACAAGAATCATGGTGCGGGCGCCGTCGCCGCCGAAATCCCAGCCGAGCGAGGGCCCCTGCCAGTAGACTTTCAGGTCGCCGGCATTGCGGGTGTAGAGCGTGCCGTCGCCATAGCGCAGCCCGCCGACAAAGGCGCCGGAGCCTTCCTGGCCGAGAATATAGCCATTGGGCTGGCCCCACTGGTTCACCGCCTTCTCGATCGACAGCGCCAGCCCGCGCGAGACTTCGCCGAAGAAGCCATGGCCCTTCTGAACCAGTTCATCGGTGGAATAGGTGCTGCTGGCCGGCTGTGCCTGCGCCTGTGCGGGCGGGGCGAGGAAGGGCAGGGCACACAGAAGGGCAAGGCAGGCGTAAAGGGCGCGCAAGGTCGGCATGGACGGTCTCGCGTTTGATCTCGACAGGCGGGGCGCCGCCGGTGGCGGGCCCGATTCAGAACCCGGGCCGTCAGACCCCGAGCCTATCAATAGCATGGAGTGCGACCAGAGAAAGGCACGGCCGGGCCAAAAGGCCGGAAGCGGGCCGGGTGTGGCCCCTCTGCCGCCGTCACGCCGCCGCGCCGCGGGCGATGAAACCGTGAACGCGGTAGTCCTCCTGCGTGCGCCCATAGGGCAGGGCGCTGCCATCGGGCCGGCACACGCTGCCACCCGCCGCCCGCAGCACGGCATGGCCGGCGGCGACATCCCATTCGCACACCGTGCCGAAGCGCGGATACAGATCGGCCCGCCCTTCCGCCACCAGGCCGAATTTCAGCGCCGAGCCGCAGCTTATCGATTCCGCTATGTCGAGATCGCCGAGAAAGGCGGAGGTCTGGGGATCGAGATGCGAGCGGCTGGCAACCGCGACGAGAGCTTTTTCCGGCACCGGCCGGCAGCGGATCGGCGTCCAGAAATCGGGATGCGCGTCGAGGCCGGCGAGGAAGGCGCCGCCCCCGGCCGGCGTGGTGACGCCGGCATAGAGCTTGTTCACCGCCGGGGCGAGCACGATGCCGAAGCTCGGCACCCCGGCCTCCACCAGCCCGATATTGACCGTGAACTCGCCGCTGGCGCCGACGAATTCGCGCGTGCCGTCCAGCGGATCGACCAGCAGGAAGGTGCCCGCCGGTGCCGCGCCGGTGCCGAGCGCCTCGCCCTTGCCCTGCGCCACCGCTTCCTCGGCGATGACGGGTACGCCGGGCAGCAGCCGCGCCAGCTCGGCGCGCAGCAGTTCCTCGGCGGCGAGATCGGCGGCGGTGACCGGGCTTGCATCGGCCTTGTGCGCGACCGTCATGCCTTCGGCGCGGATGCGCAGGATCACCTCGCCCGCCTTGAGGGCGGCGCCGGCAAGCGACGACAACAGGCTGAGATGGGGCGGCAGGGGCGTGACGTGAAAGGACATTGCGCGCGAGTTTCCGGCTTGGGGAGACAGGATGGGGAGAAACGGTTGGCCTCCATGGGAGCGCGGTGTATCACACCCGGCGATGCCGGCCACGCGCGCCGGCGCGATTTCCGGGCGGGCGATCCCGCCACAGCCTTTCGCAAGGGACGCGATGACGACCGCCATCGACCTCGACAAGCTCGACCTCGCCGCCCTCCTGTGCTCGCGCGTCTGCCACGACGTGATCAGCCCGGTCGGCGCCATCGTCAACGGGCTGGAAGTGCTGGAGGACGAGGACGACCCGGCGATGAAGAGCTTCGCGCTCGACCTCATCGCCAAGAGCGCCCGGCAGGCCTCTGCCCGGCTGCAATTCGCCCGCCTCGCCTTCGGCGCCGCCGGCTCGGCCGGGGCGCAGATCGACACCGGCGACGCTGAGAAGGTGGCGCGCGGCTTCCTTGAGGATGACCGCACCAGCCTGAACTGGCAGCTCCCCCGCGTGCTGGCGCCGAAGAACAAGGTGAAGCTGCTGCTGAACCTGCTCGTCGTCGCCACCTCGACCATTCCGCGCGGCGGGCGCATCGGCGTGGAGGAGAACGGCGCGGGCGAGGAGGGCGGTTTCCGCCTCATCACCCAGGGCAGCCATTCCCGCATTCCCCCGCATCTCGTGGCGCTGCTGGCCGGGCATCCGGCGGAAGAAGGCGCGTCGCTCGATGCCCATGCCATCCAGCCGCATTATACCGGCCTGCTGGCGCGGGCGACCGGCTACGCGATCACGCTCGCCCATGAGGGCGACATGGTGACGATCCTGGTGGCGCGGGGCTGAGGCGCCCCCCACAACGGCCTTCCCGTAGGTTCAGACGACATTAACGGTATCGGTGGAAACTGACCCTCGCAGGCCGAAAGGTCGGCGTGTCGTGTCCCGTTGTGCCGGTCGCCCATGTTCCCCATCGATTCCCTGCCCGCCGCCCCGCGCGGCCCCGTCTCCCGCGAAGCCGCCCGCATCGCCGCGAGCCTGCGCGCCCCGGCGCCGCGCCCGGAACCGGCCCGCGCTGCGCCGCGTCCGGCGGCAGCGCGTGTCGAGATCATGGCCTTCGCCCTTGGCGGGCTGCGCCTCGCCTTCGCCGCCTCCCAGGTGATGGACACGATGACGGTGAGCGGCGAGCGCTGGACGCGGCTGCTCGCCATGACCCAGACCGGCACGCTGGCGCAGAGCGGGCTGCCGCTGATTCACCTCGCCGCCCGGATGGGGATCGCCCCGCTGCGCGCCGCCAGGGGCACGCTGCTGCTGCTCGGCAGCGGCGGCAAGGTGCGCGCCGCCGTGCTGGTGGAGGGCGAATTGCAGCCGCAGGCGGCGCGGGTGGAAACGGTGCCGCCGAGCTGGCGCGCGCGCTTCGGCGCCGGGGCCGACCTGGTGGAGGGCGTGGCGCTGCTCGCCGATGGCACACGGGCGGCGATGGTCGACCTGCCGCTCGGCGTGGCGACGAAGCGCCCCGCCACCGCCGCGCCGGAGAGCGACACGGCGCATCTTCTGGTGCGCGCCGGCCGGGCGCAGATGGAGGCGGTGCGCATCGCCTCGCTGAAGAATGTGACGGCGCTGGAGAAGGTGCCGGGGATCGCGGTGCTGCCGACCCCCGGCGGTGCCGCGCGGCGCATGCTGCTGGCCTTTGGCGGCGAGGGCGAGGCGGTTGTGGTCGACGAGATCGTCGGGCTGGCGCCGGAAGGACGGATCGAGCGGGTGGGGGGGCTGCGCTTTCTCGCCACCGCGTCCGGGCGCTTCCGCCTGCTGGAGCCGTCGGGCACGCAGGCCCCGCGCCCGGCGCCCGCGCGCGTGCTGCTGACGGCGCCGGAGGGGGCCTCCCGCCAGGCGCTGCGCACGCTCATCCGCGCCATGGGCCATGAGGTGTCGCTCGCCGACGATCCGCGCGCGGCGCGGCTGATGGGCGCGCGCTTCGACGTGATCCTGTTCGATCTCGACGCCTATGGCGAGGCGCCCGATCTCGGGGCCGCTGGCGGCCCCGGCCGGCGCATCGGCCTTTGCGCCGCGTCGCGGCCGGTGCCGCCGGGCTTTCGGGCGGTGGTGCCGGCGGACGACCCGGTGGCGCTGGTGCTGGCGCTGCTGGCGGGCGAGCCGGCGCGCTGACACTGTCCGGCGCGATCACGCCTGCGCCATCCGGGCGAACCCGCTCTGTCCCGGCGGGCATCGGCTTGCTAGCGTGAGGCCTGGTGACAAATCGGGCATAAGGCTCCCGCTCCGTCGACGGCGGGCGGCGGGGGCGGCGGACGGATTATGCGGGTGCGGGGACTGTTCCGGCTGATGCTGGCGCTTCTGGCGCTGGGCGCCGCTCTGGCGAGCCCTGTCGCGGCGGCGCGGGCGATGGCGGCGCCGGGTCCGGCTGCGTCCGCCCCCACCATGCCGTGCCACGAGGCCGCGTCGGAGATGACGCAGGCGTCGGCAGCGGCGGCGCCCTCCGTCACCCCCGGACAAAAGCCGGCCGCGTCGCATCTGTGCTGCGTGCTGACCCAGACCGTGGTGCCGCCGCTCACCGCGCCCGCCCTGCCGGTGCCGGAGGCGGTGTCCGCGCGCCCTTGCGTGCGGGCGGAGACGATCCGGGCGGGCCTCGCCCCGCCGATCCCGGTGCCGCCGCCGCGACTCCTCTGATCGGTTTCGCGCGGCCGGAGCGGCCGCTGTTCCACCATCAGAGGATTCTTGACATGAACCGTAGCCTTTGCGCGGCGCTGCTCGCCGCCTGTCTTTCCGTGCCCTCGCTGCCGTCGCTCGCGCAGCAGGCGACCACCCCCATGCCCGGCATGGATCACAGTCCGATGGACCATAGCGCCCACATGAGCGCCGCGTCCCCCTCGACCCAGGCCTTCGAGGCCGCCAATGCCCGCATGCATGAGGGCATGGCCATTCCCTTCACCGGCAATGCCGATATCGACTTCGCCCGCGGGATGATCCCCCATCATCAGGGGGCGATCGACATGGCGCGGATCGAGCTGCAACACGGCACGGACCCGGAATTGCGGGCGCTGGCGGAAGAGATCATCAAGGCGCAGGAGGGCGAGATCGCCTTCCTCAAGGCCTGGCTGGCGAAGAACGCGAAATAGCGCGGCGCTGACGCCCTCCCGGACGGCCGCGCGGCTGTCCGGGAGGGGTGCCCCCAAACAAAAACCCCGCCTTGCGGCGGGGCTTCAGTCGGGGAGGATCGGGAAGCGGCCGGTCAGGCCGACATGCGGTCCGGCTCGTTGCCGGCGTCGCGCAGCACATAGCCGCGGCCCCACACCGTCTCGATGAAATTATGCCCCTGCGAGGCGTTGGCGAGCTTCTTGCGCAGCTTGCAGATGAACACGTCGATGATCTTCAGCTCCGGCTCGTCCATGCCGCCATAGAGATGGTTGAGGAACATCTCCTTGGTCAGCGTCGTGCCCTTGCGCAGCGAGAGGAGTTCCAGCATCTGGTACTCCTTGCCCGTCAGATGCACGCGGTTGCCGGCGACCTCGACCGTCTTGGTGTCGAGATTGACCACGAGATCGCCCGTGGTGATGACCGACTGCGCATGCCCCTTGGAGCGGCGCACAATGGCGTGGATGCGGGCGACCAGCTCGTCCTTGTGGAACGGCTTGGTGAGATAATCGTCGGCGCCGAAGCCGAGACCCTTCACCTTGTCCTCGATGCCGGCGAGGCCGGAGAGGATGAGGATCGGCGTCTTCACCTTGGCGACGCGCAGCCCTTTGAGGACATCATAGCCCGACATGTCGGGCAGGTTGAGGTCCAGCAGGATGATGTCGTAATCATAGAGTTTGCCGAGATCGACGCCCTCTTCACCGAGATCGGTCGTGTAGACGTTGAAGTTCTCGGACTTGAGCATCAATTCGATGCTCTGCGCGGTCGCGCGGTCGTCCTCGATGAGCAAGACGCGCATGCCAATCCCCTTCCCTCGCCATGGCCCCGGGGGGGTCAGCGCTCAACACGACTCTTTCAAGCCGAGCGTGACCCCACCCCGCGCCCGGCCGACACACACCGATTCGTTACTCGTGAGACAAGGGGTAACAAGAACCGATTCCCGAGCACAAGCGGCGAGACGAATTATCTTCGAGTCTTCCGCCAAGAGTTTGTTCGAAAATTGGAATTCCAGATTCCCGTCTTTAGAGTCGAATCTTAAGAAGCATGCCTAAGTGAGTCCTGCGACTCCGCTTTCGCGAACGCCTGACCCCACCGGACGACACCCCGATCATTAATGAGCCCGGTAAACAAATCGTTTCGATCGGCGGGCGGGGCGGCGCTTTCCCCGATCCGGGCACCCTTTTCCGACCAAAGAGTAAGGAAGCGGCAACATCTGTTGTCGAAAATGCCTCTGCCGCAGCGTGATGGCGGCACGTGACGGCCGCCTTTTCGCTCCGTGTGGAGGGCGGGCGGACGACGGAATGGAGTTTAAGCCGACCATGAAGTCGCTCGATACACTCATTCGCCTCAAGCGCTTCCAGGCGGAGGAAAAGCGCCGCCATCTCGCACAGATCGAGACCATGATCGCGGATTTCGACCGCATGGCGCGCGATCTCGAACGCGAGATCGAGGCCGAGGAGCAGCGCTCGGGCATCACCGACACCCAGCACTTCGCCTATTCCACCTATGCCCGCGCCGCCGCCACCCGTCGCGACAATATGCGCCGCTCCGCCGACGAGCTGAAAGGCCAGCTCAGCGAGGCGCGTCTGGCGCTGGAGGACGCGCTGGACGAGCTGAAGAAGATGGAAGCGCTCGGCGAGCGCGAGCGGGTCGAGGCGCCGGTGGAGATGGCCCCGCGCAACATCGCCGGCCGCGCCCGCGCCGTGCTCGGCGCCTGACGCGCCTCAGCCGGCCGGGATCACCGGCACATGCGGCGCCGCCGTCGGCGCCAGCAGCCCCGACAGGCGCGGATCGTCGACGATCTCCACCGCGCTGGCATAGGGCCGGAACCCGGCTTTCATGTAGAAGGTCAGTGCGCCCTGCTTGTCATGGGTGCAGGTGTGGACATGCACCCGGCGGGGCCCGCGCGCCCAGGCCCGCGCCAGCGCCCGGTTGATCAGGAAGCGCCCGGCGCCGCTGCCGACCATGTCCGGCAGCAGGCCGACAAAGGCGAGTTCGATCTCGCCCGGCACGCGGCCGTCCAGCTCGATATAGCCGGCCTCCGCGCCGTCCTTGCGCAGCAGCAGCAGCTCCACCTCGGGATGCTGGATGATGGCGGCCAGCTCCGCGTCGCTCATGCGCAGCCGCGAGAACCACAGCCAGTCCTCGCCGACGCGGCGGAACAGGTCGCGGTACCAGCCGGGATCGGGCGCCGGCACGCGCTCCACCGCCAGCCCTGCCATCGCCCGCTCCGGCAGCGGCGGCGGCGGGGCGGTCATCTCGAGCATGGTGACGATCGCGGCGATCTTGCCCGGCGGCAGCGGCGTGTAGCCATTGAGATTGAGGGTGAGGGGAATGGGGTCGGTCGTGGCGGGGTCGGTCGTGGCGGGGTCGGTCATGGCGGGGCTATCCGGTGAAGCCGCCTTTTAGCGCCAATCCGCCGCCGCGCGCTATCAGGGGATGGCGCGAATGCAGTGGTACCGCGCGCCCGGCGGGGTTCACAGCGGCGAATTTTCGGATATCTTGCGGATAATTCGATTTAGTACATCTACTGAGAGTGAATTCATGACCGTCGCCGTCACCATCGACCAGGTCGGCAAGAGCTTCGGCAGCGGCGCACCGGCGCTTTCCAACGTGTCGCTGGATGTGAAGCCCAGCGAGCTGGTGGCGCTGCTCGGACCTTCGGGATCGGGCAAGACCACGCTGCTGCGCATCGTCGCGGGGCTGGAACAGCCGAGCCATGGCCGGGTGCTGTTCAACGGCGAGGACGCGCTCTCGGTGCCGGTGCGCCGGCGCGGCATCGGCTTCGTGTTCCAGAATTACGCCCTGTTCCGCCACATGACCGTGGCGGAGAACGTCGCCTTCGGCCTGCGCTCGCGCCCGCGCGCCGAGCGGCCCTCGGAAAGCGAGATCCGTTCGCGCGTCGCCGATCTTCTCGCGCTGGTGCAGCTTGACGCTCTGGGCGGGCGTTTTCCGGCGCAGCTTTCCGGCGGCCAGCGCCAGCGCGTGGCGCTCGCCCGCGCGCTCGCCATTGAGCCGAAGGTGCTGCTGCTGGACGAGCCTTTCGGCGCGCTCGACGCGCTGGTGCGCAAGGAACTGCGCCGCTGGCTGCGCGAACTGCACGACCGCACCGGCCACACCACCCTGTTCGTCACCCATGACCAGGAGGAGGCGCTGGAACTCGCCGACCGCGTGGTGGTGATGGGCAAGGGCAAGATCGAGCAGGTCGGGACGCCGGACGATGTCTATGACCGGCCGGAGACCGCCGCCGTGTTCGGCTTCATGGGCGAATCGAGCCGGATCGAGGTCGAGGTGAAAAGCGGCGTCGCCCTTGCCGGAGCGACCGCCATCGCCGCCGCGACGCAAGTCGTGCCGGACGGGCCGGGCCTGCTCTATGTGCGCCCGCATGATGTGACGCTGGGTCTGCCCGGCACGGCGGGGCTGAAGGGGCAGGTGCGCGCCTTCCGCCGCCACGGCGCCATCCGCCGGGTGGAGATCGAGGTCGGGACCGCCGTGCTGGAAGCCGACATCGCCCCGACGGTGCGGGTGCCGATCGGCGAGAAGGTGGCGGTGCGGCTCGACCGCGCCCGCCTGTTCGCCTCCGGCGGGCCGGGCGTCGACACCAAGGCGCCGCCGGCGCAGCAGCCGGGCGACTACGCGATCTGAGGGGCGCCGGTCCTGACGCTCCTCATCCCCGGGCTTGACCCGGGGATCCCGCTTCTGCGCTGTACGTGAGGCCCGATGCGCGGGGGCGTCCTCCCCGGCCACCGGGTCCCCGGCTCACGCCCGGGCATGAGGGCGATCGGGCGGTCAGCGCCGCTCCAGCTTCCACACCTCTTCCGCCACCGGCTCCTTGCCGCGCAGCCCGCCCTTGAGCGGGTGCTTCTCCAGCAGGGCGACGTGATAGGCCGCGCCATAATGGCGGCGCACCTCGTGCTCATCCACGGCGAAGGGCGGGCCGACGGTGAGGCTCTGGTCGTAGTCGAACGTGATCAGCAATTGCCGCGCATGGCGGGTGAGATGCGCGAGATGGGCGGCGTAGCGCGTGCGCATCGGCTCGGGCAGGGCGACGAGGGCGGCGCGGTCATAGACGGCGTCGACCGGCCCCAGCACCTCATGGGTGAGGTCGAAGATATCGCCGACAAAGATGGTGATGCCTTCCGCCGCGAAGCGCTCGAGCGGGCCGATCTCGGTGATCTCGGGCGTGACGCCAAGCTCGGCGAAGAGCTGTTCGACGGCGAGGCGGCTCAGTTCCGCGCCCGCCAACTCATAGCCGTGGCCGAGCAGCCAGTTGAGATCGCGGCTCTTGCCGCAGAGCGGCACGAACACCCGCGCGCCGGGGCGAAGGCCGAGCGATCCGAAATGGCGGACCAGCAGCGGATGGGCCTCGCTTTCGTGAAAGGCGATGTCGTTCGCCTCCCATTTCCGGTGCCAGAAATCCGCGTCCATGACATCCCTCCTGTAATCCCGCAGCCATCCTAACCGCTGCGGCGGCGGCGGCGAATCCGCAATAGCCCTCTGGTCAATCACCCGTCTTGCGCAGAAAGGCGCCGAAGGCGCGCGGGCCATCGGCGACGGCGACGGTGCCCACCACTTTCAGCGTGGCGGTGTCGATGATGTCCAGCGTGTTCGCCTCCCAGCAGGCGACATAGATGAAGGCGCCATCGCGACTGGCGGCGATGCCTTCGGGATAGTCGCCCACGGGGATGGTGGCGAGCGTCTTCAGCGTGTCGGTGTCGAACACGGTGACGGTCGAGTCATACTGGTCGGTGACGAAGGCGCGGCCTTTCGCCAGCGCCACCGCATAGGGCCGGGCGCCGACCTTCACGGTGGCCACGACCTTGCGGGCCTTGAGGTCGATCAAGCTCACATCGTTGGAGGCGACATTGGCGGTGTAGGCGCGGGCGCCTTCCGCGTCGATGGTGACGCCGAAGGGGCGGGCGCCGACCGGGATCGAGGCGAGGCGGGTGAGCGTCTTCGTGTCGATGAGGCTGACCGCGTCGGAATCGCGATCGGCGGAGAGCAGCAGCGCGCCGTCCGGCGTCACCGCGAGGCCGGAGGGCGACTGGCCGACCGCCACCTCGCCGATGATGGCGCCGCTCGTCGCGTCCACCGCCTTGATCCGGTGCTGGTACCAGTCGGCGACATAGGCCGGGCTGCCGGAGGGGTGGACGGCGACGCCGAGCGGCCCGCCGCCGAGGTCCACCCGGTGGGTGACGGTGCGGCTGGCAGCGTCGAGAATGGTCAGCGCCTTGCCGTCGGGAGAGGTGACGAAGGCGCGCGCGCCGTCCGCGCTCACCGCGATGCCGGCCGGCTTGCCGGAGATGGGAAGCGTCGCCACCACCTTGCGGCTGACGAGATCGACCACCGACAGCGTTTCCGCCGGCTGCGAGGTGATGAAGGCCTCGTCCGCCAGAGCCGGCGGGGCGAGCAGGGCGGCGAGGAGGGGGAGGGTCCTGATCACCGTCATCCCGGACGATCGAAGGTCGAGCCGGGATCGCACGGAGGTGGCGCGCGATCCCGGCGCGCGCGGTCGCGCGGCCGGGATGACGCCGGGAGGGAAAGAAGACAGGTCTAGCCGCCAAGGCCCCTCACCCCAACCCTCTCCCCGGCGGGGAGAGGGGGCCAGGCGCCGCGTGATGGGTGCCGACGTCACGGCTCAGCTGCCGCCCTCGATCTGCTTCTTCAGGCTTTCCAGACCCGCCTTGTAGAGGCCGGTGACGGCGTTGACGGCGGCTTCGTCGTTCAGCTCCGGCGGCGGGTCGTTATTGGGGTAGCCGCGATAGAAGGCGCCGCGCCACTCGACCTCGGACTTCTTGCCGTCGTCGGCGGGGGTGACGATAAGCCAGGAGGAATAATTGGTGACCGGCAGCACCGCCACGTCGACCTTGTCGATGCGGTACATGAGGGTCATCTTTTCCGGCTCGAGCTTGGCGACCTCTTCCTCGACGGTGGCGCCGTTCTTGAGGGTCAACGTGCGCTTGGCGCCGGGGGCGTTGCCGCCCGTGCCCTCGGTCTTGGCGACGACCGGAATCCAGCCGCCATCCTGGAAGTTGGAGACCACCGCCCACACCTTCTCCGGCGGGGCGTTGATCTCGATCTTCTCCGAGATCTTCTGGCGGGTCGGGCCATGCGCCGCCGCGGGCGGCAGGGTGGCGAGCAGAGAGGTGGCGGCCAGCGCCGCGGCAAAGAGTTGCAGCTTCATCGTTTCCATCCCGGAGTCAGAGCGCGTTCCGATCGGATTGCTGTGCAATCCGATCGGTAAAACGTTCTCTATCAATAGTTTAGAGACTGATTCACCGATCGGGCTGATTCAACCTGATCGGATCAGGCTCTAGGGCATTCCGGACTTTGCGTCCGTTAGCCACCAGTCTAGGGAGGGATTCGTCGTTCGTGAACTCTTTTGCGTGTGGAAAATTTCCCGGGTCGAATTCTTCGGATTTCTTAAGAGAATTCTTTGAGAATCTTAAGAAACGCCGCCCCGAACGCCTCCAGCTTGGCGGCGCCCACGCCCTTCACACCGGCCAGCTCGCTGCGCGTGCGCGGGTGCTCCACCGCCATCTCCTCCAGCGTCTTGTCGGCGAAGACCACATAGGCCGGCACGTTGCGCTCGGCGGCGAGGTCGCGGCGCAGCGCCTTCAGCTTGCCGAGCAGCGCGGCTTCCGCCGGGGCCAGCTCCGCCCCGCTGTCGGAACGGGCGAAGCGCTCGCGGCTCCGTTTCGCCGGAGCGCGCAGGGTGAAGGCGCGGGTGCCCTTCAGCACGGCGAGGCCGGTCTCGGTGAGGGTGAGCGCGCCGAAGCGGGTGGGGTCGGCATGCAGCGCGCCGGTGGCCACCAACTGGCGCAGCAGCGCGCGCCACTCCGTCGCCGGCTTGTCGCCGCCCGCGCCGAAATCGGCGAGCTTGTCATGGCCGCGCCCGCAGATCGCATCCGTGCGCTGGCCGGTGACGACGCTGGCGAGATAGGCGGCACCGAAGCGCTCGCCGGTGGCGCGCACGAGGCGCAGCACCGTTTGCGCGTCGGCGCTGGCGTCGATCACCTTGGGCGGGTCGCGGCACACGTCGCAGGCGCCGCACGCCTTGGCGCGCTCGCCGAAATAGCCGAGCAGCACGGCGCGCCGGCAGGTCACCGCCTCGCAGAAGCCGACCATGGCGTCGAGCCGGCGGGCTTCCACCATCTTGCGCTCGGGCGGGGAGGGTTCCTCGTCGAGGAAGCGGCGGCGGGTGGCGATGTCACCGGCGGAATAGAGCAGCAGCGCCTCGGAGGGCTGGCCGTCGCGGCCGGCGCGGCCGATCTCCTGATAATAGGATTCCAGCGTGCCCGGTGCATCGGCATGCAGCACATAGCGCACATCCGACTTGTCGATGCCCATGCCGAAGGCGACCGTGGCGACCATCACCACCCCGTCCTCGGCGAGGAAGATTTCCTGATTGGCGGCGCGCGCCTCCGCGCTCATGCCGGCATGGTAGGGCAAAGCGCGAATGCCGGTGGCGGCGAGGCGCTCGGCGGTCTCGTCCACCTTCTTGCGCGAAATGCGGTAGATGATGCCTGACAGACCCGGCCGGGCGCGGACATAGCTCTCGATCTGCCGCGCCGGGTCCTTCTTGTCCTCGACGCCGATGAAGATGTTCGGGCGGTCGAAGCCGGAGACGAAGACGCGCGCCTGCCCGCCGAACAGCCGCTCGACAATGTCGTCGCGCGTCGCCTTGTCGGCGGTGGCGGTCATCGCCACCAGCGGCAGGCCGGGAAAGATCTCCCGCAGCCGGCCGAGGCCGAGATATTCGTTGCGGAAGGAATGGCCCCATTGCGAGATGCAGTGCGCCTCGTCCACTGCCACCAGCCCGAGCTTGAACCGCGACAGCGCGGCCAGCATGCGCTCGGTGAGCAGGCGCTCAGGGGCGAGATAGAGCAGGCGCACCTCGCCCGCCGCCACCCGGCGCCAGATCGCGACATTGTCCTCGCGGGATTTGCCGGAATGGATGGCCTCGGCGGCGACACCCTGCAGCTTCAGCGCGTTCACCTGGTCGTCCATCAGCGCGATGAGCGGCGAGACGACGATGGAGAGCCCGCCCTTCACCAGCGCGGGGAGCTGGTAGCACAGGGATTTTCCCGCGCCGGTGGGCATCACCGCCAGCGTCGGCACGCCGGCGAGGATGGAATCGACAACCTCCTGCTGGCCGGGGCGGAAACGGTCGAAGCCGAACACCTCGGCGAGCCGCGCCCGCTTCGCCTCTTCGATGTGAGGCGGCAGGATGCCGTGCGATGAGGTGACGGGGATGTTCATTCCGTGCGTCGTCGTCCGTTTCGGGTGCCCTTGGGCGTCGTGGGTCTTGATGGCGACCGCGCGGGCGGAAATGGTGGCCGCGCGGTCCCGGGGGATTCGTCTGTCGCGGCGCCCCGCTGATCCCGAGAGACGCCGCTTCCGCGCGAATCATCTGCCGAGAGAATCACCTGTGATGAGCCTCGACCTTACTCTTGGTTTAACCCTGGCGGCGCTGCTGTTCGAGGTCGCCTTCGGCTATCCCTCGTTTTTGCTCGCCCGGATCGGCCATCCCGTGATGTGGATCGGCCGGCTGATCGGCGCTCTCGACCGCCATGTCAACCGCGACGCCGCCGCCCCGCGCGAGCGGCGCCTCGCCGGGGTGGGGGCTCTGGTGCTGATCGTGGCGGTGAGCGGCGGTGCCGGCCTGCTGGTGCAGGGGCTGGCGTTGCGGGTGCCGGTGGTCGGCCTGCTGCTGGCCGGGCTTGCCGGCTCCAGCCTGCTGGCGCAGCGCAGCCTCTACCAGTTCGTCGGCGCGGTGGCGGAGGGGCTGGAGACGAGCCTTGAGGAGGGACGGCGGGCGGTGTCGCATATTGTCGGCCGCGACCCGGACAAGCTCGACGAGGCCGGGGTGGCGCGGGCGGCGATCGAGAGCCTGGCCGAGAACTATTCCGACGGGGTGGTGGCGCCAGCCTTGTGGATGGCGGTCGGCGGGCTGCCGGGCGCGGCGATCTACAAGGGCGTGAACACCGCCGACAGCATGATCGGCCATCGCGACGCGCGGCACCTCTATTTCGGCTGGGCGTCGGCGCGGTTTGACGACCTGATCAACCTGCCGGCCGCGCGGCTGGCGGGCCTGCTCATCGTCGCCGGGGCGCTGTTCGTGCCGGGCGCCTCGCCCCTACGGGCGTGGCGGGCGATGATGCGCGACGCCCGCCGCCACCGCTC
This sequence comes from Ancylobacter sp. IITR112, assembly GCF_041415945.1. Classification (NCBI taxonomy): domain Bacteria; kingdom Pseudomonadati; phylum Pseudomonadota; class Alphaproteobacteria; order Hyphomicrobiales; family Xanthobacteraceae; genus Ancylobacter; species Ancylobacter sp. IITR112. The sequence goes on along the minus strand of NZ_JBGCUS010000001.1, from coordinate 2,523,282 downwards.
GCCCAATGCCGGCTGGCCGGAAGCGGCGATGGCCGGCGCGCTCGGCATCGCCATCGCCGGGCCGCGCCATTATGGCGGCACGCTCTCGGTCGACGGGCTGATGGGCGAGGGCGGGCGCTATGAGTGCACCGCCACGGACATACGCCGCGCGCTCGCCCTCTACCGCGCGGCGGATGCGGTGATGCTGGCGCTGGTGGCGGGGCTGGCGCTGCTGGCATGGGGGTGGTGAGGGGCACATAACCCTCGCGCCCTCATCCGCGGGCTTGACCCGTGGATCCAGCCTTTGCGTGGGAACTGAAGATCATTCGGGTCCGCTCCCGGTCACTGGGTGCCCGGGTCAAGCCCGGGCATGAGGGAAGGCGCTGGCGATTTTCAGCAGCCGGTCGAGGTCGATGTGCTTTTCCAGATGCGCGGCCAGCGCGTCGAGCGTCGCCTCGACGCCAGCTTCATAGTCGAGCCCGCTCGGCGGGGCGCCGAGTGTCGCGAGCCAATGGGCGCGCTGGCGGTCATCCGTGAACAGGCCATGGGCATAGGTGCCGGTGACGCGCCCGTCCGGGGACACCGCGCCTTCCGGCCCGGCGCCGTCGATGTGAGCAAAGGGCCGGGCGCGGCCGGGGCCGTCGGTGACGCCCATATGCATCTCATAGCCGGAAAACGGCGCCCCGCCGGCGGTGCCGGTGACGGCGACCAGCCGCTTATGCCCTGACAGCACCGTGTCGACCTCTAGCAGGCCGAGGCCGGGCAGCGTGCCGGGCGGGCCTTCCACGCCGTCGGGGTCGGCGAGCAAGCGCCCCAGCATCTGGTAGCCGCCGCACAGGCCGAGCACCCGCCCGCCGCGCCGCACATGGGCGAGAAGGTCGATGTCCCAGCCCTCGCGGCGGAAATCGGCGAGGTCGGCCATGGTGGATTTCGAGCCGGGCAGCAGGACGAGTGCGGCATCGGCGGGCAGCGGCGTGCCGGGGCGCACGCGGATCACCTCCACGCCCGGTTCGGCCTCCAGCGGGTCGAGATCGTCAAAATTGGCGATGCGCGGCAGCAGCGGCACGGCGATCTTCACCCGCGCCCCCGGCTTGGGCAACGTGGCGGCGTCGAGCGCCAGCGCGTCCTCCGCCGGCAGGCGGCGGGCGTCCGGGAAGAACGGGATGAGGCCGAGCGCTTCCCAGCCGGTGCGGGACGCGATCGCCTCCATGCCGGCGGCGAACAGGGCGGGGTCGCCGCGAAAGCGGTTGACGAGAAAGCCGCGGATCATCGCCGCGTCATCCTCCGGCAGCACGGCGCGCGTGCCGACGAGGCTGGCGATGACGCCGCCGCGGTCGATGTCGCCGATCAGCACCACGGGCACGTCAGCGGCGCGGGCAAACCCCATATTGGCGATGTCGTTGGCGCGCAGATTGATCTCCGACGCCGAGCCGGCGCCTTCAACCAGCACGAGGTCGGCCTCGGCTCGCAGCCGCTCATAGCTGTCCAGTACAGCGGACATGAGCGCGGGCTTGAGCTTCTGATAATCCGCCGCTTTCGCCGTGCCCCGCGCGCGACCCTGCACGATGACCTGCGCGCCGATCTCGCTCTGCGGTTTCAGCAGCACCGGGTTCATGTGGACGGAAGGGGCGACGCCGGCGGCGCGGGCCTGCAGCGCCTGCGCGCGGCCGATTTCGCCGCCATCGGGCGTGACGGCGGCATTGTTCGACATGTTCTGCGGCTTGAACGGGCGCACGATGAGCCCGCGCCGGGTGAAGGCGCGGGCGAGGCCGGCGACGATCAGCGACTTGCCGACATCCGAGCCGGTGCCCTGGAACATGAGGGCGAGGGGCTTATGAAGGGGAGGGCTCATGCCCCCTCTCCCCATCGGGGAGAGGGATGGGGTGAGGGGTCCTTCAGCCGGTGAGCCGGGAGCCCCCTCACCGACCCGCTGCGCGCGCCACCTCTCCCCGACGGGGAGAGGGCAGAAAGGCCCGCACAGGACGGTTCATCGCGGCGGGAGATCAGCCGCGCCGTGCTTCGAGATAGTCGACGCGGCGTTCCAGATTGGCTTCCCGCACCATGCCGGGGATGAGGAACAGGTCGATGATCTGCCCGATGCCGAGCAGGCCGACCGTCAATAGCCACAGGGCGCCGGTCCAGTAGCGGCCGGTATAGAAGCGCTGGATGCCGCACACGCCGATCAGGCCGAAGCACCAGAACAGATAGGCGATGGGGGTGGAACGCATCGAAGCGTTTCTCCATGAAAGAACCACGCCGCAACAGCCGGCGTCCTCTCTCACATAGGAATGACGCTGCGCAATTGCGAGATCGCCGCCACGGCCCGCGTGCCGATTTCGACCGGCCGCGCATCAGAACTCGATGCCCTTCTGCGCCTTCACCCCGGCTTTGAAATGGTGCTTCACGAGCCCCATCTCGGTGACGAGGTCGGCGGCCTCGATCAGCTCCGCCTTGGCATTGCGGCCGGTGACGACGACGTGCAGCCCCTCGCGGCGGGCGCTGAGCGCCGCCACCACCTCGGTGAGCGGGAGATAATCGTAGCGCAGGGCGATGTTGAGTTCGTCCAGAATGACCAGCCCGAAGGCGGGGTCGTCCATCATCTCCCGCGCCTTGTCCCAGGCGCGGCGGGCGGAAGCGATGTCGCGGGCGAGGTCCTGCGTCTCCCAGGTGAAGCCCTCGCCCATGGAATGCCATTCCACCCGCGCGCCGAAGCTTTCCAGCGCCGTGCGCTCGGCCGAGTCCCACGCGCCCTTGATGAACTGGACGACGCCGACCCTGGCCCCGTCCGGTTGGCCGAGCGTGCGCAGAGCGAGGCCGAAGGCGGCGGTGGACTTGCCCTTGCCGGGGCCGGTGTGGACCAGCAGAAGGCCCTTTTCGACGGTCTTTTCCGCCACTTCCGCGTCCTGCACCGCCTTGCGCTTCTCCATCTTGGCGCGGTGGCGGGCGGCGTCCTCGGGGGAAATATCGCTCATTCGGCGCTTCCTTTCACGTAGAGCGGCAGGCCGGCGACGGTGAAGACCACGCGCGCGGCGCGGGCGGCGACCATCTGGTTGAGCCGTCCCTGCGCGTCGCGGAACCGGCGGGCCAGCGCATTATCCGGGACGATGGAGAGGCCGACCTCGTTGGAGACCGCGACCACCGGCCCGTCATGGGCGACGAGCGCCTCGACCAGAGCGGCGCATTCGGTGGCAAGATCGGCCTCCGCCAGCAGGCGGTTGGACAGCCAGAGCGTGAGGCAATCCACCAGCACCGGCCGGCCGGGCGGCAGCGCCCTGAGCGCGGCGGCGAGGTCGTGCGGGGCGTCCCGCGTCTCCCAGCCTGCCGCGCGGCGGGCGCGGTGCTCGCCGATGCGCTCACGCATTTCGTCGTCCCAGGCCCGCGCGGTGGCGAGGTAGCACCAGGGCGGGGGCAGGGCGGTGACGAGGCCTTCGGCATAGGCGCTCTTGCCCGAACGCGCGCCGCCGAGAACGAGCGTCAGCGCCATGGCGGGCAGACCGGGGCAAAGCGGGGCGGCATCGTCATGGTTCCCAATGGGGCTCCGAGAGGCGGCGGCGGGCGAGCGGCGGACTATAGCGGCGGCGCGGGGGCGGGCAACCGCCGGGGCCGGGGCGTGCGGTTTGACTTTGCCGGCCAAGCCTCCTTTAGTGGCCGCGACCGACGGTTTTCTCCCGCGAGGGAGGGACGAAGAGGGAATGCGGTGCGGGGCTCTCGGGCCCCCATTCCGCGGCTGCCCCCGCAACTGTAAGCGGCGAGCCTCAGCCGGAAGCCACTGGAGAATGTCTCCGGGAAGGCGGCGACGAGGCGGCGACCCGCGAGCCAGGAGACCTGCCGGCGGTCCGGTCGTGCGTGCCGGCGGGGTGCCCGGCAGACAGGCAGAGACGCGCCACGGCGCGGCTTCGCGCGGGGATTCCCCCGCGACCGACGCATCCCGCGAATCCGTTGCCCGTGGAGATGCTGATGTCCGCCCCCGATTCCCGCCCCGCCGCGCTCGACCGCGTGCCCTGCACCATCGTCACCGGTTTTCTCGGCTCGGGGAAAACGACGCTGATCCGCCATGTGCTGGAGCATGCGCGCGGCAAGAGGCTGGCGGTGATCGTCAACGAATTCGGCGATGTCGGTATCGACGGCGAGATCCTGAAGGGCTGCGGCATCGAGACCTGCCCGGAAGAGAACATCGTCGAACTCGCCAATGGCTGCATCTGCTGCACCGTGGCGGATGATTTCGTGCCGGCGCTCGACGCCATTCTCGCGCGCGAGCCGAAGGTCGACCACATCCTGATCGAGACCTCCGGTCTCGCTCTGCCCAAGCCGCTGGTGCAGGCCTTCCACTGGCCGGCGATCAAGAGCCGGGTGACGGTCGACGGCGTGGTGGCGGTGGTGGATGGCGAGGCGCTAGCCTCCGGCCGCGTCGCGCACGATCATGACGCGCTCGCCGCCCAGCGCGCCGCCGATGACAGCCTCGACCATGACGACCCGATCGAGGAAGTGTTCGACGACCAGATCGCCTGCGCCGATCTCGTCATCCTCACCAAGGCCGACCTGATCGATTCCGAAGGGCAGGCCAAGGCCCGCGCCGCGCTCGACGCCGAACTGCCCAGGGGCGTGCGGGTGGTGAGCGTGACCGAGGGGCGGATCGACCCGGCCATCCTGATGGGTCTCGGCGTCGGCACCGAGAACGACATCGAGAACCGCAAGACGCATCACGATGACGAGCTCGACCACGACCATGACGATTTCGACAGCTTCGTCGTCGCGGTGCCCGAGATCGCCGACCCGGCCGAATTCGCGGCGCGGGTGGCGCGCGCGGCGGAAGAGGCCGACGTGCTGCGGGTGAAGGGGTTCCTGCCCGTCGCCGGAAAGAAGATGCGGCTGCTGGTGCAGGCGGTGGGCCCGCGCGTGGCGCATCATTTCGACCGGCCGTGGGGCGAAGCGGAGCGCACCGGGCGCCTCGTCGCCATCGGGCTGAAGGGGCTGGACCGCGCCAAGGTGGAGGCGATCCTCGCCGGGGAGAGCGTGGCGGCGTGACGCTTCCGTCATCCCGGACGGCCGTGAGGCCGATCCGGGATCGCCGGCCGGACTGAACGGCAACCGATCCCGGCCTGGCGCTGCGCGTCGGCCGGGATGACGATTTCAGGAGACCCGCCTCCCCATGCACATTCTCGCCACCAGTTCTTCCAGCCTCGACGATCTCGTCGAGCCGGTCGATCTCGGCCAGACGCCGGGCGAGATGGTGGTGGTCTCCTTCGCCGACAGCGACCTCGGCGCGCTCGCCGCCGCCATGGCGCAGGCGCAGGAGCGGGGGGACAATCTGCCGAGCCTGCGCCTCGCCAATCTGCGCGATCTGCGCCACCCGATGTCGGTTGATCTGTGGATCGACAAGGTGGGGAGCCGCGCCCGCATCGTGGTGGTGCGGCTGCTCGGCGGGCTCGACTGGTGGCGCTACGGCGTCGACCGGCTGGCCGCCGAGGCGCGGGCACGCGGCTTTGCGCTCGCGGTGCTGCCGGGCGAGGACCGCGACGACCCGCGCCTCGCCGACGCCTCCACCCTGAACGCGGCGGAGCTGGGCACACTGCTCGGCTATTTCCGCGCTGGCGGGCCGGGAAACATGGCCGCGCTGCTGCGGGTTCTTGCCGCCCATGCGGGGCGGACGATGGCCCCGCCGCCCCCTGCGCAGAACCTGCCGCTGGCGGGGTTTTATGCGTGGGAGGGGGCTTCCCCCGAGGGGCCTTCTGCCCCCACCATCCCCGTCATCTTCTACCGTTCCATGGCGCTGGCGGGCGACACCGCGCCGGTCGACGCTCTCTGCGCGGCGCTTGCGGCGCGGGGGCTCGACCCGCGCCCGATCTATGTCGCCAGCCTGAAGGAGCCGACCTCCATCGCCTTCCTGCGCGATGCGCTGGCGGGGATGAAGCCCGCCGCGATCCTGACGCTCACCGCCTTCGCCGCCGCCGATCCCGGCGAGGCCACGGTGCTGGACGCGCCCGGCGTGCCGGTGCTGCAGGCGATCATCGGCACCACCAGCCGCGCGGGCTGGGCGGAAGGCGTGCGCGGGCTGACCAGCGCCGATCTCGCCATGCATGTGGTGCTGCCGGAACTCGACGGGCGGGTGCTGGCCGGGGCGCTCTCCTTCAAGGCGCCGCAGGAAACACAGGCCGTGCCCGGCTTCGCCGCGCTGGTGAACGCGCCGGTGCCCGACCGGGTGGCGCAGGTGGCCGCGCGCGTCGCGGCGCTGGTGCGGCTGCGGCAGACCCCGCGCGGCGAGCGCCGCGTGACCGTGCTGATGCCGGACTATGCCGGCGCCCCCGGCCGCACCGGCTGGGCGGTGGGGCTCGACGTGCCGGCGAGCGTGCGGGCGCTGCTGGCGGACATGGGCGCCGCCGGCTACCGGGTCGAGAACGTGCCCGGCGATGAAAAGGCGCTGGTGGAGTGCGTGTCCGCGACGGCACGTCATGACGGTGCCCATACGGTGCTCTCCCTCGCCGCCTACCGCGCCCATCTCGCCACGCTGCCGCCCGAGGCGGCGGTGGCTGTCGAGGCGGCGTGGGGCCCGCCGGAGGACGACCCGGACCTGCATGAGGGCGCCTTCCGATTCCGTGCCGCCCGCTTCGGCAACGTCACCGTGGCGCTGGCGCCGGAGCGCGGCGATGCGGCCGAGCGGCGGGCGCAGTATCATGACCCGGCGCTGCCGCCGCGCCACGGGCTCGTCGCCTTCGGCCTGTGGTTGCAGGCGAACGCGGAGGCGGTGGTGCATATGGGCGCGCATGGCACGCTGGAATGGCTGCCGGGCAAGCATGTGGCGCTGACCCGCGCCTGCTTCCCGGAGATCGTGCTGGGCGCGCTCCCCGTCATCTATCCCTTCATCGTCTCCAATCCCGGCGAGGCGGCGCAGGCCAAGCGGCGGATCGCGGCGGTGACGCTCGGCCATCTGCCGCCACCGACGCAGGAGGCTGGCCTTGCCGGCGAGGCGGCGGCGCTGGAACGGCTGGTGGACGAATATGCCGAGGCCGACGGGCTGGACCGCCGCCGGCGCGAGCGCCTCGCCCGGCTGATCGTGGAGGAGGCGACGCGCACCGGCTTTGCCCGCGACGCCGGGCTGGAAGAGGGCGCCGACCCCGAGGAAGCGCTGCGCCGGATCGACGCCTTTCTCTGCGATATCAAGGAGATGCGGCTGAAGAACGGCTTCCATGTCTATGGCCGAGGGCCGTGCGGCGACGCCGAGCGCGACGGGCTGCTGGCGGCGCTGGACGGGCGCCGTGTCGCCGCCGGCCCGGCCGGTGCGCCGGGGCGCGGGCGCACCGACGTGATGCCGACCGGGCGGAACCTGTTCACCAGCGATCCGCGCGCGCTCCCCACCCCGACAGCGATGGATCTCGGCCGGCTGGCGGCGGAGGAGATCGTCCGCGCCTATGCGCAGGCGCATGGCGACTGGCCGCGGTCTCTCGTGCTCGACCTCTGGGGCAGCGCGACGTTGCGCACCGGTGGCGAGGAGATCGCCCAGGGGCTGGCGCTGATCGGGGCAAGGCCGGTGTGGGACCCCGGCTCGGGCCGCGTCACCGGCATCGAGGTGCTGCCGCCGGCGGTGCTGGGGCGCCCGCGCGTCGATGTTACCTTCCGTATTTCCGGCCTGTTCCGCGACCTGTTCCCGGCGCAGATCGCGCTGCTCGACGCCGCGCTGCGGGCGGTGGCGCGGCGCGAGGAGAGCGAGGAGGAAAACCCGCTGCGCGCGGCGGGCGAGGGGGCGGCCCGCATTTTCGGCACCGCGCCGGGGGCCTATGGCGCCGGGCTGGAACGACGCGCGGACGGGGTGGAGCGTGACGCGCTGGCCGACGCCTATCTCGCCAGCGCCTCGCATGCCTATGGCGGGGCGGAAGGCGCGGGCCGGGCGACGGAGGGCTTCGCCGCGCGGGTGGCGGCGGCGGATATGCTGGTGCACGGCGCCGACGATCCCGGCCGCGACCTGTTGGAAGGCGATGCCGACCTCGCCTTTATCGGCGGCTTCGCGGCGGCGGCGGAAAAGCTCGGCCGCGCGCCGGACCTATTGGTGCTCGACACCTCCGACCCCGCCCGCCCGACCGCGCGCCCGCTCGGCTCCGCGCTGGCGCGGATCGTGCGCGGGCGGGTCAACCCGCGCTATCTCGACGGGCTGAAACGCCACGGCCCGCGCGGGGCGGCGGAGATGGCGGAGACGGTGGACCGGCTGATCGGCTTCGCCGAGGCGACGCGCGCCGTGCCGGGACACCTGATCGACGCGCTGCACGCCGCCTATGTCGGCGAGGCCCTCATGCGCGAATTCCTGATGGAGGCGTCGCCCGAGGCGGCGCGCTTCATCGCCGCCCGCTTTGACGGCGCGCGCGACAAGGGCCTCTGGCACCCGCGCCGCAACGACATCAGTGCCGATCTCGCCCAGCTTGCGGGGGAGGCGGCGGAATGAGCGCGTTTCCTGCCATGCGGCGCGGCGCCTGCCCGAGCCTGCCGAAGCCGATGCAAACCGGCGACGGGCTGCTGGCGCGGCTGCAACCGCTGGCGCCGTTGACGCTGGACCAGCTTGCCGGGCTGGCGCGGCTGGCGGCGGAACGTGGCAATGGCATCCTTGAGGTGACGGCACGCGGCAAGCTGCAATTGCGCGGGCTGACGCCAGCCACCGCGCCGGGCCTGCCGGAAGCGGTGGCCGCGCTTGATATCGACGTGCCGCAGGGCTTTCCGGTGGAGGTGAGCGCGCTGGCCGGGCGGGACCCTGCGGAGCGGTTCGACCCGCGTGAGTTGGCGCGGGCGATTTCTGAACGCGCGGCGCCGCTGGTGCCGAACCTCGCCCCCAAGGCGTCGGTGGTGGTGGATGGCGGCGGGCGATTCCGCCTCGGCGGGCTGAAGGCGGATATCGCCGTCACGGCGGGAAGCGAGGGCGTGGCGCTGTCGCTGGCCGGCGTGCCCTGCGGCGTGGTGGGGGCCGCGCGGGCGGCCGAGGTGGTGGTCGCCCTGCTGCAACGCCTTGCCGCGCAGGGGCCGGCGGCGCGCATGGTGGACATCGTGGCGGTGGAGGGCAGCGAGAATCTCCGCGCCGGCTTTGGGCTCGCCCCGCCCTCTACCGTGCCCGAGGAGGGCGCTGACCCGGTGGGGCTGCATGCGCTTACGGACGGCACGCTGGCGCTGGGCCTCGGCCTTGAATTCGGGCAGGTGCGGGCGGAGATGCTTGACCAATTGCTGGAGGCCACGCACCGGGCCGGCGTGGCCGAGGTCGAGCCCGCCGCCGGGCGGGCGCTGCTGCTGGTCGGCATCGCGCCCGAGGCGGCGGAAGCCCTGCGCGCGGAGGCGGCGGGGCTCGGTTTCCTCACCGATCCCGGCGACCCGCGCCGGCGCGTCTTCGCCTGCGCCGGGCGCCCGGCCTGCGCCTCCGCCCGGCTCGACACGCACGCGCTGGCGGCGACGCTGGTGCCGCTGCTGGACGGGCGCGATCTCCACGTCTCCGGGTGCCCGAAGGGTTGCGCCCACCCCGCAAAGGCGGCGCTGACCATTGTGGGACTGGACGAGGGGGCGGGTCTCGTGGTCGAAGGCACGCCGCGCGATGCGCTTCGCGACCCTACCCCGGCGGTGCTGCCGGCGACGGCGGTGGCGGGTGCCGTGCGCGCCCTGTTGCAGAAGGATCTGGCCTGAGTGTCCACCCCGTTCGATTATGAGCGCGACGGCAATGCGATCTATGAGCGCTCCTTCGCCATCATCCGCGAGGAGGCGGAACTCGGCCGCTTCACGCCCGAGGAGGCGGATGTGGCGGTGCGGATGATCCATGCCTGCGGGCTGGTGGAGGCCGCCTTCGCCATCGATTTCGCGCCTGATCTGGTGCGGGCGGCGCGCGGCGCGCTCAAGGCCGGCGCGCCGATCCTGTGCGACGCGCAGATGGTGGCGCATGGCGTCACCCGCGCCCGACTGCCGGCCAATAATGAGGTGATCTGCACCTTGCGCGACCCTGAGGTGCCCGCTCTCGCCGAGCGGCTCGGCACCACGCGCTCCGCCGCCGCGCTGGAACTGTGGCGCGACCATATGGAAGGCGCCGTGGTCGCCATCGGCAATGCCCCCACGGCGCTGTTCCGCCTCATGGAAATGCTGGATGCCGGCGCGCCCAAGCCCGCCGCCATCCTCGGCATTCCCGTCGGCTTTGTCGGCGCGGCCGAATCCAAGGATGCGCTGGCGCTGGGGGATCACGGCGTGCCGTGGCTGGTGGTGCGCGGAAGGCTCGGGGGCAGCGCCATGGCGGCGGCGGCGGTGAACGCGCTGGCGAGGCCGGGCCTATGAACGAGATTTCGCAGGGGCGGCTGATCGGTGTCGGCGTCGGGCCGGGCGACCCGGATCTCATCACGCTGAAGGCGGTGCGGGCGCTGGGGACGGCGGATGTCGTCGCCTATTTCGCCAAGCTCGGCAATGCCAGCCATGCCCGCGCCATCGCCCACCCGCATTTCCGCGCGGGGGCCGAGGAACTGCCGCTCGGCTACCCCGTGACCACGGAGATGCCGAAGGACGAGGCGCCCTATCGCGCCGCGATCACGGATTTCTACGAGGCGGCGGCGGAAGCGGTGGCGGCGCATCTGGCGGCTGGGCGGACGGTGGCGGTGCTCTCCGAGGGCGACCCGATGTTCTACGGGTCCTACATGCATCTGCATGTGCGCCTCGCCCATCGCTTTCCCACCGAGGTCATTGCCGGCGTCACCGGCATGTCTGGCTGCTGGTCGCAGGCGGGAACGCCCATCGCCCAGGGCGACGATGTGCTGAGCGTGCTGCCGGGCACGCTGCCCGAGGCGGAACTGGCGCGCCGGCTGGCCGGCACCGATGCGGCCGTCATCATGAAGGTGGGGCGCAATCTGCCGAAGATCCGCCGCGCGCTGGCGGCGGCCGGGCGGCTGGAGCGGGCGCTCTATGTCGAGCGCGGCACCATGACGGGCAGCTTGTGCGAACATCTGGCGACGCGCGGCGATGCGCCCGCGCCCTATTTCGCCATCGTGCTGGTGCCGGGCTGGGAGACGCGGGCATGACCAAGGGCAGATTGTTCGTCATCGGCCTCGGCCCCGGCGAGGCGCGCTTCCTCACCCCGGAAGCGAGTGCCGCGCTGGAAGCCGCCGAGGCGCTTTACGGCTACGAGCCCTATCTCGCCCGGGTGCCGGTGCGCGAGGGGCAGACGCGCCACCCCTCCGACAATCGCGAGGAACTGGTGCGCGCCGGGGCGGCGCTGGCCCATGCCGCCGCCGGCGCCACGGTGGCGATGGTGTCGGGCGGCGATCCCGGCGTGTTCGCCATGGCGGCGGCGGTGATCGAGGCGATCGAGGCCGGGCCGGCCGAGTGGCGCGCGCTCGATCTCGCCATCGTGCCCGGCATCACCGCCATGCTGGCGGTGGCGGCGAAATGCGGCGCGCCGCTGGGGCATGATTTCTGCGCCATCTCACTCTCGGACAATCTCAAGCCCTGGGAAGTCATCGAGAAGCGGCTACGTCTGGCGGCGCAGGCGGGCTTTGCCATGGCGTTCTACAACCCGGTGTCGAAGGCGCGCCCGCACCAGCTCGACACCGCTTTCGAGATTTTGCGCGCCGAGCTGCCGGCCAGCGTGCCTGTCATTTTCGGCCGTGCGGTGGGGCGGCCGGACGAGCGCATGCGGGTGGTGCCGCTCGGCCATGCGCGCGGGCATATGGCCGATATGGCGACCTGCATCATCGTCGGCTCGCCGGAGACGCGGCTGGTGGAACGCCCCGGCCTGCCGGCGCTGGTCTACACGCCGCGCCGCGCCGGGGACGAGTGATGGAGCCGGCGCTCCAGCCAGCCGAGCACCTGATCGACACTCTCCACCGTCTCCACCGGCGGGCGGGGCGGTCGGGCGACCATGATCACCTCGATGCCGAGCGCGCGGGCGGCTTCGATCTTGCCATAGGTCGCTTCGCCGCCGCTGTTCTTGGACAGGATGGCGTCGATGCGGTGGGCGGTCAGCAGCGCGTGCTCGTCCGCCTCCGCGAACGGGCCGCGCGCCTCGATATAGCGCACCTCCGGCACGGCGAGCGGCGGGTCGACGGGGTCGATGCTGCGCACGAGATAGGCGTGCTGCGGCGCGGCTTCCAGCGCGCGCACCTCGTTGCGGCCGAGCGCGACCAGCACCCGGCGCGGGGCGGGGCCGAGCCTTGCCACGGCTTCGGGGATGTCGGTCGCGTCGGTCCAGACATCGCGGGGCTGCCGCTGCCACTCGGGGCGCAGCAGGGCAAGGAGCGGCACGCCGGCGCGGCGGGCGGCCTCATGCGCGTGGTGCGACATGGTGGCGGCGAAGGGGTGGGTGGCGTCGATCAGCGCGTCGATGCGCTCGGTCTTCAGATAGGCTTCGAGGCCGTCGACGCCGCCGAAGCCACCGGAGCGGGTGGGGGCCTCCACAGCGAGCGGGTTGCGCGTGCGCCCGGCAAGCGACAGGCTCACCGCGAATCCCCCGCGCGCGGCGAGCGCCGCCGCGAGGTCGCGCGCCTCGGCGGTGCCGCCGAGGATGAGCAGGCGCGGGGCGCCGGCCTCCCGGCTCTTATCGGACGCTTTCATGCCCGGCAGTGAAACCATCGCCCCGACCGCGTCAACCGAAAGCCGCTGGCTGACCCTTGTCGGCATCGGCGAGGACGGGCTGGCGGGCCTCTCGCCCACCGCGCGGGCGGCGGTGGAGGCGGCTTCGGTCGTGTTTGGCGGCGCGCGGCATCTGGCGCTGGCCGGCGACGCGGTGCGGGGCGAGGCGCGGGCCTGGCCGAGCCCATTCGCGCGCGGTATCGAGGCGGTGCTGGCGCTGCGCGGGCGGCAAGTGTGCGTGCTCGCCTCGGGTGACCCGTTCCTGCATGGCGTCGGCGCCACGCTGGCGCGGCATGTGCCGGCGGGCGAGATGCGGGTGTTTCCCGCGCCCTCCGCCTTCAGCCTCGCCGCCGCCCGGCTCGGCTGGCCGCTGGCGGAAGTGACCTGTCTCACCGTGCATGGCCGCTCAATGGATCTCGTGCGGGCGCATCTGCATCCCGGCCGGCGATTGCTGGTGCTGACCTCGGACGGGGACGGGCCGGGCCAGATCGCCCGCCTGCTGACGGAAAGCGGCTTCGGCGGCTCGACCCTCACCGTGCTGGAAGCGCTGGGCGGCCCGCGCGAGCGGGTTCGCCATGCCCCGGCCGAGGGCTTCGCGCTCACCGATATCCACCCGCTGAATCTTGTCGCCATCGAGGTCGTGGCGGCGGAGGGGGCGCGCATCGTGGCGCTGACTCCGGGTCTGCCGGACCATCTGTTCGAACATGACGGGCAATTGACCAAGCGCGAGATCCGCGCGGTGACGCTTGCCGCCCTCGCGCCCCGTCGTGGGGAGCTTTTGTGGGACATTGGCGCCGGCGCGGGCTCGGTCGGCATCGAATGGATGCTGGCCGACCCCTCGCTCACCGCCATCGGCATTGAGGAGCAGCCAGAGCGCGCGGCGCGGGCGCGGCGCAATGCGGCGGCGCTCGGCGTGCCGGGGCTTGAAATCGTCGAGGGGCATGCGCCGCAGGCGCTTTCCGGCCTGCCCGCGCCGGATGCGATCTTCCTCGGCGGCGGGGCGGGCGATGCCGGCGTGATCGACGCCGCGCTGGCCGCGCTGAAGCCGGGCGGCCGGCTGGTCGCCAATGCGGTGACGCTGGAGACCGAGGCGCTGCTGATCGCCCGCCATGGCGCGCTGGGCGGCGAACTTGTTCGCCTTTCCGTCGCCCGCGCCGTGCCGGTGGGCGGGCTCACCGGCTGGCGGCCGGCGATGCCGGTGACGCAATGGAGCTGGGCGAAGCCGGAGGGCGGCGCGTGATCGTCGCCGGTGTCGGCAGCCGGCGCGGCGTCACCTCGGAGGAGGTGTGCGCCGCCATGCGCGGGGCGATGGAGCGCCACGGCGTGAAACTGTGCGATATCTCGCTGATGGCGACCCCGGCGGCAAAGGGCAGCGAGCCCGGCATCATCAAGGCGGCGCTCGATCTCGGCCTGCTGCTGGTCATGGTGCCGCAGAGGCAACTGGAGGCGGCGGGCACGCGGGCGATGACCCATTCCGAGCGGGTGGTGGCGCTGATGGGGGTGCCCTCGGTGGCGGAAGCCTCGGCACTCGCCGTGGCCGGGCGGCGCTCGACGCTGATCGGCCCGCGCTTCGTGCTGGGGCCGGTGACCTGCGCCTTCGCGCGCGAGGCGGAGAAGGGAGAGGCGCCGTGACGGTGCATTTCATCGGCGCCGGTCCCGGCGCGGCCGACCTGATGACGCTGCGCGGGCGCGATCTCATCGCCCGCTGCCCGGTGTGCCTCTATGCCGGCTCCATCGTGCCGCCGGACGTGCTGGCCTGGTGCCCGGCGGGCGCGCGCCTCATTGACACCGCGCCGCTCTCGCTCGACGACATCGAGGCGGAATTCGTGGCGGCGGAGGCGGTGGGGCAGGACGTGGCGCGGCTGCACTCGGGCGACCTCTCGATCTATTCGGCGGTGGCCGAGCAGGTGCGGCGGCTGGAGGCGCGCGGCATCGCCTACACGCTCACCCCCGGCGTGCCGGCCTTCGCGGCGGCGAGCGCGGTGCTGGGGCGGGAATTCACCGTGCCGGGGCTGGCGCAGAGCCTCGTCATCACCCGCGTCTCCGGCCGCGCCTCGGCCATGCCGGCCGGCGAGACGCTGGCGGCCTTCGGCGCCACGGGAGCGACGCTCGCCATCCATCTCGCCATCCATGCGCTGGAACAGGTGGTGGCGGAACTGATGCCGCTCTACGGGCCGGAGTGCCCGGTCGCCGTGGTGGTGGAGGCGAGCCGGCCGGGCGAGCGGGTGATCCGGGGCACGCTGGCCGACATCGTAGCCAAGGTGGCGGCCGAGCCGGTGGAGCGCACAGCGCTCATCATGGTCGGCCGGGCGCTGGCGCCGGAGGATTTCCGCGAGAGCGCGCTCTATGACGCCGCCTATCAGCGCCGTTTCCGGGGGCGGGAATGAGGGAGCGCCAGAAGGATGCTTCAGCCGGAGCCGCCGCATGACCGCCCGCGCCTTCATCATCGCCGCGCCGCGCTCCGGCTCGGGCAAGACCACGGTGACGCTCGGCGTGGCGGCGGCGCTGCGGGCGCGCGGCGTGCGGGTGCGGGTGGCGAAGTCGGGGCCGGACTATATCGACCCCGCCTTCCACGCCGCCGCCACCGGGCGGCCGGGGCTCAACCTCGACAGCTTCGCCATGCCGCCCGCCCTGATCGACGCGCTGGCGGCGGAGGCGGCGGAGGCGGCGGACACGGTCATCATCGAAGCCTCCATGGGGCTGTTCGACGGCATCGAGGGCGAGGCCGGGCGCAGCGGCGCGGCGGCGGACCTCGCCGCCCGGCTCGGCCTGCCGGTCGCGCTGGTGCTCGACATTTCCGGCCAGTCGCAATCGGCCGCCGCCGTGGTGCGCGGCTTCGCCGGCCATGACCCGCGCGTGCGCATCGCCGGGGTGATCCTCAACCAGGTGGCGAGCGAGCGGCACCGGGCGCAGGCGAGCGCGGCCATCGCGGCGCTCGGCATCCCGATTCTCGGCAGCCTGCCGCGCGACGGGGCGGTGCGGCTGCCCGAGCGCCATCTCGGCCTCGTGCAGGCGGAGGAGCACCCCGCGCTGGCCGCGCAATTGGCGGCGCTGGCGGAACGGGCGGAAAAGCACATCGACCTCGACGCGCTCACCGCGCTCGGCGCGCCGGTGAACCCGGCCGGCGCGGCGCCGGCGGCACTGGCGCCGCCGGGCCAGCGCATCGCCCTGGCGCGCGATGTCGCCTTTTCCTTCGCCTATGAGCATGTGATGGCCGGCTGGCGGCGGGCGGGGGCGGAAATCCTGCCCTTCTCGCCGCTGGCCGACGAGGCGCCCGATTCGGCGGCGGATGCCTGCTGGCTGCCCGGCGGCTACCCCGAACTGCACGGGGAAAGGCTCGCGCAAGCCTTCCGCTTTCTCGATGGGGTGCGGACCTTTGCCCGGACCCGGCCGGTGCACGGCGAATGCGGGGGCTTCATGGTGCTGGGCGAGGCGATCGAGGACGCGGAGGGCAGGAGCCACCCCATGCTCGGCCTGCTCGGCCACGCCACCAGCTTCGCCCGCCGCCGGCTCAATCTCGGCTATCGCCGCGCGGTGACTCTGCATGCCTCGCCGCTGGGGCCGGCGGGGACAAGGCTGCGCGGCCACGAGTTCCATTATGCCAGCGTCACACAAGCCGGCGACGATGCGCCGCTGGTCGCGCTGAGCGATGGGCAGGGTAAGGAGATGGGGCCTGCAGGAAGCCGCCGGGGGCGGGTTTCGGGAACCTTCTTCCACGCCATCGCCACGGACGGCCAGACATACGGAGCCTCGCCATGAACGCCTTTCGCCGATTCCTCGTCTTTCTCGCCGGCCTGATGGGCGCGGCCGGGGTGGCGGCCGCGGCGGCGGGGGCGCATCTGAATGCCGATCCGAATTTGACCACGGCCGCCACCTTCCTCATGCTGGGGGCGAGCGCGGTGGTGGGGGGCTGCGCGCTGGCGGCCCGGCGCGGGCCGGGCTGGTCCTTCGCCAGTGTCGGCGCCGGCATCATCGCGCTGGGTACGCTGCTGTTCAGCGGCGCGCTGGGGCTGCGGGCGCTGTGGGAGATCGTTCTTTTTCCGATGGCCGCGCCGATCGGCGGTACTATGCTCATCCTGGGATGGCTGGTGATCGCCCTCGCCGCGCTGGAAAGGGAGCCCCGTGCCGGCTGAGTTGGCCGAAAGGTTGCATCCGCCACGGGTGAGAGCAGGCGGCGCCTGACCGTTCGCGGCAGGCATCGCAAGGGGAGCACAAGCTGCACATGTCAGTTGAGGTGGAAGAGAAGATGCTGGACACGCCGGAGACACCCGCCCGCCCGATTTCCGCGCAGGGCGACGAGGTCGCCAAGTTCCGTGCCGCGGTGATCTCCAAGCTCACCTATGCGGTGGGCAAGAATCCCGCCGCCGCGAGCGACCGCGACTGGTTTCTCGCCACCGCCTTCGCCACCCGCGACCGCATCGTCGACCGCTGGATCACTTCCACCCGCCAGACCTATTCGGAAGGCCGCAAGCGGGTCTATTACCTCTCGCTGGAATTCCTCATCGGCCGGCTGCTGTTCGACGCGCTGACCAATATCGAGATGCTGGAGACGGCGCGCTCGGCGCTGGGCGATCTCGGCGTCGATCTCGACCGGCTGCGGCAGGTGGAGCCGGACGCGGCGCTGGGCAATGGCGGCCTCGGGCGCCTCGCCGCCTGCTTCATGGACAGCATGGCGACGCTGTCCATCGCCGCCTATGGCTATGGCATCCGCTACGAGAACGGCCTGTTCCGCCAGATGATCAAGAATGGCTGGCAGCAGGAATATCCCGAGGACTGGCTGTCCTTCGGCAATCCCTGGGAGTTCGAGCGGCCGGAGGTTTATTACGACATCGGCTTCGGCGGTTCGGTCGAGGCGGTGGCGCTGGGCGGCGACCGCAAGAAGCAGGTGTGGCATCCCGCCGAGACGGTGGAGGCGGTCGCCTATGACACGCCCATCGTCGGCTGGCGCGGGCGGCATGTGAACACGCTGCGCCTGTGGTCAGCCCGCGCGGCCGACCCGATCCGGCTCGACGCCTTCAACCAGGGCGACCATGTCGGCGCGCTGGTCAACCAGGTGAAGGCCGAGGCGATCTCCAAGGTGCTCTACCCCTCCGACGCCACGCCGGCGGGGCAGGAATTGCGGCTGCGGCAGGAATATTTCTTCACCGCCGCCTCGCTGCATGACCTGATCCGCCGCCATGTCGACAGCTTCGGCGATGTGCGCTCGCTGCCCGACAAGGTGGCGATCCAGCTCAACGACACCCATCCCGCCATCGCGGTGGCGGAGCTGATGCGGGTGCTGGTGGACGAGAACGACATCGAGTGGGACGAGGCGTTCGACATCACGGTGCGGACCATCTCCTACACCAACCACACGCTGCTGCCGGAGGCGCTTGAGACCTGGCCGGTGCCGCTGATGGAGCGGGTGCTGCCGCGCCACATGCAGATCATCTATCAGCTCAACGCCAAGCATCTGGAAAAGGTGCGGGCCCAGTTCCCCGGCGACGACGCGCTGCTGGGGTCGGTGTCGCTGATCCAGGAAGACCATGGAAGGCGCGTGCGGATGGGCAATCTCGCCTTCCTCGGCTCGCACTCGATCAATGGTGTCGCGGCGCTGCACAGCGACCTGATGACCACGACGGTGTTCAAGGATTTCTACCGCCTGTTCCCGGAGCGGATGAACAACAAGACCAACGGCATCACCTTCCGCCGCTGGCTCTATCAGGCCAATCCCGGCCTGACGAATCTGCTGGTCGATGTGTGCGGCCCGGCGGTGCTGGACGACGCTTCCGAGCTGAAGCGGCTGGAGTCGGTGGCGGGCGATTCGTCGCTTCACGACCGGCTGATCGCGGTGCGCCGGCAGAACAAGGTGGCGCTCGCCCGGCTCATCCGCGACCGGCTGGACATCAAGGTCAATCCCGGCGCGCTGTTCGACGTGCAGATCAAGCGCATCCACGAATATAAGCGCCAGTTGCTGAACATTCTGGAGACCATCGCGCTCTATGACGCCATGCGCGCCAATCCGGCGCGGGCCTGGGCGCCGCGGGTGAAGATCTTCTCCGGCAAGGCGGCGGCGAGCTACCAGATGGCCAAGCTCGTCATCAAGCTGGCCAATGATGTCGCCAAGGTGGTGAATGACGACCCGACGGTGAAGGACCTGCTGAAGGTCGTGTTCCTGCCGAACTACAATGTCTCGCTGGCCGAGGTGGTGATTCCGGCGGCGGACCTGTCGGAGCAGATCTCCACCGCCGGCATGGAAGCCTCCGGCACCGGCAATATGAAGATGGCGCTGAACGGCGCGTTGACCATCGGCACGCTCGACGGCGCCAATGTCGAGATCAAGCAGCATGTCGGCGACGACAACATCTTCATCTTCGGCCTCACCGCCGACGAGGTGGAGCAGCGCCGCGCCGCCGGGGTCGACGAGGCCGGCTCGATCCGCAACTCGCACCATCTCGGCGAGGTGCTGGACGCGGTCGGCTCCGGTGTGTACTCGCCCGACGAGCCGGAGCGCTTCAAGCCGCTGGTCGACGCGCTGCGCTACCATGACTACTTCCTGGTGACGACGGATTTCGACGCCTATTGGGACGCCCAGCGCAAGGTCGACCAGCGCTGGAACAACCGGGCGGCGTGGTGGACGTCGAGCGCCATCAACACCGCCAATATGGGCTGGTTCTCCTCCGACCGGACCATTTCCGAATACGCCAAGGACATCTGGAACGTGCCGGTGCGCCCGGTGCGCTGAAGCTCTGGCGCCGCCGGGCCCGGCCCGGCGGCCGCTCTCCCGCGACGGCCGGTCCGCCCCGCCAGGGGCGGGCCCGGCATTAACCTGATGCCGCGACAGGCGGCTGCGACCAGTGGACTTTGTGTTGGCGGTAGAGGAACCTTACCTGCGCGCCGGGCTTGTCCTCGGTGTTTCGGCTCAGGAAGGGTTGGCAGTGATGCAGGCATGGCAGGCACCCGGACGGGAGGTCGAGGCTCTCGTCGCAGGCCGCCATCACGACCCCTTCGCGCTGCTGGGTCCGCACCAGTCCGAGGACGGGCTCGTGCTGCGCGCCTTCGTGCCGGACGCGCAGAGGCTGGACGCGATCGAGCCGGATGGCACGCCCTTCGCGGCGTTTGACTGCCGCCATGAGGCGGGGTTCTTCGAGGTGCTGGTGCCCGGCCGTCCCGCCTGGGCGCGCTATCGCCTGCGAGCGGGCAACGCCGGCGGGACGTGGGAGCTGGACGATCCCTATTCCTTCCCGCCCGTGCTCGGCCCGCTCGACGACCACCTGCTGGTCGAGGGCACCCACCGCACGCTGTATGAGCGGCTCGGCGCGCATCCCGACCGCCATGAGGGCATAGAGGGCGTGCGCTTCGCCGTCTGGGCGCCGAACGCCGCGCGCGTCTCCGTGGTCGGCGACTTCAACCTTTGGGACGGCCGCCGGCACCAGATGCGCAAGCGCGTCGACAGCGGGCTGTGGGAAATCTTCGCCCCCGGCGTCACCGAGGGGGCGATCTACAAATATGAGATCGTCGCCGCCGACGGGCGGCTGCTGCCGCTCAAGGCCGATCCGTTCGGCTTTGCCGGCGAGTTCCGGCCGGCGACCGGCTCGGTGGTGGCGCGTACCGACAATTTCACCTGGACCGACGACGCCCATGTCGCCGCCCGCGCGCAGGGCGAGGCGCGGCGCAAGCCGATGAGCACCTATGAGGTGCATCTGGGGTCATGGCGGCGCGGCGAGGATAACCGCTTCCTCACCTATGACGAACTCGCCGACCAGCTTATTCCCTATGCGCAGTGGATGGGCTTTACCCATCTCGAATTGCTGCCGATTTCCGAGCACCCGCTCGACGCCTCCTGGGGCTACCAGCCGATCGGCCTGTTCGCGCCGACCAGCCGCTTCGGCGACCCGGCCGGCTTCGCCCGCTTCGTCGACAAGGCGCATGCGGCCGGCCTGTCGGTGATCCTCGACTGGGTGCCGGCACATTTCCCCACCGACATTCACGGTCTGGCGCATTTCGACGGCGGGCCGCTCTATGAGCACCCCAACCCGCAGCGCGGCTTCCACCCGGACTGGAATACGGCGATCTACGACTTCGGCCGGCGCGAAGTCGCCAATATGCTGATCGCCAACGCGCTCTACTGGCTCGACCGCTTCCATGTCGACGGGCTGCGCGTGGATGCGGTGGCGTCGATGCTCTATCTCGACTATTCGCGCAAGCACGGGGAATGGTCGCCCAACCCCGACGGCTCCAACGACAACAAGGACGCGGTGTCGTTCCTGCGCCGCGCCAACGAGACCATCTATGCCGAACATCCCGGCACGGTGGTGATCGCCGAGGAATCCACCTCCTGGGCCGGGGTCTCGCAGCCCGTCTTCGCCGGCGGGCTCGGCTTCGGCTTCAAGTGGAACATGGGCTGGATGCACGACACGCTCGACTACATGTCGCTCGATCCGGTCTATCGCCCCTGGCACCACAACCGGGTGACCTTCGGCATCACCTATGCCTTTTCCGAGAATTTCGTGCTGCCGCTCTCCCATGACGAGGTGGTGCATGGCAAGGGCACCATTCTCTCGCGCATGCCCGGCGATGACTGGCAGCAATTCGCCAATATGCGCGCCGCCTACGGGATGATGTGGGCCTATTGCGGCAAGAAGCTGCTGTTCATGGGCCAGGAATTCGCCCAGCGCCGGGAATGGAGCGAGGAGCGCTCGCTCGACTGGCATCTTGCCGGCATGGGCCCCTATCATCGCGGCATGCAGCTTCTGGTGCGCGACCTCAACCTGATCTACCGCGACACGCCCGCCTTGCATGTGCGCGACTGCGAGCCCGAGGGGTTCCGCTGGATCGTGGTCGACGACAGCGCGCAATCGGTGTTCGCCTGGGCGCGCTTCGGCGAGGAGGGCGACGCGCCCGTGGTGATGGTGGCGAACCTCACCCCCGTGCCGCGCCATGATTACCGCCTCGGCCTGCCGCGTGCCGGCCGCTGGCGCGAAATCCTCAACACCGATGCCGACCTTTATGGCGGCTCCGGCATGGGCAATCTCGGCGGCGTCGATGCAGGCGAGGAACCCGCGCACGGCCTACCTGCCAGCGCCCGGCTGACGCTGCCGCCGCTCGCCACGCTGTATTTCATTTGGGAACCGGAAACGCGCGCCGCCGAACGCGACGAGCCGGAACAGAGCAACTGAGGGAGACCACGCGACATGGCACGGCCGACGCTACCGAATGCTCCACTGGCCCGCTCGGCGATGGCCTATGTCCTTGCCGGCGGCCGCGGCAGCCGCCTGATGGAACTCACCGACCGCCGCGCCAAGCCGGCCGTCTATTTCGGCGGCAAGTCGCGCATCATCGACTTCACCTTGTCCAATGCCATCAATTCCGGCATCCGCCGTATCGGCGTCGCCACCCAGTATCAGGCGCACAGCCTGATCCGGCACATGCAGCGCGGCTGGAACTTCCTGCGCCATGAGCGCAATGAGAGCTTCGACGTGTTGCCGGCCAGCCAGCGTGTCTCGGAAACCATGTGGTATCTGGGGACGGCGGATGCGGTGTACCAGAACCTCGACATCATCGAGGCCTATGACACCCGCCACATCATCATTCTGGCGGGCGACCACGTCTACAAGCAGGACTACGAGATCATGCTGCAGCAGCATGTCGACACGGGCGCCGACGTGACCGTCGGCTGCCTCGAAGTGCCGCGCCACGAGGCGAGCGCCTTCGGCGTCATGCATGTCGACGAGCAGGACCGCATCATCTCCTTCCTCGAAAAGCCGAAGGACCCGCCGGCCATGCCCGGCCGGCCGGACAAGGCGCTGGCCTCGATGGGCATCTATGTCTTCGAGACCAAGTTCCTGATCGACCAGCTCCGCCGCGATGCCGCCGACCCGCTGTCGACGCATGATTTCGGCAAGGACATCATCCCCTATATCGTCAAGAACGGCACCGCCTCGGCGCATCATTTCTCGCGCTCCTGCGTGCGCTCCGACCAGGAGACGGCGCCCTATTGGCGCGATGTCGGCACGGTGGACGCCTATTGGGAAGCCAATATCGACCTCACCGGCGTGGTGCCGGAGCTCGACCTCTATGATCGCGACTGGCCGATCTGGACCTATGCCGAGATCACGCCGCCCGCCAAATTCGTGCATGATGACGAGGGACGGCGCGGGCAGGCGATTTCCTCGCTTGTGTCGGGCGGCTGCATCATTTCCGGCTCGTCGCTGCGCCGGGCGCTGCTGTTCACCGGGGTTCGGATCAACTCCTATGGCTCGATCGAGAACGGGGTGATCCTGCCCTATGTCGAGATCGGCAGGTCGGCGCGGCTGAAGAATGTCGTCATTGATTCGCATGTGCGGATTCCCGAAGGGCTGGTGGTCGGCGAGGACCCGGAACTGGACGCCAAGCGCTTCCGGCGGACGGAAAAGGGCATCTGCCTCATCACCCAGCAGATGATCGACAAGCTGGCGCTCTAGGGGGCGTGTCGGTCGGGCCGAAAACGTCACCGTTAAAACCTGATCGACAAAAACCTGCTCTACACTCGGCCCGCGGCGGCGTATGACGCCGCGGCAGCCCCGGTTCTTCCTCGGCAATTTCGTTCACGGCACAAGGCGCGGGTCGGACGTGTCATCGCTCAAGGTTCTTTCCGTCGTCTCGGAAGTCTTCCCGCTGATCAAGACCGGCGGTCTCGCCGATGTCGCCGGCGCACTGCCGGCGGCGCTGGCGCATCACGATGTCGAGTTGCGCACGCTCATTCCCGGCTATCCCGCCGTGATGGCGAAGCTGACCGAGGCGGCGCCGGCGCACCGCTTCGACGATCTGTTCGGCGGGCCGGCGACGCTGCTCGCCGCCAGGGCGGGCGGGCTCGATCTGTTCGTGATCGAGGCGCCGCATCTCTATGACCGGCCCGGCGGGCCCTATGCCGGGCCGGACGGCGCGGACTGGGGCGACAATGCGCGGCGCTTCGCGGCGCTGGGCGCGGTCGCCTCCGGCGTCGGGCTTGGGCTCATCGCCGGCTTCGTGCCCGATATCGTCCATGCCCATGACTGGCAGGCGGGCCTGGCGCCGGCCTATCTGCACTATGCCGGCACGCGGCGGCCGGGCACGGTGATGACCATTCACAACATCGCCTTCCAGGGGCAGTTCCCGGCGCATGATTTCCCCATGCTCGGCCTGCCCGGCCACGCCTTCGGCCTGCACGGGGTCGAGTATTACGGCATGGTCGGCTACCTCAAGGCCGGGCTGCAACTGGCGGACCGCATCACCACCGTTTCGCCGGGCTATGCCGGGGAAATCCTCCTGCCCGACGCCGGCATGGGGCTCGACGGGCTGCTGAATGCGCGTGCGCCGGTATTGTCGGGCATTCTCAACGGGCTTGACGATACCGGCTGGAACCCCGCCACCGACACGCTGATCGCCAAGCCCTTCGACGCCAAGACGCTGAAGGCGCGGGTGGCGAACAAGGTGGCGCTGAAGGAGGCATTCGGGCTGGAGGCCGACCCGGAGGCGCTGCTGTTCGGCGTGGTCAGCCGCCTGTCCTGGCAGAAGGGGCTCGATCTTCTTGCCGACAGCCTCGACACGCTGCTGGGTCTCGGCGCGCAGATGGTGCTGCTCGGTGCGGGCGATGCCGACCTCGCCGGCCGCTTCGCCGCCGCCGCCCATGCCCATCCCGGCCGCGTCGGGGTGCAGCTCGGCTATGATGAGGGCGTGGCGCACCGCATCCAGGCGGGGGCGGATGTGCTGATCGTGCCCTCGCGCTTCGAGCCCTGCGGGCTGACCCAGCTTTCCGCCCTGCGCTATGGCGCGCTGCCGCTGGTGGCGCGCGTCGGCGGGCTGGCCGATACGGTGATCGACGTGAACGAGATGGCACGCACCGCTGGCGTCGGCACCGGCGTGCAGTTCTCGCCGGTCACCGCCCCGGCGCTGCAGATCGCGCTCAAGCGCGTCGCCGGTCTGTGGCAGGACAAGGCGCTCTGGCAGAAGCTGCAGCGCAACGCCATGACGACCGACGTGTCCTGGCAGCGGGCGGCCGGCCAATACAACACGTTGTTCCGCACGCTGGCGGCGGAGCGGGCGGGGTGAGCGACCTCACCCTCACCCCCGGAAGCCCCGAGCCGCTCGGCGTCACCCTCGACGCGCGCGGCGTCAATGTGGCGGTGTTCTCCGCCCATGCGACGCGCATCGAGTTCTGTCTGTTCGACGAAGCGGGCGAGGCCGAGATCGCCCGCCTCGCTTTGCCGGAGCGCACCGGCGACGTGTTCCACGGCCATATTGCCGGCGTGGCGGCGGGCGCGCGCTACGGATTGCGGGCGGCGGGGCCGTGGGCGCCGAAACAGGGGCACCGCTTCAACCCGGCCAAGCTGCTGGTCGATCCTTATGCGCGCCGGCTCGACCGGCCGTTCCGGTTGGACGCGGCCTTGTTCGACAACCGCGCCAGCGGCGCGTTGCGCGACGAGACCGACAGCGCCTTCGCGCTGCCCAAGGCGATCGTGCTGGCGGAAGAGGGGACGGCGGCGGCGGTCCGTCCCACGTTCCGCTGGGACCGGCAGGTGCTGTATGAGCTCCATGTGCGCGGCTTCACCATGCGGCAGGAGGCGATTCCGCCGGCGCTGCGCGGCACCTTCGCCGGGCTGGCCGAACCGGCGGCGCTGGACCATCTGGTGCGGCTCGGCGTCACCACGGTGGAGCTTATGCCCGCCATGGCCTGGATCGACGAGCGGCATCTGCCGCCGCTGGGGCTGAGCAATTACTGGGGCTACAACCCCGTTCTGTTCGGCGCACCCGATCCGCGCCTCGCGCCCGGCGGCTTCGAGGAGATCGCCCGCACCATCGCCGCCCTGCACGCGGCCGGCATTGCCGTGGTGCTCGACGTGGTGCTGAACCATTCCGGCGAGAGCGATGCCTTCGGTCCGACGCTGAGCCTGCGCGGGCTCGACAACGCCACCTATTACCGCCACGCCGCCGACGATCCCTCCCGCCTGATCAACGATGCCGGCACGGGCAACACGCTGGCGCTGGAGCGGGCGCCGGTGCTGCGCCTCGCCTTGGATGCGCTGCGGCGCTGGGCGGCCTGCGGGCTCGACGGCTTCCGCTTCGACCTCGCCGCCACGCTTGGGCGCCGGCCCGACGGGTTCGACATGGAGGCGCCGTTCCTCGCCGCCATGCAGCAGGACCCTGTGCTGCGCGACCTCGCGCTGATCGCCGAACCCTGGGACATCGGACCGGGCGGCTACCAGGTCGGGCGCTTTCCGCCTCTCTGGGGCGAATGGAACGACCATTTCCGCGACACGGCGCGGCATTTCTGGCGCGGCGATGCCGGGGTGGTGGGCGAACTGGCGACGCGGCTCGCCGGCTCCGCCGACATCTTCGCCGGGCGCCACCGCCCGCTCTCGCGCGGCATCAATTTCGTCACCGCCCATGACGGCTTCACCCTGGCCGATCTCGTCGCGTTTTCGGCCAAGCATAACGACGCCAATGGCGAGCATAACCGCGACGGCACCGACAATAATGTGAGCTGGAACCACGGCGTCGAGGGCCGAACCGACGATGCCGCCATCATCGCCGCCCGGCGCGGCGATGCGCGGGCGCTGCTGGCGACGCTGCTGGCCGCGCGCGGCACGCCGATGCTGACCATGGGCGACGAATGCGGGCGCTCGCAGGCCGGCAACAACAATGCCTATGCGCAGGACAATGAACTGACCTGGCTCGACTGGGCGGCGATGGACGGCGAACTCGCCGCCTTCACCGCCCGGCTGGTGAAGCTGCGCCTCGCCCATCGCGCGCTGCGCGGCGACGCGCCGCTGACCGGGCGCCCGCCCGATGGCAGCGGCATCGCCGATGTGGAATGGCGCTCGCCTTCCGGCGGCACGGTGCGCTGGGATGACGGGGGGACCCGCGCGCTGGTGGCGGTGTTCTATGCCCCCGCCACGGCGGAGGAGAGCGCCGACCGGGTGGCGGTGGCGCTCAATGCTTCAGACGCGCTTCTGCCCCTGGTTCTGCCCGAGCCGCGCGACGGCTTCGTCTGGCGCGTCGCCGCCGACACGGCGCAGCCGGACAGGGATGGCGGCGAGGCGGCGGAACTGGCGCCCCGCTCCGTGCTGATCC